>CAYTLK010000116.1:0-11579 GCA_964438515.1 uncultured Planctomycetaceae bacterium
CACGGGTACTTACGTGAGCATTTCTCCCGAAAACGCGCTGTACGTTTTTCTGGGTCCGCACAATGCGAATCCGAAAGCGCCTTTTTCGACGAATCCTGAGTCCTTAAGCAGCACGACGAAACCGCTTTTCGATTTCGACAAAACGCGTGTCGACGACTCGTTCCGTTTCGTTCCGTCCGGCTGCTCGCAGCCCTTCGTTTATCTGAAGGCTCGCGGCGCCACGGGAAACAAATCCTATCCAAGCACCGGCACCTATCCGGTTTACAAGACGGAAGACGGCGATTATTACAACGAAGAAACCTATCAGCTCGTTTCTGCCGGTCTTGACGACGATTGGGGTCAAATCACCTCCGGCGGTCTCGTCGTCAAAAAAGGAAACGTCAATTCCGCCACAGGGAACAATATCGTCAACTTCGGCAAGAAAACCGTTCGGGACCTCCTGAACTGATTCGCGCGGCGTGTTGAATTCGCATTGCATTATTCATTTCCGAGAAGGAAAGAAACATGAAGAACACACATTCCGGATTTACGCTTGTGGAGATGCTGATTGTGATCGCACTTTTGGGGGTGTTGATGGGAATCAGTGCCGCTGGAATGCGCGCTGCCGACAACATGGCGCGTGAAACCCGAACGAGGGCGACCATCGCGAAACTCAACCGTTTCGTGATGCAGAAATACGCAGACTACATGTACCGCCGTGTGGCGGACGCCGGAGAAACGTTGAGCGAAAAGGATCGTCTCAGCCGACTGTACGCTATTCAGAAGGCAGAGATGCCGACGATTTGGGACGACGTAAGCAACCTTTCGCCTCACCGATTGAGAGATGCGAAAAACGCGACTCACGACAGCGACATTCAGTCGGCGGAGCTGCTCTATCAGATCGTCATGGGGATTCCGGAAGCGGAGTCGGCGTTCACGTCGATGGAGGTGCAGGACACGGACGGAAACGGACTCAATGAGTTCGTGGACGGCTGGGGGACGCCGATTTTCTTCGTTCGATGGCCTGCGGGACATTACAACGGAAATAACGGCGCGATTTCAAAAATCCAGAACGGGACCGACCGAAATCCGTTTGACCCGCAAGGAGTGGATACTTCCAACAACCCGTACGCCGTCTTTCCTCTGATTTTTTCAGCGGGGCCGGACCGCATGCGCGGAACCATCATTGCGAGCGGAAACTACCCTTGCGCCTCCTCCAATGCGGGCAGTCCCGGCGGCGGAAGCAGCAGCGGCGACTCGGCAACCGACGCGACTGCGGAATACTACGACAACATCACGAATCATAACCTATAAAGAGTTGAATCAATGAAAACAATCCATTTAAATCGTGATATCGTTTCCGTCACTGACCGTCGACGGGGAATGACGCTCATCGAGCTGCTGGTCGTTGCGGCGATTATGATGTTATTAATGGCCGCTTCCATCCCTGTTTTAACGCCGATGGCAGAAAATCGCGCCGCCCGTGAGACGGTACGCGGCGTCCAATCGGCGCTCGAGTCGGCTCGTGCACGTGCGATTCGACTGGGGCGTCCCTGCGGCGTCACGTTTATGCCGTTCCACGAGAATTTTCCCTGCGCATGTATCACAATGGAACAGCTTACCGCTCCACCGAGTGTCGTCGGCGGTTACTCCGTCAGCGGAAACTCCGTCACCGTCAACGTCGGCTCCTTTCCGAGCCTCAAACGCGGCGACACGGTTCAACTGAATTATACAGGCCCGAAATTCGTCATTACGAGTTCGTCCACTTCTTTGAATCTTAGTGCGGGATTCAATTCCAATTTGCAGTACGATTATAACAACTATGGATCCGATGCGGACGAGTGCGTCATCAATTACTTTCCCGTTCCGGAAAGCAGCAATGCGTTTGCGAAAGCGCTGGGACTGGAATCGTCCTTCACGCTTCCGAAGGGGTACATGATTGATCTCGCATTTTGCGGCGTCGGCGGCGATGACGATGACGATGATGACGACGATGATGACGACAGTGGAAGGGATTACAACACCTTCCAGGACAAACTCTCCACGGATCACACCACGGCGATGCGCTACCCGCCCACCGTCATTTTTCGGCCGGACGGAAGCGCGGCGCTCTTTGTGAACGGTTCCGAGGTGAATTTGTCCGGCTTTGAAGACTCAAAAATCTACTTTCTCGTCGGAAGCTGGGAACGGATGACGAGTCCCGACGGCGGCGGAACGCTTGCGGAAGACGGATACTACAACACGCAGGATCCCAACACCTACTGGGTCGTGGTAAATTCCAAAACCGGAATGATTTCCTACGCCTCCAACGTCGCGTTCAGCGGAACCGGATCCGTCAGAATTTCGTCCAATGACGTCACGACCGCTCGCAGCAACGCCTACGATTTAACGAAAGCAAAGGGAGGAAACTGATGAATCCCCGATTGAAAACCAAACGTTCCGAAGGTTTCACGCTTCTGGAGGTTCTGATTTCCGCAGCCGTCATTATGATCGGCATATTCGGAATCGCCGGTGCCGTTGCGCTCAGCGAGCAGCTCGTGAAACAGTCCTTTCGGTCCGACATGGCGGCAAACTGCGGACGTGCGGCTCTCGAAACGATGCTGGCGCAAGACTGGATTGAGGAACTGAACGACGACGGTCTCAGCAGCACAAGTGGGTACAACTATAATTGGAGTCCCGGTTTCGGAAGCGCCCCAAACGTGAAGAGTAACGCCGCCAACAAAATGTTCACCGAAGATTTCGACTGTGCCGACCATTTGAAGCAGAGCAACGAAGGCGTCGATTTGGAAAGCAATCCGCCGCAGTACGACACGTCGCTCAACGGCGACTATTCGTGGGTCGGAACCGTCCGAAAAATCGAGAACAAAGATTATTGTGAAGTCTCCGCAGCCGTCACTTACAAACGTTCACGCAGCGAAAATGGCGGTTTCGAGATCAACAAAATCACGGGAGTCAGCATCACGGACAGTTACGGCGTCCTTTCCGTTCAAGGAACCTTTGGTTCCGGAGACGTCGAAGAATTCAAGGCCGGGCAGTACGTTTACATGGTCAATTCTGCGGGGTCGTACGGTCACTGGTATCGAATCGAAAATATTTACAGCGATGGCGGAACCATTTACATGCAGTTTCACGGAATGCAGTGGCTCAGCGGAAAGTCGGGCGCTACGATTTACACTCCCGGCGGAGTCGTGGGAGTGTACACGCAGTTCGTTCCAATTCAGGTTCGGCGGTAATTTTCATCTGGAATATTGGGGTTATTTCGGAGCGGAAACGACACTTATACGGGTTTGAAACACACGTTTTTATACAGGAATAAAGGAACATGGTTCAGAAACATTCCACACAGCGCCGCGGCATGGTACTTATTATCGTCTTGGTGCTTCTTTCCATGGTCGGACTCACGGCAGTCACGTTTTTACTCACGACGGGGCAGTTGAAAGACGCTTCCGAGCAAAACCGAAAGATGGGCGAAACGACCATTGATCCGGACGCAATGCTTCAGGATGCGATTATGCAGGTGATTCGCGGTACAAAATTCACCTCTTCGCCCCTGTATGGAAACAGCCTGCTGGAAGACATGTACGGAACCAGCGAGTCCGCACCAATAATTTCCTGTACGATTAATACATCCTTGGAAGACGGCATGGCGATGCTCCAGTGTGCCGGAACCGTCGAAAACGTCGGACGCGTCATTACGTGTGTCGATTCCGACTCGCCGTCCAACGGAATGAGTACCGTCATTTTGAAGTACACGGACGGAAAATATTACTGTCTCCCCTTCCCGAACGGCAAAACCTTCGAAAGCGGAAACGGACAGACCTCGCTTGATTTCATCATCAACGAAATGCCGTTCCAGGACACGCTCGATTACGATGCAATCGACGACAACAACCGTTTTTTGGCCGCTCGTGACGCGAGCACCGGAGAAATTCTCGTTCGTTCGTTCCATGGTGCGTCCAATTTAGGCGATTACGGCCTCGTCGACGCCGACAATGACGGCCATGCAGACGCGAGCTGGCTCGACCTCGGCTCCCCAATCTACACGTCAGAAAATGGCACATTATTCAAACCCCTCTTTGGATTCGTCATTGAGGACATGGACGGAAAAATTAATGTGAACGCGCAGGGAGACACGCGCGACCGTAGTGCAGGCGTCGGAATGGGTCGCGGCCCCGCCGAAATCGCATGGGGAAAAGTGTTTGGAACTTCCACCGTTGAATCTTTGTACAACAATCGTCTCTCCGCAAACGGAACCAACGGTTCCTCGCCCGACTTCCTTGCAAGCACCCAGCACAAAGGGGATTGGTACGAAAAATTCTACAGCGAAATTTCCGGAACTCACGTGCAGAGAACGCCTTACGACACGCTGGGTGTGATTTCGTACACCGTCGATTCCAACGGACAGCCGACTTTCACCTCCATCGATTCCAACTTTCCCGCAACCCCCTCCACCACGACGGAAATGACGGCAAACCCCTACGATCTCGATTTGGGTCAGGGGTATGTTTCTGGTATTATGTATCAATCAAACGGGCGCGTGGGTACAAACGACGATATGCCGTTCTCGCCGAGCGAGTTGGAGGCGCTGATTCGTCGTTACGATTTCGATGCGCCATTTTTGCCGCACCGACTGGCGGACATTTTGAACATTTCGAACAATCCGACCTATGCGCGGCTCGTGACGACTGAAAGCTGGGACATTCCCGTCATTCCCGAAAACGTACTTGGAACCCTGAATGAAACGACGACCCTCCCGGAGGTTCTCGCCGGCTGGCCCGTGGACCTTCTGCGAGCCGCAACCTTCAACGCATACGACAAGTGGGATGGTACAAAATATCCTCGACGACAGATGTTTATGGATACTTTGTATTATATTCTCAAACAGCTTGAAGTCGATTTTGGCGGAAGCGGCGAGACGGTACAAAAACGACGTGCGCAGTGGTGCGCGAATGTGGTCGATTTTCTCGACGCAGACTCCGTGATGACACCGTTCAAACCCGAGGGTGAGGATTTCTACGTTTTTGGCTGCGAGCAGCCGGAAGTGCTGATTACAGAAACGTTCGCGATGCACTCGCGCAACACGGAAACGGACGTAAAACTGGATGACGACATCTACATCGGCGGCAAAAAAGGAAAAGGCCCCAAAAGCGCTAAAGACACCGCTGTTTACGAAAACTACCCGCTGGGCAAGTACAAATACAACGGAAAAGATCTCGAAGCAAGCGTTGTCAAACAGATCGAAGAGAACATTAAGACGATGGAGAAAAACGGATACGGTCCAGACGGTGAAGACGATTTCGATCAGTACGTCCGTCCGCAGGGAGCGTTGTTCGTCGAACTTTACAATTCCTGCACCGGTGAAACTCGACGTCCGAAAGTGACGCGAAATGACGACATTTACGCAGTCGATTCGTATGGAATCGACCTTACGAAGAAAGCCGGCACGGATTCCGTTTGGCGTCTGGTCGTCATGAAAGATGCGTCGACGCCGGAATCAGAAACCGATGCGACCAATCTGAAACGAGACGAATCGACGGATGAGAATTTCAGCTCCTCGATTTACCGCGTCGCCAATCTCGCACCCGGCACAACGTGTCCCGAACAGGGAACGGTCGGAACGCGTTACGTTCATTCCGCAGCAACTGCCGCAAACAGCGTCACGCTGGATCCCGGAAAAGCCCTTTTAGTGGGTCCTGAGGGAGTAACCGTCTTCAAATTTACGGATCCTGGTTCCGAAACCGATGCGACAGATCCGCAAAATAACGGAGTGTCGCCCGAAAGTTCGATTCGTTTGAGCGGCACAACCTGTACGTTCACGGGACTCTCGCAGGCACCCGTCCAGTGCCTGGCGATCGAACCTGCAGAAAAGGACCAAACGACGGAAGCTCGTTTCAGCCTGAGTGAAGATGGGAAATATGGGCAAGATAAATCGGACACAAACGTTTTTGCGTTGGATCCGAATATGTACCGCGACAAACCGATGGACGAGGACAATTACAAGCAGCTGGGGACCAATCAGACGAATCGCCGAATGGTTCATTTACAGCGTTTGGCCGACCCGTCCCGCGCCCACGACAGCAAGACGAACCCGTATATCACGGTCGACTCGATGATTGTGGACCTCACGGTGATGAACGCACGTACACGAGAATCCGAGTCGGGCGTCACAGGGACGAATCCTCCGGCATTTGTTACTCGTAAACGAGAAAGCAAGTCCAATCTTCTTCAGCAGGACGACGACAGTGCGGCAACGGTCACAACGACGACAGCGCAAAACGGTTTGGAACATTCGTTCTCGAAAGACACACCCTTCGGCACAACGCAGCCGAACGTCACGTGGCTCGGCTGGATCAATCGTCCGCCGGTCAGCCCGTTTGAACTGATGAACGTCACGAATCGCACCGCTTCCGATATGCTTCACTGCTACAATCCCGACGATTCGGGAACGGGTTTTGAGAAGAAATACGGTTATTTACCTAAATTTACGGAATCGAGCGCTCGAAAAGTGTTCGGATTTCTCCGAGTACCTTCCCCGCAGACGGTCACGCCGATGGTTTTGAACCGAAATAATATGGGCGAAACGACCGATGTCGTCACCGACACGCTTCCGTTTGCGTACTACAGCATGTACCGCGAGCCGGGAAAAATCAACATCAATACGATTCCGTCCGCAGAAATATGGAGTGCACTGCTGAATCGAACCGTCTCATCCGCCGATTTCCAGCGCGTGAGCAAGTGGCCGACCACATCAAGTTCCTCGACGACGACGCCGTTCCGTTCCATTGCGGAGGCTCCCGACAGTTCCGTTTTGCAGGATTCAAACTTCAATCAACTTATGAACGTCACAAACGAAAATTCGCTGGATCCGGCGTCCCGTTTGAATTTGTATCGGCTCGCGAACCTCACGACGACGCGCTCGAACGTCTTTGCGGTTTGGGTTACGATGGGATTTTTCGAGGTCAACGCGAGCGGGAACGTCACGACGAACGAGTTAGGCGAAACCTCCGGCGGAGTCAAACGATACCGCGCGTTTTACCTCATTGATCGATCCATTCCCGTCGGATTCGAACGCGGAATCAATCACAATGCGGAAAACGTCATTTTACTGAGACGTATGCTGCAATAAAATTCTGCGTACATCGATAATTGAACGTTATTAAAAGTCAAAAAACGGCAGATGTTTTTTCGTTTGTCGTTTTTTTTGCAATAAAATTTGCGTCTTGTGCGTTATAATCATATGAAGGTGAATTTGGAAGAGCAAAGGACGAGACGCTGGAATGAATGGTTCGTGTTGTACCACAAAGCCGTTCACGGATATTTGTTTGCACTCACGCAAAATGTGCATCTGACGGACGATTTGACTCAAGAAACCTTCACGAAAGCATGGGAATTTCGGGAAAATTATGAAGAACGCGGCACGCCGCAGGCCTTTTTGTTTCGGATTGCGTCGCACTGTTTGAAAGATTTTTTCCGAAAACGGCAGGAAACGCTGTACGACGAAGAAACTTGGAGCGTGATCGACCCCGCCTCGCAGCAGCCCTCGCCCGACGAGCAGTTCGAACTTTCGGAAGAATCGGTCCGACTGCGCGAAACCATGAAGAAACTTTCACCCGTCCAAAGGGATATTTTGTCGTTACGTTATTTCAGTGAATTGAAATTTTCTGAAATTGCGGAGGTTTTGGAGATTCCGTTGAACACAGTTTTGAGCCACGCACACCGAGGTCTCGCCGCTTTGCGAGAAAAAATGGGAGCGAATCAGGAGAATGGGAGCGAATCGGGAAAATGAAAACCGATTTGAAAATTCATGAATCATGAAAAATCTTTGAATGCCGCCGATGTCGAACGTGAGTTTGATGCGGCTCCTGAATGGAAAGATTTTGGGCGTATGATGACGGCTGCGCACGATGCGGTGTACGTTGAACCCAAAGGAATTCCCGACGTCAAAACGTTTTCCGCGAAAACGACCGTTCAACCCCCGAAAGTTTGGGCGTCTGTCGCTTTTTGGACGCGTATGAACCGGCGTTCCCGAAGTCTCGTAACGGTCGGCGGAGTCGCGCTGGTGTTGCTCGCCCTGGGTTTGATTTACACCCAAAAATCGAATCTGACGAACAATCCTTCCGAAAATGTCGCAGTGGAGGAAATTGAGTGCGATTGGGACGCTGACGACGCAGCGCTTGATAAAATGTACCAGCTTTACGATCGAGTTGAAAACAACGAGGGGCTGGTTGATGTTGAGATTGCGGCTTTGGACGATACTTTTGATTTGTGGATTTCCGAATCCGAAGAAAATCTATTTTAAGAGGTTGATATGAAAAAATCGAAACGATACTTTTTGAGCCTTTGTTTCATCCTAATGGGGTCCGGATTGGTTTTTGCGCAGGAATCACAGCCGACTTTTGCGCAAGAAGTGCAGCAAACTCCCGCAATAGGGACGCAATCGAATTCTGCACAAGAATTAAAAAATATTTCCAATGCGAAACCGAGCAAAAAGGAAGCGAAAGCGGCTGCAAAGCGGGAAGCCTCGAAAAAACAGAAGCAGGAAAAAGCTCCGAATTCGCGAGCGCAAGGTCCCAAAACCCCCGGTTTTTTCCCGGATCGTACCAATTTCAAGCATGATTTTAGCAGACAGCCGCCGTTTGGAAATCCTGAAGCGATTTTCCGTTCGCATCCCGAGTACAAACAGTTGGTCGAGTCGGAAACGGATTTTGAAAAGCAAAGTCGGGAGTTGGTACGTCGGTACAACACGGAAACCAATACGAACAAGAAAAAGGATATTGAGAATGAATTGCGTACGGTAGTCGGACAGCATTTTGAGGTGCGGCAAAAACGGCGTCTGTACGAGTTGAATCTTTTTAAAGAACGCATCGAACAAATGCGCGCGCAGATTGAGTCGCGAACCGAGAAAAAAGATCGAATTATCGACCAAAGAATTCAGGATTTGATCGGCAGCAAAGAAGATTTGAGTTTTTAAAAGTCCTAAAAATTAAGGACCTATTCGTAAATAGCAACAACTTTATTGCAGCGCGATCATACCGGTAGCAAGGTGAAGGAGGGCGCAAAAGAATGGGGCCGTTTTTTCGTAACGCGGGCACCATTTGCGGAAACGTTTCTGTCGTGAATGGAACGTCTCGACGTCCCAACGACGAGCGTGAACGTTGGGATTTGGAGGGACTGTTCGGCGTAACTTACGTCAAAACAAAGGTTTAGAGCCTTTTCGGTATCAGGTTCTGCGGACTCAAAACGCTCGGCGAGAAGCGGTTCGAGCATCACCGAATCATGACGATTTGCACCGCCGACGACGATGGAGAACGAAACGCCGTGATCCCTCCGCCAGGTTGCTGATTTTTGTCTCGATTTTCACATTATCCGTCAGATTTTCCCAATCGGGGCCTTCGAGTTCGTCTTTTTGTTTCCAATTTAATTATTGGCAAAATGAAGAAAAAAACTTGAATTATTCACGGATACGTCCTTAATTGTTACTCTGCGTCTCTATTATTGGAACGTCTAATCATAGAGACGCGAGGTGCTGGAGCTGGTTCCGGTTTGCTGTTTTTCCAAATAGCTGTCCCGCTTGGAAGCGCCAACACCTATAAATAGGCGTATCGCTTATTCGTTAAGCTGATCTTTGACACCCGCAAATGATTTCAGCATATTTTCTTCTGTTCCCCAGGCTTTTCGAACCCCATCAGGATCTAAAATACGACAATGACCACTCAATGAATTTTTCTGTAATCGCCACCCCTGTTCGGAATCCAGTTCATCCCACCACACGTTACCGCCCATCGTACGTGTATCCGCGTTATAATAATCCTGCTGAACAAAGATCCCTTTCTTGACCTGAGGTTTTGCGACTTGACGGGTTACATTCTCTATCTGTGGTTCACTGTTGGACGGGAGTTGTCGTGTGACCCCGTCAAAACTTGCTGTCATAGCGTTTCTGCCGCCGCAGGCTCTTCGTACATCGTCCGGATCTAAAATGCGGCAATGGCCTGTTATATTGTGCTGCTGTAGTTGCCAGCCATTACACGACTTCAGAACGTGCCACCACATCTTGCCATCGATAACAGTCAGTTCCTTATTCATCCAATCTTGGGCTACAATGATGTCCATGTAACCAGACGGTCCATTTTGTAGGTTTTCTGCGAAAAAATTCAGATAATCCTTCGCATCATGCGATGCCCCTTTGTTCATCATAATTTCATAAAGCTGTTCGCAGTCTGCTAAGCTCGGATCAATCCCGGTTCCTAGCGCCACACGCTGCTCCGTTATTCTGTATATGCCCAGCCAATCATCTTCCGGATTGATGATGTTGTAGTCTTTTTCTACAGTTACGGACGTAGCAAAGGATATTCTCGGATCTTTATTACTGATTGCGGCCCCGACGAGAATCATCTGTCGAATTTGGATATTCGCAATGCGGCATAACGCCAGTGTTTTAACAACAATATTGCCGCCAAGGGAGTGCCCGATTAAGATTAGGCGCTTCTGATCCTCAGTCGGCATCTTATGAATTTCCTCGTAAAGGTTTTCGGCAACTTCATCTGTCCTTCTTAGATCACTTTGAAATCTATCGTACAAATCCGGAAGTCCCATCGCCTTTTCATTCCAGTATTTAGGAACGCAAACTGCTGCATCGGGATATATCTTTTGAATTTGCTTAATCTCTTCGACAGGGCACTCTGTTCCAGAATTGGAGCCTGGAATATACCAGACAATCGGTGATTCTGTACCATGAAGCTCCTCGCTGCGAGTTTGCGGTACACAAAAAAGCAGAAACATGACCCAAACAATACATTGGAATTTCATTTTGCAAGTCTCCCATAGTTTATAGTAACAAATGTCATTCGAATTATCGCCAATAACCAGACCGGACTTTTGAATAATCGGTTAAAAATAGTGCAAAATCCTGCTATATATGGTATGAAATTCATACAAACCATATAGACCGCAAAACTATACCTTTTAATGATTGGTTATTAATAACTCCAGATTTCTTATGAAATATTTCCCCCCGCCCCCTTGAAAATCCATCGGGGCGGTGATAAACTGAAATCATTGAGGAATTTTGAACCTTAAGGAGAAGATTATGAACAGGCAACCTCAAAAAACCTCCACAGTTTTCGTTTGGTTGCCATCGTTCAACGTCATTGGTATATACTCATCGCACTTTAAAATTCAGTTTTTTCTTCCAGAATATGGAAGTTTTCTGGGATTAGTGTGCTAATTTCAGAAAGATACCGCTTTCGTCGGCGGAAAAAGTTTTCGTCTCGCGAACGGAGCCGCAAAATTGCTCAATGTAACGGTTAGAAATGACTTTTTTCTTGAAAAACTTAAACAATCGTTCGAGAGGATTCAAATTCGGAGAATAAGGGGGAAATTAGAATTATATTCGTTTTGTATGAAATTCGAACATATATTTTTTGATTAATTATTGAAATACGTACATGTTGTTTTAACATTTATTGTTTCGGGAAAATCGACGCAAGTCGTGTGATTATCGATGTTTATGAGTCCGTGGATGCGGAGGCGCTGACGGTCGCAATTCGATTTCAATTCGTGTTCTTTTCCGCGCCGAATCCAGCCGAACGCCGGGACGCTGT
>CAYTLK010000117.1:0-11498 GCA_964438515.1 uncultured Planctomycetaceae bacterium
ATAAAGGAGTCAAAATGCGTCCCGAAGAACGAGCGGCAGACGAACTGCGTCCCATTACAATTCACCGAAATTTCACGAACAAAACCCCAGGAAGCGTCCTGATTCAGGCAGGCGAAACGATGGTACTTTGTACCGCCTCAATCTCCGATAGCCTCCCCGCCTGGATGAATTCCGAAGAACAGCACGGCTGGGTCACCGCCGAATACAACATGCTTCCCGGAAGTACAACCCCGCGAAAAGCTCGTGAAAGAGGCGGGAAAATCGACGGACGCTCCTCCGAAATCCAACGTCTCATCGGCCGCAGCCTCCGAGCCGTCGTCGATTTGGACGCACTGGGACCGCGCGCCGTAACGCTCGACTGCGACGTCCTTCAGGCGGACGGCGGCACACGAACACTCTCGATTACGGGAGCGATAATCGCGCTGACGGACGCTCTGCATTCCATCGAAGAATTTCGTGACAAAAATCCGGGAGACGCTGGTTTTCCGATTCGCGACCTGGCGGCGGCCGTAAGCGTGGGACTCGTCGAAGGGGAGCCGCGCCTCGATCTGTGCTACGTCGAGGACTCCGCCGCCGAAGTCGATATGAATGTTGTAATGACCGCAGGAGGACGTTTCATCGAAATTCAAGGAACCGGCGAAGAAGCAACTTTCGACGACGCACAACTCGCCGCCCTGCTTGAACTCGCGCGGAAAGGAATTCGGGAATTGTGCGAGCTTCAGGAAAACGCCGTCCGATAATGAAAAAGAATGACAGAGAAAAAGAATGAGGATGATAAGATAGTGAGTTTAGGCAAAATATAAGTGTTCCGATTTTTATACTTATACGGAATACCCCGTCGAGACGATATCGAAAGTGTATTTCTGTAAATCGGAGGATATTATGAAGACACGAACACCGAAACGTAAAGGCTCGCTTTCCTTTGAATGGATCGTCATTACAACCCTGCTTGTTATTGGTTTAATCAGCGGCTTGGGCGCTCTGCGAAACGCGGTTGTGGAAAAACTCGACGATCTGACGACGAGCGTCGAAATTCTCAACACCGCAGCAACCACGACGACCAATCCTGGAACGTGATTTTGTGCGCAAATCGTAGAAAGGTTTTCCCATGAAAAATTCCCCAAAGCGCAACGGAGTCCTTGCGTTCGAATGGATTCTCATCTGTGTAATCCTCATCATCGGCATTCTTGGAGGTCTCGCAGCCGCCAGAAACGCATTTTTGTACGAAATTGACGATACCATCTCCGTGGTAAACGCCATCGACGCCGCCTTCGTAACCACAAGTAACCAGTAAAGATTGAAGATTGAAGAAGGAAACGTCCATGAAAAAGTTCAAAAATCGCCGCGGGTCGCTGACGTTTGAATGGATCGTCATTACGACGCTCCTCGTAATCGGCGTCATTAGTGCGCTGGGCGTTCTGCGTCAGGCGCTGAACGAGACGGCAGAAATCATCCCGGCAAACATTTGCAATATAAGTACAGAAATCACAACTGTTGCAAATTAACCGAGAAGGTGATTCTTCCCGGCTGAAAACACGTTTTTTCTCGACGGAGAACGCGCCTTTCGCCTAACGTTCCTCTGCCGAGGCGGGTGCGTCGGCGCCGAGGAAAATAATGTAACGAATATTCGTCTTGTGCGCGTCCACATCCGACTGATTCGAAATCACGTAAGCCGCTCCGAGTGCAGAAATAACCACTACAAACGTCAAAATCCACACGCGCCAGTCGCTCGGAAGCCCTAAAATACTCATCATCAGCATCATTAAAACCAGACACGAAGCCGAGCATAGAATAATGCACGAAAAACTACCAAGCCGCAGGCGTGTATTGAATCGGAAATCTCGCAGCTGAGAATTGAAATTCTTTTCCAATTTTACCTGACCGTCATAAATGATCGGCATCTCGCTGTAATACGCCTGAAACGCGGCGTTCGAACTGCATTTTTCGTTCAAATACAGCGACTGAATCCGAAGAGCCGCCGACATAAACATACGAATATCTTCTTCAGAGGACTTCAAAATCTCTTCTTTGGAAGCGTCGTTTTCGTCCGCAGCAAGCGCAAGCGTCAGCTGGTCGAGACGCCCGCAAAGTCGGCGCAATGGGAAAAGTTCAGGAATCACAAAACGATGGGACGTCGGAATCTCGCCGGAAATCGCACTTCCCAGCAGATTCTGAGCCGTCTGCAAAAGCCTCGCCGATTCCTGACGCGCCTCGGCCGGCGATCCGACTTCTTCCGGATTTTCCAATTCGAGCGGCAAAAACTCCATCTGCTGTTCCGATGCACGAAACAGCGGCGTCCCGGATTTTTCCGCATACGATTTCAAAAATGCGAGCTGCGCCGCCGCTTTTTCTTCGTTGGGTTCCGGAAGTCGATACGCGAGTTCGTGCTGCAAAACACGAGGCGGCGTCGTGCTGCAATCCATCAGAAGAACCGAAACCGGACCAAAAACCGTCTCCGGAATCGCGAGCCGAATGGTTCTTGCATGCTTTCCCGCTGCAAACGGACGACACGATAAAAGTACACTATTCTTCCAAACGCCGACGAACAGGGGTTGCGGGCGTTTCAAATTCTTACGAACCACGAGCAGAATCGGAAGCTGCGTCCCGGAAATCAAACGTTCCGGGAGCGTCATTTCCGCATTGGGAACGATCGGATGTTCCGAATTCGAAGAAAACGAGTTCAAAATCGGAAACGAACCGTTCGTAAGGGGTCTGTCGTGAAATTCGAACGACGAATCCGCATCCGACGCATTTTCTGTATCAGAATTCGTTTCAGGCGGTGCGTCCAAATCTGAATTTTGAACTATTTTCGAGTCTTCAATCTCCGCCGGAACAGTAAAAGCAGAAGGAGAGGCGGTCAAAAACGCGGTGAGATCGTCGGTTTTGTGCCCTTTTTCCGCATGAATTTGCAGCAAAACGCGATTCGGCATCGGAATATTCGGGATTCTCAAATCCAAACAGCCGTCCGGCCCCGTTTCGTCCACATGGTGCCAGAAAGGCTCGCCCCCCTCGTTTGAAAGCGTTGCTTCCACCCTCGCCCCTGGAATTGAATTTCCGAACGGCTTCCGAGTTTCGATGTGGTACACGCAGGGATTTGAAATCGTCTCCGACTCCGATTTCCCCGAATAAAACACATGTTGGGGGCCGAAGAGCTGCAAACGCATAAAATTGTCGGAAATTTTCGCGAATTCATGCTGATACACCCCCCACGCTCCGAGCGAAAAAACGAGGAGCCAAAACGCCGTCACACCGATGAGGAACTGGACCTTGAATTTCCACGAACGATTAATCCACCAGCGCAGCGAGCCGAGACGTTTAAAAAAGGTCATTACGCGTCTGTAGGCGGGATGCTGACGCAGGGTTTTTCGTTCGAAATTCTGAATAAATCGTAATATTTTACGCACAATCAAAAGGTTCCCGGAACATCAAGGCGGAATAGGGAAAAATGAAAAATAACATTCTTATTATACCGCACATGCGATTTCTTTCAAGAGGAATCCCCGAAAAAGTTTCGGAAAGTCGCTATTTAGGAACAAATTTATAAAAATTTCTCTCAAAAACGATAAAAATTTTTCCTGAATGGTTGCAATTTTGAAAGTTCCTGATAAAATAAAGGAATACTTCTAAAAACTCAATATTAAAAAGTTTTTGAAAAAGGGGTCTGGGGGAAAAACAACATTCAAAATGTTGTTCCCCCACGGTCGTGACGACATTACGGGAGCGTTTTGTTTCCTCCCGCTAGGGTGGAAACACCGCTGCGGTACAAAAGCCCCTTGAAACACGTTTTGTATCGTACAGTTTCGCACAATATTATTTTTGTACAGAAATTTTAAATCTGAGGTTTTTAGAACGTCCTTAAAGCAATACTGCACCTGCAATTCGTGCCTCATTCAAACTGGAGGCGCTTCAAACAAGAATCAAATTCGCGGCGGATCGTTATTTATGGTGGATCGTTCAGAAACTCGTGTGCGTCAAATGTTCGGTCAAATTGCGCACCGTTACGACTTTTTAAATCATTTTTTATCCTGCGGCATCGATTTTCTCTGGCGGCGAGCCGTCGTTCGAAAAGTAAAACCGATTTCCAGTTCCAAGGCTCCCATTCTTGATATTTGTACAGGAACCGGAGATTTAGCGTTTGCGTTCTGGAGGCGGTATCGGATTCCGGTCGTCGCGGCAGATTTCACCCCCGAAATGCTTGAGATTGGACGAAAGAAAGCCGAAAAAGCGGGTATTTCCGAAGAAAACGTTACGTTTTTGGAGGCCGACGCGTCCCGGATGCCGTTTGATGACGGAAAATTCCAAATCGTTTCGGTCGCTTTCGGATTACGGAACATTGAAAATACGCGGCTCGGACTCTCCGAAATGGTTCGCGTCTGCGTTTCGGGCGGAACCGTTGCAATTTTAGAGTTTTCGCTCCCCACATTTGCGCCGTTTCGCTGGATTTACCTGTTTTACTTCCGCCGTGTTCTGCCGTATATCGGTCAAATCACCGCCAAAAATCAATATGAAGCGTACAAATATCTTCCTGAAAGTGTCGGCGAGTTTCCGTACGGAAAGGTTTTAGCCGGAATGATGGAGGAGTCGGGGCTTTCAGACGTCCATTTTTACCCAATGACGTTTGGAATCGTGACACTTTATACGGGGAAAAAACCATAACCGAGCTTCATATTTCAAAAACAAATCAAATAAATCAGAACAAATTAAAGAAAATTCAAAAGTTCCTGGCTTCATTCATTACGAACCAACAAAGGAACCAACGAACAAAGGAACCGATTGAAAGTTCCGCATTTTACCAATCCCGCCCATTTCACTCTCGCAAGGAGACGCACATGAGTCGTTTTTTAATTACATTTTGTTCATTTTTACTTATTTTCTGCGCATTCGTTCAAGCGGACGAACGAATTGCGCCGATTGTTCGGACTCCGTTTCCGGAGGAGTATTCGGACGAATATCGAATGTTTCAAGGGATTTCGTCGCTTGCGGTCACGGACGACACGCATGTATGGGTCGCGTGGTACGGCGGCGGTGTGACGGAAGACTGCGATAATTACGTCATGGTGATTCGCAGCTGCGACCGTGGAAAAACGTGGTCGGAGCCGATTTTTTGCATCGACCAGCCCGGCGCGCCGCGTCAGTACGACCCGACCCTCTGGTTCGCGCCAGACAGAAAATTGCACATTTATTGGGCGCAGCGTCCTGGTGAGTTCGGAGTTGCGGCGGACCTTTATGAAATGGTTTGTACCGACCCAAATTCGGAAAATCCGCAGTGGAGCGCGCCGAAATACGTGACGCGCGGCGTCTGCATGAACAAACCGACGGCCGACTCCAAAGGTCGGTGGATTTTGCCGGTCTCGCTTTGGCGCTGGGAAGATAAAGATTCGTCTCCAGAGGGGCCAACCGGTGCGTGGTGCGTGATTTCGACAGATGAAGGAAAAACGTACAAAAATTTCGGGCGTGCATACACACCCATCGAAAAATCGTTGTTCGATGAACACTCAATCGTTGAAAAAAAGGATGGTTCTTTCTGGCTTTTAAATCGTACTAAATTCGGAATCGGTGAGTTTTTCTCCACAGACGGCGGAAAAACATGGACGGAATTCAAAGAATCTGCAATCAAACACACTTCATCTCGTTTTTTCATTCGTCGTTTGGCGAGCGGAAACCTGATTTTTGTTAAAAACGGTAAAATGGAGGAAGATTGCGGTCGTACAAACATGACGGCTTTTCTTTCGAAAGATGATGGAAAAACGTGGGATGGGGGGCTGTTGCTCGACGACACCGGTTACGTTTCGTACCCCGACGGCGACCAAACGCCCGACGGAACCATTTTTCTCACGTACGACACAGGCCGAATCGGAGCGCCGATGGAAATTCGCGTCGCCCGCATCACCGAAGAGGATATTTTGGCCGGAAAACTCGTAAATCAAGACAGTTGTTTGAAAATCGTTGCAAATAAAGCATTCGGAAAGTGCCCGATTTCGTTCGAACTGAATCCGAATCAGGACGGTTCCCCGCTTCAAACATCGCAGGAACCGGCAACTTTTCGTACAGAAAACGATTCCGATGAAATCCGACTGTTCGAAACTGGATGTACGTTATTCAGTAATCGTTCTTACGCACTGCGCGAGGCGCCGGATTTTCTCAAGGGGCGGAGCTTTGTGTTTTCAGAATTGGAACGAACGAAAGCCGTCTGCACGCGCGGCGGGATGATGTACGTTGTGACGCCGATGCCGGTCCGAAATGTAGATTCCGTCTCTGAATTCCTCGTGAATCAGGGCTTCAAAAAGGTTTCCAAGCCGGAATTTGTGCTGTTTGGGGACCGAACGAACGACACGGTCACAACGTTTCAGAAGGAAGTAAAAGCCGGCGACGTCGTGGAGTTTGGAAAGTGGGGAGTGCTGATTTTCTGAGCATCTTCAATGACGAAAATCTCTGATTGAATATTGCATATATATTCAATCAGAGGTTCCATTTAATTACAAAATAATTCATTCATTTTTCATAGGAGATTTCATGTTTTCTGATTCTGTAACGCCGAAACAAACCGTACGAATTTCTGAATCTGAAAAACCCTCTGATTCTGCAAAACTTTCGGAACCCGTGAAATTTCCAGAATCCGTGCAGCTTTCGGAGTCCGTTCCTCTTTCGGAGCTGGATTCCCGGCGCGCGCAGCTTTTTGAGAGACTGAATACGGTTTCGTCGGACTGGCAGAGCGTGATTCTTGCGGGACGGGTGAATCAGCTTTATTTTGCAGGAACGATGCAGGACGCGATTCTTGTTTTTAAGCGGGACGGAACGCGCCGACTGTTCGTGTTTCGGAGTTACGAACGTGCGTGCGACGAGTCGCTGCTTCCGCCGGAAGAAATTGTTCCAATGCGCAGCTATCGGGAAATCGCGACTCAGTTGGGGGAAAATTTCGGCGTGACGTACGTCGAAAAGGAAATTCTGCCCCTCGCGATGTTGGAACGGCTGAATCGATACTTGAAAACTCCTGAAATTCAGGCGGCGGACCCCATCATTGCGCGAGTTCGAGCCGTAAAATCTCCGTGGGAGCTGCATTGGATGGAACTTGCGGGACGGAGACACAATGATTTTCTCATCCATATTCTTCCAACGTTTTTGAAAGAAGGAATGTCGGAGACGGATTTTGTCGGCGACCTTTATGCGGCGGCGCTGAAGCACGGTCATCAAGGCGTTTCACGCTTTGGAATGTTCCAAAATGAAGTGGCGTTCGGACAGTTCGGATTCGGCGAAAGCTCGCTCTATCCCACCTGTTTTAACGGTCCCGGCGGGTCTCGCGGAATGTCGGCGGCCGTTCCTTTCGTCGCCTCCAGAACCACTTTTCTCGAACCCGGTCAATCGGTTTTTGCCGACATGGGATACGGTGTAAATGGTTACAATACCGACAAAACACAAGTGTACTTTTTTCATGGAACTCAGCCGAACGCCCAAATTCCGGACGAGGCGCGAGCTGCACATGAAAAATGCAGGGAAATTCAACTTGAAATTGCGTCTCAACTGCGGCCGGGGACGATCCCTGCGAAAATTTTTGGGAATATTTTTGAAAATCTTTCAGATGAATTTCGTGTCAATTTTCAGGGCTTCGGGGCGCGAGCCGTGCAGTTTTTGGGACACGGAGTCGGGCTGCAGGTGGATGAGTTTCCGGTCATCGCGCGCAGTTTTAATGAGCCGCTCGAGGAAAATATGGTTTTAGCGATTGAACCGAAAAAGGGGATTGCGGGGTTCGGAACGGTGGGAGTGGAGGATACTTTCGTCGTGACGCCCAGCGGCGGCCGCTGTTTGACGGGTGGACCGCGTGAGATTCTTGAAATTTAGAAAATCGCACTAAAATTGTAACAATTCAAAACTCAGAGGTTTTGCAAATTTTAGGACACCGCACCGTTCAAAACGTCACCGATACACACGCCGCTCGCGGGAACTGGGAATTTTCAGCTCCTTCCGATATTTATTGATTGTTGTACGCGCAACATTCAGCATTTCCCCCAGTTTATCGTCCGCAAGAGGCTGATTTTTGTCCTCATTTTGAATGATTTCCAGAAGTTTGTGCTGGATGGCGTCGCGCGAAACATCCGCATCGGAACTTTCGGGATTTCCGGAACTTTCCTGCATTCCGGAAACTTCAGAACTTTTGGAACTTCCAGGATTTTCGGAACCCTCCGACATTTTTAGGGGTTCAGGAGCTGCAGACGCATCGACAAACGCGCGGGCCTGCGACGGAATCACGCTTGCGCTGAAAAAGTCGGCGAGCGCAACCAGTCCGCGAGGCGTCTGCATCCATTTTCCCACAATCGCGCGGCTTACAGTCGACGGATGTTTCCCGATAGCTTCCGCAATCTGCTTTTCCGTAAGCGGTTTCAGCGCGCTCGGTCCTTGTTCTAGAAACCCGGGCTGTGCGGAAACCAGTGCGTTTCCGATTTTCAGCAGCGTCTCGCGCCGCATTTGAATCGCCTCAAGCAGCCATTTGGCGGCATTATGTTTTCGCTGGATGAATTCCCTTTCCGCATCCGTTTTGCAGTACTTTTGCAACTGTTTCCTGATGTGAAATTCCGGAAAATCGCCGTCTTCAAGCGTCACCGTATACGTTCCGTCGATGTTTTTCGTACAAAAAATATCCGGCGTAATTGTTCTGCTTCGAGGCGTAAAATCACGGCCAGGATTGGGATTCAGACGGCTGAGCTGACGCAAAAGTTTGTAGATGTGTTCGACACTCATTCCGCTGTTCTTTGCGATTTTTGAAATGCTGTTGCTTTCAAGTTCTTTGGAGTAACGCGCAATCAGTGTGTACATTCCATCATAATCGGGTCGTGAAATTTTCCGAGAACCCGCATTTCCCACATTCCAACCACCTTCACTGCTTTTACTATTTCCTCTATCCTCACCATCTTCACCATCCTCGCAATCCTTCCAATTTTCTCTATCTCCTGTTTCCGCTTCATCATTTACTCCATCCGTTCCATTAAAATCATCCGAATCGTCAGAATCATCAAAGAGTTCCGGATGTTTTTTTCGTGCGAGAATCTGAATCATGAGCGACTCCCGCAAATCTTTCGCCCCGACACCAATCGGATCGAGCGACTGAACGACACACAGCGCCTCGCGTCCCAGCGCAAGCGCCGCCTCGTCCGTTCCAAAAATCGCCTCAAGCGGCATAGAAAGAAAGCCTTTTTCGTCGAGATTGTAAATAATTCGGTCCGCAGCCTCAGCCGTTTCGGGACGGAGCGAGAGGAGCGGCAACTGTTCGTGCAGATATTCCGAAAGGGTTTGAGGGTGTGTCGGCACATTTTCCATCAAATCTTGGTGCCGTTCCCCCTGCAGCTCCTGTTCTGAACGCGAGGGATGCGAATATTCCTCATCATAATAAGAAATATCGTCCTTCATGGAGTCGAGGTGTTCGAATCTTTCCGTTTCTTCGTCGCGGCGATCTTCTTTCCGTTCGGGTGCGTCTTCGGGATGGAGCGTACTTTCAGAAAGCTCCAAACACGGATTCTGTTCGAATTCCTGTTCGAGATACTCGCGCAGTTCCTGCTGCTGAAGTCGTAAAACACGCATTTGCTGAATATGCCGCATCCGCTGCAGCGGCAACATTTGCGCCGATTGATTTACCGAAAGATTTTGACCCATTCCCATACTCATGAGGGAAAACTCCTTAAAAAACGGGTTCACCCGACAAATGCGGATCTGCCGGGGGGGATTGAAAAGGAGCATGGTTTCTGATAGAATATTGAAAATTCAAGCAAAAAATTACAGGAGCGAAACAATGTTCCTATTTTTATTATATCACATTCGAGGAATTTGTCAATACAAACTGAAAAAATATTTCCTAAAAAAGGAAAATGTGTTTTCGAAATCGAACATCCGGACGGTTCCGAGCTGCGCGGTTCATTTTACGGGTCGAATAACGTGTGTCGGAAGGGGGATCAATTTCCGGGTTTTTGACGGGCGTTCCGCTGAAATGGATGCCGTCTGAAATTTTGCAGAAGTTTTTTTCATTTTCCTCCCCTGTTTTTTGTGGGAGGTAGTTGCAAAAAAAACGTGAAACGTGTAAAATAGAAGAAGCGGATTGAATCAAGCATTTTTTCGCGGATAGTTTTTGGATTTTTCGGGAGTTTTTTATGTTCAAAAAAATTTTTACCTCTCTGTTTTGTTTTGGAATAGGTGCTGCAATGCTCACAACTGCGGTTTTCGGCGACACTCCCAAAGAGTTCAAAGCGCGCGTCGATTCAGAACTTCAGCGGGACCTGAATTTGTGGTATCCGCTTTCTATTGATTCGGAACACGGCGGCTACCACTCCATCATTTCCCGCGATTGGACGCTTCAGCCGTACGACACCAAAGGAATCGTTCAGCAGGCGCGAATGGCGTGGGTTGCGGCAGAAGTGGCGCTTCGACGTCCCGAATGGCGCAAGGAACTGGAGCCGTTTTCACTTCAGGGCGCAAAATTCGTTGCGGAAAAAATGTGGGACGCCGAGTATGGCGGGTTCTACTGGGAAGTAAAAGCGGATGGGACGCCTCTTTCTCAGGAAAATTCCGAAATGAAACACGCCTACGGAATCGCATTTGCGATTTACGGACTTGCAAACGCCTACAAACTGACGGGTGAGAAAGAGATTCTCGACCGTGCGGTTGAAGGATTTCAGTGGCTCGACAAAAACGGTCACGATGAGGTAAACGGCGGTTATATTGAAGCATTTTACCGTGATGGAACCCCCATGACGGCCCCGCCCAAAGACCGTCCGGACGTCGTAAAGGGAAAAACCCGCGAACTCCTTGGATGTAAATCCATGAATTCCCACCTGCATCTGCTGGAAGCGTTCACCGAACTCTATCGTGTTTGGCCTGACGAAACGCTGCGGGCGCGGCTCGAAGAACTCCTCGTCATTATGCGCGACAAAGTAACGACTTGGCCGGGTGCGATGCGTCAGTTTTTCCGTGCAGATTGGACTCCTGCCGCCACGTACGTCTCGTTCGGTCACGATGTAGAAACTGCGTATCTTCTCGAAGAGGCGCTTGAGGTTCTTGGACGGCCTGAAGACGCAAAAACGCTTGAAGTCTGCAAAAATCTCGTCGATCACGCGTTGGAATTCGGTTGGGACCGTGAAAATGGAGGCTTTTTCTATGACGGCGCCACATTCGGAGCGTCGCCGGCCGACTCGACGAAGTTCTGGTGGGTGCAGGCCGAAGGACTCAACGCCCTCCTGAGGATGTACGACCGTTACGGCGAGCAGCGCTATTACGACCTTGCGCTCGAACAGTGGAATTTCATTGAATCGAAAATCGTCGATGCGGAATTCGGCGGCTGGTACCCGGTGGTGGATGCGGACGGTTCCAATCCCCGCGGTTTGGACAGTCGCTTCTCGCAGGTCTCGCACGGTCTCGAAAAGGCGCATCTGTGGAAGACTGCGTATCACGAAGTGCGCGCGCTCCTCAATGCGTCGGACGTGTTGGGAAAAATCATAGCGAAAGAAAACAAAAACTAA
>CAYTLK010000118.1:0-9175 GCA_964438515.1 uncultured Planctomycetaceae bacterium
AATGACGGCGTTTCAGTACGTTGGACCGACGGAGTGCGGCGAAAAAAAAGAAAAATTCTGAAATTTTGCAAAAAAGGGAGGACCGGCCCTTGACAAAAAAAAAGAATCTGTTATATTACAACGCATGATTGATGACGTAAGTCAAATACATCTGCGGGTAGGTAGCTCAGTCGGTAGAGCACGGCCCTGAAAAGGCCGGTGTGGACAGTTCGATCCTGTCCCTGCCCATTAGCGTTTTGATTCGTATTTTTGCGAGTTGAAACGCTTTTTTTGTTCAAATTTCGTGCGATAAACATTATTCTCGGTGCGGAACTGCGGAACTCCTTTAAAGTGCGGCTCGCAACAAATTCTACGCATAAAAAAGAAAGGGTAAATTCAGGAACCGTTTCGAAAATTCCTGAATTTACCCGCATCGTTTTCTGTCCAATAACGTTTCAACTAGCGCGTCAGAAGGATGGGTTCATTTTCGCGGAAGCTGTAATGTTTTTCCGTGCCGTCGCTGAAACGAACCATAATTCGGAGCGTTTTCACCTGGTCGGGAACCACATCGGTAAATTCCTTATTGTAATTCGGAATATCAATGACGATGGAACCGTCGAATTTCTTCTTCACCAGCTCGCTGACGTCCGTTCGGTCGTTTTCCGTTCCGTAGTTTGCCGCCACGATTTCACCGTCCAGCTTCTGCTTTCGGCTTTCTTCCACCAGGTACGCATGATGTTTTTCATTCATGTTGAACCCTTCCTGAATATTCGGCTGCAGTTTCAGCGGACCGCTGACTTTCGAGGAATCGCCGTCCTGACGCAAGTCAAAACGATTAATAACGGGAGCCGTTGCGATGCGCGGACGGACCGGCGGAATCGTTTCAACTGTTGTGGAATAGGGGTCGTACATTGCGCGAACTTCTTCGTCTCCGAGGTACGGACCGTTGCAGTCCACCCAGGCGATAAGCCGATCGGCGTCTTCTTTCGAAACTTTCACATCATGATGTTCGCCGCTCGTCGCGTTGTGAATGAGCTTGCTGACGGGTGAATAGGCGGAGTAAGGCGGAAGCGTCGCGAGGTTTTTCGGATCGTTCGTGCTGAAACCTTCCACAACGAAAACGCCGGCGAGGTTCACCGGGACGCCGTGTTCGTCTTTTTCCTTGCTTCGTCCCCACGGGCAGTCGCCGGAAACGAGCGTCAAATATGGTTCCGTGAACGGACTCAAATCGTTCGGACGGCTGTGAACCCAGCTCCACCAGCCTTTGGAAGAGGGACGCGACGTCATATTCAGTTTCTTATACGCTTCACTTTCCGGGTTTTGATGGCATTTACCGCAGTTTCGGTCCAGAATCGGCTGAACAAAACGTGCGAAGCTGATGCTTTCTTTACCCCACGGAGTCGGTGTGAGCTGGACGGGAGGTTTCCGAAGGGCCGAACCCATCTGACCGCCGCCCATCTGTTTGTTGCTGCGCGTATTCATGTTCGATTCGTGACAGCCGAAGCAGCCGCGGTTCTCGCCGGGCATAACGTACGTGAAGGAACGCATCACGTGAATCGCCATTCCGTTTTCGTCGAGCATTTCGAAGAAAATCGCTTCTCCCGGAGGAACCATGAAGTTGACGGAACCGTCCGGCTCGATCGGAACCGTTCCGAGAATTCGTTTCACACCGTCCGCCTGAAAGACCGAAATGGCCGGGCCGTCGTGCTGCACGGTTTTGTGCCACGTGGTGTAGGTTTTCGGATCCATTTGAATGACGCGGATGTATTTTCCCTTTTCACGCAGAATCGGGTCCGCACCTTCAAACACGTTGTTGCTGTACAGAACACCGTCTGCCGGTTTCTCGCCGACGCCGATTTTCGGCCACTGAACGAGGTCGGGCTTTTCGAGCGGCACTTCACGGGTACGAATCGGTGAGGCGTAATACGCATTGAAATCGCCTTCGTACACAAGTTCTTTATTTCCGTACACATCCTGGAAATAAAGGTTGAAGAACCATTCATTATCGGGACCGCTGTACAAATGACCGCCGTCGCGCGCCGAGACGAGCATGTATTCCTCACTGAGCGGATACGGAGTTTTGTACGCGAAATATTTGCCGGACGAATGGTATTCGTAATCGGAAGCAACGGGGGTGGGACCGTCGCCGACTTCAGGCCACGCGACTTCCTGTGTGATTTTCTGAAGACCGTCGGGGTAGTTCAAGCCGCCGTCCGGATTGATGTATCCGATGGAGCCTTGGAACCAGCCGTGATGACCGACTGCCGTGAAAACGACTTTTTTGCTGCCGGGAATCTGGCGAGCTTCGGTCAAAACATCGGGCCAAACGGACTGATTTCCCCAAAACGTCTGCGGATTCGTGCCGTCGGGATTGATCGTCCAGAGCGACTGAACGCGCCAGAGCGCTTTATCCGTATATTCCCACCGCGTGAAAATCACACGGCCGTCCTGCATCATCGACGCCATATATTCCGGCTCGCCGTTTGCAGAAATGACGTAAATGTTCTTTCCGTCTGCATCGCAGCGCGCCATTGCGAATGCGTGCGTCATCGGCATGCAGCGCACGTACGAGTGCTGTCGGCTCGTGCAGAACACGATTTTTCCTTCCGGCGTGTAAATCGGATCGAGGTCGTCGTAGTCGCCCACCGTCAGCTGCTTCAAACCCGTTCCATCGAGGTTCATTTCGAACAGATGGAAAGATTTTTCGCCGGGAAGACGATGCGAAAGCAGAATTTTGGCCGCGTCGAAAGAAAGATCCGGACGCCAGAAAGATCCGCCGTCGTCGAGGACGGTGCGTTTCAAATCGCCGGGATTCAGACCGCAAACGATGAGTTTCCCGCCGTCCGTCGCCATGAAACCGTTGCGGTGACGCGCTTCGTGTCCCCATTCGTCGGTCGCGTCGCCAGGTTTTCCGTGCGGGTACGGATTGTCGATGAGTAAAATCTCACTGAAATTAATAAGCGGATTGCGCATCACAATTTCCCGCTTCGCGGCCCGAACCGCCAAATAAAGCTCTTCGGCAGTCTGTTCGTTTTCTGCGGATGCGTCGATTTTCTTTTCGAGTTCGTCCAGAACCGCAATCTGCGCGCTCAAATCCGGCGCGCCTTCGAGCTTCGCGATCCGTTCCGCTGCGGTGCGGGCGTATGCGATTTCCTGTTTGGCTTTCGCAAAGGTGGGTTCATTGTCGCACTGGAAGAGGTAGTCCTCTTTCAGCTGCGCTTTCCCCTTTTCGGTGGCGGGCTGATACTGTCCGAACGCGGCGACTCCAAACGTCACGAGCGTCAGCGACAGCATGAAAGTTACAACTTTTCGCACTTTCAGTCTCTCCTTGAATGGTTGGTACAATGTGAAATAAAAATTAAAATCAAAATTTGAAATTTAAAACTCGAAACTTGGGAAT
The DNA here is from genome assembly GCA_964438515.1 of uncultured Planctomycetaceae bacterium. GTDB lineage: Bacteria > Planctomycetota > Planctomycetia > Pirellulales > Thermoguttaceae > RGIG3701. Next base: position 3,380 of record CAYTLK010000118.1, read on the forward strand.
TGAAACTTGAAATTAAATCTGAATTCAGTCTAGAATCAACTTAAAATCAAATCAAGCGGGGAAGTCTAAAATCTTATTGTACTTGAATTTGAAAAAATTTCCAGTACGCAGATATTGTAAAAAAACAAAAAAATAAAAAATATTTATCCCCTCCCGATTTCAAACGACCGCTCAAATCGCATCTTTCAGCGATTTTACCGTCAGTTTTCCCGCATCTTCCAAAAATTTACGCATCTCCGGAAGATCGTACACCCGCAGCGCTCCGTGAACCGTACTCACATACGGAGTGACGGAAACACCGCCGTTTTCGACCGTATTAGTCCACGAAATCAAACAATTTTCAAGTGTCACGTGCGAAAACGCATCGCGTTCAAGAACGGCCGCGTGGAGTGCGGGAATGCAGGCCTCCGAGACGGCAAAAAGCTCCACATTTGCGTAATACGGCTGCGATTTCAGCCAGCGCGTGACGGCGAGAATGTCGTCCGTGCGGAATCCGACGTACGTCCGACCAAGATTGTATGCAACGTAAAACTCTTTGCCGTCCGAACCGAAATTCTTGTTCTGATAGTACTGCCACTTCGTCTTTTCGAAAGACTGAGTTTCGCCAAAACCTCGTAAATCCACGGCTAAAACGGCTTTTCCAGCTTTCAGAGCGGGAAGAATGTTTTCGTCGAATTCCGTCGTTTTTCCGGAATCCGTAACGTAAATCACGACGTCCGTTTTCTCGCGTCCGTTCGGAACGTCGAACAGAATCGCAGGAAGAAAAATTTTTGCTTCGGGCGAAAGAATCAGTTTTTTCGCGACGATTCCATCCGAAAGTTTTTCTTCACCGAGCGTCTCGACCTTCATCGCGTCAAACGCCGCCGCATCGCGCACTCCCGCAAGCGTCCGAATCTGCGCAAGCGTTTCGTCCGAAATCGGTTTCCGAGCCTCCGAAAGACGTTTCGCCTCGTCGCGATTGTAATCGTACGTCGACTTTGCACCGTCCAGCAGAAGCGTCAGTCCGTCGGGCGTCACCTGAATTTCCGCATCGGAAACGGGCGTCAAATCTTCCGGCTCGAAAATCGGCGTTTCTCGTTTTTCGAGGAATCGAAGCATGAACCGAACGGTCGCCTCACGCAGCGTTTTGTCGTAACCGTGCGTGTTGTCGGTCTCGGCCAAATCAATATTTTCGCCGTATCCCATCCTCTGAAACAGCCGTTTTGCGTCGCGGAAGCTCTGCCAGCCCATTTCGATTGGGAAAAAGTCTTTCGTGGCGGTTCCCAGCATCGTGGGTTTGGGGGCGCGCATCATACAGTAATCCGCATGGTCCATTCCGAAAGCCGCCTGACCGAAAATATTCTGTTCCGCATCCTGCGTGTCGTTTTGCTTCATAAGTCCGTACAGGGAACACGTGTAACAGCACGAACACGCAACCCGAATCCGTTCGTCGAGCGCCATCATGTACGACGTCTGCGTTCCGCCGCCCGAAAGTCCCGCCATCCCAAGATTCTCGTGACGAATATCTTCACGGCTCTGCAAATAATCGAGGGCGCGCATGAGGTCCCAAATTTCAAACGTCGCCGTATTTCTGCCCAAAAGGATGCTTCCAACGCCCAGAAGATTGTGACCGTGCGTGCTGAAAGCGAGACCCGTTTTGGTTTCACGGTCAATGACCTGCGAACGTTCCCCTTGATCGATCGGATCGACGATGAATGCCGCCATTCCATTGAGTGCGTGAAGGGCCGCGACACGCTGATAATTTTCGTACCCTTTTCCGTTCGTGCTGTGTCCGCACGCAACCAGCACGCCGCTCCAGGGTTTCGGAAACTTTTTTTCGTCCGGAAGATACATGATTCCTGTGACGAAAAGACCCGGCTGAGACTCAAAAACGATTTTTTCCATCGTGTAACCGTTTTGTTCGAGCCGACCCGTGATGCGAGGATTCAGGGGTGTGCGTTCGGGAAAGCCGCCCAGCGCATTGAGGAACTGTTCGCGGCGCAATTTCTGGTACTCTGCGATCTGTTCGGGCGTTTTTCGCTCCTCGTACGCGCTGCGCCGCTGCGTCTCGGCCGCCGTTATTTGAGGATAGAGCCACTCGAAAACCATTTCTTTACGCGGAACGGCTTTTTCTGACGGAGCGTCTTCCAACGTCGAAAGATCCTCCGGAAGAATCGGCTCTTTCAGCGAGTCGGGAACGTCCGCAAAAGCCGTCCGACTCAACGGAAAAACAAGTAAAAGGGCACAAAAAAATGCACAAAAAACAGATTGCATCTGTACGGAAAGGCGGGATTTTTTCATGGAATTCCTCTTTTGGAAATGAAAATGGGGGTGGTGGGTGGGTGTGGGTGTGGATGTGAGTGGGTGTGGGTGGGTGAGTGAGAAACGGAGTGTCGTTTTGAGGTTTGCGGCTTCGACTGCACGCGCGATTCACCCTTCGGGAGAATCTGGCTGCCCGTCAAAATTTCACGGTCGTGGGGAGAGGGGCTTTTTGAAAGCCGCCCCTCTCCCCAGACCCCTCTCCTGGAAAACTTCTAATATTGTGTTTTTTTATTTATCATTTGAATCTCCCATCTTTTCAATCGGAAGCCGCTTGAAACTCGGAACCAACGTCTGCAACGCATCCTGAACCGCCTTGAAACCGTCCGAATCCGGATTTTCTGCAGAGATTTTCTCATTACGGAATACTGTACGATTGGAACCGTCTTCGTTTTGCGGGAACAAATCCTGCTGCGACGCATTCCAGTTGAAGACGTCGTTTTCCGTAAAATCAATCCTCGGAAGGGACGTTTTGACCGCTCCGCCGTGCATCTGCAGCCAGTTGGAACACGCAATCGCAACGTTATTTCGTACGTGATTGTGCAGCGGCAGTTTCGGATCGTCCTCCATAATATTCTGGATGTACGGGTACCGCTCGCGCCACGGAGACTCGGTAAAATGCAGATCTTGCAGCTTTTTCAGCAAATCCCATCCGTTTTTGTACCCTTCGCCGGGTTTGGCGCGCGTCAGTCCGCGGTCATCAAAATGCACCGCAGCGGTACACTCGATGAAAAGGTTGTTTTCGATGTTGTTGTAACGTCCTCCGCCGACGAAAGCCGCCCAGCCGGCACGGTAAAAGACGTTGTTTCGCACCGTGTCGCCGCTGTCGCAGTCGTCGAGATAAACGCCCATCACCATCACATTTTCTTTAAGCGGTTCGTAATTCGGCGTCATTCCCTGCGATTTCTGCCACTCGACGCCCGCCTGACCGAAATGATGGAAGTAGTTGTACTGAATGACGTTTCCGAGCGAGCTCCAGTCGCGTCCCGTGTACATTCCGCCGCCGTCACCGCTTTCCATCATGGCGCTGTGCACCTCATTATATTCGAACAAATTTTCATTTCCTCCGTACGCAATACAAATGTACGGCGAGTCGTGAAGCAGATTGTGCGCGACGTAACAGCCGCATCCGTAAAAAGTGAGACACGAACCGCCCGTGCGCTGCAGACGTCCCGAATGATGAATGTGACAGTTCGTCACGTAATTTTCGCACTTTTCGAGCGTCTGACGGTTTCCGCCGCTCAATTGGACGCAGGTTTTTCCCGCATTGAAGACTTCCGAATGGGTGAGTCCGCAGCGTTTTCCGCCGGAAATACTGACGGCACTGTTTGTCGTGTTGTAAACGCAGACGTTCGTGATGCGCGAATCTTCGCAGTTCGTCATCGAAATCGCAAGTCCGAGCGAGTATTTTGCCGTAATTCCTTCGAGAATGAAGTTTTTGGCGTCGCGAATCGTCACCATCGCGTCACGCTGAACGGAAAGAAAAACGTTCGAAAGATCGTCATTTACGGGATAAAAATAAAGGATGTTTTTTTCAATATCGATGTACCACTCGCCCGGCGCATCGAGTTCTTCCAGAATATTGAACGCAAAATAACGACGTTTGGCCGTGTGCCACTTACTGGAATTTCCGACGCCGTAAACCGAGTTTTCCTGGGTCGTAAACTGTTTTTTCTCTTTATCGATCTGCGAAATTTTCAGTGTCTCACTGAACCAGTCGTGACACCAAAAACCCGTGAGCCACACACCTTTGGACGCGTCCCACCGAGCCGGTTCCTCTTCCGAATATTCGAAAACCGCAGGTCGAGCGCCGAATTCCCATTCATCTTTGCTTCGGTCGCACGGATTGACGCCGCGATCGATGACGTTCGGAATTTCCAACCATCCCTGATTCGGAAAACGTGCAATCTGCATCGCTTTGTCGTTCGCGAAAAGTTCCACGGACGGCCACGTCTGAAAACGAACGGGAAGCGGCGGAATATTTTCGATGCCGACACTTCCTAAATCAAATTCGTACACGTTTCCTTTTGCATTTTCTTTCAGCCGCGAAAGAACGGCCGGGTCGGATACTTTCCGAAAATTTTCCTTTCCGAGAGGCGCGCCGCCCGCGAAAAGCGCCCCTTGGGGAGACGCACGGTAAATCATGGGCGCTTCGGCACTCGCTCCGCCGTCTTCAGCGGTAAAAACCAGTGCCGTTTTCGGATACGCAAACGTCCCGGTGAGTTCCACGACGATTCCTTTTTCAGGAAACGCCTTTTCGGAACGCTGCGCACGAATCGTGTCGCGTGCTTTTTCGACGCTGCGCCACGGTGCAGAAGCGGACCCGTCGCCGGTTTCATCGTTTCCCGAACCGGAATTCACGTAAAACGTTTGCTGTGCGTTCACGGTTTTGACGAAATTTACATTTCCGACAAAAAAGGAGAGGGAAAGAAGGGTTAAAACGATAGAATAAATGCAGTGTTTCATAATTTTAAGGGGGAAAGTGAGTGAAAGAGGGGGAGGGAAGAAAACGGTCCGAACATCGAATGAATTTTCTACTCGATGCCCATCAATTTCATTAAAAACTGTAAATCCTGCCACGTCGCGGCTTTCTGTGCCGGATTGCGAAGCAAATATGCCGGATGGTACGTACAAACCACCGTCGCCATACGATACTGATACTCTTTCAGCCGCATTCGGCTAATCGTAGTCGTCGTGTCGAGTAAATACTGCGCGGCAGACGCACCCAAACAACAAATAAACTTCGGTTTCACAATATCTATCTGCGTGTCCAAAAATTGCCGACATCGATACGCCTCCTCCGGAAGCGGCGGGCGATTGTCCGGCGGACGACAACGTAAAATGTTGCAAACGTACGTCCCTTCTTCACGATTGATTTTCATACCATTTTCTATCATCGTCGTGAGCAACTTTCCCGCACGTCCGACGAAAGGAACGCCCTGCCGATCTTCATCCGCACCCGGAGCTTCGCCCAGAAACATCAGTTCCGCATACGGATTTCCCGTTCCCGGAACCGTCTGCGTACGATTCGAAACCAGTTCAATACAGCGCGCGCACCGAGCGATTTTCTCTCCCAGAATCCGAAGCGCCTCACGTCGGTCTTCCATCATAATTAACGGCGTATAATCCTCATGAGGAGGAATAATTTCCAATGTAACGGGCGCTTTTTTAGGGGCCATGGGATACGAACTCCGAAAGGATGAAGTGGAATAATTTCTGGCGGATGCGGAATTGGTTTGGGAATGGGACTGAAAATTACTCTGGGAATTGGTTGAGGAATTGTTCGAGGACGGACGGCCTGAAGTGTTCCAGGCGGTATTTCGCTCGGACGAAAAGGAAGACGAAGACGATGCGGATGCGGATGCGTCCGGCGAGCCCGGCGTCGAGGAATTACGGGACGGAAGCCCATTTTTCTGCCACGGAACCGGCTGAGTCCCCGGATTGATTTGAAGCCGCTGCGTAGATTTCGTGTCGGAACCGCGTTGTGTGTCGGAATCG
>CAYTLK010000118.1:9275-11134 GCA_964438515.1 uncultured Planctomycetaceae bacterium
TCGGAATCGTTCGAGGCGGAAGTTTTCGACGAACCGGGCGTTTCGAGACGGTCCAGCTCCGTCAGCACTTTGGCCGCCTGAGTCTTTGAAAAACCCTCAACTCCCGCGCACTGAAGCGCCTGAAGTCGCTGAATAATCGCTCGTCTTGAAAGGGACATAATAAAAAACGGGGGAAAAATGAGGCTTTTATACCTGATGCATTTTGAATTTTCGCTCCACCATCGTGACTCTATCGAGAAACGACTGCCGCCGCGGTACGAAAACTCCGCGCGAGGAATGCGGTTCAAGGAACGGAGGCCGAACGAACATTCGGCAAAAATCGCAGTCACTTTATTTTAACGGGAGGAGGGCCGTCTGTCAAGTGGCGGGAACCGATATTCTTATTTTTCTGAAAAATTTTTTCTTTTGTTTGAATTTCGGAATCGTAAAATCCAAATATTAGCGTCCTTTATGAAGAATTGAAAACAACCCAACTCCCCCCATTTGGGTTGTTTTTGCCGGTTTTTTTTTCCTTTTCCATCTGGAAGTACCAACGGAACGAAACGGGGGGAGTGGACTCGCGGAAAGATTGAAGTATAATTATTTCTACGACTTATTCCAAAGGAATCGTTCCATTTTCTCTCAGGATTTACGTACGCTGCAAAGACGTTCAAGAAACGCACTGAAAAACGTTACAAAAATACTGAATTATTCAAAGAGACTTATTAAATAATCAAAGAAATCATGCACAACGCCCAATCCAAACCTGTTTATAATCCCGTCAGTGCCCCCGACTATCTCCCGCGCGAACAAATGCGGGAACTCCAGTCCCGGAAACTCAAACGGATGGTAAAACGCAGTTACGAAAACGTCAAACTCTATCAGGATCGAATGAATCAAATGAATTTGACTCCGGACGATATTCAAAGTATCGACGATATTGTGAAACTGCCTTTTATGATGAAAGCGGATTTGCGCGACACCTACCCCTACGGCCTTTTTGCCTCGCCGCTCAGTGAGATCGTGCGCCTTCATGCGTCCAGCGGAACGACCGGAAAACCGATTGTCGTCGCTTATACAAAAGAGGATTTGGCGGTTTGGGACGAAGTGGTTGCGCGCGCGCTCGCCGGTTACGGCGTCACGTCGAGCGACATCATTCAGATTGCGTACGGATACGGACTTTTCACGGGCGGCTTGGGACTCCACGGCGGCTCGTCCCGTCTTGGATGTACGGTCGTTCCAATTTCCGGCGGAAATACGGATCGTCAAATCATGCTTATGCGTGACTTTCACGTCACCTGCTGCGGCTGCACACCCAGTTATTTTGTACACATCATCGACAAAGCGATTCAGATGGGAATTAATATGCGGGAATTTCCGCTCAAGTTCGGCGTCTTTGGTGCGGAACCGTGGTCGGAAGAGGTGCGGCAGTACATTCAGGAACAGGCGGGAATCCGGGCGTTCAACATTTACGGTCTCTCGGAAATCTGCGGGCCGGGCGTCGGTGCGGAATGCTGTTTCCAGAACGGAATGCACATTTTTGAGGACCATTTTTACCCTGAAATTATCGATCCTGCAACGGGAAAAGCGCTTCCGGATGGAACGGAGGGCGAGCTGGTGCTTTCCACGCTCAGTAAAGACGCGATGCCGATGCTGCGCTACCGTACGCGCGACATTACGACGATTGATGTGGAGCCGTGCGCGTGCGGACGAACGATTCGTCGGATTCGACCGATTCGCAGACGAAGTGACGACATGCTGATTTTGCGCGGAGTGAACGTCTTTCCGTCGCAGATCGAGACGGGAATTCTGCGTGTGGAGGGAGCTTCGCCGCATTTTCAGATTGTGCTCGACAAAGGTGCGGACGGTCTCGATCGAAT
>CAYTLK010000119.1:0-11057 GCA_964438515.1 uncultured Planctomycetaceae bacterium
CAACGGTTACGCTAAAGTTACATTCAAATACGACGAGCGGGGAAACCAGACGGAGGAAGCCTATTTTGGCGTGGATGACAAGCCGTGTTTGCATAAAGACGGTTATGCTAAATTTACGTCCAAATACGACGAGCGGGGAAACCAAATAGAAGTTGCTTATTTTGGCGTGGACGATAAACCGTGTCTGCATAAAAACGGTTACGCCAAATCTGTAATAAAATACGACGAACGAGGAAACGAAACGGAAGTAGCGTACTTTGGTGTGGACGGCAAGCCGTGTGTGAGTGATGAGGGGTATTCTCGGATAACGGTGGAGTATGATGAGCAGGGGCAGTTGCTGCGGATGCATCTGTTTGATGTCGAAGATCGTGAGTTGAGCGGAATTCTCGTTGTGAATTATTCTTTGCCCAATACACCAGCTGAAAAGATGGGGTTGAAGGAAGGGGATGTTTTTCTTGAGTATGATGGGGAATTTTTCTCTGATGTTGCGGAATTCATTAATTATCGCAGTCAGGAAACCGGAAAGAATGCACGGAAATTGATCGTTTTGAGGGGAGAGGAGATTTTGATGTTCGACGTGTTTCCCGGAAAAATGGGTGCATCGCTGGGTGCGCGAGTCGTGCCGCAGGAGGAAGTCGAGCAGCTTCGAAAAAATGTAGATACGTTCAAAAAATTGGAGAAATAAAATCAAATGAGTACAAATCAAACCGTTGTTGAAAACTCAAATCCCGAATTTAAGTATTTCATTTTTATCAGTTATCGTCGATTGGACGCAGACTGGAAAGCCGGCGTTTATTTTCAGCGTCAGTTGGAAAAGTTTCGTTATCCGGTAAGCCAGGTAGATGAATCATGGCGGCCCTCTCACCCAAAGTACGTTCGGAGTGTTTTTCGGGATCGGCGCAATCTTAAAAATACGGGGAATAGTTTTACAGAAGACATCAAGCAGGCGCTGACGGATAGCCGATATTTGTTGGTGCTGTGCTCGCCGAACAGTGCGGCATCGCCGTGGGTGAACGATGAAATTGAGTATTTTCTGGAAACGCATAATCATGATTTGTCGCTGGTGATACCGGTTGTTTTGTCGGGAGAGCCGCATTTGGAAGGGGAAACCTGCCTGCCGCCCGCGCTGCGTCTCGAAGCGATAACGAGCCGGAATTTGCCGTCGATGATTCCAGACCCCGGCGACAGCGAGAAAACCGGCTGGGAAGCGGGGTTGGTTCAATCCCTCAGTTACATTCTTCATGTGGACCGGGAGCGGATCAAACGCAGTATTGACGAAGAGGAACGCCGCCGTCGAAATGTGATCCTCTCGATAATATCCACGGCTCTGGTAATATGTCTCTGCCTGACGGCTTGGGCGTTATATGCGGAACGAGTTGCTACCATAGCGAAACAACAAGCCGTTTCCACTCTGGCGATGTCCGATTTTCAGGAGTCGGCTCGACTGATTGAAGCAACGGAAGATATTCCTGGCGCCCTTGCGCGATTGACGGGGGCGTTTCAGGAAGATTTTTGTGTTCCTGCCGCAGATCGGCTTTACGCCTTGCTTTCCCAGCGTTCGTGGCTAATTGAACGGGAGCGTGTTCCGGAGGATAAAATAAGCGAGTACGTTAAAAACCTCGACGAAACGCCTCAAGAAATGCTCGATTGGAAAATTCTGGCTGTTCCCAAAAATTCGAATTCTGTTACAGGACAAAGTGTTTGGGAATGTTCTGTTCTTTCACAAAACAAGGACGATGCCAGCCGCAAGTCGGTTCCTTCTTTTGAAATTACGGCTGTTATGCAGCCTGAAATTCATGTTTCGCCCAACGCGATTTACTTTTATGTTCTGTATCCAAAAGAGTCTGGCGATTTTTACCTGGAAAGCCGATCCGTCAAAGACGCTTCCGTGATTCAATCACTCAATATTGGCGATATGATTCCAACCTTTATAAACCAAAGTCGGGATGGAATTCATCTGGTATTAAGTTTGGATTCCCAGACTCCCCAAAAGGAAAATCAGATTTGGATTCTGGATGGATATACGTTACAGTTGAAACAAAAAATTGCGGTTGCAGAGAACATCGCGCCGCAAACGGTCTTCAGCCGGGACGGACGACTTTTGGCGGTAGAAGCGGGCGGGGAATGGATGCGCATTTATGACGTTTGGAATAACGTTCCGGTAACGGAAAGAAAGTCGATTTCCGACAGAGTTTCAAAACTCGTTTTTTCGGATAACGGACGTTACGTTTTGTGCAACTCGCCGCAAAATTCTGAATTAGGATGGCGTAAATATGAAATACAGGCTTCTCCGCTGGTTAGCCAAATAATTAAACCCGAGGGAGGATTTAATTGCGGATACGTTCGATTTCCCAACACGCAGGAAGTCTTGACCTTTTCTCTTATCGGCAGTTCTGATTTGTACGTCAGCAGTTTTGATTTTGCGACAAAAAAGAGCGTACGTCCTGAAAAATTGAAAATTTCCTTAAATGGAAAATCGGGTAATTGTTCCTTGCTAGGTGAACCAGCGGTTGTTCCGTTTAAGGATGGGAAACGATTTGCCATAACAGCAAATTGGGAAGGAAATCCCTATTTGATCATTTTCCAAAAGGAGACGAACCCGGAAAATCAAGAGGTTCAATGGGTCATGCAATACATGCATCAGACGCCGTTTTTGTACTCCAGTATGATGCTTTCGCCGGACGAACGGTATCTTGTTTTGACAGATCCCCCGCAAAACAAGGCGGAATCTTCCCTCTATGTTTTTGACCTTGTGAATAATAACGTACGAACAGAAGTAACTTTCTCCGGCTGGAGCACAAACGCAGCATTTAACGCCGACGGTACTCGATTCGCGGTTGGAGGTATAGAAGGGGCCGAGTTTTGGTCGATTCAGGGTGAGACGTGGAAGAAGATGGATTTTTCACAAAATCCTTCGTTGACCAAGAGTTTGAAAAAATCCGTTCGGCAAATAAAATTTTCCTCGCGTGGAGACGCGGCGTTATCCTATAAGGGAGATTTACGAGTTTTTGATCCTGACACACAAAAAATTCTCATTGAACGAGACAACCCTGTTTATGGTGAACATGGGAGTAACGTTGCTTTTTCTCCGGATGGGACCAAAATCGCGTTTGCGCCAACCCCTAAAAGCGTGCTCGTTTTGAATATCGACGACAACACTCCGATTACATCCGAATTGGTTCAGTCGTATATCGTTCAACAAATTCAGCTGGTCGAACGTGAAGGAGAACTTCTTCTCATTTGCGGGACGTCCGGATTGGGGACAAACGTACAACAGGGAACAATTTACGAAGGTAAAGTCGAACTGTGGAACGTGGCTTCTTCGCGGCGTATCAGTGATCAGATTCCGAGTAATGAAAAATTGATTTTAAGCGAAATGATAGGAAACGGGCTGCTCTATGGAACAAGAGAGGCTCTTGTATTTTTGCCGATTTCCAGTGTTCTTCTTCCCAAAACGGAAGAGGAAAAGGCACTGCTTCGGCAATTGCTTCCCATGATTTGCCAGCGATATGGGGACGGGGTTCTGAACACTTGGCGTGCTCCGCAGTTCCAACCCATTTCACAGAAAGAGTTGGATAATTTCTACGTAAAACATTCCGATGCAATCTCGAGGTCTCCGTCGGTGAAAATCTGGCAGACTTTGAATCAGTGGATGGAAACGCCTTGGGAAAAGCGAACCGTTTCACCGGAAAGCGATGTGTTAATGAAAGATTATTTAACTCAACTCGCAGAAAATTCCCCTGATTCATGTCTCAACATTGCTCCAGACCACGCTGCGGCGTTTATTAATTGGAACTGGAGTCAATTTATGAAAATTGCAAAGGAAGATTATATTTTTGGCACAGACAATGAGAAAAAGCTCAGCGATCTGACACTTCAGCGGGAAAAGGAATGGGGTGAAAAAAGCGCACGACTGGATTTCTTCACCAATCAACGCGCCAACTTTTTTCTGGATTATACCTCCGCATATGGTTGTGAACTTCACCCCCAAAATTTGCAAATGTTGACCAATAGAATGAAAAGACTCCAACAGCTTGGGAAACGCCAAGAAGCGGCAGAAATCGGTAAAAAACTGTCGGAATTGTTGGATTAATTTTAACTTTAAAAAGGAGATGTTCCAAATGAGAACTGCAATTGGATTTTTGATTTCGTGTATTCTTGTTGTCAGCCTGGGCTGCGATAAGAAAGATGCTGCGGTACAAACGGAGAACAAACCCTCCGAAGCCGCTTCGGTGCAATCTGTTTCGTCAAGCGTTCCAGAAACGGCTTCTTCAGAAGCGGTATCTTCGGATGCTTCGACGAAACCGGAGGATAATGCTTCGGATTCCGTCGCTTCAGCCCCCTTGTCCGACGAGGAACTCCGAGTAAAAATGGAGGCCTTGATGTCGATTGCTCAAACGCAATCTTGGGAGGATGCCGCCGTTTCGCTCTATAAAATTCGTACCTGGATTGAGCAGCTGAAAGAACCAACCTGGGTTGAAATTATTAGTAACTCATGGTCGCTGGTCAAAGTGGAAGGAAATGCTGGAATAACGGAAAACATCAGCAAACATGTTGAATGGACAACGAAACAATTGGAGAAGGTCTCCGATAAAGAGCTGGAAGACAATCCAATGGTGCTGGTATTTGGTCTTGCAAAATTCCTTGATTATGTGCAATTGTTTGATCAGGGACCGGAAATGGTTTCTCCTCTTTTGCAGCAAGCGATCAAACGCACTGAAAATTTAAAAGGGTTTCAGGAAAAAAATCCAATGTTTCTGGAAAGCGCGATTTCTCTTTACTGGATGGATACCCTCAATGAGCTTTGGCGAAAAAATTTCGACTCTGCGGTTCAAAAATTGGATATTGCGGAATCGCTTATACCGAAAATGGATCCTGAGTTGGAAAATACTCTGTCTGAAGACTCTCCTGTAGATCTTGACGCTTTAGAAAAAGAACTGGAAGGAATGAAAGACTCTCTTTCTGCCGAGGATTATGAAGAAACCAAGGAACAAATTGCGGAAGCTAGAAAGCTTCAGTTGGAAACATCAAACTCTAGTCTTTCTCTTGACGAAGGTCGTATTGCAGCCCAATTTGGTCTTTTACGTGGCATCGCGTTGCATTTTTCCGGTAAAACAGAAGAAGCGGCGGAATTATTCAAAAAAGGAATTGATGCGGATTTTGCTTACATGAACAAAGCTTACAGTAAGAGTTTATACTCAATCTTGGGAGCATTTGATCAGGACGGTTACGATATTTCAAGCTTAAGTTACCTGCGAACCGATTTGGAGAATCGTCTTAAGGACGTTTTTGCAATAGGATTGGATATCACAGAAGTGAGCAAGGATTCTCAGGGAGAAAAACTTGGGCTTAAAGCTGGTGACAAGATTCTCAAATACAACGGTTGGTACGTTTACGATGCTGACGGTTTTTACAGCAGTCGATGGGCGGACGTCGCGATGAAAAAAACTGGAGACGTTACTTTGGACGTTGTTGTAGATGGAGTCCCCAAAACACTTCAGGCAAAGGCTGGAATGCTCGGGGTTTCTCTTCAGCGGAACGAAGAAAAAGCGGCGAATCCATGATTCATACAGAAAGAAAATTTAATGAACACTTACGAACCGAAACCGATTGACACGTCGGCGATAACGCTGACTCCAGAATTGACGGCGTTGAGGGAACGGCTGGCTGAAAACGCACATGACGTTTGGGCCGCTGGACGTATTCGCGCCGGCTGGACCTATGGAGCAAATCGAAACGATGACCTGAAAACGCATCCCGATCTGATTCCATACGATCAGCTTCCCGAATCGGAAAAGGAATATGACCGTCAAACCGCGATGGAAACAATCAAAGCAATCATCGCGCTGGGTTACAAAATCACATCCTCTCAAAATATTTAACGTACGTTAAAGAAAGAAAAATACTATGAAAATGGAGTTCCCGTCATCCTTTCGAGAGAAGTTTTTCTCTTATACGTTTGACGAAACGAATATCCCGGTCAGTCCGCTTATGCTGGCGGTGACGGGACATCGGAATATCGAACCGACGGCTTCGGATTCGATTCGAGAAAAAGCGGAAAAATGGTTCCTGAGAATTGGACGCAATTGGCAAACAAAGCAGGGATTTCGTTCCGGAGAGACCAGCTGCGCGCCGATTCTTGTTCTCGACGGGATGGCCGTCGGAGCCGATACGTTGGTCGCCGAAGTGGTTTTGAAGATAAAAAAGGAACATCCCGATCTGAATTTTCAGCTTATTGCGGTGCTTCCGATGCCGAAGAAACTTTATGAGAATGATTTTTCGCAAAAATCAGAGTTGGACACGTTTCAGCGTTTGTGCGACGCCGCAGATTGTGTTCTCGAACTGCCTTGCGTATGCGGGAACGAATCGGACAGCATGCTTTCCGAAGAAGAGCGAATTGCGCAATACGAACAATTAGGGAAATATCTCGTCTCGAATTCCATGTTTTTACTTGCTCTTTGGGACGGAGACTGCGGCGTAAACGGCATCCCTAAAGCGGGCGGGACCGCAGATGTCGTGCGTATGAAACTCAACGGTGTGGTTTCGGACAGCGTGATTCCCATTGAGCTGGAATCCCTCACATCCAAATCGGGGCTTGGCGTCATTGAACCCAGCGGCGTTGTATTTCATATTGTTACGCCCAGAGAATCTCGCGTGATGACAGGCTCACAAAAGGCGGGGGACCTTTATTGTTATTTCCCTGACGAAAACGATTATCGTCATCCGGCGGAGCGCAAAATTCCCAAAGGAAAACATATTCAATACAACCAGATTTTTTCATTGAGGCATATTTCTCATCCTTTCGAAGAATCTGCGGAAATGAACAAAGACGCATTGCGTAATTATCGAAAGTGGAATGAGCTTAAGTCCAATTCGCAAAAATGGCTGTTGGGCGAGAATCCTCCGCTGGATGCCGAACTTCAATTTATGACAGAACATTATACGATGCTGGATTCTCTTGCACTGCTGTATCAAAAGAAGTTCTTTCGATATGCGGTTGTTTATATCGCGGCGCTTCTTTTGTTTTCGTTGACGTTCTATCTGGAATGTTACTGTCGTCCATTGAGTCAGGGAATTTTTAGCAGCAAGAGCGCTTTCAGTTTTATCAACTATCTGGATATTCCGTACTATCTGGTGTTTCTCATGCTGATCGTCTTGTTTTGGCGAGTTGCAAAAGCGGCGCTCTATGAAAAATATCATCGTTACAGAGCCTTGGCCGAAATCCTCAGAATTCAGATATTCTGGTATCTCGCCGCGATTCCTGAAAAATCTTACGAGCATTACTGGGGTCACCAGATAAACAATATGAATTGGCTCCGCATTACGGCAAAAACCCTTTTATTTACAATTCACGACAATAATGTGCCTCACTTCGATTTTGTAAAAGAACACTGGCTTTTGGATCAGTACAAATATTTTACCGGTAAAACGCCTGGTTATAAGAAAACTGACAAACGGTTAGAACTTTACAGCAAATTCTTTCTGGTTTTTGCCTTTTTATGGTTTGCGGGTCGAATTTTCGTGAATCGAGAGGCATTCCAATTGAATGAATCTTGCTGCTCAAATATGGAAATCTGGCTGTATTACATCGGTGTCCAATTGATCGCGATGAGCGGAATGTTTGCCGTTTGCTGCATGTTGTGGAATCGGCTGAAGGCAAATAATTCCCTGGTGAAACGTTACAAAAAAATGGTGCCGATCTACAGTCAGGTTCTGTATGCGTTTGCAAAAATCAATGACTCGGACGTTTCGGAGTGTCAAAAAGACCTTGACCGCAAAAAACTCCTCCGTTACATGGGCGAATATGCGTTAATGGAGAATGCCGACTGGTTCCTGATGACGCGAAAGCTGGAATTGCCGAAATAAATCGTTCATGGAATCTCATTTGAGGTTACGAAACCCATTTTTACCCGTCCCAAAAGGAGAATTGAATGTTTTTGCTTGAAATCGCCCTGCTGCCGGTCATCGTTTTGCTCGTGTACATTTATGACCGGGACAAAGTGGAAAAGGAACCCGCCGGCTGGCTGGCTGGGTCCTTCTTTGGCGGAGTGCTCATCACTGCGATTGCTCTGGCGGTTCAGATCCCTCTGTCGGCTCAAGCCCAGAAAATTACGGAGGTTTCTCTCCAGAACTTTTATCTTTCTTTTGGGGTCGCCGCCTGTACGGAGGAGCTGCTCAAATTCCTGGTTCTCTACTTGTTGATCTGGAATTGCAGACACTTCAATGAATATTTTGACGGCATCGTTTACGCAGTGTTTATCTCGCTTGGTTTTGCCTGTACGGAAAATCTGCTTTATGTGTTTTCCTACGAGCTTGTGAACGGAATCGGCCTGCAAATCGGCATCACGAGGGCTCTGTTTTCGGTCCCGGCGCATTTTCTCTTTGCGGTCATTATGGGATATTACTTCTCACTTGCGAAATTTCAGGGACGTCCGGTATGGAACTGTCTTGCGGGTTTGGTCGGGGCCATCCTTGTTCATGGCGCATTTGATTTCCTTCTTTTGACCACGTCGGTCAAATCTGAGGCTTCCGAAGTCGGGGGAATAACCTTGCTATTCCTCCTTTTCGACTTTTTCCTCTGGAGACTCGGCGTCTGGCACATTCGTCATCTCTCCGCCCTCACGCAACCCCGGCAAAATGAAAATTTGACAGAAAATTAAACATTAATCAAACATTATCATTAAAAATCAGGGAGAATCCTCATGGCGGAAAGTTATCGTTATTTCGCGTTTATCAGCTATTCGCGGAAAGATGCGGGGGCGGCTTATTTTCTCAAACGGAAATTAGAGCACTTTCGCTATCCCGTTCGGCTTGTGGACCGGGACGATGAAAGTCGGCGCCGCTGCGCGCTCGGAGAGGTTTTTCTGGACAGGCGGAATCTCCCAGTCAAGAATCAGAACTTTATCAGCGATATTCAGGATGCCGCCAAACAGTCGCGGTACCTGATTTTTCTCGCATCTCCCAATTCCGCCCAATCCCCAGTCTGCGATCAGGTGGAATGCCGTCATTTTCTGGAGACGCACGACAAGGATTCATCACTCGTTTTGCCGGTTATTTTGCAGGGGCGGGTCAATTCCAGCGGGGAAGATGAGTGTCTCTGCCCATCGCTGCGAATTCCGGAGATTTTCACGCGCAACCTGCCCAGCATGATTCCGGAGGATGGCGAATTCCCTCGTTTGGCGTGGTCGAATGCCATTCCGTCGATTATTGGTTATCTGCTGAATGTATCCCCCGCTTCTGTCGGAAAAGTGATTGATGCCGTCGAAAAGCGCAATCGGAATATTATTCTTTCCATATCCATTGCCGTGGCGATCGTTTTTGCCTGCTTGACGGCCTGGGCATTGAGGGCGCAGTATCTCGCACAGTGCAGTGAGCGGCTGGCGGTTCGTCGAGAGCAGGAAGCCGTCAAACAACAGAAAATTGCAAGGGACACGCTTCTGTTCATGACCGATGTCTTTCAATCGGCAGATCCAGGGGTCGGCGGTCAGGAAGATGCAACGGTTCTCTCCGTTTTGAGGAATTACGCCATTCCTCGCGCCGAAAAACTGAACACGCCGGAACTTCAATCCCAGGTCAACTTCACGTTGGGGTCCATTCTTGAGTCTTTGCATGACACAGAGAATGCTCAGATTCTGCTCAAAAATGCGCTGGAAACGTACAAAATTCTGGCAAAAGAGAATCCGCAGGCGTATCTGTCAGAAGTTGGGAATACGTGTAACAATCTCGGAAAAATCAGCCTTTCCAAAGACCGTTTTCCCGAAGCAATGGAATATTTTAACAAAGCTCTCAAGATATTCAAAGCATTCGATTCAAAAGAAAATGATTTTCGAACGGAAATATCCATCGTTTTGGACAATATGGGAAATTGCAATTCACGAAGCCGGAATTTTCCGGAAGCCGAAAAGTGTTACGAACAGTCGCTGAGTATCCGTGAAGCACAGGCGAAAGAAAATCCCGATAAATATCGGCGTTCACTGATTCTGCCGTTAAATAACATCGGACTTTTCTACAGTACCCAGAACCGTTTCGAGGAGGCGATGAAGTATTTTGACCGTATTCTTGAGATTTGTCGTTCCCTGCCTCAAAACGACATTTCGATTCAATTGAATATGGCAGATGCATTTATTAACCGCGCCAATATTCAAACACGATGCTGCCAATTTGATCTTGCAGAGAAGGAATATCATCAAGCTCTGGCAACGTATCAGGCTCTCGTGAAAAGCAATCCGGAAACGATTGAACCGTTCATTGCGGATTTACTCAATAATTTTTCCGCTCTTCACGCAGAAATGGGACGGCATCGGGAGTGTCGGGAGGAAATCTCTGAAGCCATGGGAATTTATGAGCGTCTTTCCCAAAAAAATCCGGACGTTTATCTCGCCTCTCTGGCACGAACTGCCGCCAATTTTGCAAATATTTGTAACGATTCCGGAGATTTTCAGAAATCTGAGGAATATAATCAAAAAGCCCTTGTGTATTATCGACGTTTGAACGTGCAAAAACCAGATGTTTACCTGACTGAAATCGCTCAGATTCTTCACTGTGTTGGGGTGGTTGCCAGGAAGCAGGAACAGTGGGATGTTTCTGAATCCGCATTGGTGGAAGCCGCCGAGATTCTGCGTAAAATGACCCCTCAAAACCCCATTTTGTACCGTAACCGACTCGCAAATGTGCTGTGCAGCCTTGGAAATGTCTACGCCGAATCCGGAAAACTGAATCTTGCAAAAAAATCTTTGGACGAAAGTGTGGAAATCTTTCAACAGCTCCTGACAGACAGCCCTTCCGATAAATTGTATGTTCAATGCATTGAGACATTACTAACCGCCGGGTACCAGATGTCGGCCTGCAGACAATTCGATGAGGCGGAGAATGTAACGCAAAAAGCGGTGCAGCTTTCTCGTGAGCAGGTGAAACGAGACGCAAAACTGTACAGACCCATTCTGGTGGATTCGCTGAATTATCTGGGGTTCGTCTTTTCTGACCAGGAAAAATACTCCGAAGCGGAGAAAACTTACTCGGAAGCGATTGCTTTGGGACGGGATTTGTTCCGGGAGTCG
>CAYTLK010000120.1:0-3663 GCA_964438515.1 uncultured Planctomycetaceae bacterium
CGGAACAGTACAAGCCTCCCGGAAAATACTTTGATGCCTGCTCGGAGGGGCTGCTTCTGATGCTCGCCCCGTGGTCATATCATATCGATAAAAGCGTCATTTCCCGTAATCAATGTATGACGTTAAACATTTTTGCCAAACAACTTTCAACAGATAGAATCTAATCACCATGTTTACAAACACTAAAGAATCGGGGCTTGAGGCCCTTATCGCCAAGTGGCTGGTCGAACAAAACGGCTACGAGCAGGGCACAAACAACGACTATAACCGGGAATACGCAGTGGATGAAACACGTTTACTCCGCTTTCTGAAAGAGACTCAGCCGAAAGAAATGGAAAAGTTGGACGTGTTCAAGTCGGAGATTAAGAAGAAACAGTTTCTCAGCCGACTGCAGAACGAAATTGCCAAGCGCGGTGTCGTCGATGTGCTGCGAAACGGCATTAAGGTTTACCCGGCAGACCTCATTATGTTTTATCTGACTCCGACCGAGAATAACGTCAATGCGCGGATCATGCACGAGAAGAACATCTTCAGCGTGACTCGGCAGCTCCAGTATTCGACGGATGCCGCCAGGCTGGCGCTGGACGTGTGCCTGTTTATCAATGGTTTGCCGATCATCACCTTTGAATTGAAGAACCAACTCACCAAGCAGAACGTTGACGACGCAGTAGAACAGTATAAGACCGACCGCGACCCGCGTGAGCTTCTGTTCCAGTTCAAACGCTGTATGGTTCACTTTGCAGTGGACGATGCCCGAGTGAAATTCTGCACGAAACTCGCCGGGAAAGACAGCTGGTTTCTGCCCTTCGACAAAGGTTCCAAAGACGGCGCAGGCAACCCGCCCAACCCGGACGGAATCATGACGGATTACCTCTGGAAAGATATTCTCA
Source organism: uncultured Planctomycetaceae bacterium (assembly GCA_964438515.1). Taxonomy (GTDB): domain Bacteria; phylum Planctomycetota; class Planctomycetia; order Pirellulales; family Thermoguttaceae; genus RGIG3701. Next base: position 891 of record CAYTLK010000120.1, read on the forward strand.
CCAAGGCGAAGCTCAGCCGCATTATCGAGAACTACGCGCAGGTCGTGGAGTCGACCGACAGGAAGACCGGGAAGAAAAAAGTCACACAGATGTTTCCACGCTACCATCAGCTGGATGTGGTCGAAAAGCTCCTTGAAGACGTGCGGCAAAACGGGATTGGCAAACGGTATCTCATTCAGCACAGCGCGGGCAGCGGAAAGTCCAACTCCATTGCGTGGCTGGCCCATCAGCTCATCGGATTGGAAAAGGACGGGCACCCGATGGTGGATTCCGTCATCGTCGTCACGGACCGTAAAATCTTGGACAAACAGATACGCGATACCATCAAACAGTTCGTGCAGGTCAGAAATACGGTTGCGTGGGCAGAACATTCCGGTGAACTTCGTGACGCAATCAAGGCAGGAAAGCGCATCATCATCACCACCATCGAGAAGTTCCCGTTCATCGTACCCGACCTCGGTGCAGAGCACAAAGACCGCCGTTTCGCGCTGCTGATCGACGAGGCGCACTCCGGACAAAGCGGACGCAATTCCGCACAGATGAACCTCGCACTGTCGGGTCTTGCTTCCGAGGAAGAAACGGATAACGAGGACAAAATCAACACCATGATGGAAGGACGCAAGTTACTGCAGAATGCCAGTTACTTCGCCTTCACCGCCACGCCGAAGAACAAGACACTGGAAACCTTTGGAACGGCTTATTTAGACGGCGGCGAGATAAAACACCGACCGTTCCATGTGTATACGATGAAGCAGGCCATTCAAGAGGGATTCATTCTCGATGTTTTGAAATACTACACGCCCATCGATAGTTTCTACAAGCTCATGAAGAAAATTGACGACGACCCGTCGTTTGATAAGAAAAAAGCGCAGAAGAAACTGCGGGCCTTTGTCGAGAGCAGCCGTTACACCATTTCGCAGAAAGCCGAGATGATGGTAGAACACTTCCACGAACAGGTCATCGCGAAAGGCAAAATCGGCGGACAGGCACGCGCTATGGTGGTTACCGCCAGCATCGCACGCTGTGTCGAATACTACTGCGCCATCAATCAGAGTCTCGCTTCACGGAACAGTCCCTACAAGGCGATCGTCGCATTTTCTGGAGAGTATAAGTACGAGGAACAGGAACCGGCCCAGACGTCCGCAGCAATCAACGGATTCCCCGATTCGGAAATTCCGAACTTTTTTAAGACAGACCCGTACCGCCTGCTCGTGGTTGCGGATATGTTTCAGACCGGCTTTGACGAACCGCTCCTCCACACGATGTACGTGGATAAGATGCTCGATAACATCAAAGCCGTGCAGACGCTTTCACGGCTCAATCGCGCCTGTCCGAAAAAATACGACACGTTCGTACTGGATTTCGCCAACAAGACCGAAACCATCGAAGAAGCCTTTTCGCGTTACTATCGCGCCACCATTCTGTCCGGCGAGACCGACCCGAACAAGCTCTACGACCTCATCGCAATTATGGAGGGGTACCAGGTTTTTTCACAAGATTACGTGGATACGTTGGTGAATCGCTATCTGGACGGCGAAGAACGCGACGGGCTCGACCCCATTCTCGATGTCTGCACCGCCGTGTACAATGAACTGGGGACTGATGACCAAATTAAGTTCAAGAGCGCAGCAAAATCCTTTTGCCGGACGTATGGTTTCCTTGGCGCCATTCTGCCCTACGGGAACGCCGATTGGGAAAAACTGTCCATCTTTCTGAATCTGCTGATTCCCAAGCTGCCGTCACCTGTCGATGACGATTTTTCGCAGGGGATTCTGGATGCCATTGACCTCGATAGTTATCGGCTCGAAGCCCGTGAAGCCATGGCCATAACGTTGAATGACGACGATGCAGAGGTTCCTCCCATCCCTGTAAGTTCAGGCGGACACTCCCCCGACCCGGATATGGACTTGCTCTCCTCCATCCTGACGTCCTTTAATGATATGTTTGGGAATATCGAGTGGAAGGACGCCGACAACGTCCGCAGACAGATTCGGGAGATACCTGCAATGGTCTCAAAAGACGAAAAGTACCAGAATGCCATAAGGAACTCCGATAAACAGAACGCCCGTATGGAGAGCGAGCGTGCTTTGAATCAGGTCATCCTTTCCATTATGGCAGACAACATGGAACTGTTCAAACAGTTTCAGGATAATCCATCCTTCAAAAAATGGCTGTCAGATACGGTATTTAATCTTACTTACGATCGGAAGGCAAGTCGCAATTAGTTCGTTTCTGCTGCGAATAAATTTCCGATTTTGAAAATCGTTGCGGGCTTACTGTATGTAAAACATAAAAGAGAAGCAAGAAACAAAAAAAGGACGTGTGCTGAATCACGTCCCAACAAACGGAGAAGACAGGATTCGAACCTGCGGAAGGAGCAATACCTTCAACGGTTTAGCAAACCGTCGCTTTCGGCCACTCAGCCACCTCTCCAATTGATTCATGAATTATAACTCCTTTTCTTTTTTTGAAAAGGGGGGTCGGGACGTTTCTTGATAAATTTTTTTGTAATTTTTCTGCCTTTCCACGCCCCGTATGTGAAAAAATGACGAAACTCAAAAAAACTCCCGGAGTCCCGCTTGAAAAAAAGGACAGTTTGAGGTAAAATATAAGTTCGTATTTTTTTACCGTTCATAATAAAATAGAATAAATCAAAATAAATCAAAAAACAAAATCAAAACAAAGAGAGTCGAATGATGGAAACCAAACCAATCGTCGGAATCATTATGGGAAGCGACAGCGATTTCCCAAAAATCAAAAACGCGTTGAATGT
>CAYTLK010000120.1:3673-8958 GCA_964438515.1 uncultured Planctomycetaceae bacterium
TTTGAAGTCCCATACGTCGTGCACGTCATGAGCGCTCATCGTACGCCGCACTTGGTCGAAGAATTCGTAGGAAACGCGCGCGCCGACGGAATCCGTGTGATTATTGCGGCGGCCGGCGGAGCGTCGCACCTCGCAGGCGTCGCAGCGTCGCACACAACTCTGCCGGTCATCGGGATTCCTGTCGCAACTGAGATGATGGGGGGATTGGACTCGCTCCTTTCCACCGTTCAGATGCCGGGCGACATTCCCGTCGCAACGGTCGGAACTGGAAGCGGAGGCGCGAAAAACGCCGGGATTCTTGCTGTGGAGATTTTGGCGGTTGCAGATGAAACACTTGCGGAGCGTCTGGCGGCGTTTCGGAAGGGACTCGTGGAGAAAATTCTGAAAAAAGATGCGGCTTTGCAGCAGCAGCTGGAACTGTAGGCGAGGCGGCTTTTTGCCCCTTCAAAATACTTCAAGAGGGAGGAGACCGACACGATGAGGGGGGACGGTCTGCCTCCGATTGACGTTTTGTGACGCATTACGGAACAATCGAGATGCTTCCGAGAGAGTTCAAATAGCGAGCCGTCTGAATAACTTCCGGATATTCATGATACGCAGTCGAGGCTCTTTTCGAGTTGATGTGAACCAAGTATGCAGTGAGATTGGCCAAATCCTCAAAAGTCGGCCTTCCGGGAGTTCCGGTAATCGAACCGTCTTGATCAAGCAAAACAAGAAGAAGCGCACAAGTCGGGGCACCGATGGGGAGATTCGCCTCCGAATTCTCGCTGCCGCACGGAATCTTAAGCACATCGTCCTCTCCGGGTACAATGGTGGGACACCAGGAACTTTCGGTATCGTCACAGGACGTAATCAACGCGATATTTTTGTCGCCGGAATTCAAATCTTTTTGGAATGTTCTGAAATAAAATGCGGGAGTTCTGGGTGTAATTGAGGAACGGCGGACGAAATTTCGCCAGTTTTTCGAATTTGTGCTGCTGGAGGCCCACAACGGTTCCACGTCGGCAGGGTTGAGAATGACGGGAAGTTTTTCTTTGAAGCTGGAATAATCCTGAAGGAAGTTTCCCAGATTTCGAATGTCGTTTTCAGAAATAGAATCCGAAAAACCTCTTGCTTTTGAGCCTTCGTCAATCATTTCGCCGGAGTGGCAGGATTCCAAAAGAATCATCACCTTTCGGTCTTTAAGCGTTCGAATGAGGTCTCCGAACTCTTTGTCCGTCAGATAATCTTCGGGATTAGAACTCACGAGGTTCTGATTCGCGTCGCATTTTACGGTACTGAGGAACAGTACTTCCAACGATCCGTCTCCTCCATTTACGGGGCCGCCGTGGCCTTCCCAGTAGATGAAGATTTCGTCGCCGGGATTCGTTCGTTCGGCCATCATTTGAAACGTTTTGTACACATTGCGCTTGTTCAGATTTGGACCCATAACGAACGCCAGTTCCTCAAATTTTCCGAGATTTTTCAGCGCGCTGTAAATCTGAACGGCATTTCCGAGTCGAAACTCGCAGTTTTTGTCGAATTCAAAATGATTTTCATCCGTGTTGAAGACGTGTGTCTGAGAAAAAATGGCGAAATATCGCGAATTCGATGTGCCGGACGCAGGGACTGCGGGTTCGGAAGCCGCGGACGCGGAAGTATCGGGCGCGGACGTACTTTCTCCATCCTCGACGGTGATGTACAGTGTGCTTGAGATTGCGCTTTCCTTCGCAGAGGCGAACGCGTTCAACGGAGTTGGAGATAAAACGAAATAAACGTTTTCGGTCTTCAGTCTCCCGTCGAAAGAAATCTTTACGCCTGCATTTTCCGGAGGAATACGACAGGGAACGTCTGCCTTTATGAAATTGTCGGGCATTTTGGCGCCGGGGAAGATTTGCTCGCGGTTCGAGTCGTAAAGATACAAATATCCATCCTGCGGCGGCGTCACCGTGAAGGAAATCGCATCCTCGGATGTGTAAATCAGATTTTCGTGATTGGGAAGAATCTTCAGGAGTTTCTCGGTGTCTTCTGCCGACTGACTGGTTTCATTTTGAGATTGATTGCGGAGTCTCGAAATATATTTTCCGAGATTGGATTCCGCATTCACGGCAAACGAAATGTTCAGGACGCAAAGAAAGGTCCATATCGCGATAAAATAGGAATGTTTTCTCATAATTTACCTTGGGTGCATGAAAAAGAAAGTGGTGTTTAAAGGTTGCAAAACGCGCGGGGATAAAACGCTCCGGACGCTCAGTGTTTTGCGGTCCGGAGTGTCAGAATGAGGGTCAGTTGAGTTTGAACGGGGAATTCATGTCGTCGAGAATTTCCATGTCCTGTTCTGCGCCGTAAAAGTTTTTACGAACATATTCCTTTACTTTCGGACGAATGTTTTCGAAAATCGTCGATTGCGTCCAGCCGGTCTGCTGTTCCATCGCGTTCACGAAGAAGTACGTCATCACGCTCATATCGCGTTCCATCCGCAGAAGTGACGGCTGCGAACTTGTGGAAGACGCAATGACTGCAAGGTCTTTCTGTCCGAGATCCTTCACGCAGGAGACTTCATTGAAACCAAAATCCCAAGTCGATTTGGTTTGAGGGAAACCTATGGATTTTCCCGTGATTTGGCCGGCACTGTGACAGGCGTCGAGAATCACGAGGGCTTTACGTCCGTCGAGAGCCTGAACCCAGCGCCCGAAAGTGTCGTCAAGCAGCTGCGATTCCGGGTCGGAAACGGTCGAGTCGTACAAAACGAGGGTTTCATCTTTTCCGTCGGGTTCGTCACCGCTCAGGTCGGCGACCTGATTTCCGTGTCCTGACCAAAATATTACGACCTCATTTCCCGGTTTCGTGACGGAAGGAAGCGTTTCTGTGAACAGTTTACGAACGTTTTCCATCGTCGCCTGACTGTTGAGGAGCGTGAACGTTTGGTCTCCGCGAAGGACGCGCCGCATCGATTCGATATCGTGATTGCACGGTGCGAGAGAAGGAATGTTGGAATCTTGATATTCGGCGATGCCGATCAGCACGACCACGCGCTGTTTATTTTGGTTCGGGGAGCTTGGGGCGCTTGCGCCTTTTGCGACCGTCGTGATTTCAATCAGCTGTTCGGCCCAATCCTGCTGTGAGGAGTCTGGCGTTTGCGGCTCGGACTCGGCCGCGACGACGTCAAAATTATTCTGTAAATTGCTGTTGATCTGCTTCAACTGGTTCGAAGAGACGGACGTTGCGTAATTTCCGAGGTTTTTGAAGACGCCTTCAATCGGTTTGGGAGAAACCACGACGAGCAGATGTTCGGTTCCGAACGGTGCAGACGCGCGGAGTTTGAAACGTTTTTCGTCACGTGAAGGAACCTGAATCTGCACGTTTTTCTGAATGAAATTTTCGGAATGAAGTGCGTTGGGATAAAGCAGGGAAACGTTTTTCTCCGCGTTTTCATAAAAGAGGTACAGATAGCCTTCGCGGGAAGATTCTACTGTGACGATCATGTGTTCCCCTTCACGATACATACGATTTTCGTGATCGACGGATACGCGGACGTAGAAGGACGGCGAGTCGTTCTGAATCTCTTCCAGAACAAAACCGCGTCCTCCTTCTTCGTCGGCCGCGTTCGTTTCGTGTGCCTGAAACCCTCCCAGAATGACAGAGGCGCAGGCCAAAACGATACTTATATATTTTGCAAAGTTCATTGAAAACTCCTTTGATTTTCTTCAGCTTTTCTTGAGGTTCATCAAAATGACGGACGACTTTGTTATTTGTTCAATTTTCATTAAGCCGCCCTCGGTCTGTGAAAGAACCAAAGGCGGGTGAGGAATATCGGACTAGAAAGGAAACTTTGTTTTCTGTTGCAGACCGTTGGATTGAGACGCTTCAACGGTCGTGATTTCGACGATCTTTCTCGCAAAATCAATTCCTTCCTGCATCTCCTGCTGAGACGTCTCAGACGATTGGGTCTGCTGCGTCTCTTCCACGACGATATCGTTTCGGTACGCAAGACGGTTGCGGAAACATTTCAGTGAGGCTGGCGTAACGGCGGTAAAATTCGTGCCCAAGTCTTTGAAAACACCTTTTACAGGCTGTTTTGAGACGACGGCCAGCAATCGTTCGGTTCCAAACGGTGCGGCTGCACGAAGGGCGAAATTCTGTCCCTGGGCGGGAACCGCAACGACTTCGTCTTTCTTTATGAAATTATCGCTCTGAAAGTTGTTGGGAAAGAGGAGGGAAACGTCGCCGCCCGCATTCTCGTAAAAGAGGTACAGATAGCCGTCCGATTCTGATTTAACCGCAACCCGCATCAGTTCCCCTTCCGTATAACAGCAGTTTTCGTGATCGACAGCGAGCTGAATCGCGAAAGTGTCCGGTGCGTTTTCGGTGTTTGTTACGACAAAATCTTTAAACATGGTTTCTCGCGCCAGTGCACTGCCCGTCAGAACGAGGCTCGTCAGAACGGCTGCGAAGGTCAAAACAACGCTCATAGAGTTCATGGATTTCATAGTTTGTTCTCCTTATTATTTAAGTATTATTTAACGTCTTTCTGAGGGAATCAGAATAAAAACGGTTTCATCTTGGGCGAAAGCATCCACATTGTAACGTGTTTTCATAATGCTTCGAACGTCCGTATGCGTTTCATTTTCATACACCACAATGATGCCGCGGGACGCCTCTTCCGTACTCGTATTCGTCCAATGGAACGGCGTGTTTCGGAAGGGAATCTCTTTTTTCAGGCTCTTCGGCTCCGGTTTCGCTTCCGGTTTCGCTTGCTGAGTTGGTTCTTCGTCGATTCCCGTGCCGGTTTCACCTTCAGGGCCCGCCCAGCCGGCGAATTCCAGAGGTTTGTCGGTCACGATGGCTTTGATGTGGTACGTACCGTAAATGGAACGGAGACGCACCTGATATTTCGAGTCTGGACGAGGAAAAACAAAGTCCGTTTTTGCTTGAACCCGATTATCGTCGCCGCTCTGCGGATACAGCATCGTCAGTGTTCCGTCGGGCAGAACGCCAATCAGATACAAATAACCGTTTCGCTCCGACTTTCCGCGAACCGTCAGGAGGTCGCCGTCATGATAGACGCCGCCGTCGAATTTGTCCACCGTAATGTCGAGATTGAAATCCGAACGAGAACTGGCGATGAGGTTCACCACGTCTTCGGGAGTGACGCTTTCCACGATTTGCGGCGCAGGTTCCGGCTGCGGTGCGGGTTCCGGCTGCGGTGCGGGTTCCGGCTCCGGTGCAGGCTGCGGACTTCCCGTGGAACGCCGGGTGATGGTGCAGACGGTCTGATAGTCGACTTCCGGATTTTCAGTTTTCGC
>CAYTLK010000120.1:9058-10963 GCA_964438515.1 uncultured Planctomycetaceae bacterium
GCCGGGTGATGGTGCAGACGGTCTGATAGTCGACTTCCGGATTTTCAGTTTTCGCAACGTACGGGTACCAGAGGAAGTCGGGATGATGTTTCACGCTCTCCCCGGTCCACTCGCCCGACCCGACGATGATGGCGCCGCTGCGGGTTTTCGCTTTGAAGGTGTAGGTCTGATGGATGCTTTTGACGCCGATGAAATTCCGTGAAACACAGTCGTCTGCGTACCAGATTTCGATGGTTCCTGCAATGACGTTTTGGGCGGCTTCTTCATAACGAACCCGATATTTGTAAATCGGATAGTTCCAGACGGCTGCCGTGGGTTCGAGGTCTGCGACGATCGGGACGCCTTGATCCATAATGTGCATTTGCAGAACGTGCCAGAGTTTTTCAGGGGAAATATCGTTGAAATTTCCGCCGCTTTCGTAGCGTTCTCCAAACGTGTTGCAGACGTCTGCTGCATGACAGGCGGCAAACCAGGCTTTCTGGTCGCCGATGGAAATCGGGACTCTGCGCATCTGCAAAGTCACACGAGGTTCATTTTCCATGACGGCAGACGCCGCCCACGCGTGACAGAAACCATACCAGCCCGGCTTGCTCTCGTAATTCGGGCCGTAATCGTTCAGTTCCCACTGCGCGGCTTTCGTGTTGTTGATTTTGTCGTACGTTTCCATCTGCTTTGCGATTCCGCCGCGTCGAATCGGCCACCAGTATCCGGACCAAACCATTTTTTTGGCCTGAGCCGTTTCTTCGTACGCTGACGCCGCAGAGACAAACATTCCCAGCACGAGAAGGATTATCGTTGATAATTTGAATGATTTTCGCATTTTTATTTTGCCTCCTGCGTCGATGAGGGTGCTTGTTTTGCGGGTCGAAACGCCTTCAAACGAGACGTCGAGGCGCCGTTGCTGCTGTACACCGGCCACGGTTTTCCTTCGGTCCAAACCTGCTCGACAGATTGCGTACCCACGTTGATTTTCACGTTGACGTTCTGTTTCCCATTTTCCGCCGCACCGCCCAGACTCTTCATCTGCGCGGCCGGAACGGCTTCCATCGTCTGACGCACTTCGTACGCGAAACGTGGACCGTTCAGCCCTTTCGCGCCGTTGTCGCCGCTCGAAATGTAGCACATCGGTTCCAAGGACTTCCGGTGCGTCACAATCTCGCCAAAAATCGGCATATCAAGCGGCAAAGAGGGAATGATTCCTAAAACAGGAGTCGGTGTGTTTTCCGTCATCTGATACGTCTCGCTGTATTCCGAATACGCATTTCCGACGGGAATCCGAGACGTCAAACGCACCAGCATCCCTGTTTCTCGATCAATCCAAATCGTTGCATTCGGCTGAGGACGACTCGTATCCGCACAGGTGATTTCCACTCGAAAACAGTCTTTCGACGCGGTTGGTTCCTCGGCTGCCACCGTGAAATTCCATTCTACAGGCGTGCCGCTTGTGTTCGCGCTTGAGGAAGGAGTTTGTACCGTCTGGGTTTCAACGGTCCATGCGTCTCCGACGACCCAGTGAGGGCCAACCTCCGCTGCTTGCGCATTCATGGTTATTCCCATGCCGAAAAAAAGCAGGAAAGCCATATACATTCTTTGATATTTCATCGTTCTCCTCCAAATACGGTACGTTTTTATTTAGTGCTGACTTTTTCGAGAGCTTTTCTTACTGGAAGCCTTTTGCTTTCCAGTTTTTGCTTTGGAATCGACTTTCTGCCGGCTCGGTTCGGCTTTCGCTTCAACCGCTTCGTCGTCTTTATCTTCGATCACGACTTCCTGTTTCTGTGTCGGTTTCTGCTTCACTTCGACCGCTTCATCTTCGACTTCGACTTCCTGTTTCTGTGTCGGTTTCTGTTTCACTTCAACCGCTTCATCTTCGACTTCGACTTCCTGTTTCTGTGTCGGTTTCTG
>CAYTLK010000121.1:0-10713 GCA_964438515.1 uncultured Planctomycetaceae bacterium
ATTTTTATGGAATCCGTTGTTTGTAGCCGGAAAAACCCTAATTCCGCTCGTTTCACTCGCTTCATTACGGGCTTGCTTGTACATTCAGCGGTTCCATTCAACCAATCGGCTTGCGCCGACTACCGGGGGCTCACACCCCGGCTCGCCATCAATTTATGTACATCCTTTGGCGAGCGGCGGGCTTTGTGCCCGCTGCTTAAAAGGAAATCAGTGTAAAACGACGTCTTTTCTTCGAGATTCCGGTTCGACTTTCAACTCGACGAACTTTCCGTCCCGATACGTCCCCGTAATCGTCGTTTCGTGCGGCGCGTGCAGCTTGAAATCCACGTTCCACCCGTTCGGAAGGGCCGGCAAAAGGAATATTTTATCCCCGTCGGTCTGCAAAATCATGCTTTGGAGCGTCGCGAGCAGCACCCCGCCGTGACACTGGTCGGGCGTCCAGTCGTAATTCGGACCCCAGAATGCCGGAAAGCGCTGCGTTGAGGCCGTTGCACGTGCACGATCCGTCAGATTTTTCTTCGCATCGTCCGCAAGACCGAGGTACGTCATGAACAAATCGTCCTGCCGCCAGCCTCGGGAACCGCGGTCCCAACGTTTTTCAAGTGCGTTTTTCGCGAACTGAACGTATTTTTCCGACTTTTCAAACGACACGAGTCGAAAGGGAAAAACACAGTAAAGTTCGGAGTTTTCAATATTATGTTTCTGTTCAAAACGTTCTGCGGGAGCCAGACGCGTCACTCCTTGCGGGTCCGTCCAGACGGGGAGTTCCGGAATTTTGGCGAGAAGTTTCGTCCAATCCTCACGCATCGCCGGATCGACGAGCGGCGCATCAAGCGACAAAAGTTTGCCGAGAACCGCCCGAAGTCCCGCAATTTCCGGCATCGGATTCGTACAATCCCACCACGTTTCAGCCGACTGCGACGGATACATCATGAGTTTTCCGGTCTCCGCGTCGGTTTTGTAATGCCCCTCGAAAAAACGCGTGACGGCGTCCGCAAGCGGAATGGCGGTTTCTTTCAAAAACGCTTCATCCTGCGTGTATTCGTAGTAATTCAGCGCCATAAATGCGAGTTCCAGCCCGCCGACCCACTCCCATTTGTGGTAGCGGTTCGACTGAAGCGGGTCGCCGCCGCGCTGGTTCCAAGGAGTCGTTCCGTACGTTTCGGGAAACACGTCGCCCCAGAAGTAAATACATTCGGGGAAGTACGCGCCTTCGTGTCCGAAGTACTTCTGCACGCGGTACTTACACAAAGGAAGAATCTCCGCGTACTGACGGAAAAGCGGCTGCTGAAGGTCGAAATCTCCCGATGCGTTCATCGAATAATACGGGAGACGCGTGTTCTGCCACCAATAACCCGGTCCCCAGCGGCGATAGTCCGCGTAAAGAACGTCTTGGGGAGAGATTTTTCCCTCCTGAATTTCGTTCGGATTTTCTTTCGGAACGGTAAAAATCGAACCGTTGTATTTGATGGCGAAATTTCCGCGTCCGCCGCAGGCGTTCACGTAGCGCTGGAGGGCGTACGCGCGGGAAACGACGAACGCATCGGAATTCTCGTCGTTCGAAGCGTCTGAAACCACGATCCACGAACGCTGCTGAAACGCATTCCACCAGCTTTTTGTCGTTTCGAAACGTTCCGCAACGGAGATTTTCTGCGCGTCGGTCAAAATCTTCCGAGCCTCGGCGACCCACGCGTCCTGCGTCGTCGGCCAAATTGTAAGTACTGCGATTTCAATAGTTTGCGTCTTTTTTTTCGAAAGCTGAATCTGCGTTTCTCCGTCTTTCACGGTCCTCTGCGCGCCGTCGGCCGACACGAGAAAGCCGCTGATGCGTTTCGCGAGCGGGTTGGGACGTCCGAAATCCTCCATCCCCTGCGCGCGTTCCGCTTCGTCGTAAGCCGCTGTCGCATCACCGTTTACGTGAATCCAGCCGATTTGATTTTCCGCACATTCTCCGGCTTTGAGTTCCGTGTCGGGCGAAAGAACGACGTCTTTTTTGTACGGAACGTCGCTGCATTCCGAGAGATTCTGCGTTCGGGCCGTTTTGCGCCAAATTCGTGCGGAAACGACGGCGCTTTCTGGAACATTCGACTCAAACTGCGTCACAGCGACGGGACGTTCCGAATCGACCCAAAGCCGTATTTTACGGGCGATTGCACCTTTTTTGTACGTTACTTCGAGGTTTCCGCCGCGCGTGCTCAACGTTTGTACGAAATCTGAAACGCTATTCGTATTTCCCTCTGAATTCGACGGGGATTCGGAAAAACGGACTTCAATTTCACCGACTTTAATCAATCGTCCGAATTCGTCCCACGCATCGGTGCGGCTCAGAAAAAAGTGCAGATTTCCGTCCGCATCGACCCACGCATTTACGCCGACCTCGCCGTTTCCGAGCGGAACGGAAGCGTTGTAATCGCCCCCCGCCTCCGTCCAAACCACGGAATAAGGGTCCGCAGAGAAAACTGTACATGTGGAAATGATTGAATATGCAAAAAATAATATAAATCGTATCATAATTCAAATCTCTTGGGAGCGCAGGAATATTTGGTTTTTTTTCAGTTTAACCACTCGTCGTATTCCGACAAATCAATCATGTAAATCTGCCGACCGCCGCTGTGTGCCGAATCCACTAAGACTTTACGTCCGTCCCGACTCGCGCGGGGATGAAGGTCGCAGCGCCGCTCGCCCGCAAATTCAGGCGCCATGAAGAAGTCGCCCAGCGCAATCTTCGTCTCCGTCGGAAGATGAAAAATAAAAGGATGCTGATAGCGGTTTTTGTCCGGGTACGTGTCGTTCAAGATCCAGTTTTGATTCGTGTGCGGTAAATACGAAACGTGACCGTCCACCTTCATAATTTCACATCCGACGGGCGTCGTATTCTGGGTTTTGTCCTCAAAAACGTAAAACGATTTTCCGTAGTCCGGCCTCTGTGCGTGCGCAATGATGTGGGTGTGGTCGCGCCAAACCAAATGAGACGTGTAATCGTATGGATTCAGAACGTAAATGCCGCTCCCATCCGTGTTTGCGGTCATCAAACGCGTCTTCCAGCTTCGTCCCTCCGCCTCTCCGCGCCAACGATGAAGGAACAGAAACCGCTTCGAGTCGGGCGCAATCAGAAGATGATTGAACCAGTGTTTCGCCCCGTTCGAATAGCCGCCTTCCGGCAAAATGTCCGCGACGTCTCGGAAGCTGAACAGGAGTTTCGTCTCGCCCGTTTTCAAATCCATGCGCCAGATTCCCGCATTTTCAGGGGCCGCAACGTCCGCATTCGGATCGGGAATCCCGCAGTAACCGTACCCCGGCCGCGTGTCGTTGAGTCGTGCAAAGTCGGGAAACAGCGCGAACTCACCGTTCGGCGCAATCACGTACATCGCGTGCGGCAAATCGCGGTATTTACCCGTTGCGGGACAAAATGCGTGCGAGAAAAAACGGTCTCCGTCGCAGTCATTCCACACGACTTCCGCCTCCTCGAACGTTTTACGTCCCGGAATCCACTGAAACATGGGGCCTTGCTGCCAGTTCCACGCGCGTGACGATCCGATCGGCGTCCACTTATTTTTGTTCTGCAAATCAATCAGTCCCACCTGAATTTTGTCGTCCGGAAGCGGCGAACGGTGCTGAAAATCGACTTCGAGGCTCGTTACGAAACGGTCCGAAGGGTCGAAATGCAGCTGGTCGTAATACGCACCCCAGTGAAACTTCGGGCCGGACGTGAGCTGCGTCACGGCGGCGTGCGGATTCGGTTTCAGGGCGGCGGGAGTCGGCGAGGCGGAGGTCGGTGAATTTGCGAGAGGCGCGGTCCCTGAAGCTCCCGCGATTAAATTTTCAGCGGCAGACGTTCCCGCACTCAAAAACGCACCCAAAACAGCGGCGTTTGCGGCCGAAAAGGAAAGAAATTCACGTCGATTCATAAAAAAATTCCTGTTCAACAGTTTATTTAAAAGGAAGGATGATTCCATTATAACAAACGAATGCAGGAGTGTCAACGGCTTTAAAATGAAATATTCCCTTAAAATCAGACTTTTTTCTTCATTATTTTCGCATTTTCAAATCGTCCAAACACCCCAAACCCCGCAGATTGAAAGAAGAGGGGGTGAAAAATCAGGACCCGCCGCGCATTCATCACACTTCGCAACGGTCCTCAAGACGTTTGGAACGGAAATACGATTACCGAATCAATTTTTTGTACTTACTGCGACGATTTTCAAATTGTGCGGGATTCTGGGAACGCAGCATCTCCTCGTAATCCGCAAAATTTCCCTCAAACCAGCGTACTTTTCCGCCGCCTTCGTACACAAGCATGTGCGTACAAATACGGTCGAGGAAAAACCGATCGTGACTGATGACGACGCAGCAGCCCGAAAAGTCCAAAATCGCCTGTTCAAGAACGCGCATCGTATTTACATCCAGGTCGTTCGTGGGTTCGTCGAGCAAAATCACGTTCCCGCCGCGCCTCAAAAGTTTCGCAAGATGCACCCGGTTCCGCTCTCCGCCGGAACTCTGTCCGACGAGTTTCTGCTGCTGCGTCCCTCGGAAATTAAAGCGTGAAACGTACGCGCGGCTGTTCATTTTGACGTTTCCAAGCTCAATCACGTCTTTTCCGTCCGTGATTTCGTCGAAAATCGTGTTCGAATCGTTCAGCGCGTCGCGATGCTGGTCGACGTACGCCATTTCGACCGTGTCGCCGATGGAAATCGTACCGGAATCCGGAGTTTCCTGTCCAATAATCATGCGGAACAGCGTCGTTTTTCCCGTTCCGTTCGGTCCAATGACGCCGACGACGGCGCCGCGAGGAACATTAAACGAAACGTCATCCAGTAATTTGATTTCGTTTCCCGCGATGTGAAAACCTTTCGAAACGTGCTGCACCTGAATGACTTTTTCACCCAGCCGGGGACCGGGCGCAATCTGAATGATCGCGTCGCTTTTGTCGTCGAGCGTTTGCTGACTCGCGAGCTGGTCGTACGATTTGATTCTCGCTTCATTTTTCTGTTTTCGCCCTTTGTGCGCCATCTGAATCCACTCCAGCTCCCTCTGCAGCGTTTTCTGCCGCTGCGTTTCTTTCTTTTCAATCACGCGCAGGAGTTCGGCTTTTTGAGCTAGCCAGCTCGAATAATTCCCCTCAAACGGAATTCCAATCGTATTTTCAAGCTCCAAAATCCACTTCGTCACATTGTCGAGAAAGTACCGGTCGTGCGTCACAATGATGACCGTTCCGGGATAGTCGCGGAGAGTTCCTTCGAGCCACTGAATCGTCTCGGCGTCCAGATGGTTCGTCGGTTCGTCCAGCAGCAACAGGTCCGGCTTTTCAATGAGCGCCATGCACAGCGCGACTCGACGCCGCTCGCCGCCCGAAAGTTTCCGCACAATCGCATCGTCCGGCGGAAGCACCAGCGCGTCGGCCGCCACATCAATCTGATGGTCCAGCTCCCAGCCGCCCACCGCATCGATTTCCTCCTGCAGACGCCCCATTTCCTCCATCAGTTTGTCGAAATTCGCCTCTTGTTCCGGCTCGCCCATCAACACGGAAATTTCATTAAAACGGTCGATTTTATCCGTAATCGGTTTCACTGCCGTCATTAGATTTTCCCGCACGGTTGCGTCCAGATTCAACTCCGGCTCCTGCGCCACGTAACGAACACTCATTCCTTTCGCGAGCTTCGTTTCACCCTCAAAATCTTTGTCGATTCCGGCCATAATTTTCAGCAGAGTTGATTTTCCGGCACCGTTTTCACCGACGATTCCGATTTTCGCACCGTAATAAAACATGAGCGAAATATTCTGCAGAACGATTTTTTCACCATAGCGTTTCCCAACGCGATTCATCTCGAAAATGTAATGTGGGGGCATTTCGGCTCCTTAAAAACTTGAGGACTCGTTCGAATAAATCATTTTTGTACGAACGTTTTTTGATTAAATTGTAATTAAAATTTGATTTTATTTAGTTTTTTGTGTAAAATACAAAAAACATCAACCGGGTTCCGTGATGTGAGAAAGAAACGCCGCAATCTCCGCGTGATTCAGTTCCTGCGCGAGCGCGAGAGGCGTACGATGCTGCGCGTCCAGCGCATCAATATGAAAAATCGGTGTATTCCACGAAAACAAGCGTCTTTTTGCCGGATGTTCTGCCGCAAATTCGACGAGCAGCCGCACCGCATCGAGCGACCCGCTGCGCACTGCCGCGTGAAGGACGGATTCATGCTGCACCGGATGAATATAGTCGGCGCCGTGCTGAAGCAAATACTTCATCATCTCGGCGTACCCGCCCAGCGCGGCAGAATGAAGAAGGATCGGATTTTGCAGAATTTCCGGATGAAACTGCCACAATTCAAGCAGGAATTCCAGAAGATTCCGATTTCCCTGACCCGCCGCCAGCGAGATGATTTCCGCCTGTTCGTGCGGCGAATTTGCAGAAATGTGACACTCCGAAATGAGAAATTGTACCATTTCCAGATTTCCGTACGGGATTGCAGCTTTCAGAATCAGGAAACAGCTCGGATCCGCAGGATTCAGCTTCGCGCCGTACGTGACGAGCCACTTCAAAAGGTCAAAATTTCCGGCCGACGCCGCGTAAAAGAGGATTGGGAAGCCGTTGGGGTCGCGCATACGCATTACGTCGGGACGAAACGTACGAATCAACAGCTGTACGATATTCCATCTTTTTGCCTGACACGCGGTAAAAATCGCAGGAACGAGGATCGACGGAAACGAATCCGCGATTTTCTGGAGTGCCGAAAAAAGTTCCTCGTCATCTGTATGATTAATGAGCAAAAACTCAAGAATGGTTTCAGGGCGGATTTGAGAAAAATCGTCCTGAATGAGGCGTCGAATTTCTTCTGCCGATCCGATTTTCAATGCTTCATCCAGCTTCATCAAAGCCGATTCCGATTCCATGACGACCAATCTCCCCAACAAGCACACCTTTTTTCATTTATTTTACATGATTTTCAGAATTTGTAAAGGAGTGGCGGACGGAATTTCCGTTTGAGCTTTTCGGGAGGACTCATTTGGGGTGCGAGGCGGGCCTTTTCGGAAAAGTTTAACCGTTTTTCGCGAAAATTTTTTGGAAATTTTGATTTCAGAACTTGACAAAGTAAGACGATAGTATATAATAATAGAAGAAACCTCTGAAAGCTGCGAACTTCCAGAGGTCCTTGTAAGGTATGGGGCCGTTGCTTATTGTTTAGGATTTCAAACTAGTAGATAAAGCTACTGGTTAAAACTAAAATAATAATGACGACGATAATTAAATAAATTATTTTTACCATAATAGGAACCTCCTTTCTGCAAGCAGGCCCCCGTCCTTACTTTTCTGAATATCGTCTTTCTTCGATACTTCCTGAAATCTCTTTTGATTTTTTGTACCCCTCATTTTTCCTGCAGCCGTTCGAGTCTGACGCATATTTCACAGTCGGGACGGAACGCTCTTCGTGTTTTAAAACCGAATTCCCAAACGGAATCAACGTCGGAATCCGTGCAGGTTTTTCACTCAGGTTTCCGTCCGTGCTTTTCGGGAAGCGGAGCGGGGCGCGAGCGAGAGACGGGGGCTTTTCAGAATTTGAAAAAATGGTATAATGATAAAAAAATCAGTCGTTTTTATGAAGAAGAAAGAAGGAATATGAAAAGAATCCTCAGTATTCAGGACGTTTCGTGCGTCGGAAAGTGCTCGCTCACCGTGGCGCTTCCCATCATCTCCGCAATGGGTGTGGAAACTGCCGTTTTGCCGACGGCGGTTCTTTCAACACACACGGCCATTTCCGGTTTCACGTTTCACGATCTGACTTCCGAAATTTCACCGATTTCCGCACACTGGAAGCGTAAAAATTACACTTTCGACGCCATTTATACCGGCTATCTCGGTTCCTTCGAACAGCTGCACCTCGTGGCGGACCTTATGGATTCGTTCAAAACGCCCCAAACCTGCATCTTCATCGACCCTGTAATGGGGGATTACGGAAAACTTTATTCAGGTTTTACCCCTGATTTTGCGCGCGAAATGGGTCGTCTTTGCGCTCGGGCGGACGTGATTGTGCCGAATATGACGGAAGCGTCGTATTTGCTGAACGTCGAGTATCGCGAAAACGGCAACTACGACGCGGCGTATGTGCAGGATCTTCTGCGTCGACTGTGCGAGCTTGGTCCGAAAAATTCCGTTCTGACCGGCGTGTCGTTCTGTCCGGAAGAGGTCGGCGTGATGGGGTACAACGCAGAATCCCGCACGTTTTTCACTTATATGACGGAACGCATTCCGCATGCATTTCACGGGACCGGCGACATTTTCGCGAGTACTGCGGTCGGCGCGCTCATGAACGATTTTTCGCTCGAAGAATCCTTAAAAGCGGCGGCAGATTACACGCTGGAGTGCATCCGTGAGTCGCTTCGAGACCCGAATTCCCGCGATTACGGCGTGAATTTCGAGAGTGCAATTCCGTATCTCGTGCGTCGAATTGGAAAATAAAAGAGTAGAAATATGAAAATCGTACAGGCTGAGTTTGAAGATTTACCTGAAATTCTGGCGCTTCAGCGCGTCGCGTATCGAAGTGAGGCGGAAATCCTGAAAAATGATGCGATTCCGCCGCTCACGCAGACGCTTGAAGAGGTGCAGAAAGAGTTTCAAAAGGGTGTTTTTCTGAAGGTTCAAGAGGAAAACGACTCGCGAATTATCGGGTCGGTACGCGGTTGGGTCACGGAAAATACGCTCTACATTGGAAAACTGATGGTTCATCCCGATTTTCAGCGTCGTGGAATCGGAACGCGTCTGCTTCGAGAGATTGAAACCTTTGCACCTTCCCACGCCCGGTCGGAGTTGTTTACGAGTACGAAAAGTGTTCAAAATTTAAAGCTGTATGAAAATACGGGATTTGTACCGTTTCGAGAGGCGCAAGCGGCCCCGGGTTTGACGTTTGTGTATCTTGAAAAAAAGAAATGAATTTTGGACTTTTATGCAAATTCCGCATGTTTGATTAAAGTTCGTTTTATTTTTGATTAAAAACTAATTAAAATTACGATATTCGAAAAGGAACCTGCACATTATGAACGTTCTTTCAACCAACGCAGCTCCGGCGGCGATCGGACCTTATTCCCAGGCGGTTACGGCTAACGGATTTCTGTACGCTTCCGGTCAAATTCCATTGAATCCTGTAACGGGAAAAATCGAGGGGACGACGATCGAAGAACAGACTCGACAGGTCGTCAAAAACATCGCGGCCATTCTGGAATCTGCGAATTCGGACTTCGGCCGGGTCGTGAAAACCACCTGTTTTTTGAAAAACATGCATGATTTTGCGGCTTTTAACGCTGTTTACGCGGAAGCGTTCGTGAGTCGTCCCGCCCGATCCTGCGTCGAGGTCGCGTCCCTCCCCAAAGACGCACTCGTCGAAATTGAAATCATTGCAGAAATCTGAAAAAGGTTCTGAATGCTGGTTTTACAATGAAATTCAGTTTTCACAAAGACTGCAGGAGACTTGGTGCGCAGCTCCAACGGCGGACGGGAAAACTGAAATTCAAAATAGTGTTCATAAAAATTCGACTTATGGAGAAACCATGTTTGATGAAGAATGGAATCGTTACGGAACCGGCTCGATTAAGTACGGTTTTCAGAAGTTGCGTGGGAAACCGGACGATGTGATTCCGCTTTGGGTGGCGGATATGGATTTTCAGTCGCCGCCGGAGGTGCTGAACGCACTGCAAAAATACGTTTCGTACGGCATTTTCGGTTACACGTTTGCGCAGCCGCAATACGAAAATGCGCTCGTGAACTGGTTTTCGACCCGTTTCGGCTGGAACGGCGACGCGCGGTGGCTCCTGCAAATTCCGGGCGTAATGTTCGGCGTTGGAGCCGCGATTCAGGCGCTTTCGGACGAAGGAGAGGCCGTTCTGATTCAGCAGCCCGTTTATCAGCCTTTCCCGGAGGCGATCGTTTCGAATCGGCGCCGACTCGTCGTCAACACGCTTGAAATCGGCGCGGACGGTCGGTATTATGTCGATTTCGACGCATTTGAAAAGATTATCGTACGTGAAAAAGTGAAGATTTTCCTTCTTTGTTCGCCGCACAATCCCGTTTCGCGGATTTGGACGCCGTCGGAACTTCGACGAATGGGTGAAATCTGTTTGAAACACGGTGTGAAAATCATATCGGATGAAATCCATGCGGATTTTGCGCTTTTTGGGAATCGGCACACGATTTTTCCGTCGTTGGCGCCTGAGTTTGCGCAAAACTGTGTTTTATGTACCGCTCCGAGCAAGACGTTCAATCTGATGGGGCTTCAGACGGCCAATTTATGGATTCCGAACCCGGATTTGCGGAAAAAAGTGCGTGCGGTGTGCGAGGCGCTTCACTGGTTTGGAATCAGCGCGCCGGCTTTGGCTGCGACGACGGCAGCGTACGAGCATTGTGGAGGCTGGTTCGACGAGGTTTGTCGTTATTTGGAGGAAAATATTCGATTTGTGACGCAGACGCTTTCGGAAATGCGCAGCGGGATACGCGTCACGCCGGCCGATGGGACGTACCTTCTGTGGCTTGATTGCCGACCGTGGGGAAAAAGCGCAGAAGAGGTCGATGAATTTTTCGTACAAAAAGCGAAACTTTGGTTGATACGCGGTGATGAGTTTGGTTCGAGCGGTTCGGGATTCATGCGTTTGAACGTTGCCTCTCCCCGTCCTCTTCTTCTACGCGCGTTCCTCCAGCTTCGCGCCGCGCTCGACGCGTCACGATAA
>CAYTLK010000122.1:0-3068 GCA_964438515.1 uncultured Planctomycetaceae bacterium
TTTTTCTTTTTTTTCGCCGCACTCCGTCGGTCCAACGTACTGAAACGCCGTCATTTTCCGTATTTTTGTCCTCCAATTCGAAAAAACGCGTCTCGTGAAACAACTTTTCCGGTCCCCCTCCCGCTTTGTGAAAATTTGGCTATACTATAAGGTATTATGATGAAATATTTTGATGTACCAATCCGATTACTGAAAGGTTTTTCCTAATGAATGTTATAAAATACCCTCATCCCGTCCTGAAAATGGTTTGCAAGCCGCTGCGTAAAGTCGATGCGGAACTGAAGACGATGATTCTGGAAATGTTTCCGCTGATGTACGAGACGAAAGGGGTCGGTCTGTCCGCAAATCAAGTCGGTTTGCCGTACCGCTTTTTCGTGATGAATCAGACGGGCGACGCAAATCGGAAGGATCAAGAATTTGTGTTCATTAATCCGGAAATTACGCTGGGCGCCGGGAAACCTGAACTCGGGGAAGAAGGCTGTTTGAGCTTTCCGAAAATTTATGCCGAGGTGAAACGCGCGCCGAAAGTAACCGTCGAAGGGTTCGACATTCAGGGAAATCCCGTCAAAAAAATCTTTAAAGGTTTTGCCGCCCGAATCGTTCAGCACGAGTTCGACCATCTGAACGGAATTTCGTTTGTGGATCGGCTCGACGAGGAAGAATTTGATTACGTCGTGGACGATGTCGACGCGCTGGCGCTTGCATTCCAGAAAGCGAAAGAAACCGACGAATCGCTGAGCGACGCTGCGCTTCAGAAGGAGATCGACGCGCTGCTTGCGCTGCGGGCGGTTCAATGAACGACATTTTTCACGAACACCACCACCATCTGTTGCTGGGCGGAGCCAGAGAAACGCTTGAAATTAGTTTTGGTACAGAAATTAATGATTTTCGCACGTTTCATCCATCCTCTTCGGAGGCGCTGGAAACGGCGCGGACGGCCATCGGACGCTTGAACGACTGGATTCATACGTCTTTTTCGCCGTTGTGTCGACGTCCGGAGTTTCTGAAATTCTGTGTCCGTGCGTCTCTGGAACAGGCGTGGAACGACGGAGTTCGGACGCTCGAAACGAGTTTCGGGGTGGATTTTGCGTCTTTTTTGCACCTTTTGCCGTCTGAAATGCTTGCGGCGATACACGAGACGCATCTTGAGGCGGCGCCGGAACTTGATTTACGTATTGATTTGGGTGTTTCCCGTTCTCGGCCGATTGAAAGTTCATTAAGAAACCTGGACGAATTTCTGAATTCCGATTCGTTTTCCCTCTTGCGGGGAATCGATTTGTATGACGTTGAGGATGCGCGCGAGCCGGAGGCGTTTCGAGAGATTTTTCGTACGGCAGAGTCGGCCGGGCTGAAACTTAAGGCGCACGTCGGGGAATTTGGTTCGGCGCAGTCGGTTCGGCATACGGTGGAGACGCTGAATCTTGCGGAGGTTCAGCACGGAATTCATGCGGTGGAGTCGCCGGACGTTTTGCGGTTTCTCTCCGAACGAGGGACGATTTTGAATGTTTCGCCCGTTTCGAATTTTTATCTTCACGCGATGAATTACGATGTGGAGCCGCACCCGCTGCGGGTTTTGTACGATGCGGGCGTTCGTTTCACGCTTTCCACGGACGATTTTTTACTTTTTCACGCTTCCATCGCGCAGCAGCTTGAATCTTTAACCACTGTTTTCTCCCCCGCCGAGCTGTATGAAATTCGAAACTGGTGTCGTCCTTCCGAATTGTAGATCGTCCCTATATATCGTCACTATATATAATGTCGAATTCTGAGATTTTCACGACAGAAAGATAGCTGCATTGCAGAATTTTTTCTTTTTTAAAGATTTAAAAAGAGTCTCAAGAGGACAGGATGCGAAACGATTTCAGAAATTTTTCAAAAAAGCGCCTTTCTATTTTGCCTATTTGTCCTATTTTTTATAAATATTGTGAAAATTCCGGTCCCCCCCTTGCAATTAATAGATAAAATAATATAATTATGAAAGTGTTTTGTTTACACGAAGCAACAGGTTGTTTTGAAATTTTTTTTAGGAGAGTTTTACAGTGTCCGATACCAAACGTTTTGTCACGCTTGACGGTAACGAAGCCGCTGCGTACATTGCCCATCGTTGTTCCGAAGTCATGGCGATTTATCCAATTACGCCATCGTCTACGTTGGGTGAACTGGCGGATGAATGGGCCGCCAAAGGTGTAAAAAATATTTTCGGTGTGGTTCCACAAGTCGTGGAAATGCAGAGCGAAGCAGGTGCGGCGGGTGCCGTCCACGGCGCTCTTCAGGCGGGTGCGCTGACCAGTACGTTTACGGCGTCGCAGGGCTTGCTCCTCATGATTCCGAATATGTTCAAAATCGCTGGTGAACTGACCTCCTGCGTGTTCCATGTGACCGCGCGCTGCGTGGCGGCTCACGCGCTCTCCATCTTCGGCGATCATTCCGATGTGATGGCGTGCCGTTCGACTGGTTGGGCGATGCTCGTTTCCGGTTCCGTTCAGGAAGCGCAGGATATGGCGATGATTTCGCACGCTGCAACGCTTGAAGCTCGCGTTCCGTTCGTGCATTTTTACGATGGTTTCCGTATTTCTCACGAAATCAACAGTATCGATCAGATGACCGAAGACGAAATCAAATCGATGATCGATCCCGAATTGATCAAAAAGGTTCGTGAACGCGCGCTGAATCCGAACAAACCCTTCATTCGCGGTACGGCTCAGAACCCGGACGTTTACTTCCAGGCTTGTGAAGCGAGCAATCCGTACTATCTCGCAGTTCCCGGAATTGTTCAGAAAGAAATGGACAAATTCGCCAAAATCACGGGTCGTCAGTACCACTTGTTCGACTATGTGGGCGCTCAGGATGCGGAACGCGTCCTGGTAGCGATGAGTTCGAGCTGCGGCGTCATTGAAGAAGCTGTGGAACGTATGGTTGCTGAAGGCGAAAAAGTCGGTCTCGTGAAAGTTCATCTTTATCGTCCGTTCGACGTCAATGCGTTCTCTGCCGCTCTGCCGAAGTCCGCAAAGGTCGTTGCTGTTCTGGACCGTACGAAGGAAGCCGGAGCCATTGGCGAACCTCTCTAT
>CAYTLK010000122.1:3168-10663 GCA_964438515.1 uncultured Planctomycetaceae bacterium
GACGGTACGGTCGGCGCCAACAAAAACTCCGTTAAAATCACCTCGAATTACACGGATCTGTTCGCGCAGGGTTATTTCGAATACGACTCCAAAAAAGCCGGTTCTGTTACAAAGTCCCATCTGCGTTTCAGCCCCCGTCCGATCAAGGGTTCTTACTTGGTTCACAGCGCGAACTTCGTTGCGTGCCATCAGTGGGAGTTCATCGAACAGGTCGATATGCTGGCGAAAGCCGAACAGAACGCCACGTTCCTTGTGAACAGTCCTTACGGAAAAGACGAAGTTTGGGCGCACCTTCCCAAGAGCGTTCAGGAAGAAATCATTGCGAAAAATCTGAAACTGTACGTGATTGACGCGAACGCCATCGCCGAGAAAACCGGAATGGGCCGCCGCACCAACACGATTCTTCAGACCTGCTTCTTTGCACTCGCGAATGTCGGCGGCATGAATGCTGAAACAGCAATCGGCCACATCAAAGAATACATCAAGAAGTCCTATCTGAAAAAAGGAATGGACGTTGTTGAAAAGAACTGGGAAGCCGTCGACGCGTCTCTTGCAGGCCTCGAAGAAGTCACGGTTCCCGGCACCGTCACCTCGACATTCGAACGTCGTCCCGGCGTCATCGGTGAAGCCGATGCGTTCATCACGAACGTTCTGGGCACAATCATGGAAGGAAACGGCGACAGCCTGACCGTGAAAGATTTGGCCCCGACTGCCGATGGTACTTTCCCGTCCGCCACGACTCAGTACGAGAAGCGCTCCATCGCTTTGAAAGTACCGGTTTGGAAGTCGGACGTCTGCGCCCAGTGCGGTCTCTGCTCGATGGTCTGCCCGCACGCTGCGATTCGTATGAAAGTTTACGATGCAGAAGCCATTGCAAACGCACCGGCCTCCTTCAAATCTGCGGACGCCAAAGCACCGTTCGCCGGCAAGAAATTCACCGTTCAGTGCTATCCGGACGACTGCACCGGCTGCGGTCTGTGCGCCAACATCTGCCCGATGAAAGCGAAAGACTGCCTCGTGATGGTCGACAAACTCCAGGTTATCGACGAAGCACGTGCGAATTACAACACATTCCATGCGATTCCGAACATCGATCGTTCGCTCGTCAATCCGCTTCAGCCCAAAGGCTCGCAGCTGCTTCTGCCGCTCTTTGAGTTCTCCGGTGCTTGCGCCGGCTGCGGTGAAACGCCGTACGTGAAGCTTGTGACCCAGTTGTTCGGTGACCGCATGGTCGTCGCCAACGCAACGGGCTGCTCCTCCATTTATGGTGGAAACCTTCCGAGCACACCTTACTGCAAAGACGCCGCGGGCCGCGGTCCGGCTTGGTCGAACTCTCTGTTCGAAGACAACGCCGAGTTCGGTCTTGGAATGCGCGTTGCGGTCGATCAGCAGAATTCCTATGCGAAAGAGCTGCTCGTCGGAATGGCCGAGCACGTCGGACAGGATTTGGTCGATGCGATTCTGAACAATCCGCAGACGAGCGAAGCGGAAATTGCCGCCCAGCGTGAAAGCGTTGCGAAACTCGTTGCAAAGATCGAAGGCGCTGACTGCCCGAAAGCCAAAGCGCTGTGCGACATTGCGAGCTTCCTCGTGAAACGCAGCGTCTGGTGCTTCGGCGGCGACGGTTGGGCGTATGACATCGGTTACGGCGGACTCGACCATGTGATGGCCAGCGGCCGCAACATCAATGTGATGGTTCTCGACACGGAAGTGTATTCCAACACGGGAGGTCAGGCTTCCAAAGCGACCCCGCGCGGTGCCGTTGCGAAGTTTGCCGCCAACGGTAAGAAGTCTCGTAAAAAAGACCTTGGAATGATGGCTGCCTCTTACGGAAACGTGTATGTCGGACAGATTTCGATTGCTGCGAACCCGGTTCATGCGTTGAAGGTTTTGGTCGAAGCGGAGGCTCACAATGGTCCGTCGCTCATCATTTGCTATTCGCACTGCATCAACCACGGCATCGACATGCTGAAGGGACTTGAGTTGCAGAAGGAAGCGGTGAAATGCGGTTATTGGCCGTTGTATCACTACAATCCGGCTGACGAGACGCCGTTCCATTTGGATTCGAAGGCTCCGGAAGGCGAGTTCAAGGAATTTGCGCTGAAGCAGAATCGTTTCAAGACGCTGAAGCTTCTCAACACGCCGGAACAGACGGAAGAGTTCCTGAAAGAGGGTCAGGAAGACATTAACGATCGTTACGGTTACTACTCTCAGCTTTCCGAGCTGAAGCACGACTGAAAACAGTCCGAGTAATCTAACGTAAAATCAAAACGGAGCGGTCAAAAATCGCTCCGTTTTTTTTTGAAAAATTTTTTTATTTTTTTTATTTTTAAGAATAAAGTACTTGACAAACGTATCCGTCTATGATATATTTATATTATTGAGAGGGTAATTCTTCTCATATTTCGCTTGACAGCACGAAAACTTCGACAATTTTTACAGTTGAAAAGCGGAAGACGCATTCTGTCGTAGGATGGATTGGGTCTGATTTTCATGTACCTATACAACAGCGTAAGAGCGTGTACGGCTCCATTGGGGGTCGTCACGTATCTACGTTGTTAGGTAGTCGAAGACCTTCGTGCTGGGATACGTTGACGTACTCCCTTTTTTTATGCCTGCACGAAGAGTTGAATTCTGTGCTTCATTCTGAAGAGGGTGTGTCAATTTCACTTTACTTCTGCAACCATACGTTTTGAAAAAATAATAAGTGTTATCATGATAAGACGTGTTTTTTGTACTCTCGTTACGAGTACATTGGCAATGGGGCTTCTGCCGGGTTACAAAAGTGTTGAATCTGTCAAAGTCTGGATTGTCAAAGTTACGACCGAAACAGGTGAGATAATTGAAAAATGAACGAGAAATCTTTGGAATGCTGATTGTTAAAGATGGAGTCAAGATTGATAACTGGAATCCACAGAGAGGAACCATTGTTGAAAAACGCGATTTGACGATTACGCATCCTGACATCGGATTACTGCAGTTCAATTAAAAGGGAAAAAAGTGAAGCGTGCTTCCGAAATGGATTCTTGGGTGATTGATATCGAGGCGTTGCCGGAAGGTGTTCGAAAATTCATTGGTGAAAATGAGGAAATTTCGTAAGAAAATTCCGAGGCTTCCTCAGAACAGTAAATTGGTTATTAAATACAAGGAATTTTATTATGAAAAGACGTGTTTTTTGTACTCTCGTTACGAGTACATTGGCAATGGGGCTTCTGCCGGGTTGCAAAAACGTAGAATCCGTCAAAGAATGGATTGTCAAAGTTGCGACCACAACAGGAGAGTGGATTGAAGAAAAAGCTGAAAATCTCTATACCGCTATTCGGAATGTCTTCTTTAAAATCAAGATTGAAGATGGAGTCAAGTTTGAACGGGATAATCCGTTGGTAGGGATCGTTGTCGAAGATCGCGACTTATCTATTAAACGAGATGACCTTGGGATTGATGTGGTTGTCCATTTAAAGGGAAAAAAGGTGAAACGTGCCACCGAAATGGATCCGTGGATGATTGACCGCGATGCATTGCCGGAAAGTGTAAGAAAATTCTGGGATATTGCAACTGCTTGATTTCCTAGTAATCGTACAAACAATATTTATAGCAGGATAATCAATCATACTAAAAGGAGATTCTGAAATGAGAAAAAGTACAAAAAAAATGGTAAAGATTATCGGTGTTGTTTTCATTTTGGTGGGTATATTGTTGTTTCTAATTGCCTCGGTTGGATATTCGTCAGCAGACAAAGCTCCTGGAATTCAGGCACCTCCCGGCTCGGAAATTGTATTGCCCGAGAATAATCCCGCTCGTATTTGTATTCAGAAACGTGCAGAAGATTTTCTGATGTTTTCGGGACTCTCGACTGGAATCGGGATATTGTTCTTGGTTATTGGAACTACGATGGGAATCAAACCAGAACCTATTAAAAAACCAGAGTCTACCGAAGAGTCTGAGAAGAAATAGAATAACGTCCCGCTTTTAGAAAAAAGAAGAGAAATTGTATGGACATCACAGAGGATTTTCCGCTTGTAAGTTTGAGCAACGTTTCTTTCAGTTACGTGCCGGGATCCTGCTTGCTTCAGAATGTTTCGTTTCAGTTGCGGGCAGGCGAGGTAACGATTCTTGCTGGCGAAAATGGCTGTGGGAAGAGTACGCTTTTGGAATTAATGCTTGGACGGCTTGTTCCGCTCTCGGGCAACATTCGAATTTTTGGTAAAGATCCGGCTCAAATCCACCGAATGCCAAAAATTGGAGTTATTTCAGAGCCGTTTCATCGTGTGTTCGGTCCGATTCCTATCGAAATGCGGGGAAATGATATTCAACAATGGCTTGAAATTCTGGACGGAATTTGCAAAAAGCATTTTCTTGAGAAAATGGAATCTCTTGCAATTTCCCCCAGAATGTTAAATCGGAAAATAGAATCCTTTTCAAAGGGAGAACGTCAGCGTTTTCTTACGGGAGTGATTTTGTTAAGGAATCCAAAGTTGCTTCTTGCTGATGAACCTTTGGAAGGATTGGACTTTCAAAGTCGGCAGAAAATTGGGGAACAGCTTCGTGATTTTGCCAAGAATGGTGGTGCAGTCTTCTGGGTCTCTCATCATCTTGGAGAAACTCTTCGTTACTCCAATCATTTCTTCCGTATAGAGAACGGTCGTTTACTTGAATTACCACAAGATCAATATTGGGTGACATTTCCAGCTGAGGAAGACGGCAATCCTCCAATTCCTATGACAAATCTCTTTCAATTACCCGTTTTCGTAGAAGAAAGGATAAAAAAGAAAAAATCCATAACACTCATGATTTCAAAGAAATAAGGAAATGAGGATAAAATGTTTTGGTCTGCAATGAGACTTTTGATGTGCCCTTGGTGGTACTTCGCAATATATATGATGGTATTTCTCCTGATAGTGCCGTTAATGGTTCTTGGCTTTGAAATTACAGGTGAATGTACTGCAGAATTCTACGGTTTGGAATTAGTTGGATTCAACATCCGTGGTGATAAAATAGTCGAGAATGCGTATCTTGAGTTCTGTACACACCTTTGGTGGATTTCGCTTTTTTTCTTGTCTTGTGGGACCTTGAAACTTTGGCAGAATTCTTGGAGTACAAGTTTCGAGAATTTCCTCCGTTTTTCTCATCGGAGCAGGTTCTACATTGAATCCGTTCGAATATCCGTTCTCCTTTTAACCCTTTTTCTTGTTCTGCTTCCGTTCCTTTGGGCAGCCCTATGGGGTCGTTTGGGACTAAACTTCAGATGGTCTTTTTGCGGTCATTTGTTCTGTATAGAAGCGATACCTTTGATTTTCGTCGCTATACTCATTTACATACTTTCGTGGTCAGAAGGAACCCGTTCATTTGCCGCGTATTCCCTTATGACTCCTTTTTTTTGCGGAGGGATCGCTCTTTTCATAGGAAAACAATGGAAAAACTTGGTTGTTCAGTACTGGTTTCCCTGCTTGCCATATTCGATTCCCCAGACGCATAGTATTCAGGCTATGTGTGCTGTTTGTGTCTTTGGAATCATTGTATTTTTGATTCGTATTGCTGTAACTGCAAAAACAAACTGGATTCGCTGAAAGTATCTTCCGAGCTTGCTTATTTTTTGGTTAATTATGAAGAATGAGAAATGCGAAAACAGGGGAGCAGGCCCTCTCTATCCATAAACTTTTTATTTCAGAGAAATTGCACGCGATATATCATTGAGGAGACCGCACAAGCGAGGAGCGGTCTCCTACTCGATTTGGTTGGAATGGTTTGAAGTGAATTCGAATTTTGCTTTAATATTCAAGCCCTTCGCCTTCCAGTGCAAACTCAACGGCCCACTGCCACATGAAGTGACCGACTCGTGCTGAAAGGACGTTTTCGCCCTCTTTCAATTCGATTTCTACTTGGTCGTGTGCCGTTTTATGGCGCGGCGATACGCAGCCCTCGTACACCTGTACGCCGTTTACGTAAATCGTCGGATACGCCATCGTGCTGAAGCTCAGCGCATTGATTTTCAGAAGAACTTTCTGCGCTTTCGGACTCGAAACTTTTCGAACCATGTAAGCCGTCTGGAACTGCTGTCCGTTGTGCACCGACGCAAAATCAATCGCATTCGGAAGGTCGTAACCCGTCACATCCGCCTGCGGATAGTACACCAGCCACTCGACCGGCTTTCCTTCAAATATTGTTTCCAACGGGTTTTTTCCGGCCAAAATCTGTGCATCGATTTCTGTGCGTGTTTCTTCCGGTTTGTACGAGTCTCCACCCTGGAACGGCACACCGTCGAAACCGCTCGCAACGTAGAAGGGCGCGTTCATTTTAATCGTACGCGTAATTTCCCTCGCTTTAACCGTCAGCTCCGACGTCAAAGCCGGATTGTGACCGCTCAGACTGATTTCAAACTCGTCGCCGGGAAGGTTCGTGATTCCGTCAAGTTTCCAGCCTTCCGGACAAACGACTTCCAATGCGCTTTTTTCCGCACCGCGAATGAAGCCTCGGAACTGCATTTTTCCCGGCTCCGAGCTGTTCAGCACGAAAAGACTGATTCCAGGAGCATTAAAATCCCGCAGCCGCTCCGGAAGCTGTGCGTACACGAGGTCGGCCGCCTGATTTTGGCCGATCGCCTTCAAAATCGTCCACGCCATGACTTTGTGACCGTCCGCCTGCGGGTGCACGCAGTCGGGAGTGACGTGAAACGCGTTGTTTTGGAGGCGCGCATTCAGAAAGAAACGCCGTAATTCACCGCGAAGATCGAGGATTTCCGCATTTTTTTCCTGCGCCGCTTCTTTCATAATTTCGGCCATTCGGTCCATCATTTGATTTTTGAACGAGTAAGGATTTTCCGTAAGCATCGTCGGCGGGCAGAGAAGCAGACGTTTAAACGAAGGAACCCGCGCGCGGAGTGAATCGATAAGCGTGCAATAATCAGTTTTCCACTGTGCAAATCCTTCTTCCGTCGGCACAATTCGCGGACAGAGTGCGTCATTCATTCCGAGAAAAATCAGAACGGTGTCGGCCCCTTTGTCGAATTCTTGCTTGAAGAGGATTTGCGCAACGTCTCCGTGAAGATTTTCATTTGTGTACGAATCTTTCACGACGGGAATCCACCCGGAAATTGTTTGGCCGCTCCAGCCGAGAGGCACAAATTCGACGTTTGTAACTCCTGCGTCGGAAAGCGCCTTACGAATGAGCGGCGTGTACCCCCACGCTTGGTTCGATTGGGCTGTGATGCTGTCGCCGACGACGAGAACGCGTTCCGCGTACGCCGAGAGGACGGACCCAAAAATTACGGCAAAAAACAAACAAAAAATCTTTTTCATGAAAAAAACCTCGAAAAAACCTCGAAAAAAGGGTAGGAAATGGATCAGAAAATGGATGGAGTTCCGACCACGGCAGCCGTTGCGGCTGTCTGAAGCGGAATTCTCAAGCAGAAACTGTAATGAAACTGTGACGATAAAAGAATTTTAACGCATTGTTCGAAAAAAATCAAGGGTTGGAAGTGAAAAAATGGGGAGGAATG
>CAYTLK010000123.1:0-1563 GCA_964438515.1 uncultured Planctomycetaceae bacterium
GGCGGAACGCTCAATTGGGGCGCGCAGAGTTTGAACAACCGCCTGTGCACCGGAAGTGCTGCGAGTTTCATCAAGGTCGGCGACAATGGGAGCGCGTCGTCCAACGTCACAGGCTGTTTGAACCTGAACGGCGGAACACTCAATCTCTCCGCGTGTGAAAATAGTACGTTAAACGTATCCGGGAATTTGGACAATTACGGGACCGCGCTGGTCCGCAGAAACGGTCAATCTCGCGAACATCTCGAATTCCGTGGCGTTTCAATCGACGCCGGGAACCGTGAACGACGCGATCGGAACCTTCCAGGTGAGCGGTCTCACGACGCTGGGAGGCTCGGAGGTGTTGTTTGACCGACGATGCTGGAAATTACGACAAACTGAAAGTGACTGGCGATCTGGTGCTGGCGGAGGACACGGTCATCAACCTGTCGTTCCGCAGCGAGAATCCTTATTTTGACGGTACGTACAAGCGGATTGAGACGGGCAATTTGGAGGGAATTGATTTCAAAACGCTTTTGGCCCTGATTGGCGGTACGAGTTCAATCTGACGGGCACGGCGGAAGGTCTCATGTTGAGTGTGGACCGTGCGGCCGTTCCGGAACCTGCGGCGTGGGCCTGATGCTTTTGGGCGTCTGCAGCCTGTTTCGGGCTTTGCACCCGCTGAACGTGCGTTCCACCGCGTAACATAAGAAAATTTTAGTTGAAATCTTAAGTGTAATTAGCATAGTATTAATTAGGTACGATCATGAAAAAATTCATTACTGTGTGCGCCTTGTGTGTGTTTGGGCTTGCGGCTTCCGCGTTCGCTGATTTCACCATCAACAGCGGCGAGACGAAAAATCCGACGGAAACCGGCTCGGGAGCGATTACTGTTCTGGACGGCGGTACGTTCAATATCAACCAGAACATCAACAACACCTACACTCCGATTACGATTACCGGCACGGGAAACGGCGGCATCGGCGCGATGAACGTCACGGGAAACACGTGGCGCGTTGATGGAAATGTCGTCGTGAACACTTCTGCCGCGGTGCAGACGGACACGCGAATCGACCTGTACGGCACGCTTACCGGCGGTACTTTGACGAAAACGGGCGCCAACTATTTTGTCATGCACAGTGACGTCTCCGGGCTCGATAAAATCATCCTGACGGCTGGAACCTACGTCGCGCAGTCGGTCAACGCGATCAATACCAAAAACGGGGTTCAGGTCAATGGCGGAACGCTTCAGATCTGGGATACGGCAGGCGTGAAGGGCACGAACATCACCATGTCGGCCGGCTCCCTCCAGTCTGCGGGAAGCGACAAAAATACATTCCTCGGAACCGTGACGCTCACCGGAACGGTCACGTTTAATTGCGAGAAGAATCTCTCGATTGCGGGAGCCGTGACGGGCGGTCAAACCGTAAATAAAGCAGGGGTCGGAACCTGGAACATCGCGAATTCCGTCACGGTCGGACGCTTGAATCTTGAAGTCGGTACCGTGAACGTCGTGACGGGCGGTTCGCTCAACGGGGCGGACCTCTATTTTCGGGATGCGCAGGGAACTTCTGCAACAACCTACAC
>CAYTLK010000123.1:1663-10482 GCA_964438515.1 uncultured Planctomycetaceae bacterium
GGACCCCTACGGCAACGGAACCGCTACGGGTAACGCGACGTTTAAAGGAACGGCCTCCGCAGAGTTCGGCATCATGAATACGTACGGAAACAGCACGATTTATGTTCAAGATTCAGCATCTCTGCACATCACAAAGTTCGCAAAGATGGGACAGAAAGAAGGTTCGTACACTGCGAAAATCTCACAAAGCGGGACCAGCACCGTGACGATTGACGGCTATCTCGGTTTGGGCAATTGGACAAGCACGACGGGCATTTATGAAATCTCCGGCGGAACGCTCAACGTGCTGAATTACGATGCGAGCGATGCAATTACCGGTCTCTGGATGGCCACTAACGGAAACGGACAGCTCGATCAGTCCGGCGGAACCGTCAACGCGGGACGCATCAACCTGAACGCGCGGGACGCGGACTACACGGGAACCATCAACCTTACGGGCGGAATCCTCAACATCGGGGCGGGAGGAATCATCGCGACGGAGGCGGGGAACGGTCGATACGCCATCAATTTCGGCGGCGGGACGGTCGGAGCGCTGAACGTCAATTGGACTTCCGAACTGAAAGCGACTTTGACCGGCACCAACGGCGACACGGTTTTCGCGGCCCCTGACGGAAAATTCATCTTCTGGAACGGCATCCTTTCCGGCTCTGGCGGCCTCGTGGTTGACGGCGCGGGAACGCTTGTGCTGAAAAACACGTCCAACAGCTACTCCGGCGGAACGGTCGTAAACAGCAAGCTGGAACTCTACGGGTCCAACACGGGCGGCAGTACGGTCGGTCTGGGGGATTTGGTCATCGAAGACGGTGGAAACGTGATTTGCAAGTCGGACAACGTTTTGGGTCACACGGTAGACGCGAACATCCCGAAAGTCGTCATCAATGAGGGCGGAACCCTCACACCCGGCGCGTACCTGCACGTCTCGCAGCTGGAGCTGAATTCCGGAACCATCGTCGTCGGGTCGAGCACTGGAGGAAGCGGTCTGTTTTTTGGCCGAGACGCCGCAGTTCCGAGCAAAATCACGTCTACTGGAACGTCCGCGATTGCTGCGAAAACGACCCTCAGTGAGCCTGTGGAGTTTGCCGTCACGAGCGGTGAACTCACCGTTTCCGGGCTGATTACGGGCGGAAGCGTCCTCACGAAGACGGGAGCCGGGAAACTAACGCTTTCGAGTGCGAATACGTACGGCGCCACAACCATTTCCGGCGGAACGCTTGCGCTTTCGGGGGCCGGAACCCTCGGAACGGGTCTCGTTTCGGTTCAGTCTGGGATGCTTGATTTGGTCGGAAAGACGGACGGAGCCGGAACGGTCAATTCTTTGACTCTCGGCGGTCTTGAGATGGGGGCGGATGGTGTGTTGCGTGTGGAATTGTACAAAGATGCCGACGGAACCTTTTTCTCGCCGGACCCGCTAACCATCACGAACAACGCGCTTCTTGACGGAACCTTGCTGCTTTATTTGCAGGGGGAGGGGCTTACTTATGAAGACTCGGCGAAAGCGGCCAGCTTGCTGACCGTGGGCGGCACGGCGTCCGGAAGTTTCGCGTCGATTTTGGTGGATCCGACGGGAAATCAGTTGCTTCCCGACATGAAATTCCTCTACAATCCGCTTACGGGAAACGTGGAGTTTGGTCTTCCGGAGCCGTCGACGTGGGCGCTTCTTCTTCTGGGCGTTCTGGGTCTGACGTTTGTGCGGCGACGCCCTGGGAACGTGCGTTCCTGAAAGACGAATCATCCCTCCTGGGAGCGCGGGCATCCTGCCCGCATGATTTCATTCATGGGGTTATGCGGGCGAGACGCCCGCGTTCCCAGGGCCTTTTGCCCGCTGAACGTGCGTTCCTGAAAGACGGTTTTTTCCGCTTGATGCGTTGTGAGACCAATTACTGACGTTCCCCGAACGTTCGTAAAACGCCCGCTTTCCAACGGCCGCGACACCTGCGAGTGTGGAACGTAAGTCCACTATTGAAGCGTGGTTATGTCAAATTCGGCTCACATTCAACGCTTCCAGCTCAGGCGGAAGTGACGGGTTGATTGTTGATTTCGCGCGTCCAGCCCTCGCCGGGACGAAGCCAGATTTCGCCGAAAAGCTGGTACTGTTCCACAACCACATTATAATTTCGTACAAGTTCCAAAGACGCCAAAAAGATGCCGACGAGCGTCGTTTTGTGCATCCCCGGCTTGAAGAGGTCCGAGAAAGACGTGACGCCGTTTTCCATCAGACGTTCCTGGATGCGCGCCATATGCGCCTCGATGGGCGTTTCTTCGTACACGATGTTTGCCGGAACCGGACCGTTCGGTTCGCGGATGATGCGCCCAAACGCACTGACGAGATCCCACAAATCAACGTCCAGAATCGGTTCTTCCGCAAGGTCGCGCGCACGGCGGGGACAACTGTTTGCTAAACGTGCGTAATTCTGCTGGCACCGTCGGCCGCGTTCCTCAAGGAGACACGCAGCGTCGCGATATTTTTTGTAGTCGAGCAGCTGCTGAACAAAATCTTCCTGCGGATTTTCCTCTTCGATGACCGGCTCCGCCTCGCCGGGAAGCGACTCGATCGACTTCATTTCAAGGAGCCAGCTCGCCATCGAGATGAAATCGCCGGCCGTATTGCAGTCGATAAATTCGATAATTTGGATGTAATCGTTAAATTGGTCGATAATATCATCCACTCGAACGCTCAGCACATCCAGTTCCTTGCGTTTGATCAAAAACAGCAGGAGGTCCAGCGGACCCCGAAACAAATCGAGTGAAACGGAAAAGGCCATAAAACAATTAAAACCTTGTGAAAAATAATTATTTTTGGGAATATTTCTTTACAAATTCCGCATAATCCGCAGGCGTGTCGATTCCGATTCCTGCACGTGGAACCACACCGACCAGAATATCGTACCCGTTTTCAAGGACACGCAGCTGTTCGAGAGACTCCGTTTGTTCGAGTTTCGTACGCGGCAAAGAGCTGATTTTCAGGAGGAAATCGCGTCGATAGGCGTAAATTCCGAGGTGTTGGCAGAACATGGGCGGGTCGCGCTGCAGGTCCTCTTCATTCACGCCGTCGCGGGGAAATGGAATCATGCTTCTGCTGAAGTAGAGCGCTCGGCCGTTTCGGTCAAAAACGACTTTGACGCACGATTTGTCGTGTGCTTTTTCGAGGGTTCGGATTGGGGCCGCGAGCGTCGCCATGACAGCGTTTGGATTTTGTACAAGAAGTGACGCAACCGCATCGACCGAGTCGCCGAGGATTTCCGGTTCATCTCCCTGAACGTTTACGAAAATGTCCGCTTCGGGCCTCTGTGCCGCCACAACGGCGATTCTGTCGGTGCCGCACGCGATGTTTTTGTCGGTTAAAACGCAGTCTCCGCCGAAGGCCTGAACCGTTTGGACGATTTCCGCATCGTCGGCCGCAATTGTAACGCGGGAGGCGAGTTTTGACTGAACGGCGCCTTCCCAAACATGGTGGATGAGTGCTTTTCCAGTTTCCGCAAGCAGCACTTTACGCGGAAGCCGAGTGGATGCAAGACGCGCGGGAATCACGACCTGAATGTTCACGACGATCTCCTTTTGTTTCATGATTTTTGAGGTACAAAATCTTATTCTGAACGATTATAATACAAATAGAAAAAAAATGCAAGAGCGATTTCGGCGTCCGAGTGGAATCGGTACAAAAAATATCTTTTCTCACGTATTGACGAAACCCGCGAATCGGTTATAATAAGAATGTCGTTCGTTCCGCTTGAATTTTCACAAAAACGAGGTGTTCCATGAACCTTTCAATGAAATTAGTACGTTACTTTAATGAATTGCGTTACGCATCTGACGGGCCGCTCGACCCGGAAGTATTGCGTGAGGCGGCTGAAAACGGCAACGCAAAGGCACAGTTCCTGTATGCGTGGACGTTCTCGGAAGAAAATTTTCACGAAACCCTTGCGTGGGTCCGGAAGTCGGCCGAACAGGATTTTGTCCCTGCGATGGGAACGCTTTCGACGTTCTACTGCGAGGGAATCGGGGTCCCGAAGACTCCGGAAAAAGGGTTCGAGTGGGCGCAGAAAACCTATGCGCTGGACCCGCAGAAAGGTTCGAACGTGCTGGGATTCTGTTTTTTGTTCGGAATCGGCGTGCGGAAAGACTCGAGGCGCGCGGTGTCGCTTTTCGAAGAGGGAACGCACTCGGAAGATCCGTTTACGAAATCCATTTCAAAATCAAATCTTGCGTATTGCTTTATTTTGGGGGACGGTGTGCGTAAGGATCGGGAACGGGCGTTTTCGCTTTTGCAGGAGTGCGACCTGAACGTTCCGCAGTCGGCCGCAACGCTCGCGTACTGTTATATGTACGGAATTGGTACGACACGTGATTTTGTGCGTGCGAAAGAGTTGCTGGAAAAATCTGCCGAGGCGGGATGTGCGGAAGCCGTAAGTACGCTGGGCGTGTTGTATTACAGAGGATGGGGCGTGAAAAAGGACACCAAACGCGCTTTGGAACTCTTTCAGCTTGCGGCTCAAAGCGGCAAAAAGATTCCTTGTTTTAATGCGGGAAGCGCTCTTTTGCGGCGTTTCCATCTTTTTCAGAGCCTTCCGTACTTCTGGCGGGGCGGCTGGCGCGGGAAACTCATTCTTGTGAATTTTGCCGTCATTTTATGCGCTCTTGCGGTGCTGTTCGTTCAGAAGTATCCTGCAGGACGCGATTCCGCGAGTTCGCAGCAGGAAGAGAGTTCGTCTTCCCTTTTTGTCGGAACGCGGCTGGAAATGACGGGAACGTTTCTTGACGGAACGGCGTATCGGTCGGAAGAATACGAGGGAAAGGTGGTTTTGCTCGATTTTTGGGCGACTTGGTGTCCGCCGTGTCGTCGCGAGCTGCTGACCAATTTGGTCCCGCTTTATCGGAAGTTTCACAGTTCCGGGTTTGAAATTATAGGAATTTCGTGCGATTCTGACGCGGAAACCGTACAGGATTTTGCGCATAAAAATAAAGTGGCGTGGAAGCACATTCTTGAGCCGAACGCGAAGACGAACGGGAGGCTTCTTTCGAACTATTTTGGAGTGGAATACATTCCGTTTACGGTCCTCATTGGGCGTGACGGGAAGATCGTTTCGGTGGACGCGCGCGGCGACCTCCTTGCGACGCTTGTTGAGCGGGAACTTCAGAAAAAGTCCGAGGATTCCGCACCGTCGAGTAATTGACGCAAGTCCGCTGATACGAACAACTTACGTAAGATTTAACAGGGGACTCGCCTCCCTCTGCCCGCAAAAACCCTGAAAATTTAGAATCCTTGAGGATTTTTTCATTCTCCAACCCTTGACTTTTTCAGATCGATAGGTTACAATTTCGTTCTGAACGAATAAATATTTTGTTGTTCATTTTTACTAAGGAGAAATCAGGATATGTTGAAAAAAACCTGCCCAATGTTGCTGGCCGCTCTTCTGGTCAGCATGTTCGTATCCGCAGCGTTTGCGGAAGTTCAAGTGACGAAAGCGTTTACCGATAACGCCGTCCTTCAGCGCGGCGTGCCCGTCTGCGTGTGGGGAAAAGCCGACGCAGGAGAAAAAGTCGCCGTCACGTTTGACGGAAACACCGTCGAAACCGCCGCCTGCGCCAAAGGTTTCTGGAAAGTCCAGCTTCCCGCCATGCAAGGCTCGTTCGAAGGGAAAGACCTCGTGATTCGCGGCGCGTCGAATGAAATCGTTCTGAAAAACGTCGTCGTCGGTGAAGTGTGGATCTGTTCCGGTCAATCCAATATGGAGATGCCGCTCAATTCCTGGGGTCAGCCGCGTCTGGCTTGCAGCGATGAAGAATTCACCGGCGATTACAGCTTCGTGCGTTTCAACCGCGTCGCACATGAAAATGCGGCGGCCGACTGCTACGACGTTCATTCGAACGGCTGGACGCTCTGCAAAGACAATCAGCAGAAAAACTGCACCGCCTGCGGCTTCCATTTTGCGGTTCGACTCTCGCACGAACTCGGCGTCCCCGTCGGTCTGATCGACTCCAACTGGGGCGGAAGCAATATTAATAGCTGGATTCCCGACGAAGGTTGGAATAACGTACCGGAAACCGTCGAAGTCGGAAAGCAGCTCATCGCCCAACGAACGTCCGAAATGGCGGAAGGAAAACCGTGCGGATATCATAACGCCGGCGGAATGTATTATGCGATGCTTTCTCCGTGGAAGAATTACACCGTGAAAGGCGCAATCTGGTACCAGGGCTGCTCGAATGCCGGCGAAGGTGAATTCTACTATTACAAACAGAAGGCGATGATTCTCGCGTGGCGCAAAATCTGGAACCAGGAGTTCCCGTTCTATTGGGTTCAGCTCGCAAATTTCATGGCGCAGAGCGACAATCCGAACGATGCCGGCTGGGGCGCGGTGCGCAATGGTCAGTCGATGTGCATGGAAGTTCCGAAAACCGGTCAGGCCGTCATCGTCGATGCGGGCGAAGAAAAAGACATTCATCCGCGCGACAAATGGGACGTTGGAAATCGTCTTGCACGCTGGGCGCTCGCCAAAGATTACGGAAAAACGGACGTGACGTGCTGCTCGCCGATGCTCGAAAGTGTGTCGTTCGACGGCGCCAAAACCTCGGTGAAATTCAATAACGTCGGAAGCGGACTCGTCGTTGCGAGGAACGTGGAACGCAAGGGAATCGAACCTGCGGAAGGCTCGCCGAACTGTTTCGCAGTGGCTGGCGAAGACAAAAACTTCCACTGGGCGGAAGCGAAAATCGTCGGAAACGATACGGTCGAACTGACGTGTGCGGACGTTCCGGCTCCGAAATACGTACGATTTGCGTATCAGAACAACCCGAAGGATTTCAATCTTTACAGCAAAGACGGACTCCCCGCCACGCCGTTCCACACGGACAAATAGTCGACGGGCGTTTGTGTTTGCGTAAAACGGGAAGAAAAAGCAGGTTTAAATAATGAACGATATTGAATCGATTGAAAAAATCCATGCGATTTACGAGTCGCTGACGGCTCAGGCGGGGAAAATCATCGTGGGTCAAAACCGCGTGATGGAAGAACTCGTCATTGCGCTTCTGGCAGGCGGTCACTGCTTGCTTGAGGGCGTGCCGGGACTCGGAAAAACGCTGATGGTTCGGACGCTCGCGGACACGCTGGCGCTTGAGTTTCAACGGATTCAATGCACGCCGGACCTGATGCCGGGCGACATCACGGGGAGCGAAATGTTTTCGACAGGAAATTTGAACGATATTCCGTCGAGTCCCGACGCACCTCGTGACGGACGTTGCGACGGACGGAATGACGGTCTGCGATTCGTGCCGGGTCCCGTTTTTACGAACATTCTTCTTGCAGACGAAATCAACCGCACGCCGCCGCGCACGCAGTCGGCCCTTCTTGAGGCGATGCAGGAACATCAAGTGACCGTGGGACGCACGCGCCGCGCACTTCCCGAGCCGTTTTTCGTTTTGGCGACGCAAAATCCGATCGAACAGGAGGGGACGTACCCCCTTCCCGAGGCGCAGCTGGACCGATTCATGTTCAAAAGCCGGGTCGAATATCCGAGTCGGCAGGAAGAACTCGACATTTTGCTGCGCACCACCGGAGAGGTTTCGACCGCAGTGACGCCGGTTCTGACGCGTGAAGAACTGCTGAACGCCATGAGTCTTGTGCGGCGTGTGCCGGTTTCCGGACCCGTGGCGGAATACGCGCTTGAAATTTGCAGAGCGACGCGGCCCGCTTCGGAAAAAGAAGGTTCTTCCGGTTCCGAACTTCAGAAATACGTGACGCAGTATGTTTCCTGGGGCGGCGGCCCTCGTGCGGGTCAGGCGCTTTTGCTTGGCGGACGTGCGCGCGCCATTCTTCACGGACGACTGTGCGTCGAGCGCGGCGACATCACCGCTCTTGCACCCTCCGTTCTGCGGCACAGAATACAGCTGCGTTTTTCAGCCGAGGCTGCTGGAATTACGTGTGATGATGTGGTTCAAAAGATTATCGAACAGATATTATGTAAGACCTGCTAAAAAACTCACTCTTCGATCGGTTTCGAGGAGTGAGTTGCGTACATAAGTCAGAAAAAGTGCGTTATTTCTGTTTCTTTCCCTGCTGTTTCTGCCCCTGTTGCTTCTGGCACTGCTGTTTCTGCCCCTGCTGTTTTTTCTGAGCTTGAGCTTTCTGCCCCTTCTTCGCTTTCTGTGCCTGCTGCTGTTTTTGAGCTTTTTCAGCCTGCTGCTTCTTCGCTTTCTGTGCCTGCTGCTGTTTTTGAGCTTTTTCAGCCTGCTGCTTCTTCGCTTTCTGTGCCTGCTGCTGTTTTTGAGCCTTTTCAGCCTGTTGCTTCTTCGCTTTCTGTGCCTGCTGCTGTTTTTGAGCCTTTTCAGCCTGCTGCTTCTTCGCTTTCTGTGCCTGCTGCTGCTTTTGAGCCTTTTCTGCTTTCACAGGTGCGGCGGCTTCAGCAGGTGCGGCGGCTTCAGCGGGTGCGGCGGCTTCAGCGGGTGCGGCGGCTTCAGCGGGTGCGGCGGCTTCAGCGGGTGCGGCGTCCTGTGCGAAAATCGTTACGGGAAGAATCAACGCACTGAAAAATACAGAAATCCAAATTTTTTTCATTATATATCTCCTGAAAAAATCTTTTGCTGGAAAACGTTTCCAACGTATATATAATAAACGCGTCAAATCTCTCTTTTCTTGCAAAAAAAATGAAAATTATTTTAGGAAGTTCTAAAAAACCAAAATTTGAGAATTTTGTAAAGAAACGATATTATATTGCACCTATATTGCACCCAATTAAAAACCTGTTATAATAAGAGAATCGAAAGGAGCGGAAAATGGGTGCTGGAAAACAATGGACGGGCAAAGAGAAGCTGCAAATCGTCTTACG
>CAYTLK010000124.1:0-5431 GCA_964438515.1 uncultured Planctomycetaceae bacterium
GCCGGTTTTTTTATTTCTTGAACGCGTCGAGTCTCCAAACTCCCCGCGTTTTTTTGTTTTAAATATTCAGAAGAAAATCGACGACATTCACCAGATAGAGGCGAATGTCGCTATTGGAATTGTTTCACAAATATTTAGATTCTTTGGAAACTCGAATTAATTTTTTCCACTGCAAGTCACGAATGATGCGTATAATGTCGTTGTGAAGAATTTGGGGTTCAACATCGTAATTTTGAAGCAAAATCGAACAAATTTGATCGATTGTCCGCTCTCCGATGAGTTCAACAATTTCTTTAGCTGTCGAGTTTAAGTAATGAACATCCAAATTGTAACTGCTTAAAAGCAGAAAATCACCATCGATTCTTTTTTTACGCCAAGCAGGTCTGGGGATCCAATTTTTCATTACATTATAAATCGGTTCGGTCATAATTACTCCAAAGGATGAAGAGAATCAATTTTTTGCATGTCTGATTTATTTCCAACTGCGTGCGTTAGGGCTGCTGTAGCAGCTGCTCCACCCACAAGTCCACCCACGAAAGCAGCAGCTGAAGAAGCTGAAATGAAGGCTAATGGAGCAACTAATGGAATGGCAGCGATAAGCATAAAATTCCCAAGACAGGGGGACTTATATGTTTTTTTTGTATTTTTGGATTTGATATTTTCCATTTTTATCTATCTCCTATTCCACAGGAAGCAACGCTTCAATGTTTTTGTAATCATGGAAACCGAACGCTTTGGAAACTCCGATAGCTGCTGCCCCAGCAAGTGCACCTACTGCTGCCATTTGTAACACTGTAATAGCCAATGGGATGACTCCAATAATTTCTGGTGATTGAATTTTCGGGGTTATGTAAGGTTTTCTTTTTTTTGGTACATCCATTGCATTTTTCCTTTGATTAAATTTTTCTGTCTTTGGTTACGTGATTTACGTAATTTGAATTTTTAATACCGGGTTGAAGATTTTCAATATATTCCAAGACTTCTGGATTTTTCCAACAGTCCAGCTTTTTGCGCCAAATATCAACAAAAGGTTCTTCGAGCACATTTCCGAGAGTAAAAGGAACCGTGCAGTCCATTCTTACGTCCCCATTAGGACGAATGATGACCGAACGATTTGGCATGGTTTTGCGAGTCTTTAATTCAACGCCTTCAGGCATCGAATATTGAACGTTAATTTTGCCAGTATATTGTTCTCGTAAATTCTGAATTAATGAATACATTAAGTTTCGTTTTTCTTCATTAAACCACAGGAATTCGTTTGCGGCTGCTCGTCCACTAATGAGAGTTTCACCGCAGAGGATGGAATTTGCTCCAAGCTCATACGCCAATTCAACCATTTCCGGGAGGCGGTTCAGGTTTCCAGGATTCAATGTGTGTGCAATAACCAATGGCAATCCTGCCGACGAAATACGCAGGGCAGCATCGACGGCGTGCTGCCAAGTACCTGGAACTCCACGAAATAAATCGTGTTCTTCTGGAATCGAATCATCAATCGAAATCTGAACCCAATAGAATGAGTATTTTTTCAAACGATTGACCCAGTTTTGATCCATTAAAACTCCATTGGAAATTAGGAGAAATCCAGTTTTGTCTTCATTGAAAATATCCATGATTTCAAGCAAAGACTCTCCTAACAGGAGTGGTTCACCTCCAGAGAGGATACATTGAAAAATGCCACCGTG
Organism: uncultured Planctomycetaceae bacterium; assembly: GCA_964438515.1. GTDB lineage: Bacteria > Planctomycetota > Planctomycetia > Pirellulales > Thermoguttaceae > RGIG3701. The sequence continues at coordinate 1,683 of CAYTLK010000124.1, forward strand.
TTCTACGATATGTTGAGTGAGGTCTAACCAGTCTTTTGGGGTCATTCGAGTTTGAATATCTGGATCTCCTGAACGATTATAGCAATGCTTACACCGCAGATTACAGGCACCGGTCAGTTCATACTGAATCCCAATCGGCATCAGAAATTTCTTAGGATATAATTCCTGATCTTGCTGACTTTTAATCGTTTCAGCCATTATTTTCAAACGTTGGCGTTCCTGTCTTATAAAAATGTGTTCTGTCATTTACCCTCCTATTGTTGGAATTGTTCCTGAATTTTAATACAGTTTTTAACGATTATTCGATGGTATTCCTCAGGTGATAAATGGTAGAAATACTTGTGATATGCTTTTGTATAATTACAAATATCGGGCCTGTCTTCATAAATATCGCAAAGGTTCCCCTTGAGATGAATGCAAACTCCATCTTTGCCAACAAAGGATGAGAGCTGGGGGACGATATTGATATGACGACAGCATTCTCCACATTGATTACATTGAAATACCGGAAGTTCACGCATAAAAACTCCATTATTGCGTAAAATCTCTTGCTAAAAGAAAAACGTACACTCGCAATATGAAACTGGCGATCTTACTTCAAGAAAAGTTTATGATCTCAAGAAACAAAAAAAGTGAGTGCGTCAACACATCCCGGTACAGAGGTCTGCAACAACCCATAGATACAGATACGTGACGAACTCCCAAAAGGAATTGACACGCTATCGTATCTATTAAGTCAATAAAACGGTATTACCGCGAATGTCCACGAGAATACCGAATCGCAAAAAAACGATTAGATGTTGCAGTTTCTGTACCGTTTAGCGATTTTTGGGCAAACAAAGCCCTATGACATTATTATTGTAACATATTTACTATGAATATGCAAGGGGGAAGGAGAAATTTTCCCCAATTTTTCAAAAAATTTTTTTTGTCACAAATTGCGGCGAACAATTGACTTTTTGCTCGCTGTATGTGTCGCAGAGGAAATAAAAAAAAGGTCTGAAAACACGCAGGAATTCAGACCTTTTATGATTCGGATATGCGAAAGAACTTATTTCTTCAGCGCAGCGGTGACGTCAGCCAACGCACCGGCAGAACCCAGTTTCTGGTTCTTGTGCACGATGTAATCCGCGTAGTTCTTCATGAAAACTTTGCCGGAAGGACGAAGGTCGAAAACTTCAGGATGAAGAATGAACTCTTCACGAAGCGTTGCGCACCAAACAAGACGTCCGTCTGTGTCGATGTTGATCTTCGTGACGCCCATCTGAGCCGCCTGGAAATACTCGTTTTCGTTCACTCCAGAAGCGCCAGCCATTTTGCCGCCAGCGATGTTGATGCGGCGAACCCACTCAGCCGGAACGCTGGAGGAACCGTGCATCACGAGCGGGAAATTCGGTTTCACTGCGTTGACGGCAGCCTGAATCTGGCTCAGAACGTCAAAATGAAGACCCTGTTTTCCGGAGAATTTGAACGCGCCGTGGGAAGTTCCAATCGCGACGGCCAAAGAGTCGCAGCCGGTTGCTTCGACAAATTTCACTGCGTCTTCGGGATTCGTGAGTTTCACGGAACCCACAACGTCTTCTTCCACTCCGCCCAGCTGACCCAGCTCGGCTTCGACAACGATTCCCTTGGCGTGAGCAGCGTCCACAACGCGTTTTGTCGTGGCGATGTTTTCCTCAAACGGCTTGCTGGATGCGTCGATCATGACGGAAGAATAAAAACCGCTTTCGATGCAGTCGTAGCAGACTTCTTCGGTTCCGTGGTCGAGGTGAACTGCGAAAATCGCTTCGGGGAACACTTCGTCACAAGCGCGAATGACGCCTTCAAGGATGCGTTTGTCGGAATAGTCGCGCGCACCACGAGAAATCTGAATGATGAACGGAGCGGCTTTAGCGTTGTCAACCGGATCGTCATTGCTTCCGGATTTGCCCAGGTTGCCGCGGAAAAGACCAACGGCCTGTTCCATATTGTTGATGTTGTAAGCGCCGATAGCGTACTTGCCATAGGCCTGTTTGAACAGTTCGGTCGTGGTAACGATCATGGAAACCTCCCATATAAAAAAGAAGTAACAAATAAATTATTGTATATTATATCTAGAAAAAGAATTTTGTCATTAGGGGGGGGTGGAAAATTTATGAAAAAAGGGGAAGAAAAGACAAATTTTCGTAAAAACCATTCGAAAATGGGTCTCCCCCGCTTGTTGAAAAGAAAAAAAACGTTATAATAAACGCGAAAAGTTTGGGTGACTGAATTCAGAGCATTCAATTACAGATGCGCCTGTGGCTCAACTGGATAGAGCAACGGACTTCTAATCCGTAGGTTGTGGGTCCGATTCCCGCCAGGCGTAAATAAGGGGGTTTTACAAGAAATTGTAAGACCCTTTTTTCGCCTTTCATCCGGCATTTTACGGTATTTAAGACACTTTTGAATAAATTCATTTTCTTTCAAAATTTGGGATGTGTATCTCCCCGTCTTTCAGGAATGGAGAGGAACGAATCTTCATTTGAACGGAAAATGGGAAGATTGGAACGGTTTTCCTTTCGATAGAATCGGTTATGCGGAGGTCGTTTGGAGTGAGGATTCTTCGGAATTCGCGTCCGTTATTCCCATGGACCTCAGAACGCTTTACGATGCCTGCGAGTTTTCGTGGAAACGTTTTCTGGACGTTTTGCTTCCTGGAAATTCCGTCTCAAATTCGTCATATTCAACTCCATGTTTGTTTGCCATTTATAAATTTGTGGGAGACACGCTGAATTGGAATCCCCGATTTCTCATCGTGGAGCAGAAAAATCAACCGCTTCACGTTCTTTACGGTTCGCTCCCTTCCCGGCAGCAAATCTGGTTTGAAATCAATGAAGAGGGAAAGAACGTCCTGAATTTCATTTACGAGAATCGTCATTGGGATCGTTTTCAGTATATTGATGGAAACACGTATTTCCTTAAGGATATTGCGTACTATCGAAGATTGTGGGAATCCCCGAAAAAATCGAGGAAAATCCTGTTGACCACAACCGAGGGGAAACAGTTTTTGCAGGAAAACACCCACATCTTTACACCGCCGATGGACTGGATTTGCAATCCTGTTTTTACCGAAGATGAGAAAGAATTCTATTTTTGGCCGCATGCAGCGGTGAAACGGCATTTTACAAATATTCTCGTGAAAATGTGCTGCAAAAATTGGAATCGGTGAGTTCCTCCGTGCAGGTTCATCAATATTTTGTTCAGGACGATCTTTTGTGCGCATTGGAAGAAGCCTCCTTTTTCCCGAAATGGTACCAAGATGTAAATGCACAATTCACGAATGGAACCATCTTCTTACGTGGAATTGGGACGCCGAATCGGCACAAAATCGGTCCGTATCCTTTAACAGGGCCAGCCTCTTTGGATCTGATTCCTGCCGTCCAGAAATTCCAGGGCGAGAAATACAAAATTCGCGTCGAACATTGCTCTCAAATTCCGTGGTACACTCCCACAGGAAACCATCTCCAGACCTATCTTGAATATATGGATATGCAAACAGGGAAACTCCTGGGACGAGAAAAAATCGAGAATCCGTCACCCGTTTTTATGCGTTGCGAACAACCGTGTCCGTACTGGCGATCTCCAACGCAGGCGATTTCCCTGAAAACATCGGTCTTGAGAAACACGCAGGGCTTTCCGGAAATTCTGCTGATTGAAGAAAATCACGTCAAAAACACGTCCCGGATTTTAGGTCCCTACGTGAATGTGAATTCCCCCTGGTTCTCACC
>CAYTLK010000124.1:5441-10423 GCA_964438515.1 uncultured Planctomycetaceae bacterium
ACACATTGGTCTGTGATTGTTCAGTCGGCTGAGGATTCTCGGTTTACCCTTCTTCTCGACGGCCGCCCCTGTTCGGCCGCCTACGAGCAGCTTATTCAGGTTGAGTTTCCCTCCCCGTTCCCCTCGCGATGGTTCACGTATGGCCAACGTAATAACCAATGGTATCGTCTTGACGTTGATTTTTCAGGTTCGTCCAACGAGTAAGCAAAAGAAAAACAAGTCTTCGTGTCGTAATATTTTCATTCTTCCCGCTTGACAGAATGCGGCGGGAACGATAAACTGAATAATCATGACAAATCTACGCATTCCGCTTGAAAGGGATGATATGAAAAAATTGCAGAAATTCTTGTTTTATGTCTGATTTCAGCATTCTGACGACCTGCGTCTCTGTTTCTTGTCAGTTCGACCATAAACGCAAGAAAATCGAGAAGAGGAGCGTTACAGTCTCCTCCTCACCCCGCCGCGCGCCGCGAATCGAAGCCCCGCTTTTTGAGGTTCTCGTTCGTTTAGTCCGCATGAATCGTCACTGTGCCGGTCGTCCGCAAATCAAAATGAAACACTCAAATTTATATGCTGGTTCTACAATGAAATTCCTTTCCCAAAAGACTGCAGGAGCCGGGGTGCGCAGCTCCAACGGCGGATGGGAAAACGAAAATCCAAAATAGTGTTCGTATAACACATTCGGGAAAAGAGAAATGAGGGAGTGGATTCCCCCAAATTACCAAAAATTTTACTTATTTTTACAAAATTTCCTTTTTTTTAGTCCAAATTTTAAGCAATCACCTATAAATGGTTTGGGTACCAGCAAAGTGATCGTCGCTTCTGGCGCAACGCTGAACGTGGAGTGTTCGATTTCCAACAACATCACCCTGTCAGGCACCGGTTACGATAATTCGGGTGCCCTGCTCATTTCGAGTCAATGGAACGATACTCTCAGCGGAAACATCACGCTTGCTGCGGATGCGATGATTAAATCAAATATCATTGACAAATACCTTTCCGGTGTCATTTCCGGGGAACACAATGTCACTTTCGGCGGCGGTTATTTACACTTGCAATCCGTAAATACCTACACAGGGACAACAACCATCACAAATGGAGCTTTGGTTTTGGATATTGCAGATGCCATTAAGACCTCGTCGGGTGTGATAAACAATGCCCAAATTTCTACAAAGGATAAAAACCAGACGTTCAATAATCTCTCAGGCACGAACAGTTCGGCGACGATCGCCGGCTATAGCAGCGGCACTGGCATACTGACGCTCAATAACACGTCCGATTCATCCTACGCAGGTATTATCACAGACACTTACTTAGATAGTATCCGCTATGCCAGGGACATCAAGAAAACCGGCACGGGCACCCTGACCCTCTCCGGCAAGAACACCTACACCGGCACGACGACCGTTTCGGAAGGGACGCTCAAACTTACCGATTCCAACACCACCAGCGGAGTCCGCGTCGGTGCGAACGGAACGCTCGATTTGACGGCCTATACGGGCAGCTCTCTCAAAATCCTCTCCTCGGAAGGAAGCATTCAGGCCGGCTCCCAGACCATTGGTTTGACCGTGAACGTGGCTGAAAACACTGCGGAAACGTTTTCTGCCGCAGTTTCCGGTTCGAACGTGACGCTCGCCAAAACAGGAGACGGCACGCTGAATATGAACTATGCGGACACGGCTCCGCTGACGATAAAAAGCATTCAGTCCAGCGCAGGTCGACTGAATCTGAAAGGTTCCTATGCCGCCAATCTGACCATCACGGGCGGAACCTTCTCGCCGGGAAATTCCGTCGGAACGATGAATCTTGATGGAAACTATGTCTTGAAAAACGGAAGCACGCTCGACTTTGAATTGGACGGCAGTGCTGCTGACCTGATGATAGTGGAAGGAGACGCGACTTTTGAACGTGGCTCGGCAATCAGTTTGTCGGTCACGGATGCGGCCAATTTCCAGAAAGGGGCTTACACGCTCTTTTCCGCAACGGGTACCGTCACGAGGCTGGATACGTTTGACTGGGCGTCGATTCTTACGGCAAGTGGTCTGGACTCCAATGTCTGGACGTTAAGCGCAAACGGGAACTCCCTTTCCCTCACGGCCACGATGCTCCCGGAACCCTCCACACTGCTGCTTCTGATTCCTGGTATACTGGGACTGTTCGGGTTCCGACGACGCTTGAAAATTTGCGAGCCAAAGGTGTGAATCCTCGGAAAATGGGAGTCATAAAGGGAAAACGAACAAGGATTTTTACCGATTCGATCCCTATGCGAGGCGGGCTTTTTACCTGCTGATTTTGCATTCATGAAAGACAACTTTTTCCAATATTATCGGGAATCGTCCGCATAACGAGTGTGCAGCACACGACGGAAGAATCCAGCGATTCCCGGAACGTATTGGTAAGGTTCAAGTGACACATTCAGCCGTTTCCATTGCGGTCGAGGGGAGGAGTGTTCCAGGTTTTTTCTCCAATACGGATTTTTGAACTGAAATCAGTTTCCACAGTGAAATGGATTTCTGGTGGTAGCGTCTCTGCGGTCGGCGTCGGGAAGAGAAGAGTCGAAAAACGTACGGTTTCAGAAGCGCTTTTGGACTGCGTAAACGCGAAGGCCGGTCGACGTTCTTTCTGCATGTAACGCGTCGAAATCCACCCCTCTTCCTCCTTCAACGAAATCGCAGGCTGTGCCGCAGTTTCGGCTCCGACGAGCAGCAGATTCGGCGCATTCGGATGCTGCGTGAATGCTCGGAGTTGTTCGGGCTGAAACGTCCATTCGCCAGGCAAAAACTGGAAATGCTGCCGGAGCTGACCGGAAGCCGAGCCGCTGAGTTCGTCAAAAATCACGAAAAATCGGGAATCCGCCAGAAGAAACGTCCGCCGGTGCGTCAGACCGGGAACCGGCTCGTTTTCAAGCGTCAAAACTTCCATCGACGGAAACGTTTCCGACGCAGAAATGGAACGAGAGACGATTTTCCGCCCGCACGACTGAATCGGCTGCTCATCAAGAGAAACGAGCTGGTGGACCGCCGGAGACCGGAAAAACTGGCGCCATTCCGGCTCGCCCGAATAATTGTAACACCCGCTGTCGGTCATCAAACGCTGGCCGTACGCAGAAAGCTCAAAGGTCAAATTGTCCGCCTGATTGTGACCGAAGTGAGTCGTTTTGGAGTTTTTCGTCACGAGAAACAGCGCGTTTTCCGTCCAATCCGAACGCATCGTGTAGTAACCTGCGGCGGGAAGCTCCTGCATTCGGGACGCAGGCGGTGCGCCTTCCTGACCTTTCGACGCAAACCAGCGCCAGTCCGGACGGTCAAAAAGCGGAAGGAACGGCAAAATCCAGCGTCGGTTTCCGTCCCGGCTTCCGAGCCACGCGTCGCCGAAAACCGGGGACGTTCCGTCCGGATGACTCCAAACCGCCATCGCGTTGATCGATTTTTCCAGACGATCCATGAATTCCTGCGGAATTTCCACCGGGAGCTTGAGACTGCGGCACACTCGAACCAGACGCGCGAACTGGCCGGGATAGGCGCTGTGGTAGCTCGGAATGAACTCATTAATGACCCCGTCGTCCAGCAAAACACGTTTCTGAAACGCGACCATAAGTTCGGCCGCCATCTGAATTTCTTCGGTGCTTTTCTTGCGTTCGGGGAGCGCGGCTGCGGTAAAAAGCAGACCCTCAACATGAAAAATGTCCCAGTTTCCCAAATCTCCGTCCCGATTTTGAGCCGTCCGACACCGTTCCGCGATACGCTGACAGTGGACGTCGAGCGACCAAAGCACATCGGCGAGCAGCGCACCGTCCAAAGCGGGTGATTTTAGGAAGAATTCAAGTGTGACGGCCCACGTTTTCATTCGAATTGCGGTGTCGAGCGAGCGCCAGCCCGGGTGATTGAACGCGTTTTCTGGCCGATGCATGTGTTCAATCCAGGAACGCATTTCAAACGCCCATTCCGCTGCGTATTTTTCGTCGTGCGTCCGAACATACGCGCCCGCCAGCGGCTCGAGCCAGTAAAAACGGTGGAACTGCCAGAGCCACTCTTTGTCTTTTTGGGGATTCGAGTCCCAATCGATTTCGTCTTTTCCGCGAAAATCCGACGGGTACGCCGGCTGACCGGGAAAAATGTGCTGAAGCGCGTCGTCCGCCCTATTTGAATACCCGCATTTTGCGACTTTCTCAGCCGCCAGCTTCGCCGTTTCCCCGCTTTGCGCAGCCTCGCCGACGTCTGAAAAGGACTCCGAAAGGTTCGACTGAAGAAGCAGATACGCCGAAACGACTTTCCGATTCCGAAAAGAATCAAGAAGGGCCGTCTGACGCTCCAGAGGCGTTTCTCCCGGATTCTCAACGTTCAAAAGCGACAAAACCTCGTTCAAATGCGGGCTTACACGCGAATTTGAGTCTGATGGTGAATCTGACGGTGAGTCCGCAGCGGCAGACTCCTCCGATTGACCGATTGAGACGGAATTCAAAAACAGACACGCGGCGCTTGAGCCTGAAACGGTCAAAAAATTTCGGCGGGAAAACAACATGAGGAACCTGAAATTCAAACGAAGGAAGGAAATTTGTGGAGATTACTCGAGCAGAAGCAAAACTCGAAACACTTTTTCACATTATAGCACAAATATTTTGAAAAATCAATGAGTTCCCCAAAAAATCAGAGAAAATCGGGCAAAATCCATGGAAACCCCCCTTGACTTTCAGCGGAAAATATGCTAAAATAATCACAGTATTGATATTTTATACCATTTTGCAGATTAGGAGAGTCAAATGGAACTTAAAGGAAGCAAAACCGAAGCGAATTTGAAGTATGCATTCGCCGGCGAATCTCAGGCCCGCAACAAGTACACTTATTTCGCAAGTGCAGCCCGCAAAGAGGGATTTCAGCAGATCGCCGCAATCTTCGAGGAGACTGCGGAAAACGAAAAAGAACATGCAAAATTGTGGTTCAAAGCCTTGGACGGGATTGGAACGACGCTCGAAAACTTGCTGG
>CAYTLK010000125.1:0-10386 GCA_964438515.1 uncultured Planctomycetaceae bacterium
TTGTACTATTAAATGGGATGCGTTTCGAAATAGGATGCGTTTTCGGTTCTTCAGTTGCGCGTGTCGCTGACGATGAGACCATCACGAAGATGAATCACCCGTTTCGCCTGCGCACCCACATCCGGCTCGTGAGTTACAATAATAATCGTCTTTCCCGCTTCATTCAGTTTCTTCAGGATTCCGAGAATCTCACCCGTCGTGGCTGTATCCAGGTTTCCCGTCGGTTCGTCCGCCAAAATAAAAGCAGGATTGTTCACAAGGGACCGCGCAATTCCGACACGCTGCTGCTGACCGCCCGAAAGCTGGTACGAACGGTGATTCAAGCGCTCTCCAAGCCCCACCATCTCCGCAAGCTCGCGGCACCGTTCGCGCGTCTCGTGCGACGTATGACCCGAATAGTGCAGCGGAACCTCAATGTTTTCGAGGACCGTCAGCTGCGGAATGAGATTGTACGCCTGAAAAATGAATCCGATTTTTGTCGCACGAATCTCCGAAAGCTGGTCGTCCGTCATCTGACTCACGTCCTCGCCGTCCAGAAGAATCTTCCCGAAGGTGGGCGGGTCCAAACAGCCTAGAAGATTCAAAAGCGTGCTTTTTCCGGAACCGCTGGTCCCCATAATCGCCAAAAAGTCCCCCTGAGGCACATCGAACGACACGCCTCGAAGCGCTTTGACCGTCTCTCCCGTCAGGAAATAATGTTTTTGTACGTCTTTCAACGACGCCGCGAAATTGGACATAATTCAAATGGAAGGGTTAAAGGTTTGGGAATTGGTGAAAATGAGGAAAATGGGAAAAGTAGGCAGGTTAAAAAGGTACGAAACTCAGCCCGGAGGCGGTCCCATCGGCACTGCGCCACCTCCTCCAGGCGGCGGCCCCATCGGTGCTCCATCCGGCGGCGGGGGCGGCGCAGCACCATCCGGCGGGGGCGGCGGCGGAGTCCCGCCCTCTGGCGGCGGTCCCATCGGCATTCCGTCCGGCGGTCCCATCTTCTCGGCTCCCGCAGCGTCTTCCGGCGAAACGTACCCGCCGTCCAAACTGTGACGCCCCTTCATGGGTTTGTGTGCCGCACCAGGCGCAGCCGACTTCTTTTCCGGCTTCTTTTGCTCGTCGCTCGAAGTTCGAATCGTTGCGGAGGAGGTTTCTCCGCGCTTCAGTTCCGGCAGCTTCACGCGTTCCCGAAATTCAAAGGCGGCCGCAAGTAACGAGGTTTGTGCGGTGAGGTTTTTACTCGTCACAATCACCATTTTGTCGTTGCTGTGTCCGAGTTCGACCACAATCGGCTGCAAAGAACCGTCTGCCAGATGCTGAATGCAGTAAAACTTTCCCGCATGTTCAAACACGGCGTGCGTCGGAATCATCAAGACGTCACCGGGCGTTTCTTCCACCAGAATCTTCGTTTCGGCCGTCATTCCCGGCAAAACGCCTTTGGGATTTTCGAGCGAAATCGTGACGCGGTATTCTTTCACGTCTCCCAGCCAGTGGTTGGTCGGCTGCGGGTTTTCATCCACTTTGACGACGACGCCGAGGATGCTTTTTTCACCCGTCGCGTCGGTACGCACCGTCACAGTCTGTCCCTCCGCAATGTAACTGATTTTCCCTTCATGCACGTCGGCCGTCACTTGCAGTTTCTGCGTGTTCGGCAAACGTAAAAACGTCTGACGTTCACGCACCATCGCGCCCTGACAGACGAGAAAGTCCGACGTTCCGAATCGGTTCGACTCGTTGACGTACAGCACTTTTCCATCGCCCGGTGAACGAATCGTACAGGCGTCCAGCTGCTGCACGATGTCCTTGAGTTTCGCCTCGTTCAGCTGATGAACACTTTTCTGCGCCGACAGATTTGCTTTCGCGGTCTCGATATTACTTTCGTAATCTTTCATCGATTTGCTGGCGGTGTACTGTTTCAGCACGTAAATGTCGAGTTCGGACGCCCGCAGGTCGAGTTCCGCCTGTTTCAGAGAGAAAACGTCCGCCTCAAGCTGCGATTTCGTGACGAATCCTTTTTCGTACAGAATTTTACTGTGCTGGAGGTATTCCGCAAGACGGTCGCGCTCCTCTTTGGCCTTAATCTGCGCACTCACGAGTTTCTGAAGGTTGATTTTATATATACCGTTTTCATACTCGTCTTTGGCGATGATGGCGGTTTCGAGATTGTTCTCCGCAGCTTTCACCTCCGCCTGACTTTGCGCCACTTTGTTGAGCTGCGAGTCGCGGTTGTCGATGAGCGTGGAATTGTCGAGCGTTGCGATGACGTCGTTCTCTTTGACTTCGGTTCCTTCATCGACGACCCACGTAATCATCACGCCGCCGGTGCTGCGGACCTGACATTTAATATCTTTGTTCTCGGAGCTGCTGATGTCGCCGCGCACCGAAATTTCATGCCGGAATTTTCCGACCGTGGGATTGACGAACTTCATGTTCGTCAGGTCGGTTTTGGGAGCGAAAATGTTGGCCGCTCTGTTTGCGATAAACAGAAGCACGCAGCACAGCACCCCGATGGCCGCGAGCCATTTGATCCACATTTTTCGGCGGGAATGCGGTAATTTGTTCGAGGATGTTGGAGTCGTCATAAATATCTCCTTCAGGAACATCGACTTTCATTGAAAACAATTCCATTATATACCGTTTCTCTGAAAACGAAAGAGAAAAAAATGAAAATAGTCCCTTTTTTCCCGGCTCTAAAGCACTCAATCATTATAATCGTTACAATCTGAAAAAATCCCGAAAAAATCATTAACAGAACCGTCACATTCATTCGGCGTGAATGTCGCAAGAGTGACACACTCAGCACTTTCTTACAATCCATACAATTCTTACAATCCTTACAATTCCTACAATCCGAAGTTTCGTCATATACAGAAATTTTGGAAAAATTTACACAATCATAACATTTTAACTTTTGAAGAAGTGGAAATATACCGATTGATAAAAATACAATGGATGTCCGTACAAACATCGTTGAAATTTTATGTTGGAAAATATTGAAAAGGTGACGATTATGCTCCGATTTTTGTCATTTTGGAGAGTGGGCCTAACCAGACCGCTCGTTCGAAATACGTTTATCATTGGTACAGCGCTGCTTCTGGCGGTGGGCTGTAAGGTGGGTCCGGATTACATTGGGCCGCCGTCCCCAAAGGTTCAGTCCAACTGGTCCGAAAAAACAGAAGCAAGCCAGAATCCCGAAAATGACGCGCGTCTTCACAATGAACTCCCGGCGCTTGATGATTGGTGGACAGTTTTCAATGATGAAACGATGAACCTGCTGCTGAAGACCGTGAACGAACAAAACCTCGACATAAAAGTGGCGGCCCAGCGCATTTATCAGGCGGAAATGGACTATCGGATTGCTCGCGGCGAGATGTTCCCGGCCATCGGAACAGACGCGGGATTTTCGAAATCGATGCGCAACGGCACGAGTACGCACAATCACTCGTACACCGCCTCGTGGACGTGGGATGCGTCAGCGAGCTGGGAAGTGGATGTTTTCGGTCAGCTGCGGCGTTACGTCGAGGCGGCAGACGACGCGTGGCAGGCGACTTTTGAGGATTTGAACAACACGAAAATGCTTCTTTTGGCGGAAACGGCCCGTACGTATATCAACGCGCGGCTTTTCCAGGAAGAAGAACGCATTGTGAGAGCCGATATTCGCGACCTCGAAACGTATCTCGAAAAGATTCGTGCGCGTCGTGAAGCGGGTGCGGACTGCAACGTGGAACTCGTTCAGGCTCAGGCAAACCTCGCGACGGTGAAAGCGAGTCTTCCGCTCATTCAGGCTCAATTCGGCGACTGTGTGACGCGGCTGGCGTCTCTCATGGGTGCGTCTCCCGAATCGGTTCAGGCGATACTGCTTCAGGGGGATGGAAACATTCCGAACGCTCCCGACGCGCTTGCGATTGGTATTCCGGCAGACATTCTGCGTCGTCGTCCCGATATTCGCGCACTGGAACGCCGACTGGCGCAGCAAACTGCGTTGGTGGGAGTGAGACAGGCAGAACTGTACCCGAAATTTTACATCGATGGTTCATTCGGACTTCAAGCGGAAAATCTCGACGATTTGTTTGAAGGACGCAGCCTCACTGCGAGCATTATGCCGAAACTGCAATGGAGAATTTTCGAATTTGGAAAAATCCGCTGCTCCATCGCGAAACAGGAAAGCGTGACGGAAGAAATGCGTCTCGAATATCAGCAGGCGGTGCTGGAGGCGGCAGAAGAGGTCAACAACGCCATTACGTATTACATCAAATATCAGGCTCAATACGAAGACCAAGTCGAAGCGGTCCGCAACTACGACAGCGCCCTGAAACTCTCGCTCGCACTGTACGAAGCGGGAAAACGGGAATACATGGTGGTGCTCGACTCGCAGCGCTACCTCCTCGCAAACCGTCAGTCCCTCGCATCGGTACACGCACAGCTTGCGTCGAGCGTCGTCACGCTGTACACCGCACTGGGCGGCGGCTGGCAGATTGCACCCAACGCGATGGGAACGATGTCGGACGCCTACCTCCGTTCGAATTTCGTACCGGAAGGACAGATTCAGCTCAGTCGGCCTGGCGAAGCGATCAATCAGGAAGGAAGCACGTACTCGCGGAATCTTCCTCAAGGCGTAAAAACGAGCAGCAAACCTAAGAATGACCGTTCGTACGACCTGCCGCCGGAAGGAACGCGCGACCAGTTCATGAACAACGGAAAAGCCCCGGCACCGGCGCAATCGCTTCAGGAAATTCCTGCGGTCAAGGAGACTGGCGACGACCTTTCGACCTTCCCGATTCCGGACGCGCGGCGCAGCATCATCGAGCAGCCGTCATCCCAAGTTGGAACGCAGGTTTCGCCTTCCGCGGCACCGAGTTCCTACGTGAGTGACCCGCTTCTGGAGGGTCTGACGAGCAAAAAGTAACCGCCCGTTCTGTCAAACGCGGCCTGAAAAATTAATACAGTTTCCCTGAAAGGAACATGCAAAACGGAGAATTGCGTGAACCTCTCAGGGAAATTGTTTTGGTGATTGCTTAAAATTTGGACTAAAAAAAGTTAAAAAATCCGACATTTGGGGGAAAATTTTCCCTCGGTCGGCATCGTTTCGGCAAAATTTTAAACGGCGGAAAGGAGGAAATGAATTTTGAAAATGTGTCACATCGAAAATAGTCTCCTTGATTATAATCCCAAATCCTGAAAAATCAACAATATTCTTTTCATTTTGTCTCATTTTTCAAATATTTTCTGCAGTTTTTTCCAATTTGAAGGATTTCAGCAAAAATGACAAAAAAATACCCGAAAAAGATGGAAAATTTTCTAAATCTTTGCTTGACAACGTATTTCACCTGGTTTATAATAGATAAATATTTTTCACTCGATACATTTTGAATTTTCGCTTCTCCGTCGTTACTCTATCGAGAAACGACTGCCGCAGTCGCCGCCCAATGCGATTTTCAAGTGAAACGAGTACAAACTTAACGCAATCTGAATTTCCGCTTCACCGTCGCTTTCGTTCTCGCGGAATTCCCAAGCAGTATCAGTATAGGAGAAATAAAAAAGATGGCTGATGAACCTCGCCCAATGGAATACGAAACTGTCGTCTTTGGAAATGAAGACTCACGCAAAACCACGATGGATTTGCCGGAAGAAATTTTGTCCGTGGGAGACATTCTGTGCGACACGTACATCCTGCGCGCACGGCTGGGCCGCGGCGGAATGGGGGAAGTGTGGCGGGCCGACGAGGTTTATGAGGGGGAAATTCTTCGAACCGTCGTTATTAAAACGCTCGCGCCGAACGTGCAGAATATTCAGGAGGAACTCGCGCGCATTCAGTCGATGTTCCACAAAATCCACAGTTTGCAGCACCAGCACATCTGTCCGATGTACGCGATGAAAAACGACCCCAAAGCAGGTACGATTATCGTTATGAAATACATCGACGGAATGATGCTGCAGGAGTATTACACGCAGTACATGCGCGTTCACAACGAGTTTCCCGTTTCGGAAGTCGTGAAGCTGTTGATGCCGATTGCGCAGGCGCTCGATTATTCGCATTCAAAGAAAGTGCTTCATCGCGACGTGAAACCGCAAAATATCCTCGTGAGCAACGACGAAAGCGACGGCGTGCAGCTCATCGATTTCGGGCTCGTGATGGAAATGCGTTCCACGATGTCGGGAAGTACTTCCATGCATTTTGACGGCGGAGGGACGCTCCCGTACATGTCGCCCGAACAGTGGAGCGGCGATTTTCAGGACGCGAAAGCCGACCAATTTTCGCTGGCGGTCGTCGTGTACGAGTTGCTCGCCGGGAAACTGCCGTTTTATGGAACGAATATTCAGGTTTTGGGGTTCCAAATTTTGAACAAGAGTCCCGATCCGATTCTCAATGTGCCGGATTACGTGAATTTCGCGCTGCAGAAAGCGCTCGCAAAGAATCGAAAACAACGGTTTGATACTTGTGTAAATTTCATAAAGGCGCTCGAGACCTCGCTCATCACGCAGGACGAGGTGGCGAATTTGGACGCGAAGGCTCCAGAGTTGAAAAAGGAGGACGCATCGGCGGCGAAACGGGCGGAAACGTTGAAGAAAAATCTGCTTCCGATGCTTGCGGGCGGCGGCGTGGCGCTGTTGCTCGTGCTGATTTTATTGATTTTTACACTTATTTCAAACGAGCCTGAAACGCAAATCGTAATGGAACCTGGAACCGCCGTTCCAACGCCGGAAATTGATTTTCTCGCACCGCCGTCCGTGAACGAGAGCCGGAATAATTCTCGCACAAAAACCGAGCCGAAAAAAACCGCAGCTCCGTCGGTGCCCAAAACCTCTTCCGAGTCGGCCGACGAACCGAAAACGGTCGTTCCGGGAACTGCAGGCGCTGCGGAAACTCCCAAAAACGCAGAAAATCCCGCAAATCCCGCAACTTCCGAAACTTCCTCTCCGACCGAAACTCCTGAAAAAACCGAAACCTCTACAACTCCCGCAACGGCAGAAACTATAGAAACGGCAGAAACTACAGAAGCTGCAGAAGATACAGAACCTTCCGAAACCTCCGGCGCGTCTGACGCGTCGGACGCATCTTCCGCCCCGGAACCTTCGGTGGAAGAGTTGCTGACCAATGCGGAAAAATCGTTCGCGGCGGGTGATTTTGCGCAGGCGTGGAAGTCGTTCGCACGCTGTGACGTTCAAAAACTCGGAGGAGATTCGTTGACGCATTATTCCGAAACGGCAGAAAAAACGGGTCACTACATCTCCGCGACGCGTTCGCGGTCTGCCGAACTTGCATCCTCCTCCGATTCAGCGCTTTTGCGGACCGCAATTCATGACGCAATCGAGGCTGGCGACTTCAAACAGGCGCTTGCATGGTCGGAACAGGCGCTTACGGCGGCTCCCGACGATCGCGAACTGCTTTTGCTTCAAGCTCGGGCGCTCAACCATCTTTCGGGCCGCATTGATGATCCGGCTCCGGCGCGGCACGCACTCTCCATTTACAACACGCTTCTCGAAAGTACGCCCCAGACGGACGCACCGGCTCGCGCCCTGCTTCTTGCGTTTCGCGGCGAGGTGTATATGCACAATCCCACCGTTTTTTCCAAGGCGTACGACCTTGCAAAAGCAGATTTTGAGGAATCTCTTTCCCTCGATTCCTCATGCGTTTCGGCTTTGCTCAACCAAGGGATTTTACTTTGCCGCGTGTTCGGACAGAAATTGACGGCTCGAAATAATTTCGACGCAGTTTTAGCGCAAGAACCGGAAAATATGGAGGCGCTGCTCGAAAAAGGACAGTCCTACGTCGAGGAACGTCCCGAACAGGCGCTCGAAATTTTCACAAAATACCTCGAAAAACGACCCGAAGACTGGAACGCCTATCAAACACGCGGAACGCTGTACTATAATCAAAAGTCCTGGATGGAAGCCCTTTCGGATTTTGAAAAATGCGTGACCGCAGACGAGAAAAACTTTGACGCTCGGAAATATCGGGCGCTTACGGCGGCGCAGCTGAAACGGTGGCGCGACGCGAAAAGCGATTTCGACTTTCTCATTGCAAATGACACGCAGCCGGCGCACCAGGTCGAATACTATCAGGGTCTGGCGACGGTTTATGAGGGCGCAAATCAGCGCATGAAAGCGCAAGACGCTCTTCAGAAAGCAGAGTCGATTCGAAGGACCCGAAATTTGTAGTCGTAAACCGAAAACATTGCGCGGGTTCGTTTCATCCGCGCAATGTTCGTCACAAAACAAATGTACAAAAAACGAATATACTGAATCAATAATTAATAATCAGAAATCAGAAATCTCGGTTTTTTCCTTTGTTTCACTTACGAAACGGTAGCCGGCATTCCGATGCGTGAGAAAAATCTTCGGGTGCGTCGGGTCCGTCTCGAACATCTTGCGCAGCCGCAGGATGAACTGGTCCGGCGCCCGCGTGTTCATCACGCCCGGCATTTTCCACACTTTTTCTAGTAATTCCTCCTTCGGAATCAGTCTGTCTGGATTTTGTACAAAATGTTTCAGGAGTGAAATCTCCAAATACGTCAGTTTCAGGGTCTTTTTCTGTGTGCGGACTTCCATTGTATCGAAATTCACAACACCCTGTCCGATCGTCATTTCCGTCGGCAAACTCGGGTCCCCATGAGGTTTTGGAGGCGCTTTCGTTCCTTGAAGTTTCTGAAATTTCAGCATGTTGCGGACTCGAGCCAGGAATTCTTCAAGTTCGAACGGTTTCGAGAGGTACTGATTTGCGCCGACGTCGAACCCTCGCGCTTTATCCTCCGGAAGCGTTCGAGCCGAAAGAAACATGATGGGCGTCAAAATACCGTGCTCGCGCGCCTCCGAACAAATCGAATAACCGTTACAGCCCGGAAGCATAATGTCGAGCACCAGAACGTCGAAATCGTCGGGATGCTTCAAAACAAGCTCCAGAGCCTCGGAACCGTCGTGAACGAGCGTCACGTCATAATTTTCATGTTCGAGTGAGTAACGAATTCCAACCGCAAGATTTAGTTCATCCTCGACGACCAAAATGTGCGGCTTCTGTTCCGAAATCAATTTCCGTTCACTATTCATTAATCTACCTCTTCCAAATTCATTTTAGAGTTCAGTGTCGTGTTTACGGGAAGCAAAACATAAAAGCTGGTTCCGGGACCGTGTTTGTTTTCACGAATCCGAATGTCTCCCGACAGCTGCGCAAGACACATTCGAACGATATAAAGTCCCAAACCGGTCCCTTTTCGTCTTCGTTCCATCTCGGTTCCCAGGCGCACGAAGCGGTCAAAGACTTTTTTTCGCATTTTTTTGGGGATTCCGGGTCCATTGTCGGTGACGCGAATGGCGATTTTTGACGATGCGATTTTTCGCACTTTCACCTCGGCCGTCAGAGGGTCGCCGCCGTATTTGATGGCGTTGTCGATCAAATTTCGGAAAATCATTTCGAACGGAATTCGACTTGTAATCATACGAATTTCTGAATTGCAGTCGAGCTGAATGCGGCTTTTATCGATTCGATGACGAATGGAGGCCGAGGAGATGGCGCTTTCAAGCACTTCACGCACCACAATTTCTTCCGCCTGGTCGCCGATTTGGAGTCCGGCTTCGAGCTGACCGGCGCGCAGCACTTGATTGATGAGGACGTCGAGACGTTCGACTTCTTCCATCATTCCGCTGTAAAATTTGATTTTCTCATCGGGTTTCACGTCGTAACGCGTGAGGGTCTGGAGGTACAATTTGAGTGACGCGAGCGGCGACTTAAGTTCGTGGGTGATGCTGCTGATGAAGTTGCTTTGACGGCGGTTGAGGTTCACCATTTTGATAGAAAGTACCAAATACGTGATTGTACCGGCGAGAATGAGGGAGAGAAAGACGGATCCGACGGGGAGAAAGGTCCAGTACATCCAGGAATGGGAGTTTTTATCGATTGCCGCGAAGACGGTGGTGAGGATCCATCCGACAATAAGGACGACGAGCAGGACGATCATGATGACCGCGAGCGTGATAGGGAGTTTCAGGGACGAACGACGCATAATGGCTCCAAAGGACGGCTCCGGGCGAGGGAAAAAACGCGATATCATTCATTGTATCAAAAATGAAAAAAATCTCCACCCCGTTCCGCAAGAAAGCGCAAGTTTTTACAGAAAAATAACATATTCCGTTAAAATAAGACCGAAACTCTGCGACAGCACCTTGGAGTGCGGGCGTCTCGCGCGCAGAACTTCATTATTGAACGTTCCATTCCCTGGGAGTTACATGAAGAAGGTCGAAATATTTTTAAAAAATTGTAGAACAATGCTTGACAAGAATCAACCCACAGGATACAATAAAATTTTTAGGGCATTATAGCTTATTTTGCCAAGCAGCAAAGAAAACTGTACATTTTGTTGTTCTTGGTTTTTTTGTTGCGATGGCGTTTTTTATACTTTTTTA
>CAYTLK010000126.1:0-10309 GCA_964438515.1 uncultured Planctomycetaceae bacterium
TTTCAGTTTTTTGCTTATTTGGGTTGTGTATAAATTTGTTAAGAGTTGGATTCCTGCAGTTTCCGGAACGTGATTGAAAACATTTTATCGGCGAGCGGTTCGTAATGGTCAACCGCTCGCCGCTAAACTTTCTTTTCGGCCAGTTGTCCGTAAACTGTCAATCGCCGAGAAAACTTTCATTTAGAACGTGTTGAAAATTTTGTTGATGAGGGGTTTGAAATGTCGATTAGTCTTATTATCGGTAAGCCGGGTTCTGGTAAAAGTTATTACGCTGTCAGTCGTATTGCTGAGATGGTGCGTGAATGGTGTGCGTTCGAACGACGTGAAGAAAAAAGTTTCGTTCGCGAACTTTACACGAATCTTTATTTAAACGTCGAAGAGTTTCAAAAGTATATTGATTCTAAAATCGGTGAAGGTATCGACGTTTCAAAATATATTCATCATTTAGACGATGATTTCTTTTATTCTCAGTCTGGAGACGGTCCCCGTATTCCTCGTAAGTGGTGGGAAGATATCCCAAACGGCAGTATGATTGTGATTGATGAAGTTCATCAGTATATGCCGCAGGGCGGGACTGGCCAAAAGGATTATATGCAGCTTTTCGTTGAATATGTTTCAACGCATCGCCATCGTGAGCATGATTTGTATTTAATTACCCAGCATACCGACACAATTCATAAATCTATTTTGTGTATGGCGCAAGATATTTATAATATCATTAACGTAAAAAACAAAGTTCTTCCATATTTGAATATTCCTTTCGCCGATATTGATGTTATAAAAGAGGCTTGGGGCTGCAGTCGCCAAATCGCCAACGTTTTGTATGGTAATTACGTTGGCCGCGCAGTAAAGATTCAAAATCAGTTTACGATAGTGTTAAAGCCTGAAATTTTTGCTCTTTACCGTTCGCATATCCTTACAGAAAATTCAGGTCAAGATCGTCCAGATTTGAAATTAGGGCGTGTCGGTTCTATTTTGTGGTTTATTCGAAAACATATTTTCCATCTTTCGATAAAAGCGATGTTAGTTGTTTTGGCTTTTAAAGCTTTGGGCTTTCTTTTTACGGGTCTTCCTTCGGTTATGTCGAACGCGATGAGGAAGGGGGCGCAGGTTTCAATCGAAAAGCCTGTTCCTGCATCAGAATTAGATACGCTTTCCGAAAGTCCTCCCGACTCGGCTAAATCTGCTCCATCTAATCGAGTTGTTGAAGATAGACCAAAAAAAGAAATGAGTTTTAAGGAAGAACGCGAACGCGATTTTTATAACGTTTCCGGAGTTTATATTTATGGTTCTGATTTTATTGTTATGCGTGATATCGGTCGTGTTTCCGTCGGTGATACTTTTACTTACCAGGGCGAGCAAGTTAAACTCATTTCTGTGGATTTCAAACATAAAAAGTTTGATTTTGATCCTGTTTTGTCTAATTGCGGCTCCAGCTTGCCAGTTCCGGAAGGTGCAGGAGCCCGACTTGAGCAAGATTCAGTTTCTTCCAACGTCCGAGGTCAAGGAAATGTTACAAATGACTGATTCTAAAATTTCAATGTCGTTCGATCAAGTCCCTTTTTCGGTTGCGATGTCTGAAATCAGCAGTGTTACAGGTGTTTCTATTGTTTGGGGGCAGGAAGCCGACAAAACGTATATTTCCGGCGTTTATGAAGATGTCGATGTATCGTCTCTTCTTTCAGCGATTGCGAAACGTTACGGGTTGGCCGTTTCCGATTTTGACGGAGTGATTTTTTTAGGTTCGCCATCTTCGTCGGATTTGGTTTCTGTCGTTGTTCGGTGTCCTTTTATTGATTCAACGGTTTTATCAAGTTTTCAATCTTGTTTAAGTGAGGTTGGAAAAGTTGCGCAGGTTGGGAATTGTTTTCTCGTTTCTGATTATGTTTTAAATGTTAAAAAGTTCTTTCGTGTCGTCGATTCTCTCCGCGAAAAAATGGGGCGGTCGTACGTTGCGGAGTTGTTTTTCATTCGTGTTAAAAGTTCTGCCCTGCTCGATTTGCAGGCAAAATTACAGGCGCAGTCAGTTGATTTATTTTCTTGCTCTTGGAATTTTGACGAATTATTTAATATGATGCTTTCCGTTGACGGGAATTCTCTTTATCGGTCAATTCAGAATACACCTCGTCTTTACTTGAGCGAGGGACGAACTGCAACGCTCTCGGTCGGTTCTGAATTGGTTCGTTCGCGTTCGTCTGTGAGTTCCGAGGGGTATTCAACGGTTAGCGGCTATGAGAAATTTACAGACGGTATAGAAGTTACGTTGACCCCTTCAAAATTGGATACAAATTTGATATCGTTGGATGTTTCTTTGTCCGTCAGTAAATTTGATAGTGCCAGTTTAACGGAAGTTCCCATTAATGAAAAAAGTGCTATTGAGACGCCAGGTGTGCTTGTAACTGATGGCGGTATGTTTTTCCTTGGGTCGTTGCAAATGTCGGAGAAGTCGAGTGGTATTAATTGGTTTGGTTACAATAAGACCGATTCTGACGAGATTATTACGGTTTGGGTTAAAATTCGTGAAGTTTTTTTGAAAAATTTTAGAAATTAGGATTGACTTTTTTTTATTTTATGGTACATTTGAAATTGGAGGTTTTCAAATGTACGATTCGTTTTTTTTGTTGAGTGAAATTGTACAGTCTTCGGAAGTGATGAAACGAGCTTTGGGACCTGTAACCGAGTCCCTAAATGTTTTACTTTGTCATATTGCGTGGCGTGTGCTGAGTTTTTTTGTTCTCATTCTAATGATTCGAATTGTTTCATTATGGATTATTAAAAGAATTCGTGAGGGGCGTAATGTTTTTTGAAAATTTTATACACGTTTTTGCTGATGTTTCTGCACCAGCTCAACCGGATTTGATTCCGATTTTTGAGAAAATTTTTACTCCTGTCTCATGGATGATTTTGATTGGTGTTGTTTTATATTGTTTGGTTGATATTTTTATTGAGTGGCTTAAAGTAAAGTCTAAGAAAGGTAAAAAGTATGAGTAAATATCGTTTTCAGTGTGCCGGTACTTTTTCAGGCGTCACGTCTTTTACTGATGATGACGATGAAGATGTAAATATGATTAAGGTTGATTTTTTCGGCGGCAAAGTCAATATTATGGTTTCACCCGCTGACGCTGAGAGATTGCAATCTAGAAAGGTTGGTTCTGATGTGCGTTTGGTTGGTGATGTCCTTGTTGCTGGTGGCAGCTTTAAGCCATTAATGCAAAGAATGACGTTCGACGGGGACAAGGATTTTGACCCTGTTACCATGGAAGAAGCTTACCAAGGACTTGTTTTTTCCGGTCCTGCGATTGTTGATTCTAAACGGTTTTTTTCGCGTAAAGATGGGACTTCTGCTTTTCAGGTTACGTTCCGTCTTTTCGGTGCAACGTTGCGTGATTTTCCTGTTTCGGAAGAGGCATTTGCACAAATTCAGGAAGGACAAGTTTTGATTTCTGCTCAGATTGTTTCCGAGGTCATGAAAAATTATAAGGGGGATTTGATTTCGAAAAACTGGATTAAGTTGCTTAATGCGCGACCGTTGGAGGTTCGTAAAAAGTAGTTTGTTTTTTCAATAATATTTCTATATTCTTTAATTTCTTTTTTTATTGCTCTCTTAGCAAGATCCTGATTGTACGAAATCTTTTAATGTTTCTTATTTGTTGTTCTTGGTAGTTTTGCACAGGTGGGGTGATAAAATGCAATACAAGTTTTTCGCTGTGAGAGATGAAAAATGCGGAATACTGACAAAGTTTACAAATGTAAGGTCTTATTTTATACTTCTTTTCATGTTTTTGCAACTGGCATAAGTCGTTTCGCATGTTGCGTTTCTGATTCTTGTTTTCAAGTTTTTGTAATGGGTGCGATTGTTTTTGCGTTACACACTCATAATTCTCAACTTTTTGACGAAACCCCGTAAAAAAGGAAACTTTCGAATATCGTTATTTTTAATTATGATAACTGTACTTATCGTACGTTTCAAAATAATCTAAAAAATGATGGCTCGTCCGCCAAAATCGTGCACGCCTTGAATTCCACGAAAAACACGGTTTAATGATTTTTAATTTCAAATCGAACAAAAAGCGGTCTTGCTGGAACTACAAGCTCTTTGGGGTACTGATGCGGTAAACGATTGGGGCGAATCGACGAGTTATACAGTCGTAAGAAAATAAATCAAATTCGGAGTTCGGAGTGACGAATCGGCGCTTGACTTTCTTCCAGCTTTTTGGTACAATATCTTTTGTTGTACAAAAAAGCTGATTTTCATGTCCAATCCGTATCATAGGAAACCAAAATGTTTGTCTCAAAAACCCTCCATTATGGAATTTGTACGTTTTTCGTTTATTTTATCGCTTCGATGCTTTACGGAGCGGATATTCCAATCCCCGGTGATTTTCGTGCTTCCAGTCCAAAAGACGGGATGCCGAACGGCTGGACGATGCACACGTGGGAAGGTTACGCGCCGTTTCCGCACGTCGAATGCGCTCCAGAAGGACCCAGCGGAACAGGAGCCGAAGGAACGGGGGCCGTGATTCTGTCGGAGATTCACGGAAAAGACGGCGGCGCCATTCAAACGCGTGAACACTATCCCGCTCGTTCCGGAGACTCCGGCCGTGTGACGTTTTTTGCCCGAGGACGCGGTGAAATGTGGGTCACTTTTTATCGTTGGGGTGAAAAAAATCAGTGGAACGGAGTCGTGACGGCCTCGCGAATCCGCCTTACGGAGATGTGGCAGCCGCAGGAAATTACGCTGCCGGTCGACGATGGACACGCGTGTCAGACGGCTTCCGTGTCGCTGGCGATCTGCGGACTTCCAGGCTCGGAAATCCATGTGTCCAACATGAAGCTGGATCTGCAAAAAAGCGGAATCGCCGGCGATTTGCGTCTCCCAAAAACGTGGATGGTTTTCGTACCTGTTTCTTCTGATTTTACTCCTTCGTCTTCCGATTTCGTCCCCTCGTCCGAGATGACGGCAAAAATCCCCGAAACGTTTGCGGGTGTGCGTGCTCGGCGAGCCTCTTTCGTCGCCAGCAAGCTGTGTTTTACGGAGGATTCTTCTTCCGAAGCGTCTGAAAGTTCCAAAACGTCCGAAACGTTCCAACATTCCGAAACGTCCGAAAGTTCTGAGACGTCCCCAGCTTCCACCTGGTTTTTTGCCGAGATGGACGCTCCGTACGACTGCGATTTTACGTTTCGTGCGCGGACGTCGAAGCTCATTCGTCTTTTTCTCAACGGCGAGGAAGTGCGGCGGTCTCCGTCGGAAAAATCAGGTGAGTCTCCCGTTACAGTCCGTCTTTTGAAGGGGAAAAACGTTTTTGCTCTCCAAACATCACTCGCAGACGGCGCGGCCGGCGTCACGCTGGAAGGACCGTCCGATCTGCGCAGCGGACACCGCGTTTTGAAGCTCCAAAATGCGGTAATCACCGAGAATTTCGACGGGCCGAAACTTTCCTGCACCGGAAATCCCAAACGAATTCAAGGGGTTCCGACTCCTGGACTCCTTGCGGTCACCGGTCAGGGTGTGTTTCAAACCCGAAAATCGCTCAATATTCAGCTTCCGTCCGACCCTCTGACGCTCTCAGGGGCCGACGATTCCTCCTGTTTTGCCGTTGGAGGGCTGCGAATTCAAACGCTTGCAGAAAATTCTGTCTTTGAAATTCGTTGCGAGAATGCGGCGTCCGAGGGTTCCGCCCTGCTCGCGGTTTGTCGACTGATTCGTTCGGAAAAATCCGACTGGTCGGAAATGCAGATTTTGAGGGCCGATGGAACGCCGTGCGAGACGTTTCCCATCGCGAATCGGCTCTTTCCGGCAGATTTTCTTTTTGGCGTGAATGCGGAGGGACGCTGGACCCTTTTCGTCTCCAGTCTCGTCGACAGTCAGGCGTTTTGCCGAGAAGGAACGCTCGAAACCGCAGCGCCTCAGAAGGTGAAATTCGACTTTCGGCTGTGTTCCGCAAATGCGTTGGAACCTGAAAATAGTGAGAAATCTGAAAACAGTACAGATTATGAAAACGGTGCGGAAATCACGGTCGATAATCTGGTTTTGGGGACCGCCTTGTGGACGCAAAACGACACGGTTGTTCCGTTTAAAATCGACGTTTTCCCCTCCTTCGACCCCGTTAAAGCCGGCTGGAAGTGCGTTTTTTCGGAGGATTTCGACTCGGATCGAGTGGATCTTTCTAAGTGGTACTTCAGCAGCACGAGCGTTCCGGAATACGCGAAAGTACACGACGGACTGCTTGAAATCGTCTGCGACTGGAACGCGAAAAAAACGGACGTCGAAAGCGCAAGTCTTTACACGAACGACACTTACGGTTACGGTTATTACGAAGCACGCGTCAAATTCCGTCAGCAGTCGGGGTGGTGGTCGGCGTTCTGGCTCTGCACGCACGGACCCTCGAATCCCTTCGTGGACGGCTGGGAGATTGATATTTACGAAGATTATTACATGGGACCCCAAAATCCCGGCGAGCCGCCGCGCGCGAAACTCGACCACAATCTCCACGTTTTCGCCTGCGGAACACTCCGAAGCTGGAATTACAATTCCCTTCTTCCCGGCTCCGTCGATGATTTTTACGTCGTGGGATGCAAGTGGACGCCGTTCGAAGTTTCGTACTATCTCAACGGAAAGCTCATTCGTTCCGAAGCAAATCACAGCCCGTACGATTCCGTGACGTTCGACCCTTTCAGCCACGCGGCGGGTTTTCAGCCTCTTCACGCGATACTTTCCGGCTGTTGCGGTCGGTCGGGCGGCGATCCGAAGCTGGGAACGTTTCCAGAAAGTTTCTTTGTGGATTACGTACGAATTTATGAATTTCCTCAAGACTCTCAGCCCGTCGTAACGTGGAGCGAGCGTCCGGATCCGAGTGAGTTCGTCGCGAAACCGGGTCAAACGCTGCGTTTCACGGCCGACGTAAAACCTTCCGCGAAAACCGGCGCAAAAATTCAGACTGTTTATTTGTTCGACAGCGGCGCCCTGCTCGATTTCAAGACGGAACCGCCGTACACGTTTGAAGTGCCGATTACGCGGGAATATTACGATAAAACGAATTACGTGAAACCGGGACGGACGGGGATTCGACCTGATTTTGACCGAGGTCTGCATGCGTACGCCGTCTTTGCGCAGGACGAACGCGGGGAGGTCGGTCACTCCGAACCCGTTCTGAAACTCATGCGGAAAGCGGGCGCAGCGCGGCCCTATCTCGGAAAAATGCACGAACTTCCCGGCACGATTTCGCTCGCGCATTACGACGAAGGCGGTCAGGGAATCGCCTACAGCGACAGTACGCCCGAAAACGTTTTCAGCAGCACGTTCCGCCCCGGCGAGTCCGTCGATACGACGGGTGAAACGGTCGGAGGCGTCAGCGGCGGCGAGTGGCTTAAGTTTACTGTACAGATTTCTGAAACGGGAAAATACGTCTTCCGATTCACCTACGGTACACCTTCGAAGGGCCAGCGCGGGCCGCAGATTTTGCTCGACGGAAAGATTCTGGGTGAATTTCAGACGCCGCCTCATGAGTTTCCCGACTGGCGCACCGATTCGACCGCAGAAATCACCTGCGATTTACCGGCTGGCGAGCACGAGTTGCTGCTGTTCATGCAGGGGTCGTACAATATTCAGAATTTGAGTGCGGAAAAGGCGGTTCCGTGATTTTGGGAGTCCATTTTTGCGGGCGGAAAACTTGCGTCGCTCGCCCGCAAATACAGGCTCGTTCCGCTTGGAGATTTCTTATCTATGATTTTAATTCAAACGCCAGATGTTATAATTCAAAATCAGTGCGTACAAAATCCAAAGCAGCTGCGGAACCAACAGCGCTGCGGACAGTCGGCAAACGGGAAGCGTCGCAATCATTAAAAGTATCAGAACCGCAAAAATCCAAATCATATCGATAAACGCTCCAAACGGATTCTGATTGTAAAAAAACATGTACGTCCAGCTGATTTGAAGAATGAGAAGCAGAATGAAAAGCGTCAAAATTCCCGCAGTACGCCGACAGCCCAAGTGCCGCCACGCAAGCCAGACGGACGTTCCAGCAAGGAAGTAAAGCAGAATCCAGACGGGTAAAAAAATCCATTGCGGCGGCGCCCACGCAGGCCGTGTGAGCGTTGCAAACCATTCCCACCCCGCCGGCTGCATGAAGAGAGAGGAAATCCAGCCCGACGCGAGGGTGATTCCCACGAAACTGACCCATGGGAAAATCTGCGCGCAAAGACAAAAGTCCGCGTCACAGCCGCAGTTACAGCCCGATTTCAAAACAGAATCCCTCATTGCTGCGTCGCAGCCGCGTTCCACGGCAGAATGAACCGCGCCGCAAAGTTTGTTCGAGACGTTTTCAGCCTCTTTTTTAACGTCGGAACACATTTCGTGAATGATTTTCTGCCCTTTTTTCAACGATTCTTTGGTTTTTTCTTTCGCCTTTTCGGCATCGTTAAGCAGATCTTTCCCCAAATGTTCCAATTTTTCCTGTTCTGGAGAGTCCATATTTAACTCCTGTAATGTTCTGAATCCAAAATCATCCCGGATTTTACTCAAAATCCACTACAGAATTATAGTCCGTCAGGAAAATAAAAAAAGAACTGAAAATCGTACGATTATTAGGGACTACGGCTGCACGACGAGCGTGCCGACGAAAGTCCAAACGCACAAAAAAATTACGTTAAAAAGTAGTATTACAACATCCATGGTAAAAACTCCTATTGTAAAGATGGGAGCTTCGATGGGAACAAAACTCCAGCACCCCATTCTTTCATCGTCAATCGATGGGGGATAGTATAACGTAATTTTGAAAAAAAGGATATGCCAGAGAAAGGTTTTTTCGTAAAACTTTAGAAAAAAAGGAAAATTTGTTACAAATTAAACGGATTTGTGGAATTTTCACCGTAGAAAACGCATCTCACGCAGAAATTTCGTTTTCCTGTCTGATTATTCTCTTTTTTCTCAAAAAAATTTTGAAAAAAACAGAAAAAATTTCGTTTAGGGGCTGGAAATTCCCGAAGGAAAGTTTTATAATCAGTATATGAATGAACGTATTGATTTATTCTGTTTCAACAACAGCTCACAAATGGACTCAAAAAGGAGCAAACCATGACCCGATTCGAATCGGCTAAAGAAATGTATGCAAATATGGGCGTCGATGTGGATGCGGCACTCGAAAAACTTCAGAAAGTGAAAATCTCCATGCACTGCTGGCAGGGCGACGACGTTTGCGGTTTCGAAAACTCCGGAAGTCTCTCCGGCGGAATCGCCGCGACCGGTAATTACCCGGGAAAAGCACGAAACGCCGAAGAATTGATGGCCGACATGGATAAAGCTTTTTCGCTCATTCCTGGAAAGCATAAAATCAATCTGCACGCCATTTACGCCGTCACGGATGAACATCCCGACCGCGACGCGCTCGAACCGAAACATTTTGCCGCCTGGGTCGATTATGCGAAAAAGAGGAAGCTGGGACTGGATTTCAACCCGACATTTTTCTCACATCCGAAGGCGTCTGATGGTCTGACGCTCTCGCATCCCGATCCGGAGATTCGGAAATTCTGGGTCGAACACGGAAAATGCTGCCGCCGCATCACCGAATATTTCGGGCGGGAACTGGGACAGTTGAGTTTGAATAACGTATGGATTCCAGACGGTTACAAGGACATTCCGGCTGACCGCATGGCGCCGCGCGCTCGTCTGAAAGCGTCGCTCGACGAACTGTTCAGCGAGAAACTCGACCCGAAATACATCGTGGACAGCGTGGAATCGAAGGTTTTCGGAATCGGCCTCGAATCGTACACCGTCGGCTCGCACGAATTTTATATGAATTACGCCGCGAAAAACAACGTTTTGTGTCTGCTCGACAACGGGCACTTCCACCCGACGGAAAATGTGGCGGATAAAATCCCCTCGCTGCTTCTTTTTGCGGACAAACTGGCGCTCCACGTGACGCGGCCGGTGCGTTGGGACAGCGACCATGTGGTACTTTATAACGACGAATTGAGGGATATTGCGACGGAAATCGTGCGTTGCGACGCACTCGACCGTGTGCTTATCGGTCTCGATTATTTCGACGCGAGCATCAACCGAATTTCGGCCTGGGTCGTTGGAATGCGCAACATGCAGCGGGCGCTTCTTTCGGCGCTTCTGGTTCCGCACAAGAAACTCGCAAAACTCCAGCACGACGGCAAATTCTACGAACTGATGGCGTTGAATGAAGAACTGAAAACGTTCCCGATTGGCGACGTGTGGGACCATTTCTGCGAAATCAACAAGGTTCCGACGCGCGAAGCGTGGCTCTCGAAGGTCAAACGCTACGAAAAAGACGTGCTGAGCAAAAGA
>CAYTLK010000127.1:0-10302 GCA_964438515.1 uncultured Planctomycetaceae bacterium
GAAAGGGCCGTGTCCTAACCGCTAGACGATGGGGCCAGCGGAAAAATGAAACATCATTTCATCTCTCAAGTGCGCACCAATATAACAGATTCTCGATATTCGTCAATAGGGGGTGGGTCCCTTTTTCGCATTTTTTTTCTATTTTTCCAAATCTTGACCCTTTTTGTAAAATATTGTGCGGTACAAATTCCGCAAATTGCTTATTTTACCACAACTTCCGACCATTTTTTTACAGGTCTTCCTATGATTTTCCGTTCAATCGAAAACGTTATGGCCATCATCCTTGCAGGTGGAAAAGGATCGCGCCTCGAACCCCTCACACGAGATCGGGCGAAACCGGCAGTTCCGTTTGGAGGAGCGTATCGAATCATCGATTTCACGCTCTCGAATGCCTTGAACAGCGGCATTCGTAAAATTTTAATGCTCACGCAGTACAAAACCACCAGCCTCGATCGGCACGTGAGCCGGGGGTGGCAGCGTTATTTTCAGCGCGAATTGGGGCAGTTTCTTGACGTCGTGCCGCCTCAGCAGAGAATCGACGAAAATTGGTACCAAGGAACAGGGGACGCCGTGTACCAAAACATTTATACGATCGAACGCGAGAGGCCGAAATATGTCGTACTTCTCGCAGGCGACCATATTTACAAGATGGATTACAGTCAGCTCCTCCAAACTCACATCGAAAATCAGGCGGATCTCACAATCAGCACGCTCAAAGTGCCGACGAGTACCGCAGCGCGGCGTTTTGGGGTTTTGGAGGTGGATGAAAACAATCGTGTCGTTGGATTTGCGGAGAAACCCGTGATTCCTAAGGAGCTTCCGTACCAGAGGGATTACTGTCTGGCGTCGATGGGAATTTACGTTTTTAACACGGAATTTCTGTTCGAAAAACTGTGCGAGGACGCGCTGGACGAGAACAGTCGGCATGATTTCGGCGGCGACATTATTCCTTCGGTTATTGATGACCATGCGGTTTACGCGCATCCGTTTAATGACGAAAATCACAAGGCGGAATGTTACTGGCGCGATGTGGGGACGCTTGATGCGTATTTTGACGCGAATATGGATCTTATAGAAGCCGACCCGCAGCTGAATTTATACGATTCGGAATGGCCGATTTGGACGTATCAGCCGAACAATCCTCCTGCAAAATTCGTTTTTGCGCACGACGAACGTATTGGAATGGCGACCGACAGCGTTATTTGCGCCGGTTCCATCATTTCAGGAGCCTTCGTCAATCGCAGTATTGTGGGTTTTCGGACGCGTCTGAACAGTTACTCGCAGGTCGAGGAATCCATTCTGTTTTCCGATGTGGAAATTGGAAGAAAAGCGCGCATTCGGCGAGCGATTCTCGATTCGGGCGTCAAAGTCGAGCCGGGGATGGAAATCGGATTTGATGCGGAACTGGATCGGGCGCGAGGGTTCTGCGTGACAGAAAATGGAATCACGATTGTGAATCGAGCGTCCTCCTGCGGCGTTTCCACCTGATGCGTCGATATGCCGTCAGAAACAATCCGGGAGAAAAGCCCCTATTTTCTCCCGAACCCGTTAAATATCCGTCTCTCCATCGTCATTCTATCTCGAACGACTGTCGCTCACGAGCCTGAGAGACTTGAAAAAATTCCGAAAAAATTTTCTGTCCCTGCTTGACATTTGATTTTTGCTCTGGTATATTAAAGAAAACGTTGTCGTTTTTCATCTTAATTTTCAAAAGAAAAATTTTACACAAAGGAATTCCCATGAAGTCATTATCCACACACACACACACATAAAGGGCGAAGATTGAGTTTAGAGACATTGGAGTGCCGCAATCTTCTATCCGTCACACCGATGCAGGGTGGAGCAGAAGAATCTCCGACAGCCAGCTTTTCTTTCGATTCGGACGTTTTGGAAGGCGGAACACTTTACGGAGGATCTATGGTCGAGAACGGTGCGATAGAGAGTGCGTTGAGTTTGGACGGTACAGACGACTATCTTCAGTTGGAAAATTCTGATGAACTGCAGATTCAGGGAGAAATTACGCTTGCCGCTTGGGTAAAACCCGAGTCCAAGAACGGTATTCAGGATATTATTGCGCACGGTTACACTCAAAATCCAAACGCTGAAGTTTTTTTGAGAATTAACAACGGGCAATATCAAATTGGTTCGTGGAATGGTTCGGATCATCGAATTTCTTATGCGGTTCCTACTTCAGATATTGGTTCTTGGGTCCATTTATGCGGCACTTACGATGGAACTTGCTGGCGGCTTTATCGGAATGGAACAGAAGTTGCTTCAGCAGAAGATTCTGTCGGAGCGGTTTCTGTGAATGCCAATTGGACGGTTGGAGCCTCTGCGGACGGGGTGGATCGATTCTTTCAAGGGGTGGTGGATGAAGTAAAAATTTACGATTCTGCAATTTCAGAAGATTTGATTTCAGAGATTGCCGTCCGTACTCCCGATGTGCCGGCAGGAAGCTGGTCTGCGGTCACGAACGATGAGGGTGTGATGTACGGCTCTGCCGACGAGGCAGACGGACAACTGCGAGGCGAAGCCGAATGGGGATATGACGCCCTATACGGTTCCGTTCTTGATTTTACGGGCAATAATGGTTCAGTCTCTCTTGGAAATTCAGAGAACTTACAAATCGAGGGGAAAATCACGCTTTCTGCCTGGGTTTGTCCCAATTCGGTTTCCGGGCTTCAGAATATTCTCGCAAAGGGATATACTCAAAATCCGAACGGTGAAATTTGTTTGCGTATCAACAATGGTAAGTATCAGGTCGGCTCGTGGAACGGTGTGGAACACTTTGCCTCATTTGACATTCCAGAAACGGACATTGGAGAATGGGTTTATCTCTGCGGAACCTACGACGGTGCCAATTGGCATCTCTACCGCAATGGCACAGAAGTCGCGACACGGGCAGACAATACGGGAGCGGTTGCCGTCGAAACCGACTGGGCGATTGGCTCGACAGGAGACGGAACAGCCCGCTTCTTCGATGGAAAAGTCAAGAAAGTCGAAATTTACGACACCGCCGTCATTCCCGAACAAATTGCAACGGAATATTCAGAATACACTGCAATTCCTATCAGTCAAGCCCACGCGACAGCAGCAAAAGTTTCCTTTGGAGGGGCAAAGAGTACGGCATGCTGGCAGGAATACAAGTTGTTTTTCAATGCGAATGGATACTCTCATGTAATCTTTGATATTGATTGGGGGGATGGAGACCGTTCATTTGCTTCTGGGTGTGGAGAGATTGAAACGAGCCATATCTATCAAACTTCGGGAGACTATACCATTACAATAACGAAAGCTTTTGCAACAAAAGATCTCAAAGAGGAACTTGTTGATATTTATGGAGGGAATCAACAAACGGTTTCCGTTCGGAATACTTACATTCGAAATGGCAATTTTACAGAACTTACCGAAGAACAGCGTCAAAAAGTTGAGCAATACGGCTGGTGGCTTGATAAAATCGCAGGCTGGGATGGAATCGTAGAGATTCGCAATGGTTTTGTTGAGCTTGATACAGACCAATACCAGCCACCAGAAAAAGACAAACCTTATACAGGCAATAAAGTGTCGATAAAAAGCGATGAGATTCACATGATTACAGGGGAGAACTATCGTTTATCTTTTGATACGAGCAATCGCTCAGACTTCGCTGGAGATAATCTCGTTCAGATCACTGTCCCCGGAGAAATTCTTTACATCAATGACCTTACCGTTGCAGAATTCTTGGGAGATATGGCAGACGAGACTGCAAGAGTTGGCACTGACCCTGCCTACAACCAATACGGTTTTATTGACATCAAATCAAATCAAATCACCTTCTCTGCGGGAGGAACACGATATCTCAACTTGAACAGGACTTCCAGTGACGATCCTGAATTTATCGACACTCCAGATAATCATATTAAAATCACTTCTGTCGTGTTCTGCGCTGCGAGTGATTCAGGCAGCGTCATCTTTAAGGACGACAGCATTGACTATGTTTCTTCGTTTGGTCCCCAGATCAATCGTGTTGATATTGTCCCCGTTGCCATTAATGTCGACCTAAATGCAGATTATGAGAATCAGGGAAAAAAGGAAGGTGGATGGAAATATCGCAATGACCGAATTGAGGACATGGAAGATTTTCCCGGATATGTGATTCCGATGGTACCCGAAAATTCTTACACCTCCACGGCAACCTCTCCTTACACACTCTCTTTGGATTGCAGTAACATTGATCCATCCACGCGAGAGGGCCTGTGGATTCGTGTGTATGCAGAGAATTCGGGAGTTCTTGCGTTTACCCCAATTGACACCAATCTCATTACGTATATTCGTAATCATGGAGAAGAGTCTTCCATTAATATTTATGGTCTTCCCAAAACTGCCAATGCATCGACGAGAGTGATTGTAGAAATATACACGCCTGCCGAGAATCCTGATGAAAACGTTATTTATTCTTCCGATTCCGTCAAAGTGACGACCTCCGTCTTCATCATGGGCGACCACACGAATTACGGTCAGCTCTACACCGCCAACCAAGACACGCGTTTCATGTGGGACTGCGACCTCGCCACCGACACCTACGCCACGCCGAAAAGCGAAGGGAAAACGTATCTTAACGGAAAAGAAGATCCCAACGGAAAAGGCGACTCCTATCTGGAATCAGCCTTGAATTACAATGAATCGGGGTTTTCGATGGATATGAATTATTCATTTGATCGAAATTCTTCTTATGGTCATCTAAAACCTGAATCTGTAAACGTTGATAAACTCAGTTTCGTTACAAATGGTGGTATCAAATTAGGGAGCAAAGGAGGGTATGGAGATGGCATTTTTGAAGTAGCTTTACTTGATGTTCAAGCAATGGTACATATGGTTTTTGACAAAAGTATCGGCGTTGATATTAGCGACAATGAATTCAAACAACTGGCAACTGCAATTACCAATCCGAACGAAAATCGTATTCGCATTATGGTTAATGGAGTAGAAAAAATCTATCAAATAGAGGAATTGTCCACTCTTTTAAATGCTGTAGGTTACGGACAGTATTATACAGATATGAATGCTTATTATTCTCAAAAAGATGGAGTTATTGATTATGTGTCTTGTCTAAAAAAAGCATATGAACTGTGCAAACTTAATTCATCTATGAGTATTGTTGCCTTTCCGGGAAATGAGAGTAAGACATATTCACGAGTGGTAGTCACCCTCAATAATACGAAAACATATGACTCGACTCAATTTCACAAAAAGGGTGAAACATACCTTCCTTCTAATGAAACAATCAATAAAATAAATGCAGGAGACGGTAAAATATATCTTCAGGCACATTGGGGAACTTCTATTACCTACACAATAACCTCCCTGATGAACAATACGGAGGTGGACTCATGAAAACCGTGAAAATCTTTTTGATTTTGCTGTTCCTTTGCCAAATATGCTGTGCAGAGGAACAGACGGTTCTGGATTTTTTTGAGCAGAAGGAAATTTCTCCTCAAGACATTCGTGAGGCAGATGTACTTCTTCATGTTCATGAGTCGAATTTCGACATACTGAAACCCAATTTGACAGTCGGAAAAACCATTGAGAATATCTGGATTGACGAACAGCCGGTTACGATTTGCAATGTGGACTTTTCACGATGTGAATTCCTTGGCGGCTGTTTTGTCGATGTCACGTTTCAAAATGTCAGCTTCGAAGATGCCGTATTCTTGCCACCCAAAAATCCAGAACCTCGTATGCTTCAGGAAGGTTCTTTTTGCTTCCAAGGCGAAAATCTGAATCTGAAAAATACCTTTTTCGAAGGGAAATGTAACCTCTTCATTTCGGGACAGTATTTTTCTGAAACGCGAAACTACGAGCTTCGCAAGACCGAAGATCTATCGATTTACGGCGACTTTTCTAATACAGACCTTCGCGGTTTGCGCTTTCGATCTATCGAGTTGACCAATGCGCAAAATACGCAAATGGACGGATTGGCATTCAGTCAGGAAGCTCGTTTCCATTCTGGAATAACCCGAGAACAAATCGGTGCCACTTGGAATTATCGAGTCGGTATATTCAAAAATGCAACCTTTCTCCGTGGCTGTGAATTCCCGAAGAACGTTCGAAATTTCTGGTTTGCGGATTGCTTTATTCACACAAGCGTTCGGGATTCAGATTTTACGAATGCTAAACTGATAGATTGCACAGTAACAAGCGAGGAGCTGACCCTCGAACAGGTGAAATCAACGTGGAATTATAAAACCGGACACATGGATTTATGCAAGTGGCCAGACGCGATTCTCAAAGAGTTGGAAAAGGAGAAAGAGAAAACAAAGGAGGGGGAAAAATGACGACAGGTTTCATGTGGGACTGCAAACTCGACCAAAATACCTACGCCACGCCGAAAAGCGAAGGAATGTGTTACAAAAATGGTGTTCAAACGGGGAAGGACGGTTTTTCGTACCTCACATCGGCACTCACGTACAGTGGTGGCTTCACGATGAATTATTCGTACACATTCGATCGTTCCTACGGCGACGCGTACGGCTACGTTCAGGCCAAAAATGAGAATGGAACCGACAAAAGCAAAAAACTCAGTTTCGTCGGCAACGGCGGAATCAAATACGGCGGCGAGTCCGGCTCTTTCGAGGCTGCAATCTTCGACGTCCGCGCCATGGTCGCGATGATTTTGAACGATCCAAACGTTGTCAATCAAACAACCCTGAACGACAACCAAAAAAATGATTTATCGACTAAAATCAATCTAAAATTTAATACTAAGAACGAATTGAGTCTTGATGTACAATACAGCAATGGCAAGTCCTATGATTTAGAACCGTTAAGCAAATTGTTAAATGCTGTAGGTTATGGTTTATCTGGGGAATTTTATGCGGTTGATTTCAATGGAGCAGACCTTCCAACGATACACGCGGACATCATCAATTATATTGTAGCCGTATTTGCTCAAATGTCTTCCGAAATTGTTGGGCAGGTTGATGCAATTGCAAATTCTGGAAAACTGACATCTCTTACCATAAAGCAAGGAGCAAACAATACTTATGTTTTCTCCAACGAATCTTCTTTTACGAATCACGATGGGAAAGTTTACCTACAGGCCCATTGGGGAAGCGGCGTTGTTTATAAAAATATTGTAATCACTTCCAAATAACATTATCATTGATATTATAATGAGAGGGAAACAAAACGTTTCCCTCTCAAATCTCAAATTGTGTTGGTATAAAGATACCGAAAGGTTCATTAAATGATTCAATATATTTTCCCTTTTATTTTTGTTTTTTTCATAATATCTCCAGTTTATGCCCAATATTTTTTATTGGACTCGAAATGTATCCGTATAAATGAAGACTCCCCTACGGATTTTTCAAATCAGAGAATCACAAACTTCTCAATGGAAGAAGAGACAAGTGCTTCGAATCTGAATTTTGATAATTCTGTCATTGAGTCCGTAGAACTTGGAGCATTCACAAATTTAAGCAGTTGTACGTTTCGGAATGCTCGTATTCTCTCTGCAGGATTTTATGGAGATTTTTTTGACTGCGATTTTACCCGTTGTTCTATTGAAGACTCGCACAGTCTGTTACATTTGCCACAGGAGAATCTAATTCAAACTCAAAATTTTCTGGACAAAAGAATTCCATTTCGAATTGAGAGTGAAAACTATTCCGGCTTGGATTTTTCAGACTTCATCTTTGAAGCAGAACTACTCGGTTGCTGTTTTATGAACTGCAAATTGGATAATGCATACTTTATGGGAACGATACCCATGATGGAGACAAAGAGACTGATTGCAACAAAAAATTATCAAATGGGTGATTTCTGGAGAAATCGTTTGTATATAACAGACAATGAAAATCTTTCTTTAGCCGGGATGTGTTTAAGGTCCATTGGAGGCCGAGTTGCTAACGTTGATTTTACGGATGCGGTATTCTTAGATGGGGACATGCGACATTCTCAACTGTCTCTCGAACAGATAAAAACAACTTGGAACTATAAAAACAACAGAATGAATTTAGTACAGTGGCCAAAAGATATCCAAAGAGCACTCAACTTTCCAGAGCGTTATTCAAAGCCGCCAGCTATTTTGAAATCTCCGCAGGGTATTTTTTCATTTCAGCCTTTTCCTCCATGTATTATGAGTGGCAATATCAATATGGAAATAGGTTACAGCAAGGATAGAAATTTATATAATATTTTTTTTAGCAATGTGATTGGTCCTTTGTCTTATCCTAAAATCATATGGGAGCAAACAGATAATTATCGTTGGGGATATTTTGATAGCATTACATTTAACAATAAAGATGCATTTTGCAGTGAAAACAACGCACTAAACCTTTCATGCACAGTATTCAAGATGTGTTGTTTTATTCTGACAGACTGGCAAAAAGTACTTTTAGAGAATTCCGTCTTTATCGACTGCGACCTTTCCGAATCGAAAAACCTGACCCTTGAACAGGTGAAAAGCACGTGGAACTACAAAAACGATCGCATGAGCTTGAGCAAGTGGCCGGAAGAGATTCTCAAAGAGTTGGAAAAGGAAAAAGAGAATGAAAAGGAGAATGAAAAATGACGACTGATTTCATTTCGCTTTCGGATTACATTGACGATAACGGGACGAGTGGGGAACGAATTCTTGCGTCCGATTCCGTCAAAGTAACGACCTCCGTCTTCATCATGGGCGACCACACGAATTACGGTCAGCTCTACACCGCCAACCAAGACACGCGTTTCATGTGGGACTGCAAACTCGACCAAAATACCTACGCCACGCCGAAAAGCGGTGGGATGTGTTACAAAAATGGTGTTCAAACGGGGAAGGACGGTTTTTCGTACCTCACATCGGCACTCACGTACAGTGGTGGCTTCACGATGAATTATTCGTACACATTCGATCGTTCCTACGGCGACGCGTACGGCTACGTTCAGGCCAAAAATGAGAATGGAACCGACAAAAGCAAAAAACTCAGTTTCGTCGGCAACGGCGGAATCAAATACGGCGGCGAGTCCGGCTCTTTCGAGGCTGCAATCTTTGATGTCCGCGCCATGGTCGCGATGATTTTGAATGATCCAAGCGTTGTCTCTGCAAATAAATTATCTGATACACAAATCAATCATCTTTCCACTTTGTTAAAAGAGGAGCAAGCATCGGAAAAGAGCATACAGGATGTAAATAAAAGCTTTGCCGCAGAACCTATTACAAAACTTTTGGATGCAGTAGGATATGGAGCCGGTATTACTTCTGTATATAACGATTTGTATACAAGATTGGAAAACACTCTTCCAGACACTGAGAAAAATAAAATTTTGGCTCTTTTTCTAGCTGAGGTTTTTGAGACTGCGCCGAACGGACAAGTGGTTCGACTGGAGATAACAAACCCAACAGACGCATACAATAACACGATTAATATTTCAGACAAGAATCAGACGTATTACTCCGATGAAAAAATCCCCTTAACTTCTACCACGGATGAATTTACGGGTCAAATATATCTCCAAGCTCATTGGGGAAGCGGAGTCGAGTACGTTGTGTCGTCCATCATCTCCAAGAATCGCTAATAAGGAGGGATACGATGCGTACAAACATTTTGTGGATATTTTTCATTTTATTTTTATGTTTACCGTCATGGGTGGTCGGCTGGAGTCTCATCCTTAATGAAGAAGATGAAGTTTTCGGAGGAGGACATTATGAAGGCTGGAAGATAGAGGCCTTGGAACTTGATACTCTGGCAACGATTCAATATACAACATTTCGCAATGCTGAAATAGATTACGTATGCTTATGGGGAACTTGCAAAAACTGCGATTTCACCGATACGTGGTTTGGAGAAGGCGAAATGTGTCTCCCGCAGGAGTTGCTGGTCACGACACGGAACTTTAAGGAAAAGAAATTTCCATTGATGCTTTTTTCAACCTCACTCAAAGATCTTGACCTTACGGATTTTGAGTTTTCCAACGGCAATTTTTCCACGCTGGACGTGTCGGGAAGTAACATGACGAATGTCAGTTTTTTAAACTGTCTCAGCCTGCCGCAGATGACCGAAGAGCAATGGCGTCAAACGAAACCGGGACGAAGCGGAAATTACACCAATGTCATTTCAGAACAAGGAAAATGGAACCGAAAGGACTTCTCCCGGACCGTATGGGAAAGTCGCCAACATGATGACTCCCAAACGTCTTTCTCCGTTCTTGAATTCGACACGGATTCCGACCTTACGGATGCGGTTTTCATCGACTGCGACCTTTCCGAATCGAAAAACCTGACCCTTGAACAGGTGAAAAGCACGTGGAACTACAAAAACGGCCGCATGAGCTTGAGCAAGT
>CAYTLK010000128.1:0-6630 GCA_964438515.1 uncultured Planctomycetaceae bacterium
AGTCTTTGTGAAAACGGAATTTCATTGTAGAACCAGCATACGTTCAGAAATCCAGGCGGAACGAGTGCGTTTAAAAGCGTTTTCAGCGCGCGGAGGTTCCACCCATTTTGGGACGCAAGCGTTTCCGCAGTGACGGAATTTCCCGCTTTCAGAATTTGCGTGAACAGGTCCAACTCGCCCGCCGCCGCCAAAATGCAGGCCGACTGATAGCCCAAAATTGATTTTTGTATTTTTTCAGATGCGTTCATTTTCCGCTCCAATGTTTATTGTTCTTTTTTCAGAGTTTCTACTTCTTCTTCCGCAAAAAACAAACGTTTTTCAAGGAAGTACTGAAATTCGGCTTTTTGTTCGTCCGTCCACGTGTTTCCCTGAGCGTGCGACCCGCAGAACGGAACCACCAAATCAATCCAGCACGCGAACATACGTTTTTCATTTTCTGAAACTTGTACGCCGTAATGCGTCGGTTCCAGAAAGTCGAGAATGGGACTTTTTACCGAACCGGTGTGATACGGCGGAAGCATTTGCGCACGGCTGCGCGGGTCGAGCCACTTCATCCACGGATTGTTTTCCTGACGGCAGTGGTGCGTGAGCGCCAGATACGACTGCGTAAAATTACGTAAGTACGTGTATTCAGGCGACTTATTGATTTTATATTCCAGAAGTTCCTCCTCCGGAACGATTCGCCCCGTCAAATCGAGCGCCGATTTTTGTGTCGCCGAATCAAATGCGTAAAGTGTCTTTCTCCCCTCGGAACTCAATTTTGAATCTAATTTTGAATCGGTGTTTGAATCCGACTCTGAATTTGATTTTGTGTCTGAATTTGTGTCTGATTCTGGGGTCGTCGTGAGACTTCCGCCGTCGTCGGTGAATTGTATGATTTTCATATCTACTGTTGCTCGGAGCGCGTTTTGCTCCGCATTTTGCTGCGAATCGGTTTTGGTGAGCGTTCCATCGTGACAGCGGACGCAGTGTCGGTCGAGAATCGGCTGAATTTCCTGCACGTAACTGAATCCATCGACGGGCGCGTCGGCCTCAATTTCACACGGTTCATTCACGCCGAGGTAGTTTCGCGCGGAGTCCAGCTGATTTTGGGTTTTGAGACGCGTAATGAGCGGATGTTCCTTTCCCGCAAACGGCTGAAGCATCTGCGGAGCGCGGCGCATCGCAAGCGTGGGGCGGGTTTGACCCGTAAAAAGTGTGTCGGTTTTGCTTTCGTGACAGCCGAGGCACGCAAACTGCTCGCCGGGCTGAAGCGTCGCCCACGAACGCATCGTCTGAACGCATCTTCCCCGCTCGTCCAACATCTGGAAATACACAGGCGTTCGGGCCGGAACCATAAAACAGCAGCTTCCGTCCGCTTCCACATCCACCTCGCCCAGCACGTGCTTCACGTCCCAGCTTCCGTTCACGAACGAAGGAGGCGTCTGCGAAATTCCGTTTCCGCTTTCCCCGTGATTCCAGCCGGCCCCCATCTTGCAGGGACGATATTCGAGCGCCGCGACACGCAGTTTCTTCACCGTTCCAGGTTCCACACCCGCCAGTCCGGGACCGAGATAGATATTTTGTACGTAAAACATTCCATGGTTGGAAGATGGGTCGGTCGTTCCGATTTTGACGGGCGGAACCTCACGTTCCATTACGGGAATCATGAGTCCAACGCACTGGCGCCAGTCGAAAGCAAGCAGCTCGCGCTTTCCGTCCGCCGTCATGTAATACGAGCCGAACGGAGGGTGGAAGGGGCCGTAACGAAAAATCCAGCCTTCCGGACAGAAGGCGCAGAGGTAGTTTTCCTCGTCGAACGCAAACGGATAGTCGTACTGCGGACCGTCCTGACCGAAAAAGTCGATTTCCCAGTCCCAGAGGCTTTTTTCATGTACATCCGACGGCTGACGCCCTGGTTTTCGATCCGGCGAGGCGCCTGCGACGAACTCGATCCCGACGTTTTCTTGCGTTCCTCGGGAACGATCGAGGAGTGCGAGCTTTCCTTTCACGATCGAATGATGACCGCCGAGGATACAAAGTACCTTACTCGATCCCGGAATGGGGCGCGCAAAGTACATTCCAGAGGGAAATTCACTGTTGTTTCCGTAAAATTCAGTCTGCGAGGTTCCATCTTGATTCATAACGAAAAATGGATGTAAGTAGTACGCATTTCTATCGTTGTATTCCCAACGCGAATAAATCACACGTCCGTCGTTCAAAACCTGCGGTCGGTCGGTCAAAAGCTGGTCGAACGTGAGTCGGCGCAAACCGGTTCCGTCGGGCTTGCAGACGTACAAATCGGAATTCTGCGTCGGCCAGCAATCATTAATCTGGACGCAGCGCGTGGAAGAAAAAAGGATTTCACCCGTTGGAAGGAAGCATGAAAAACGTTCTGCCGTCGGATAAACGCGTCCGTCACGTTCCGGAGAGTGCGTAATTTGCGTCACTTTCCGCGTCGCAAGATCCATCGTATAAAGATGATAGTTACTCGTTTCGAAATTGTCGCGCATCGAGAAAATCAGCGTTTTCGCATCAAACGACAGTTCCGGCGAGCAAATCACGCCGTGCGGACGTTCGAGAAGCACTTCGTTCGTTACAGACGCATCGTCGTGGAGCGTCAGTAAACAAAGCTCGCTCCATTCCGGCGAAAAATCCTGCGGTACACTTTTGTACTGTTCGTCCGTGAGCGTATTGTCGTAATTATCCATCACATAATGCTTTACGTAAATATACTGCCGGGCTTTTCCTTTCAAAAACTCGAGCCGCTGCGCCCTCCGAACGGCACACGCATCGAAATAAAGTTCCTTCCAGCGCGCATCGCAACCCGTCACAGCAGCTTTTAGAGCGTCGAAACGCTGTACGAGTTCCGACTTTTTGGGGTTTTCGTCCCGAATTTCATTCAATACTTTCTCCAACATGGATGTTTCGATTTTTGAATCGGTTTTCGAAATGAAACATTCGAGGAATTTTGGGCCGAAATCCTGATAAATCCAGTCGCGATGAAGCCTCTCGACGGGAAAAGCCGCTTCCGGGGCGTTCGGGGCTGGAAAATCAGTCGGAAGTGCGTCAAAACCTGTGATTTCCGCAATCTGCGTGTTGAAAAAAGTTCCGAGACCCGCAGTGTCGTCGCCGTTTCGCGTCAAAACGTTCGTCCACGCACCGCCCCAGTGGATTCGTCCCTCATACGCCTGCTGAAACGAATCATTCACCTGAATTCCCAGAAATCGTATCGGCTGCTTTTCCCACTGCAAAAACGCACTGTACGAATTATTCACAGGCGGAAGCGCCTCGTTTTCAAGCAGATTCCGACGGTTCGTCTTTCCTTCCGCATCGTCGCAAATGAAAATTGTGACGTTTTTCGCCATTACATTCACCCAACTGTCGCGTGAAACGAGACGCACCCCCGCCAGTTCACGCGTTTGACCGAAATCGACGACCAAAAGGGCCGTGACGGGCGCACCGCCGCCTTCGGGGGAGACGTTTTTCCGTTTCGACGTCCTTGTTGTGTCCTGCAAACAGGCGCGCGTCGTCCAATTTCCGTCAAAAAGATTCTGAATTCCTGATGCATCGGAAAACGCCTCCGCATCCGTCCAAACGTTTACCGGTCGAAATTCTTCTGCTGAAATTGCTGTACATATTCCAGAAAGCAAAAGTACGAAAATCAAAATCAACATAGAAAGATCCTTTTTCAAAAACTTTTGAATATTTATTTTTTTAATCTCATCGTTCAACGACTCCATACTCTCCAACCGCAATCCGTTTTTCCGGAGTAAAAGTAATAGGGATAAATAAGGGAGAGGCGGAAGGTTCCGGAAGACGCGCGCAGAATAACGTACGTCTCGACTGAAACGTTCCATCGGTGATTGCGTACACATCCAGCGCCGCTTCCAGCCGAGAATTTCCAATTTCCTGAACGGAGGGGATGTAAACGTAAGTGTCGTCCGCAAGGGGATTTCCGACGAACTGACGCTGCGGATTTTCGGGGGTCGTCATCCAAAGCAACGCGCCGTCGCGATGAAGGTCGAAAGCCGCAATGTACGCCTGCGGACGCGTCGCACGTTCCGCCGCCGGCCAAAATGTGACGTGCGTCCCGAGCCGCGCAGCCAGAATGGAACCATCCGAAGAAAAAGTTTGAAGCTGCGGACAGTCCTGATTTTCAGCCGTTTCGTTCCGTTTTCGGTCCCAAAACAACGTTCCGCGCTGTTCCGGCGGCAAAAAATCGTCAAAAACCGGGATGTTCTGCGGATCCAGAACCTGCGTCATCGTGACGCGCCACCCTTTTGGGAGATTCGATGTTCGGACGGCCTCGTTTCGAGACTCGCACTCATTTTTTGCAGATTCCAGCCGCAATTGCAGTTCTTCCAGCGTCGGCAAACGCTTTAATATGCGGCACGAAACGGTTTTTCCATCGTTGTTTACCGCACGAATTTCTTCTTCCCATAATTCTCGGGCCAGAAATGGGTTCCCGGAATTCCAGGCGAGCTGCGCGCGAAGCTCCAAAAGTTCCAATTCGTAAGACGAACAGGGCGTCTGTTCCATCAGCAACCTCAAAACACGTTCCGACGGGACGGATTTTCCTGGCTGCAACACGGATTCCACATGCAAATCCGCAATTTTTCGCCAAGAAACCAGCATTTCAGGCGGAAATGACTTCAAA
The DNA here is from genome assembly GCA_964438515.1 of uncultured Planctomycetaceae bacterium. Taxonomy (GTDB): domain Bacteria; phylum Planctomycetota; class Planctomycetia; order Pirellulales; family Thermoguttaceae; genus RGIG3701. Next base: position 4,640 of record CAYTLK010000128.1, read on the forward strand.
AGACGCACACAAGCTGCGGGAATGGATTCTGTGCGTTTTTCTGAATCGTTTTCAGACTTTATTTCTGTTCTATATTCAGTTTCATTTTCAATCCTGGTTTCTGTTCCGTTTTCATTCCTATGTTCTGCCGTTGTTTCTTTCGGAACAAACTCTTCAGAATGAAAAAATAAAAAATACCGAATTTTCTCCAAACCCGTTTCCCAATCCTGGTTTTTAAGCGTGTTCAAGAGGGCGTCCCACTCGTCGCGCGCGACTTCCGGGAACTGTACTTCCTCTAAAACGGATGGGGTGAATAATTGTTCCGTATTCTGTTCTTCCAAATTTTTCAGATTCTGTGCCGGAAGGACGCTAAAACAGGTTCCGAATGCGGCCAAAAACAGCACTGAAACGTACGTTATTCTGAAACGGGAGTTTTTTCTCATTCGTTCATTCCTGTTTTGCGTCCATTTTTGCGCCGGGATTCTGCGTGTCGCGATATTTTTTCAAAAACATTTCAATATTAAACAAAACGAAAGGGTTTTGCCGCACAATCAGCGACTTGCTCGGAATATCAAAGTAAATATTCCCGCTTCCGCCGCTTCGAACCCAAGATTGCGGCTGAATTGTGGAACAAATTCCATTCAGAACGGTTCCTGCGGCGGCCGGATTATGAATAATGTCGCCGACGGGATAAAAATCAAGAAGCATTTTTTTCTCAGCTTCCTGAAAAGTCGTCAGAAAAAATGCGTCTTTCCCGATCGGGTAGCAAAACAGCGGGACGCTTTTCAGCACGTCCGAAACGGCTTCCTCCATTGCGATTCCTTCGAAACGATGAATGCACGGTAAATCCAGAATCGAGTCGGGGAGTTTCGGTCGGTTTCCCTCAAAATCCGGAACATCCGCATCTTTTATCACCGCAGAAATCGGCACACATGCAACGGCGGCTTCATCTATAATGAGTTTCGCGTTTGCACAGCGCATAATTTCGTTCAAAGCCTGACGCAGCGTCGTTCCGTTACTCAAATCGCAATCAATCGGCGTCCGTCGAACCGGTTCGGAAAGTGCGTAACGAGGCGTAATTTCGGTGTCGCAGATTTCTGTACCGTCGATGAGTTCCGAACGTCTCTCTCCTGCTCGCGTCGGAAGATTTTTCATTTCCATGTTGCGTGCGTGACGGATTTTGTCGCAAAACAACTCGACCTCCTGAATTACAGACGGGTACTGCTGCAGCGAAATGCGGGATTTTTTGGGATTCGGCGTGATTTTTCCCGGTCCGTTTGCGCTCTCCCAAATGGCGGGATGCACGAACATCGGAATCATTTTCGCAATCTCACCCAAACCGGACTGTCCGGACGTTTCCGTCGCATACGTCGAGGCGAGATCCTCCAATTCCAAAATGTGTTTTATCGGTTTTTCACCTTTTGCCGCCGCTTCACGCACGATGAACGCCGCGTCGGCTCCCACGACTTTCAGGGCCGAACCGCCGGAAATTACACCCAGTCCCGCCTGATTCAATCCGGTGTCGAGCGCCTCCCGCACGGTCGTGTTTGTAAGTTCAAGACTCACCGGCGCTGCGGATGAAACTCCGAGCGATTGCAGACGCTGCCAGTCCAAAGTAATGCGGACTCCGCTGCTTTGGGACGCGAACTGAATCAGCGAGATGACGGGTTTTTTCGCGATGGAAATCTTTTCGAGAGGAAAATTTAATTTCTGTGCGATTTCCATAGGAAGAAACTCCACCTGAGGCGGCGCAAGCCGAACGGGTCGAAACTGCGGCGGAGGGGCGGTTTCCGAAACGGTTTCATCCGTTGGAGTTGCGACATTTGCGGCGGGTTCTTTCGTCGGATGGGGCGCGGCGGCTTCTGAGGAGGCGTCTTTCGGCGTTTCGGGAGGTGTAGAAATTGTATCAAAATTCAAAACAGGGTCTTCACCCGCATACACTCGGCTGCGTTTGCGGCGGTCGAACTGTAATGAGTCGGGATCCGCCGCCGATTCCCCGTCCGAAACGCCGT
>CAYTLK010000128.1:6730-10293 GCA_964438515.1 uncultured Planctomycetaceae bacterium
GTTTCTTCGTCGGAAATTTCGGGCGCTGCGGAAGTCGGAAGTTTCGTTTCGCCGCTCGAATCCGGCGCCAAATGGTCGGACAAAAGTTTTCCGACGTCGCTTTGAACGAGGGTCGAAATGGAGCCGTCTCCCTCTTCGGGAAATTCCTCCGTCTCGTTTTCGGTCGCCGTTTCTTCGGATTTACGGTTTTTTACGCCGCTTTCCGCACCCGAATCGGCGTCCGTTTGAGCGTCCGTTTCAGCGTCAGAATCGGTTTGCACGTCCGTTTCCGAGGTCTGCGCCGCATCTTTCTTCTGTTTCGATTTTTGTGCCGTAAATTCTTCGTAAGACTGCGTTTTTTCAGGGACTTTTAATGCCGTCACCGAATTGTTCTTCGGGGATGAAAAAAGTACAAAAAACAGAATGATTCCCAACAAAAAAATTCCCGCCGCAATTCCCGACATTCCGAGAATCAGCGTCTTTCGGCTCAATGGGGCGGGCGACTCTCCTTCGAACACAAATTCTGAGTCGTCGCTTTCCTCAAGATTGAGTGTATTTGGGACGTTTGGAGTGTTTAATGAATTTGATGAATTTGATGAGCTTGATGAATTTGATGAGCTTGGCGAGTTTGGCGCAACTTGTGATTCTGCGTAATTCGAGGGGGCTGAGGAATCTGACGGGGGGAGAGAAACGGGCGGCGCAGGAGGAAGCACCTTTCGTGCGGTCGGCGTCACAGATTCAGGAATCTGTACGTTTTTCTCCGCAGCTGTATTTTCACTCCGATTTTCTGTCCGATTTTCGTTCAGAGTTTCTTCATCTTCAGTTCTTGTAAAATTTTCCGAACCCTCTTGAATTTCGGCCTGAGATTTTTGCACGAGAACCATACATCCACAGCGGGGACACGGAATAATAAGTCCCAACTGGGTTTCATCCTCAAAAGGAATCTGCGTTTCACAAGTCGGACATTTTACAAAAAAAAGAGGTTCTTTCATTCCAACGGCACCGATTTTAAAAATGAAGGAAGGAAAAACGGACACAAACCCAGTTTTTCCCTTCTTTCTTTGATTATTGTTACAATAAGTGCATTTCTGCTCGCGGAAATGCATGCAGACGTACGGAAACGCATGCGGAGACGGATTCGGCCCCGGTTTACGGAATTGTCACCGCCTGATTGTCGGCGCGATTTGCGAGATACACGTGGGTTTCACCGTCGATCGAATAGGAAATTCTTTGGACGGAACCGTCGCACATCACCATTCCGAACGCGCCGGCGTGACTGCTTCCAAAACGATACGACGTATTCACCTCGTACGCCTCGCGATCCTGCATCGGCAAACGTGTATCGACCGTTGCAACACGTTCGTTGTCGCCGTCACAGCCTCCGTAAACACTGATGTCGTCCGTGTAGCAAAAACACGTGGAAGTTGCTTCATACGCGCCCGGCGCCAGGTATTTTTCGCCGATGAGGTACGTATTGCTCGTTCCATCGCGAATTTGACCGATGGACGCGGCCCCATAATCGTAAATGACTCCGTTTGCTTCCGGATCCTTCCAAGTTTTATTTCGTCCGCACGCCAAACTGCTGCTCCACGAAGAGTTGGTGGACTGATTGGCGCCGTTGTTGAATCCCGTGGTGCTGGATCCGAAGTTGGCCGCATAATCCCCTTTGACGCATTCCGTCATGGAGTCGCAGTCCAAGCCGCAGTCGCGCATGTAATAAAGTTTTGCGGAACGTCGAGACGGACAGTTGAAGACCTGAATCGGCGACTGACAGCGTGTTTTTGTTCCTGATGTTTGCGTGGGAGTGATTTCCGTCACATTTGTGTCGGTTCCCAGCTGGAACAGCGCATTTTGTTCGATGAACGGAAGCATGGAATACGCCCAGCTTCCGGGCTGCATGTAGCCGAACCCCAAATCCGGGTCGCCTTTCCAATAATAATACCAGCCGCCGGCGGGATACGTACGGACCGAAGATTCGTGATTAAGCGCCGCCAGCCCCATTTGTTTGAGGTTGTTTCCGCACTGCATTTGACGAGCCGCCTCGCGAGCCTGCTGAACCGCCGGCAAAAGCAGCCCCACAAGCATTCCAATAATTGCAATCACAACCAGAAGTTCCACGAGCGTGAAACCCGTCCGCTGAATACGCATCGTTCAATTTCCCCCAATAAAAGCTTTCCATTAATTTAATTGATTTTTGCGATTTGTTTTCATAATCAACTTGTACGATTGATTTGTACAATTAATTTACGCAGCATTTTGCGCGTTTGTTTTACGCAGCCGTTTTTCTTTTCGAAAAAACTACAGGTTCCTTCCTGAATTCAGGAATTCCGCGCTCCGACATGTACGATATTCAATCACTCTGAATCCATCGTTTAATCCATCGCCTTAATTCAACGCGACGCCGGCCGCTGTTTTTCCTGAAGCTCGCTCGCCGTGACAGTGATGGATTTCCGCATCGATACTGTATGATATTCTTTGAACGGAACCGTCACAAAGCGACATTCCACAGGTTCCGGAATGGGCGCTTCCAAAAATATAAACGCCTCGGTAGCCGGTACGATCCTGGGTGGGTGTGCGTGCAGAACTCGATTGCGAAAACGTCGTGCCGCTGTAGGAGCCGCCGAAACTGGAACGCAAAACCTCCGCATCGGAGCCGCACCAGTGACTGTAATCGTTTGCGCCGCAGATGTTTGAACCGGAATAATACATGCTTTCATACAGTTCCGGTTCAAGGAATTTTTCGCCGTACAAATAGGTGTTGCTCAGCCCGTCACGAATGGACCCGACGGTTGTTTTTGAAAAAATGTAAGTAACACCTGTGTGATTGCTGGAATAGTCGGGCCATTTTTTGCTCGATCTGTAACCCGCGACGTCCGTTGTTGAAGGTCCGTTGTACGACCAGACGGAACCTCCGGAATTGTACGTCCCGCAGCAGGCCGCATAGTCGCATTTTGTGGATTGAGTCGGCATCGTTCCGCCGTTTCGCAGTCCCACACCGCTTCGGCTTTCGTACAGTTTCGGACTGCGGCGGGACGGACAGTGAAACACGGAAAGCGGCGTCTCCATCACGGTTTTTGCCCCGGACTTTTGCGTGTCGGACGGCGATTCTGGAACGGCTCCGTCACTTGAAAGCTGAAACAGTGCGTTCTGTTCGAGCGCCGGAAGCAGCGTGTAACACCAGGACGCCGGCTGTTTTGAATCGAGACCGCCTTCCGGGTCGCCGACCCACAAATAACCGTAGCCGGCAGACGGAAATGAGCGGGCCGAACTCTCAACATTCAGCGCCGCCAGCGCCAGATTTTTGAGGTTGTTTCCGCACTGCATCACACGCGCCGCCTCACGAGCCTGTTGAACTGCCGGCAAAAGCAGTCCCACGAGCATTCCAATAATTGCAATTACGACGAGAAGTTCCACGAGCGTGAACCCTCGTTTTTTGGCCCTTTGCAACATGAATCCCCCCTCCATTCATTCAAACAACGATTAAACTACAATCTCACAATTTTACAAACTCACAATCCCCAAAATCTTAAAGGAAGTTCTAAAAACCTCAGATTTGAAATTTTTACAAAAAAACATTATTGTAT
>CAYTLK010000129.1:0-10285 GCA_964438515.1 uncultured Planctomycetaceae bacterium
CTCCGAAACGTCCGCCGCGGTCGCGGTCTTCAAAGCGTCTTCCGCCGTCCCGGTCTCCGAAACGTCCGCCGCGGTCGCGGTCTTCAAAGCGTCTTCCGCCGTCCCGGTCGCCAAAACGTCCTCCACGGTCGCGGTCGCCAAAACGTCCTCCACGGTCGCGGTCGCCGAAACGTCCGCCACGGTCACGATCGCCGAAACGTCCGCCACGGTCGCGGTCTTCAAAGCGTCTTCCGCCGTCACGATCGCCGAAACGTCCGCCGCCGTCCCGGTCGCGCCGAGAGTCGAAGCCCGTCGCCCCCTCTTCTTTGCTCGCCTGCTGATACGCGCGCTGTTCCTGCGCCTCATTTTCATCACGGGAGCGCTGACGATATCCGCCGCCTTCCGCGTCCGCACGTTCCACCGTCTCGGTTCTTTCAGGCGCACGCGTGGGAATCAAACAACGCGAATCGTTTCCAATGAGGTCCGTTCGTCCCGTTTCACGTAAAACATCGCGTACGACGTAGTAATTTTCGGGTTTGAAATACTGCAGCATCGCTCTCTGCATACGGCGCTGACGGTCTCCATGAGCGCAATACACTTCCTCGCCCGTCATCGGATCGAGACCCGTGTAATACATGCACGTTGCGATCGAAAACGGAGTGGGATAAAAATCCTGCACCTGCTGGGGGCGGTAACCGTTCTGATGAATGTATTCCGCCAGTTTCACCATATCGTCGAGCGTGCAGCCGGGATGCGACGAAATAAAGTACGGAACCGTATAGTAATTCTTTTCCAGACGGTCCGTCGTTTCTTCAAAATCCGTGACGAATTGGTCGAATTCCTCAATGTTCGGCTTGTGCATGCAGCGAAGAACGTCGCTCGAAATGTGTTCCGGCGCGGCACTCAAATGTCCTCCAGTGTGGAAACCGACCAGTGCGTCCATGAATTCACGATATTCCGGGGCGTGCTGCGCCAAATCCGTACGAATTCCCGACGCAATGAACACGTTTTTCACTCCCTCGACCTCGCGAGCCGCAGTCAGAACGTCCAAGTACGCACGGTGACTCGTGTTGAGATTCGTACAAATTTCAGGATAGAGACAGCTGGTCCGTTTGCAGACCTTTTGCGCGTCCGGATTCGTGCATCCCGTACCGTACATGTTGGCCGTCGGGCCTCCGATGTCGGAAATGGTTCCAGTAAAATGCACGTCCTCGGTCATTCGTTTTTCTTCGTCCAAAATCGACTCTTTCGAGCGGAACTGAATGACTTTCCCCTCGTGCGCGCCGATGGAACAGAACGTACATCCGCCGTAACAGCCTCGCACCGCCTGAATGGAATCTCGTACGGTTTGCAGAGCGGGAATTTTCGCGTCGCCGTAACTCGGATGCTCGCAGCGAGTGAACGGAAGACCGTAAATCGTATCCATTTCCTCAGTCGAAAGCGGTTTGGAAGGCGGATTCACAATCACCGCTTCCGTTCCGCTCTGCTGAAAGAGAGGACGTCCGCTGAAGGGATTCATCTCTTCATAAATCGTCTTCGTCATGTCGGCAAACAGCTTTTTGTCCTCCATCACGGCCTCCGTCGAAGGAAGCATTACGATATTTTCCGGCAGTTTCGACGCATCAATCGATGCTTCGCCTTCCTCGTTCTTCAGCATGAACTCCGACGCGCCCAGACGGTACGCCGTTCCGGGAATATCGTGGATTTCCGAAACAGGAACCCCGGCGTCGAGACGCTTCACGATTTCGAGCAGCGAGCGCTCTCCCATCCCGAACGACAAAATGTCGGCTTTCGAATCCAACAGAACGCTTCGGCGGACTTTATCGCTCCAATAATCATAATGTGCGACACGGCGCAGACTCGCTTCCACCCCTCCGACGAGCACCGGAACGCCAGGAAACGCCTCGCGGGCGCGCTGGCAGTAAACGGCAGAGGCTCGGTCGGGACGCAGCCCGATTCGACCGCCTGGGGTGTATGCGTCCACATTACGAACTTTGCGATTGGACGTGTAATGATTCACCATGGAATCCATATTTCCAGCGCTGATTGCGAAACAAAGACGCGGACGGCCCAATTTCGTCCAAGCGTCGCACGACTTCCAGTCCGGCTGAGCCAGAATCGCAACGCGAAAACCATTCGATTCGAGCCATCGACCGAGCAAAGCGGTCGCAAAAGACGGATGATCCACATACCCGTCGCCAGACACAAACACAACATCAACTTGGTCCCAACCGCGCGCGGAAACTTCTTCTACGGACATCGGCAGCGGTGTTACAACAGAACGGACATTTTCCTTCATGAAATACAAACTACTTTCTAAAAACTAAATCCATCGGACAAATAATAGAGAATTCTCAAAACCTTGCCGCCGCGCCCCGTCTTCAGTTTGGATAGGAGGCGCGCGCAATCAAGTATAAGTGTAACACATTTTCAGGGAAAGAAAAGGGGGGACTCGGCAGAACTTCCAAAAGAAATTCCAAAACTTCCCGAACGCCGCCGCGCCGCCGTCTTTTGAGAACATGAAGAAAGCACAATGTTTGAATTTTGTGCTTTTTGTATGATTTTTGTAATTTAGTTTCAAAAGTTTTTGCGGCGCAGACGAATCAGGCCGAACGCGCCGAGAAGCAGAAGGATGCACGTCGAAGGTTCCGGAACCGCATTCGCGTCGCGCTGAAGAATCAAACTGTTCGTTCCTGCGTACCAGTTCAAGCCCCACTCGTAACGAAGGTTGGGAAGCAGCCAGTCGGTCAGATTCAGGTCTTCCGTTCCGAGCGCGCCGCCGATCAAATTGTACGACTGGCTCGTCGAGCTGGGAGTGTAACCTCCGACGAACGCCAAATCCAAAAATCCTGCGGCGTCTTCGTACGTCGGCACATCGTCGAGATGAATCTTCGCGAAATCCGTGTCGCTCGCAATATCAAGCACCAGCGTTGCGTCTTTTGCGATGGTCAGCTGGTTCAGATTGTACGCGTTCGCGTTCGGCGCCAGCTCAATCGACCCGGCAGAAATCGTCATCGGACCGATGGGGTTGGTCGAATTGGAAAACGTTTGAACGCCGTCCCCCGTTTTAATCAGCGAGCCGGAACCGCTCAAAGTGCCCGCAAAGTTCGGAGTTGCTCCAGCCGCGACGTTGAGCGTCAGGACGCCGTTATTTTGCACGTTACTCGAACCCGTCAGGCCGCCGAACGTTGTGTTTTTGCTGAGGGTCAAAGCGGAATTCACGTCCAGAAAACCCGTAAGATTCACCACTCCGGCACCCGAAAGCACGACACTTCCCGAATCCGCAACGATTCTCAGCGTGCCGCCGGTCTGTCCTTCCTCGTCGGAAATGCTGCCGGTCAGAACGAGGTTGCTGTGCCAGCCCGCCATCAGTCCGCCGCCGTTTGACGTTACGAAAATCGGGTTCGCAAGCGTGGTATCGCTTGCATCGCCATCCGCGGTTCTTGTGTCGCCATTTTTCTGAAGAACTCCACCGTCTAAAGTAATGCTTGAGGTGTTACTGCTAAGTGATGAAGGCAAGCAGAGGTACCCGCCTTGAATCCGATAGGCGCCGATCGTCGAACTTGCTCCTCCGGTCTTTCCCAATCGAGTTCGTCCCGTGTCCGTTTTAATCAGCGTTGCGGATCCGATTTGAATATTGCCCGTGTAATCGCACGTGTCGTTTCCAGTGACTTTCAGCGTCAGATTTTGTGTTCCCGTAACAGTTCCCGACCCGGACAGATTGGTCAGCGTTTGGGTCGTGTCGTTCAGCGCGAGGGTTCCGTTGACCGTAATCGCTCCGGTGCCGATTTTTGCGGTACCATCAATTGAAATCGTTCCGGCAGAAATCGTCGTCGTTCCAGTGTAGGAAAGCGTTCCGGTAAACGTCTGCGTTCCGGTTCCTTCTTTGACGACGTTTCCAGTTGCGTTGCCGTTGGAGAGCGTTCCAGAGAACGTGCCTGACCCGTTATTCACGCCGAAAGTAAAGTTTCTATAACTGGTACCTGAGGGAGTGTATCCCGTTGAAATCGTTCCGCTTCCAGTGAGCGCGTCCACGCGGACATTTGCTTCCACGCCGGCAAACGTTGCGCCGCTTGCAACGTACAGCGAGGATTTGTTATTTGTCCATATTTCATTATTGTTTGAACCGCCTGTAAGCGTTCCGCCTTCGACGCGAATTTCGCCGCCCGTCATCGCGAACGTTGCGACAGCGCCGCCCCATCGTAAGTTATTTGCCCCGGTTTTGATAAACGTACCGGACCCGGTAAAGGTTTGACTTGCGCCGAAATCGCGATTGCCTGCCGTCGTATCGATTATGAGCGTCGCACCTTCCGCAATATCGAACCCGGAGGTTTTCGCCGTTCCGATAATTTTCAGCGTACCTTCGGAAATCGTCGTGCCTTTCGTGTACGTGTTTGCGCCGGACAGAACCATCGTTCCCGCACCGGTTTTGACCACGGTTCCTCCGTTATTCCACAAGGGTGCCGAAACGTCGAGGTCTACGCCTCCCGCGTCGGTTCCTTTGGCTACGTTAAACGTAATCACGGCATCTGCGTAATTGAAATTGAATCCACTGGTGCCGGTAATCAGATTCTTCGCACCGCCATTGGTGGTAAAAGTCGTCGTTGCCGCATTGAGAACTAAATTCATGCCGGTCCCGGTATCAATCGTGCCGCCGCCGTTGCTGTCGAAGGTGAATTTGTTACCACCGGCGGCCTGAAACCAGATTTGGTTTCCAGCACCCGTTTCTTTGCCGAATTGAAGGGTGGAACCGTTGTTAATTTTAAATTCACTGGTATTCAGATACCCGTTTCCACTTCCCGCCATTCTTTGGAACTTCAGCGTGCCACCGTCAATCGTCGTGACACCAGTGTATGTACTATTTCCAGACAAAGTCTGTGTGCCCGTTCCGACTTTGGTGATGGCGACTATTCTGTTGTCCGCGGCATTGTTATAGTTGTTCTGAATTTTACCTGAAAAAGTTGCGGAATCCGTAGCATTGACCAATTTTTCGCCGATTACGAAGGTATTCAGCCCCGTCGAATCGTTGAACAGCTCGCCAGAGCCGGAAAGTGCACCCAATTTGATGAACGAATCCGCTGCAATATTCTGCGTAGACAATGTTCCTGTGGTGATATTCCAAGTCGCACTGGAACTTCCTGCATCCGCCGAAGTAAAAATAGTATTCACAAAACTGGAGTTGAACGTTCCAGAAAACCCGCTGTTATCACCCGACAGGCGTGTGGAGTTATTTCCCGTTCCTGCGGTGGTTATTGTCCCGGAACCAGAAAATTTGCCGGAAAGAGTTAGTTCGCCATCGCGATAAATCGTGCTTGAGGTATTCGCCGCCGCAACGATATTGTTCGCTACCGTAAGATTCGCCCCGATTTCCAGCGTTCCGCCGTTGAGGGTCACTGCGCCTCCGCCCAACGCGTTGGCATGGGTGATTTTCAGCGTTCCAGCGGTAATCGTCGTTCCGCCGGAATAGGAGTTGGCGGCAGCCAGCGTCAGATTGTCGGATGCCAGCGTCAGACCGAAAGCGCCGGAAAGCGCGCCGTTCAGGGTGATTGTATTCCCGGAAGAGGGTGTGACGGTGGTGTTTGCGGTCAGCGCGATGGCGTCAGCGTACGCGCCGTCGCCCGTGATTGTTCCTGCCGTTGTATTGACGACAACTTCCGCCAGGGAGGATGTTCCCGCCATCGTGAGGACCGCCGACAATGTGAAAAGCCGCAGGACGAAACTCTGTAAAACGTTCAGTTGCATTTGTCATTCCCTTTCAGAAATTGGTTCCCCTTTAAACTCTATTTTATTATAGGTTAAATTATACACCGCCCTTTCTGAATAGCAAGTCATTTTTGCGCAAAACGCGATGTCTTTTTGCGCAAAACGGTAAAAAGTGGGCAAAATTCAAAGAAAAACCCCGCAGAGGGTTCAATATCCGCTGCGGGGTGAGGGTGAAAATCAGGTTTCTACATTCTTTACCTGCTTGCGTTTTTGCGGCGCAGACGAATCAGGCCGAACGCGCCGAGAAGAAGGAGAATGCACGTCGAAGGCTCTGGAATCGCATTCGCGTCGCGCTGAAGAATCAAACTGTTCGTTCCTGCGTACCAGTTCAAGCCCCACTCGTAACGAAGGTTGGGAAGCAGCCAGTCGGTCAGATTCAGGTCTTCCGTTCCGAGCGCGCCGCCGATCAAATTGTACGACTGGCTCGTCGAGCTGGGAGTGTAACCTCCGACGAACGCCAAATCCAAAAATCCTGCGGCGTCGTACGTCGGCACATCGTCGAGATGAATCTTCGCGAAATCCGTATCGCCCGCAATATCAAGCACCAGCGATGCGTCTTTTGCGATGGTCAGCTGATTCAGATTGTACGCATTCGCGTTCGGCGCCAGCTCCAGATTGCCGACAGAAATCGTCGTGGGACCGGAATAGGAAAGCGTCCCCGATAGAATCTGTGTGCCGGTTCCGACTTTGTTGAGGCCAATGGTGCCGTTGTAACCGTCGGTAATCGTCCCGGAGAAAGTCGGCGCGGCGGCGCCCGACAGGTTCAACCCGCCGATGTCGTAAATGACCAACCCCGCTCTATCGTTGCGCAACGTTCCGGAACCGATAATGGCTCCTAAAGAAATGTGATCGATGGAAGCTGCCGTGGTATTGTCCAGACACGCAGAGACCGTTGATGCGATATTCCACGTTGCCGAGGCACTTCCTGCCGTGGTTTTATGAAGGTAGGTATTTCCTTCGTTCGCATTCAGTGTGCCAGAAAATGCGGAACTGTCACCGGAAAGCCAAAGCGTGTTGTTTCCAGATCGGTTGATGATTCCATTGCCAGAAAGATTGCCGTTCAATCTCATGTCAGCACCACTGCCTAACGCAATGGCAACGGTTCCGGTCACGGTAATATCGTTTGCGAGCGTACGCGCACCCGACTGCTGGAAATTTCCGCCTTTGAGGGTGATGAGTCCCGTTCCAAACGCGCTGTCGTTAGAGAAAATGACGGTTCCCTGTTTCAGCGTCGTTCCGCCGGAGTACGTGTTTGCGCCGTTAATTGTCGTCGTCTTGTTTAAGTCCAGCACAAGCATCCCGGTTTTTCCTTCCGAACTGTCGGAAATGATGCCGTTGAGAGCGAAATTCCTCCGATTGCTATCGACATTCCCTTGGGAAATGCTCAGCGTATGTCCGGCCAAATCGATCGTGGAATTCACGGTTCCAGTTCCGGCATACGCCATCATCGAAGCGTTGTCGGAAAGCGTGATGGAGCCGTTGAGCGTTCCGTTCTGGAGCCGAACCGCTCCCAGGTCGCCTTCAACTTCATGCGTTCCAATCCCGGCAATGGTGAGTGCAGCGTCCACCGTTCCATCCTGTACGTAAAGCTGTCCATTGTTCGAAACAGCAACTTTGCCCGGGAACGTTTTGGTGGTATTTTGAACGTGAACCCGTGCGCCTTCAATGCGGGTCAGACCCGAAAAATCGGCAATCGTCGCACCCGAAATATTGAAGTGAGAGACGGACGTTCCATTTCCGGTCAATTTCAATGTTCCAGTGCCGGAAAAGGTCCGCGACAGGGTTTGGTATTTGGCAATTTCGAGTGTTGCGCCGCTGGCGATGTCAAATGAGGAGGACGCGGTATTGCCGGTGATGATGAGTTTTCCTTCGGAAATCGTCGTGCCTTTCGTGTACGTGTTTGCGCCGGACAGAACCATCGTTCCCGCACCGGTTTTGACCACGGTTCCTCCGTTATTCCACAAGGGTGCCGAAACGTCGAGGTCTACGCCTCCCGCGTCGGTTCCTTTGGCCACGTCAAACGTAATCGCATCGGACACGTGCATGTTGAACCCGCTTGAGCCGGTAATCACATTCTTCGCGCCGCCGTTGGTCGTGAATGTCGTTGCTTTCGCCAGAACCAGATTCAGATTGCTTCCCGTATCAATCGTGCCGCCTCCGTTGCTGTCGAAGGTGAATTGGTTCCCGTCTGTCATCTGAAACCAGATTTGGTTGGACGTTCCCGTTCCTCGGAGAAATTGAAGGGTCGAACCATTGTTGATTTTGAATTCGCTGGTGGTGATATCCAGATTACTGTTTTGATTTATTCTGATACTCAATTTTCCGCCGTCGATTGTCGTGCTTTTCGTGTACGTGTTCGCACCCGAAAGAACCAGCGTTCCCGCGCCGGTTTTAACCAAGGAATCGTTCCCGTTCCATAATCGAGTGGAAACCTCAAGGTCTTCACCGCTCGCGTCGGTTCCAGCGGCCACGTCGAACGTAAACGTGCTGTTCGCGTTCAGGTTGAAGCCGCTTGCGCCGGTAATCCAGTTCTTCGCGCCGCCGTTGGTCGTCACGGTCGTCGCTTTATCAATCACCATATTGAACCCGCTTCCGGTATCAATCGTTCCGCCGCCGTTGCTGTCGAACGTGAATTTGTTCCCGGCTGCCGTCTGAAACCAGATTTGGTCATTTGCCCCGGTGTCTTTGATGAATTGAAGCGTTGCACCGTTGTTGATTTTGAATTCACTGGTGTACAAATACCAAGTTCCGCTTCCTGAAGGCTTTTCGAATTTCAGCGTTCCGCCGTCCACGGTCGTCGTTCCTGTGTACGAGCTTGCGGCTGTGAGCGTCAGTGTGCCGGCACCCGTTTTCGCAAGAGCGCCGGCTCCGCTGATTCCGCCGTTCGAAAGCGTCGCAGTCGTGTTGGCGTCCACGTCGAACGTCCACGTTTCTCCCGCCGCAGCCGTAAGACTCGCGCCGGTCAAATCGACTGCAATCGCTCGGGCGGTCGCCGTGTCGGGATTGCTGAACCAGACCGCAGAAGGTCCCGACGGTTTCGAACCATACGCCCAGCTTGTGTCGGCCGTCCAAACTCCGGAATCGACCGAAGTGTTCCACAGGTACGTGTCCGCCGCAGCCGTGTTTGCCATTCCGTATTTATCAGACAGATACGTGCTGACCACGGCCGACTCTTTCGCGTCCAGCACTCGGTTAAAAACGAGCATTTCCGACAGATTCCCGGTGAATGCGCGACCTTCGAACTTCCCCCAGCCGATTCCCAAAGTATCTTTCATCGTCCACAAGAAAGCATTCGTAGAATCGACGGTCCCCGTTGAGACGGTAGTCCCTTGCGACAGAGCCGCATTCAGCGTCCCAGTGTTTGTGGATGTATCCAACGACTGCGTTGCCGTCAGGAGTGCACCGCCGTTGGGAAAGTCACTTGGAAAAGGGTGACCGTTTGAATTGCCGTTTCGAAAACGAATTCCGTCGCCGTGACCTGAATAAGTACGTCCAATCGCCGTATCAATCATCGCGCCTGTTGCAGTTCCAATGATTTCGGAGTTGAAACCCGCTGAGCTTTGATTGTTGTATGCGATAAAAATAGACCGTGCGCCCGTGACGTCGATTCCTCCGGAAATGTTCAAACCCGGCTGAGCTGCCGTAAACGAAACGGCGGATTTGTTATTGAGATTCGCGTCGGTCAGCAGTTTGACGCTGTCGTTTGCGGAACCTGTTGCGGAATAACCGTTCCCCGACTTGTCCCCCCAGGCGGTGACGCGATTGTCGGCATCGACCGTGACGGTTGCGGTGTCGTTTGCGTCGAGCCAAAGTTTCATCACGCCGTTCGACGTGAAGTCGTCAGCCCGTCCCTGTCCCGCGAGAAACAGCACACTCAGCAAGATAAACATTCCAAAATGACGATTCTGCAATTGGACAAAATTCATAGCGGTCATCACGGACTCCTTTATTAATTATAAAGTGAAGAAACCTTCACGTTAAATGTATACAAATGATATACCATTATACACCGACTTTTCAGAATTTCATGTCTTTTAGCGTAAAATTTGATGTCTTTTTGCAAAAAAAGTGAAAAAACGGAGTTCCCAACGTTTCAAGAGAGCCGGAGTCCGAACGATTCGGGGAGATAGGTTGAGTTTAAGGTTTAATCCTTATTTTCCGTGGGCTTACCCCCCCGGCGGTTCGGTCTTTCGTCGCATTCGATTTTTGACGGTCCAAGGCGCGTCCCCGGTGTGACGGCTCCGCACTTACAGCGGGCAAAAAGCCCGCCGCTCGCCTTGCAAGCGCGGATTTTTGAGACCCGCAAGCCCGTAATGCAACGAACGAAGTGAGTGGAATTAGGGTGATTTGGACGATGGAATCCGTTGTTTGCAGTCGGAAAAACCCTAATTCATCCCTCTTGGGAGCGCGGGCATCCTGCCCGCATAATTCCTCAAAGGAACGTTCATTCATGGGGTTATGCGGGCGAGACGCCCGCGCTCCCAGGGGGCCTAACAGTCTGTCGGACTTAGCCGTTAAAATTTATGAAAAAATTTTCATTTTT
>CAYTLK010000130.1:0-10090 GCA_964438515.1 uncultured Planctomycetaceae bacterium
CGGGAGAATCTGGCTGCCCGTCAAGAATTCACGGTCGTGGGGAGATGGGCTTTTTGCAAGCCGCCCCTCTCCCCAGACGCTTTCTGTTCGACGTTTTCGCCCCAACGAGGGCGTTACTCGCGCGATAGCACTATCGCCAGTCGCGGCTCGCGACCCGGAAAACTCCTAATATCAGGAATGTATGCGTATTCATTTCCGTTTTTTCGGCGGATTTTGAGCTTCACCCCGAAGAATCTTCGCGTAAAGCGGATTCTCCGCGTGCCCCGTCATTTCGTACATAAATCGACTCGGAATCGTTTTCCGCATTTGGCCCCACTTCATACGTTCGACCGCAAGCGAGAGCGTGAGCCGACGTTTCGCACGCGTCATTCCCACGTAACAGAGGCGCCGCTCCTCCGCAACATCGTCCGCAAATGCGTTCTCGATCGACTTTTTGTGCGGCAAAAACCCTTCCTCCATCCCAACCATGTAGACTTCCGGAAACTCCAAACCTTTGGCCGCATGCAGCGTCATTAAAATGACCGCCTCATTTTGAAGCTGTTCGTCTTTGTCGTTTCCCGTATCGTCGCGATCGAGGAGTGAAAGCTGCTGTACAAAATTCGAAAGCCTCGGTTTTTCCTCTTTTCGTACGAAACTGGCGGCCGAATTGACGAATTCTTCTACCAGATTCCACCGCAGTTCCCGATCGTTCAGCTTTTCGTTCTGTCGTTCAATTTCATTTCGGTAACTGATTTCATCGATGAGCGTCTGCACGAGTTCGTCGACCGGCACCTGACGCGCGCGAGCCTGCAACGCACGAATTTGCTGACGGAATTTCGTGATGGATTCAATCGTTTTGGAACTCACCTTTGCGCTTGCAAGTCCCGCCGCGTCGCCGAGCAGCTCCCAGAGCGGACGGTGCTGCGCCAAAGCGGTTTCCATGCAGTGAATCATCGTCGTCTGACCGATTCCGCGAGGCGGCGTGTTGATGGCGCGCAAAAGAGAAACTTCGTCCCGAGGATTCAGAATGACGCGTAAATATGCGAGTAAATCGCGAATTTCTTTTCGGTCAAAAAACGACATACTTCCGACGATGGTGTACGGAACGTTTTGACGCTGAAACTCCATTTCGAACGCCCGCGACTGTTCGTTCGTGCGAAAAAGCACCGCAATGTCGTTCGGTCGGCAAATTCGAGCTTGAATTCTGCGGCGAATTTCACTCACAACCTTGGTTGCTTCGTCGTCGGGGTCGCGGCACTGCAAAACGCGCGGAACATCCCCCGAGACGGTCGCTCGAAGCACTTTCGGGTGCCGCACACGATTGAACGCAACGAGGCGATTCGCCCATTTGATGATTTCGTGCGTCGAACGATAATTGGTTTCGAGTTTTACGACTTTCGCCTCCGGCCAATCCTGCTTGAAGCGCAAAATATGCGTCACTTCGGCGCCGCGCCACGCATAAATCGACTGGTCGTCGTCCCCCACAACACACAAATTCCGATGTTCTTCCGCCAACTTTTGAATAATGTGATACTGTGTAAGATTTGTGTCCTGATATTCATCGACGAGAATTTGGTCGAAACGGTCGCGTTCGGCTCGCAAAACGTCGGGAAAATCACGAAGAAGATCCTCCGTCAGAAGCAAAATATCGTCAAAATCGACGGCTCCGCACGCTTTCAAGGCCGTCTGATAGCGCCGATAAACGCTCGAAGCAATGATTTCGCGGTCATTTTCTGCATAACGGTCCGCATTTTCCGAACGAATTCCCTGCGTTTTCCAGCGGCTGAGGATGTTGATGAGGTCGGAAGGGCGCATTCCGCCCATGTTCGTCGCCAGATCCTTCATTACGCGGCCCGCAAGGCTTTCCTGGTCGTTTCGATCGTAAATTGCGAACTGTTCCGGATACCCCAAATGGGTGATATTTCGGCGTAAAATCCGCACACAAAGGGAGTGAAACGTCGAAACTTCCGGAATCGGCGTTCCTTTCGGAGGACGCGTGTTCGGATACAGAAGCTGAAGCACGCGCTCCCGCATCTCCGCCGCCGCTTTGTTCGTAAATGTAACTGCCAGAATCCGTTCCGGCGCCGTTCCATGCTGAATAAGTTCCGCGATTCGCATCGTTACGACCCGCGTTTTTCCGGAGCCGGCTCCCGCAAGCACAAGCAGCGGCCCTCGAAGTGTGTGAACGGCCAGCGCCTGTTCCGGGTTCAAACCCATATTTTGCTCCTGATTGTATTCGACGCCGCAAAAGTGAAATTTTCGTCACTTTTTTCAGCTCAAACTCCGCAACTTGCTGAAAATCACTGAAACTCACTGAAATTAACTGCGAATCGCAATGTTTTCCTTCTTCAAAAAGTCGAGCCATTTTGTACGGAAATCATCAATATCCTCGCCGCTGAGCGTGCGTTCGTCGGAACCGAGCCAGAGTCGCCACGTGTAGCTCCCCTGAGTCTTTTCGAGGCCTTTTCCTTTGTAAAAATAGACGAAATCACGTCCTTTCAGCAGCGGATGATGGAACTCGGCAAGCTTCGCGTCGAGCGCTTCGTAACCGTCGTCGATGTTCCACACGAGCGAAAAATCCTGCCACGATCCCTGATAGACGGGCATTCCTTTGAATTTTCCTTCCGGGAAAATCGGAGTGTCGAGTTTGTAATACTCCAACTCGAACCAAACGACCTGACCGCCTTCCGACACAATCGTGTTGAGGAATTTTCCGTCCAGCACGCCGAGCGTTCCGACTTTTTTCCCGTTTTTGACATCGCCCTGATAAACTTCGACCCAGAAACCGTCCTGCATCCAAGGCGCTTTCGAGTCGGAAATCGTCGCGTTTTCAGGCGTTCCGGCAGTGAACGAGAAAGAGGTTCCGAGGAGTTTTCCGAGATCTTCGAGCGCCCCTTTGATGTTGCGGTAGTGGTCCTCCAGCGTTCCGTACGCAGCCGTTGCGTAACTCAAACCCGCCAGATGTGTGCGTTCCCAGCAGCGTCCAATCCAGTTTTTACTGCGCGCAATCGCGCCTTTCGGAAACTTTTTGTCCGTCGCACACGCCTGCATCTCCGGACGCGGCTCGTCGATGAGCGAGTATACGTGACCGAACTCCATGAAACGGAACTGGTCGCGGAAACCGCGGTTCTTTCCCGCCAGACGAAGCAGGTTCGGCATCAAAGTCGTGCGGAGAAAACGGTTGTACGATGTCGTCGGATTCGCGAATTCAATCGGATTTGCAGGCTCAAAACCAATCGTTTTGTCCCAATTATCGTCAAACCAGCTGTAATTATGCACCTCAATGAAGTTGTGCGCCATCGTGAGGAGGTGACGCGCCTTGTGTTCCAAACGGATTTCAGGACTCATCACAAGCGGACTGATTTCCACCTTCGGCATCACGGGCTGAATTTGGTCGTAACCGTACACGCGAAGCACTTCTTCCACAATGTCCTCGGGAATCGAAATGTCTTTCTTGCTGCGGAACGGAGGAATTTGAACGTCGAGCGTTCCGTCGGACGCATACTCGCCGCGGAATCCGAGGGAGTGCAAAATTCCAAGAATCTGTTCGTGCGGAAGCTCAATTCCCGCCAGACGATCCAAAACGCCGGACGCGAGCTTTAACGGACGATATTCCGTCATTTCATCGCCGTCGCAGTTGTAAGCGCTCGTGACGCGGAAATCGACACCGGAGTCGGTCAGAAGCTGTAAAATACGGCCTGCCGCCGCGCGCGTGTTCATCGGAGGCTGGCTCTTTTCGAAACGCTGCGACGCATCGCTGCGCAAATCCAGACGCACGGCCGTTCGACGGATCGTCGCCGCATGAAAATTGGCGCATTCGAGCACAATCCGCTGCGTTTTTGCCGTGATTTCACTATCGAGACCGCCCATCACGCCCGCCAGCGCAATCGGAGTGATCGTTTTTCCGTCGAAACTCGTAATCAGAAGGTCGTCGGGAAGCATTTTTCGCGCCTGATTGTCGAGCGTCGTGAACGTTCCGTCTTCCGAAAACGTATTTTTCTCTTTCAAAATCTGTGCGTATTTCGCAACGCGAATCTCCTCCACCCGATCTCCGTCGAACGCATGCGTCGGCTGACCCAGCTCGAACATGCAGTAATTCGTCACATCGACCATAAGATCGAACGTCCGCTGACCGAGCGCGTGAAGCCGACGCTGCATTTTCACGGGCGAAACGGGAATCTGCTTCATTTCAAGCGACAGCGCCCCGTAGCACGGACACGCGTCTTTGTCGTCGATGCAAATCGGAATCTTCGGAAGGTTTGAAAATTGTTCAAGATTCAGTTGCGGCAGAGGTTTCAACTCCCGGTGAAACAGGGCGGCAAACTCGCGCGCGAAACCGTAATGCCCCCAAAGGTCGGGACGGTGCGTGAGGCTCTTATTGTCGATTTCGATGAGCGTGTCCTCTTCCGGAATCAGTTCCTCCATCGGCGTGCCGTTCGGAACGTTGGAAGGAATGAGAAACAGCCCTTCGTGCCAGTGCGAGAGGTTGATTTCCTTCGCAGAACAAAGCATTCCCTGCGACTTTCGGCCTGCAAGTTCCGTCTCCGTGATTTTGAAACCATCGAGGAGTTCGGCTCCCGCAGGAGCAAAAGGCGCTTTGACGCCCAGCGCGCAGTTCGGAGCGCCGCAAACCGTCTGGAAAGTCCCATTCGAACCGCAGTCGACCGTGCAGACGGTAAGCGTTTTTTCGTGACCGTCTTCTTTAGTGACGGAAATTTTTTCAGCGCTCACGACTTCACCGACGAAGAGGCCTTTCACACATCGATGGACGGTTTCGATTCCCTCCACTTCAGCGGTTCCCATCGTCAGACGGTCCGCAATTTTTTCGGGGTTTAAACCGGAAAGGTCCACAAAATCTGAAAGCCAGTCGAGAGAAATATACATGATTAATTCTCGTGAATGATAGGGTGAAAGGGACTAAAACGTTTATGCGTTGAACACAATTTTTTTCCATTGTACCACAGTTTAAAAAAATTTCAATTAGACCCACCGTATTTTTTTTAGTTTTTTGTCTCGAAGTAACAACATTTGAATGTTGTTTTCCCACGACCAGAACCACATTACAGGAACACTCATGTTTTCTCCCGAAACACCGCCGCGCTACAAAAAGACCCTTAAAACATAATGTTTATCGTACGATTTTATACAACAACGCTTTTGTACAAAAATTACAATTTTAAGGTTTTTATACTCGTTTCACTTGAAAATTTCGCTTTGGGCGGCTACGGAAGCAGTCGTTTCCCGGTTGAGTAACGAAGAGGAAGCGAAAATCTCAAAATGCATCGGGTTTAGAAATTCCTTCTTGAATTTTCCGAAAAATTTTCTCCCCCCCCTTGAAAATGTAGACGATTTCTGTCAAAATAAGAACCAGCGTTCGTTCGGATCGCTTTTTCTGTCACGAAAATGTGGAACCTTTCACAAAGATTTTAGAAACAAAACTGTGCGTTAATCATATTTTTAGGAGATTTTACATGTGCCGTTTTTTAATGTTTTTGAGCGTTTTTTTCGGGTGCGCCGTCGTACAGTCGCAGGATTTACGCGCGCCGGCCGTTCCGCTCGTGGTTCACGACCCGTATTTCAGCATCTGGTCGCAAAGCGACTCGCTCGCGGACGTCTATACGACCCATTGGACCGGTAAAATCAACTGTTTGTTGAGCTTCCTCAAGATCGACGGTCAGAACTTCGGCGTGATGTCGCCGTCAAAATACAACGTTCCCGCAATGACGCAAAAATCCGTTAAAGTTCTTCCGACCCGCACGATTTACACGTTCGAAGAGGCGGGCGTCGAGCTGGTTTTGACGTTCACCACCCCCTGCATGATGGACGGCGACCTCATGATTTACGCACGTCCCGTCACGTATTTGACGTGGAGCGTGAAAGCCGTCGATGGGAAAAAACACGATGTGAAAATCTATTACGATAATTCAGCAGAATTGTGTGTCGATAATCCGTCGCAGCCCGTTGCGGCTCTTCGAATGGAGACGGAAACGCTGAATATTCTGCGGATGGGGTCTTCTGAACAGAAAATTCTGGGTCGGTCGGGCGACGATTTGCGCATCGAGTGGGGCTATCAGTTCCTCACGTCCTGCAAAAACTCCGGCGCAGAAATGCGCATCGCGGAAGACGAAGCGTCTCGCACGTCGTTCCTGAAAAACGGAGCGTCTCCCGCAGCCGACGACACAGATTTTCCGCGCGCCTGCAGCGATCGGTGGCCGGTACTTGCGTGCGTTTTTGACGTTCCGGAAGTCTCCGCAGAATCCCAAAGCCGCGTCCTTATGATTGCGTACGACGATGAATTTTGTCTCGAATATCTGGGTCAAAAACTTCGACCTTACTGGCGCAAAGACGGTGCGGAAATCAAAGAGATTTTGACGCTTGCGGCCTCCGAATATGAGTCTCTCTCAGAAAAATGCGCGGCTTACGACGCGAAAATCATGGCGGCGTGCGAAGCAAAAGGGGGTGCAAAGTATGCGCAGCTCTGCGCGATTGCGTATCGTCAGTCGGTCGGCGCCCACAAACTCGCCGTTCTTCCAAATGGTGAGCCGATCCTCGTTTCGAAAGAAAATTTCAGCAACGGCTGCGCCGCGACGGTCGATGTTCTTTACCCGACGGCTCCGATTTTCATCTATTTAAATAACACGCTTCTGAAAGCGACACTCACACCCACGATGGAATACGCACGTTCGGGGCGCTGGCCGTGGCCGTTTGCGTCGCACGATTTAGGTCAGTACCCGCTTCTGAACGGTCAGCGTTACGGAGGAGGTGAAAAAACGGAAGAAAATCAAATGCCCGTGGAAGAAACCGGAAATATGCTGATTTTGCTTTACGCCGCTGCGAGAAATGACGGAAATGCGGATTATGCGGCCCGATATTGGGACATTATATCACGTTGGGCGGAATACCTTCTTGAAAAAGGACTCGACCCGGAAAATCAGCTTTGCACCGACGATTTCGCAGGTCATTTGGCGCACAACTGCAATCTTTCGGTGAAAGCAATCGTCGCGCTGGCGTGCTACAGCCGGTTGTGTGAAATGCTTGGAAAAACGGAGGACGCGCAGAAATTCCGCGCCTCTGCGGACGATTTTGCCTCGCAGTGGGTGAAAATGGCGAAAAACGGCGACCACTACCGCCTCGCGTTCGACCAGCCGGACACGTGGAGCCAAAAGTACAATCTCGTGTGGGACAAACTGTTTGAATTGAATCTGTTTCCTGCGGAAGTGGCGGAAACGGAGATTAAATACTACAAAACCCTTCTGAACGAATACGGTTTGCCGCTCGACAATCGGTCCGATTACACGAAAGAAGACTGGGAGGTTTGGACCGCAACGCTTGCAAACAATCGTGAGGATTTCGACACGCTTATGAATCCCGTTTACAAATTCGTAAATGAGACGCCGGACCGCGTTCCAATGACGGACTGGTACTTTACGAGCACCGCAAAACGCCGAGGTTTCACCGCTCGAAGCGTCGTTGGCGGCGTGTTCATCAAAATGCTCGAAAAATAACACAATCTTAACATTTTGTTCATCGAATTTTAATATTGTGCGGGTACAATACAGGAATTACGTTGCGGTTCTGAAAATCATTCGGCTTCAAAAGGCGCCGTGTTTTTAGAACAAAACGTAATTCCATGTTTTTGTTCCATTCTAGTTTTCAGTCGGGGGAGGATTCATGAGTCATGAAAAAATTCTGATTATTGAAGATGAAAGCGCCATTCGCGAACTCATTCAAATGAACTTGGAAATGAACGGTTTTTCCAACGTTTCGGCAGCCGCAGACGGTGAAACAGGTTTGAAAAAAGCACAAGAAACAATT
Source organism: uncultured Planctomycetaceae bacterium (assembly GCA_964438515.1). GTDB lineage: Bacteria > Planctomycetota > Planctomycetia > Pirellulales > Thermoguttaceae > RGIG3701. Next base: position 7,795 of record CAYTLK010000130.1, read on the forward strand.
CCAGACCTGATTCTGCTGGATTTGATGCTTCCGGGAATCGACGGACTGATGGTTTGCCGAAAGTTGATGGCCAAACCGGAAACCGCAAAAATCCCGATTATCATGCTGACGGCCAAAAGTGAGGAGTCGGATATTGTGCTGGGGCTGGAACTCGGCGCAAGCGACTACATTACGAAACCGTTCAGCAACAAAATCCTGATTTCCCGCGTTCGCGCTCAGCTTCGGCGTTCCATGGAACCCGTGCAAAAGAAAAGTGTACAGTGCGGAGCGCTCGAAATTTGGCCGTCCGAACGAAAAGTGACGCTTTCCGGAACGACCGTCGATCTGACGTTCAGCGAATTTGAAATTTTGCACATGCTTGCGCGCCGCCCTGGACGCGTATACACCCGCTGGCAGATTATTGCACAAATTAAGGGGGACGATTATCCCGTCACGGAACGTTCCATCGACGTACAAATCCTGAATTTAAGAAGAAAATTGGGCGATTGGGGAATCAATATTGAAACCGTTCGCGGAATCGGCTACCGAATGAAGGAAGATGCTGCGGAATCATGAGTGTGCAAAAATCAAACAAGCCCGAAAATCCGAAGGATTCGAAGAACCCGAAAGCTCTGAGGAACCCGAAGAATCTTACACACCTGCATCAGGGTTCCTACCGGATTTTTTTTGCCGTTCCGTTCCTGGTTGCAACTCTTGCTTTGATTTCTGCACTTCTTATATGGAATCAGTACGGCACTTTTCGAAAAACGTACATGGAAGAACTTAAGCAAGATTTGAGTTTTCAGGGGCGCATCGCGGCCGAGCTTGTTCGTCCGCCGCTCTCGGAGGGGCGTTTTCAGAAGGTCAGCGATTTTTGTCGGGCGTATGCGGGCGATCCACGGCGAATTACGGTCGTTTCGTCCTCCGGCGATGTGGTTGCGGACTCGCAATTTTCCGAAACGCATCCGGCTCCGAATCATCATGCTCGTCCTGAAATTCAGCAGGTTCTTCAAACGCGGCGCCCTGCGTCGGCCATTCATTACAGCGAGACGCTTCAGGTTTGGATGCTTTATTATGCGCTTCCGATGGAGGTCGGCGACGACCTTTATGTTCTTCGAATTTCGATGCCGATGCGTGAGATTTCGTCGCTTTTAGGACGCGTCGTGTGGAATATTGCGCTTGCGCTTCTTGTGGGGGCGGGACTCGTGACGCTCCTCACGTTTTACATCATTTTTCGCCTTCGTTTGCCGCTCGCGAAGCTTAAAGAAAGTGCAGCTCAAATCGCCGCCGGAGACGTTTCCGCAACCGTTTTCGTTCCGAAAAAAGGGGTTACGCGGGATTTAGCGCTCGCCGTGGACGAAATGGCGAAACAGCTGCGTCAGCAAATCGTCGAAATGGCGACGCTCGAATCGTTCCGAAGTGATTTTGTCGCAAATGTTTCTCACGAAATCAAGACGCCAATTACTGGAATCCTTTCAGCCGTCGAGACTTTGGAAGACGGCGCGAAAGAAATGCCGGAAATGAGGGACCGATGCTTAAAAATCCTCTCGCATCAAACGCAGCGCCTGAATTTTTTGGTCCGCGACATTTTGTCTCTTGCGTCTCTCGAACAAAAACAAAAAGAAGACGTTGCATCTCAGAAATTTGAATCAATTCATCCAGTCGAAGTCCTTCAAAATGCGGTTGCGACCTGTTCCGAGGCGGCGCGCGAGGCGGGTGTGAAACTGAAAATCGTACGATACGACGACCCCTGCATTTCCGGCGACGCACCGCTTTTGGAACAAGCCGTCACCAACCTGATTATAAATGCAGTACGTTATTCAAATTCTCCGATTGTGGAGCTTTCATCGCGTCAGTTCCCGCATTTTCTGGTGTTTTCGGTGCAGGATTTTGGAATTGGAATTCCGGAAGAACATGCGTCACGGATTTTCGAACGATTTTACCGCGTACACAAGGAGCGCAGTCGCGAACTGGGCGGAACGGGTCTGGGGCTTGCAATCGTAAAACACATTTCACAGCTGCACCGAGGGCGCGTCGAGTTGGAATCCGAGGTGGGAAAAGGCTCAATTTTTCGGATTTTAATTCCGTTGCCGCACGGTGGAGGAAGTACGAAAAAAACTTCTGAATTCTGACCGTTTCACCCCTTGACAAAAAATCAGAAACTGCTAAAATGGAAACAATAAAAGACTACCTGTTTGGTAGAGATTGTTGGGATGGTTGAGTTTTGTAAAGTGTACGAAAAGTTTTTTGCTTTACAGACGATATACTCGTTCCACTTGAAAATTTCGCATTGGGCGGCTACGGCGGCAGTCGTTTC
>CAYTLK010000131.1:0-10006 GCA_964438515.1 uncultured Planctomycetaceae bacterium
ACCGCCTATTTTTAGCAAAAATTTTTAACTTCTCTCTCGCACCCCGTATTTTACGAGAGATAAACGTTCTCGTTTTTTGTTAAAATATTGACGAAACTTGGTTCTTCGGTGTATTTTTTGAAATTTTACAAAATTATTACGGAGAATGCTTGACATTCTAGAGTTCGTCTGCTATAGTAGAATAGTTCAATGCTCGATGTGTTTTCAACATTTTTTAAATTTTAGTTTTTTCTTTGAAGGTGAAATCATGACAGACAGTTTCCTTTTGGATTACCCGGTTTCCGAAGCGCCAGCGGAAAGCCGCAGCACGTTTATTTTGAGGACGTACGCTCATCTGGCAGGCGCAATCACAGCTTTTGCAGGGATTGAGGCGGTTTTGCTGAACCTCCCTGGAATCGAAAATATGGCGATGACGATGTTTCAGTCGCAAATGTCGTGGCTCGTTGTTCTCGGAGCGTTTCTGGCCGTGAGCTGGATTGCCGAGATGTGGGCGAATAACGCGGCAAGCCGTGCGACGCAGTACATGGGACTGGGGCTTTACGTCGCGGCCGAAGCGGTCATTTTCGTGCCGCTGCTTTACATCGCGAAAACGTTTTATCCCGGAGTCATCGCAATGGCGGGCGTCACAACGCTTGCGCTCACGGCACTGCTGACGCTCGTCGTTTTCGTGACGCGCAAAGACTTTTCGTTTCTGCGTTCAGTCGTGGTTTTCGGCGGGTTTGCGGCACTGGGACTCATCGTCGTTTCTGCGATTTTCAGCTTCACGCTGGGACCGATTTTCACGTACGTCATGATTGCGTTTGCGTGCTGCGCGATACTTTACGACACGTCGAACATCATGAATCGTTACCGGACGGACCAGTACGTTGCGGCTTCGCTGTCGCTTTTTGCGTCGGTCGCGCTGTTGTTCTGGTACATTTTGCAGATGTTTCTCTCGGCTTCGAAAGACTGAATTTCGTTTTCACCGTGCGGGAGGAATATTGCACGTTTTTTCTGGTTAATTCACACGGAATGCGGGAGAATGAGGTTTGCGGGCGAGACGCCCGCGTTCCCAGGAAGTGGGGCTTTTCATTTTTGAAAAATATGCTATAATATATTAAAGAATGTTCTAAAACCTCAGATTTGAAATTTTTACAAAAAACATTACTGCGTAAAGATCGTACAATGAACGTTGTACTTCAAGGTTTTTTTGTACCGCGGCGGTGTTTCCACCCTGACGGGAGGAAACAAAACGCTCCCGTACTGTCGCTCTCGGTCGTGGGGAAAAAACATTTTGAAGGTTGTTTTTTCCCCAGTTACTCGCTCCCGGTCGCACCGGGTCAAAAACTTTTTAATATCGTGTTTTTAGGACTTCCTTTAATTGTATCACTTTTTCAATGAAGGAAACAGAAAATGGCTGAAAAACCTCTCGCAAATATCAAAGTTAAAGAAGTCGGCGGATTCAAAGATAAAATGTGGGTCCCGCGGATGTGGAACGGTATGCGTTTCAGTACGTTCGTCAAACTCGGCGCCAAAAACGCGTTCCTCATCAACCCGATTCGCTGGCCGATGTTCGGAATCAATCTGTTCGCAAGCTCCGTCGTTTCGGGTTTCGCGATGGTTCAAAATCTCAAATACGGGAAAACCATCGAAAATTTACAGCTTCCCAAAGACCCCGTTTTCATCGTGGGTCACTGGCGTTCCGGCACGACCATGCTGCATGAGATTCTGATGAGGGACCCGCAATTTACGTGTCCCGACACGTTTTCGTGTTTTGCGCCGGAGATCTTTCTCGTGTCGCGAAAGTTATTCACCTCGCTGCTGAAACTGCCGGACAAGCGTCCGATGGACAATGTGGCGTTCGGCTGGAGTACGCCGCAAGAGGACGAATTCGCGCTGTGCGCCATGGGTGTGCCGTCGCCGTACTATCATCTTGCATTTCCGAACAATATTCATTGGAAGGGGCGTTACGAGTCGCTCATGAAGTACCTCGACCTCTCGAATCTCACCGAAAAAGAGCTGGAACGATGGAAGCACGGGCTGGATTGGTTCGTCAAAGCGCTGACGGTGCGCGACGATCGTCAGCTCGTGATGAAATCGCCGACGCACACGGCCCGAATTCGGGTGCTGCGCGAGATGTATCCCAACGCGAAGTTCATTCATATTTCGAGAAATCCCTACACGATGTATCCCTCGACGGTCAATCTGTGGAAGCGGTTCCTTTCGAGCGACGCGTTTCAGTTTTCGAACGGTGCGTACCTCGAAGAACTCGTATTCGACTCGCTCGAAAGAATGTACAAGGCTTACTTCCGCGACACGGCCGACATGAGTCCCGAACAGTTGATTGAAATCCGTTACGAAGATCTGTGCGCTGATAAAGTGGGGACTATGGAGAAAGTGTACGGTCAGCTCGGACTGGGCGACTTTGAAAAGATGCGTCCCGGTTTGGAACGGTATGCGGAAGAACACAAAAATTATAAGAAAAACAAGTTCGAAATCGACGAGACGCTGAAGGCGCAGATTGCAGAACGCTGGAAGCTGTACATTGATCGGTTCGGCGACGAATGATAAATATTAAAGGAAGTCCTAAAAACTCAATATCAAGAAGTTTTTGAAAAGGGGGGCTGGGGGAAAAACAACATTCAAAATGTTGTTCCCCCACGAGCGTGACGACATAACGGGCCGTTCGGCTTCGGTTTCACGCGCGATTCACCCTAACGGGAGAATCTGGCTGCCCGTTAAGACTTCAAACGTCGTGGGAAGAGGGGCTTTTTGAACGTGTTTACTGCTCGCAATTTCGCCCCAACGAGGGCGTCACTCGCGCGGAAGCGCCCTCGCCCGTCGCGGCTCGCGACTCCCAACCCCTCACCCGGAAAACTTTTAATATTTTAAATATCAAGAATTTTTTCAAAAGATTCATGATCGGAATCCGAAATGTCGTCAGAAAAATACCTGAAACCGGAGGTCATCGCACGTATTAAGCGTCTGGATCTCAAGGCGCAGTTCATCGTGAAAGGTTTTCTGCACGGTCTGCATTCCAGCCCGTTTCAGGGATTTTCTGTCGAGTTCAGCGAGCATCGGCGTTACACTCCCGGCGACGATCCGGGGGACATCGACTGGCTGATTTACGCGAAGACGGACAAATACTACATCAAAAAGTTCGAATCGGAAACGAATCTGACGGGCTACATCGTCGTGGATCAAAGCGCGTCGATGAATTACACGTTTCGTCAGGAAGTCACGAAATTCGACTACGCAATCTGTCTCGCCGCGGCGCTTGCGTACCTCATGATTCATCAGCGCGACCCGGTGGGTCTTCTGACGTTCGGCGAGCATATTTGCCGCAGCATTCCGCCGGGCACACGACCGTCGCAGCTTGGAGACATTCTGTCGGTTTTGTCGCGTCTCACGCCGGATGGAAAGACGGACATTGCGAAATCTCTGCATCAGACGGCCGCACTCCTGAAACATCAGAGCCTCGTAATGATTCTGAGCGACTTGCTGACGGACGAGGAACCGGTTTTTGAGGCGCTGCAGCGTCTGAAATTTGCGGGACACGATGTGCTTTTGCTGCATCTTTTGGACGAAGCGGAGGTGAATTTTCCGTTTCAGGGTGCTGTGGAGCTGGAGGAACCGGAAACGTCGGCGCGAATGCAGGTGGATGCGGACGGTTTCCGAGACGATTATATTCAGCAAATTCAGGCGTTTCGAACGCGTTACGCCGAGGAGTGTGCGCGTATTGGGGCCGACTATCTGCCGCTCGACACCAGCATGCCGTTCGACAAAGCGCTCGCCGAGTACCTTTCGAAACGCCGCGGGTCGTAACTCCTGGGAACGCGGGCGTCTCGCCAGCAAAACTCATGAATAAAAGTCCCTTTGGGAAAAACCGAAACCTCAATCCTTTCACTCAGAATACGTTAAACTGAGGCTTTGCGAGCAAGATGCCCGCGCTCCCGGGGTCCCCACAATTTTATCAGCCTACCTATGTAACTATATAAAAGGAGTAAAAATGATTCATCGAATGCAAATTCTTTTGCTTGGATGTCTGCTGACGATTGGGTTCTGCACGTACGCAGCTGCTCAGGAATACAGCGCTGAGGACATCGCGAATCGTCATTCCGCCGCGTTTCCCGCCCAAAGATTAGAGCGCGACTGGATCTATCAGGACCTCGGCTCACTCGACTACAAACAGGCGTTCAGCTCGGACAAATCGTGTGACGTAGAAAAACGTATGATTTCGAACGTTCTTTCGAAGCTCGCACTCATTCAAGGGTCTGCGGACGAGGCGCTGGCGGCCGAGTTCAAAGCGCTCTGTGACGCAGGAAAGCCCGGAAACGACCCAAGCTGGAGAGAATTTTATCTGAAAGTCTGCAAATTACGGCGTACCGCGCGTCTCAAAGCCGCTTTTGAGGGTCAGCCGCGTGAGTTTATTTACGTGAAACACTTTGTTTTTGGCGACGCACAGGCGATGTTTGCGCTCACCGACCACCTCACCGATGCGATTTTCCGCGAGACGGGAGCCGACTATCGGATGGGGTCGCAGCTCTGTAAAATGCGCGTGAATGAGGATGGAACCGTCACAACGGAGGTGATTTTCGACTGTCCGACGGGAATCGTTCGCGACCCGACGCTCTCGTACGACGCCAAAACGCTTGCGTTTTCAATGCGGACGAACGATCAGGACCACGGCGAAGATTTTCATCTTTACACGATGGATCTCGCGACGAAGACGCCGAAACAAATTACGTTCGGAAAAGGCGTGGCGGACATGGATCCGGAGTGGCTCCCGAACGGCGAACTCGTTTTTACATCGACGCGCTGCAATGTTTCGGCGCCCTGCTGGTGGTCGAGCGTCTGCAACCTCTACACGTGCGACTCGGAAGGCCGTTACATTCGGCGTCTGGGCGTCGATCACGGTCACACGGTTTTTCCGCACATGACGAACGATGGACGAATTACGTACACTCGCTGGGAATATTCTGACCGAACCGCCGGTTACTTGCACACCCTTTTTGTGATGAACGCCGATGGAACGAACCAGACGGAATACTACGGAAACAACTCGCAGTTTCCCGCAGCGGTTCTGCACGCTCGTTCGGTCCCGAACTCGACGAAAGTCATTGCGATTTCCGGCGCGCACCACATCGATCAGCGCGGAAAGCTCATCATGATTGACCGAAAAGAGGGAACGCAGGCGGGGGAAGGCGTGAAACTGCTCGCTCCGGAAAAAGACTATCCGTACAACGAGAGCAACGGAACCGGAGGAAACGTCGTGCACGACACGGGAGGCGATCAGTGGCAGTATCCGTACGCACTCGACGAGGATAATTACGTCGTCTGTTACTCTCCCGAAGGCGGCGCGATTCGCGGTCTGAAAGGGATTCGTGCGGACGGAAAAGCCGGCGCTCCCGCGTTCGGCATTTACTGGCAGCAGCGGCACGGCGCACGTGAGCTTCTGATTTACGATCCCGTCATTTCCGCAGGTCAGCAGATTCCGCTTGCCGCTCGTCCTCAGCCGTTCCAGAGAATTTCAACCGTGGACGAAAATCAAAAGTCCGGGTTCTTTTACGTTCAGAACGTCTATTACGGACCGGGACTCGAAGGCGTTGCGCAGGGCGTCGTGAAGAAACTCCGCGTCGTGGCGCTCGACTATCGCGCAAAAGGAACCGTCGCGCTGGGTCTTCATCCCTGGGGCGGACACCAAACCTCTCCGTGCGCCATCAATAACGGCTCGTACGACGTCAAACACGTGTTGGGCGAAGTCGATGTGGAAGCCGACGGAAGCTGTTATTTTGAGTGTCCGTCACGTGTGCCGGTGTACTTCCAACTCCTCGACGACCGCGGACGCATGGTGCAGAACATGCGCAGCTGGACGCTCGTTTTGCCGGGCGAAAGTTTCTCCTGCATCGGCTGTCACGAAGACAAAAACAGTACGTTTATCGATCAAAAACAAATCACAGCCGCTCTGAAAAAGGCGCCGCAGAAGATTCAGCCGTTCTACGCGCCGGGTGAGGAACCCGTGCAGGAAATGGCGCGGTTTCAGACGGAGAGTGAAAAACGTGCGATGGAATATCTCGGAACCAACGCGCCGCAGGGAATGGACGTTCCGCGCGGGTTCAGCTACACGCGAGAGATTCAGCCGATTTGGGACGCGCACTGCATCGAGTGTCACGCCGGCGACAAAAACCCGGCCAAAGCAAATGTTCCGCTCAATCTTTTGGGTGATTATCGTCCAATAACCAATCAGGAGATTTACGGCCGCGCAAAGTGGCGGCTCACACGGCGTCCGTACGGCGAAGTGACGCAGGGAAATCCCGGTCGTTACTTCTCGCAGTCCTACATCGCGCTCACCGACTTCGGTTACAATGCGAAAATCCCGGCCGATGGAATCGGAGGAAAAGCGACGGCCAAAGACGACGGCGTCTATCTCGCTTATTTCGGCGGAAAGATGGAAAACGTTCCGAATCCCGACAAAGTCGGTTACAGTTCGGATGAATATGCGGGAAAAGGCGTCATCAACTGGCTGCACGTTTCGAGCTGCTGCGCGATGCTTCCTCCGTACAGTTACGGTTCCGCCTCCTCTCCCCTGCTCGACTATCTCGAACCCTCCCACTACGGTGTACAGGTTTCCGACGCGGAAAAACGCAAAGTTGCGTGCTGGATCGACCTGAACGTTCCGTACTGCGGCTCGTGGATGGAACTGAATTTCTGGGATAAATTGAATCATGCACGGGATTCCGGACTCGCGCCTTGGTACGTGTACCGCGACAAAATGCGTCAGATTTACATGTATTTCGAAGCAAAACGTCTGAAAGCCGCAGAAATTGAGGTCGAAAACCTCGATAAATACATCGCGCACGTCGACGGCGGCAAAGAGTTTGCGCCCTCCGATTTCCCACAGTACACCTTCGGCGGTCAGGACGTGCAGGCAAAATTCGTCGCGGATTACGATGCGCTTCCGAATACCGTTCCGATTTTCGGACTGGCAGAAGGACGCGACGCGCGCGGCGGTTCCAACGTAACGGGGAATCCTGTACGAAATCTGGCGCTCAACGGCGGCGCATACACGTACTGGCTGCGCAGCTATCCGCGCGTCACGAGCAACTCGCACTACAAATACGCCCCGCAGTTTTCGCCCAATTTCGTCATTGACGGAAAAGTGAACGAAAATCAAGACGGCGGTTACTGGCGCCCGAATCGTCGGACGGACCTCTGGCTCCTGGTGGAGTTCGGACGGGAAATCGTGACGGAAAAAGTCGTCATTACGCTGAAACTCACGGAAAATCAGCAGCACACGTGGGTCGGCGGAGTTCTGGAGTTTTCGAATGGCGAGAAGGTGAATATTAAGCTCCGCTGTACGTCCGAGCCGCAGGAATTCACGTTCCCGGCGCAGACGTGTACGTCGGTGAAGCTCACGAATCTTGAAGAGGCGTTCCCGCTCGTCGATAACGGGATTTCCGAATTTGAGGTTTGGGGGACCGATAAGTAAGCCCCGACCCCGGGAGTGTAGTTTTTGGAGTGCAGGAACAAGCTTCCGCACTCCAAAATTCGTTTTTTCCCTTACAACTGTTTTTAGTACAAAAATCATGAAAACTTTTCTCGTGACCGGCGGCGCCGGGTTTATTGGTTCGCACATTGTTCAGCGTCTCGTTGAAAAACGAGAGTTTCAGCTCGATTCCGGGATGGAACCGGATACGATTCGGGTCCTCGACGACTTTTCGACGGGTTTCGAACGGAACATTTCTCCGTATCTCGCCTGTTTTCACATCGAACTTTTCGAAGGCTCTCTGACGGATGCGGACGTTGTGGCGCGGGCGGTGGACGGCGCGGACGTCGTGTTTCACGAGGCGGCACTCGCGAGCGTTCCTCTGAGCATCGAGCAGCCGCTGCGCGTTCATAATGCTTGCGTCACCGGAACCGTTCAGCTTTTGGACGCCGCGAGACGTGCAGGAGTTCAGCGCGTCATTTACGCCGCGTCGAGCAGCGCGTACGGCGACACGACGGTCTCGCCGACTCCCGAAACGGTTCTTCCCGCTCCGATTTCTCCCTACGGCGCCGCCAAACTCGCCGCAGAGCTGTATTTGGAAGCGTTTGCCGCCGCGTACGGAATCGAGACGGTTCGACTTCGTTATTTCAACGTTTTTGGTCCGCGTCAGGATCCGAAAAGTCCGTATTCGGCAGTCATTCCGCTTTTCATTTCGGCGATGCTGCGCGGCCAAGCGCCCACGATTTTTGGCGACGGTCGCCAGTCTCGTGATTTTACGTACGTTTCGAATATTGTAGACGCGAATCTTCTGGCGGCAGAAGCGCCTGCGGAGAACGTCTCTGGAAAGGTCTTCAACATTGCAAACGGCGCATCGGTCAGTCTCCTCACGCTCGTCGAAACGATCAACGAGATTCTTGGGACAGACATTCAGCCGCAGCACCTTCCGCCGCGAGTCGGCGACATTTTTGAGAGTGCGGCGGACATCGCGCAAGCACGAAAGTTCCTGGAATACGCACCCCGAACGATGCTGCGCGAAGGATTGGAGAAAACGATAGAATTTTATCGAAACTAACAACAAAAACGAATGACCGAAGAGGCGGAGGCTCAGGCCGCCGCAACGGTTTCATTATTCAACGCCCCCGGACGGCGGGACGCGGACGCGCGCTCAGGCGCATTCGTTACTCGTGACGCAAGGCCTCAATGGGATCCATCATCGCCGCACGACGCGCAGGATAAAGCCCAAAAACGACCCCAATCGTCACCGAAATCGCAAACGCAAGCGGTATCGACCACGGAACCAAAACAGGCGCCATCGTCTTCATCAAATCCGGAAGCTGATTCATCACCGACGGGAAATAATAATTCAAAAGAAATCGTATAACTTCCGTAACCGGCCCGCAAAGAAGCCCGCCAAGAATCCCCGTGATTCCTCCAAGTACCGACAGCATAATGGTTTCCGCAAGAAATTGCCGCGTAATGTCGCTTCTTTTCGCACCCAAAGCACGTCGGATGCCGATCTCCCGCGTGCGTTCCGTGACCGTTGCGAGCATAATATTCATGATTCCAATGCCGCCGACCGCAAGCGAAATGGCCGCGATGAGCCCCATGAAAAGCATAAACATCATTTTCGTCGTCTGCGCCTGTTCCAGCAACTCCAGCGGAACCGTAATGTTCCAGTCTTTTTTCCCAAGATGATTCTGCGTCAAAATGAATTTGATGACTTCACTGGTCGAATGCACCTCGTTTACCGAATCGACTTGGAACGTCATCTGATTGATTTGAATTTCCGTCGTTTCGTGCGACCCGCTGCGGTTTGTGGTGATTCGGTCCCCCAGCTCGGACCAGAACGTTTCGATGGGAAAATAGACGTCGCGGCTGTAATCCTGCGAGGCGAACGTCCCTCCGATCGCCGCCGAAGCGTTTTTGGGCTGACAGACGCCGATGACCGTGTAGAAATAACGTCCGATTTTCACATTTTTCCCGATCGGATCCTCATACTGAAAGAGTTCGTCCGCCATTTGCGCCGACAGAACGCAGTAATTCTTTTTGAAACTGCAATCCACGTTGTCGATGAACCGGCCGCGCGCCATTTTGAGGCTGTTCGCCTTCTGATAGTGCGGGGTGCAGCCGACGAGACGACCGTCGATCATCGTGGCGCCGTTGCTGATGCGCTGTTTGATGTGCCGAATCGGAAAGGCTTCACGGATTCCGGGAACCACCTCTTTGATTTTTTCGAAATCGTAACGCGTGAGACCGTACGTCAGTACTCGAACGTTCGACGTTGTGTCGTCCGGCGGCGGACTGGATTGAACAATGATGTTCGTCGCGCCCAAACTTGCGATCTGTTCCTGCGATTTGATACTGATTCCTTCGCCGATCGCCAGAAGCCAAATCACGCTGGAAACACCAATGAAAATTCCCAACACCGTAAGCAGCGACCGCATGGGGTGCAGCATCAAACTTTTAAATCCGAGTTGAAAGGTTCTCAGCCAGATATACAGCATGGTTTAACCTGAAAGGGGAAGGGAAAAAAACTTTGTA
>CAYTLK010000132.1:0-5599 GCA_964438515.1 uncultured Planctomycetaceae bacterium
GTTCCGGTGACGTCGTACCATCGATCCGACGAGAGGTTGAAATAGCTGTCCGCGTGTGCCGTATCGTAAAGTTCCAGCACGTAGCCGGATTCGGGGTCAGCCTGATATAAACCGTACTGATTGTTGGCGGCGTAAATCACGAGGGTTCCGGTATCGGCGGTTCCGTTAATCGTTCCCAGTCCGAATCGAATGTCGTTTCCATTGTGGGTGCGCATGAAGTAAACCGTATCGACACCGTTGGAAGTCTCGAATGTGTCCATTTTTATGCGAGTTGAGAAAGTTTTGTCGCTAGGATTGGTGATGATTGAAGACGCTTTGGTCCAGGCGAAACCGTTGACGTTGTTGAGACCGTCGCGCAGGGTGATTCCGTTGCTGGTAAGCGTGCCAAACAAGCTCGCATCGTAGTTGGTTTCGAAAACCATATTGGAATTTACCAACCAATCCCCGCCGGTCAGGTTGATCGTCGATTGTGATGTTCCGTCCCAGTATCCGGCAGCCGAACAGATGAGATTATCGATTTTTGCGGCCGCTTCGTACGTAGAAGAATTGAGCGTGCGGGCGGTTCCCATTCCTTCGGAGGCACGGAGTCTTGCGACAGTCGGCCCCATTTCGCCGTTGTAAACGTTGAACTCGTTAATGGTTTTGCTTCCGTAGGAATCCGTCCACCCCGATTTTCCGAGATAGTTTGTGATTCCCTTTGATTCGGAGTCGTCCGCCAGCAAGTCGGTTGCGGTGTTGCTGTCTGCTTTCATCGAGACCAGATTTCCGTTCACATAAAAGCTCAGCGTGCCTGTTTGTGACGCGGCGTCCCAGGTCTTCGAAACGGTGAGATTGTAAAGAGTTTCCGTCGAAATCTTATAAGTGCCTGTGCCGTTACTGTCCAATTGGAAGCGGGTGTGAGCGTTTCCATTCGCATCGTTCCCAGTCGTCAGAAAAAGTCGTTTTGACTGGTCATTAATCCCAATGTCAAAAAAACGGGACCACTTCTGAATGTCCTGAATAGACGCCCAAGTCTCAATCGTGACGGACGATTGTCCGGCCACAACCAGATTCTCCGGCAGCAGCGCGTACGCGCCGTTGTTGGAATCTCCGCCAGTCAGTTTCAGGGAGCCGGAAACGGTCGTGTCGTACGTTCCAGTTCCGGCAGTATGGAGGGTCGCGTCGTACGTACCCGTCACGTTATTTTTAACGGTATCGTACGAACCTTCGCTGCTGTAGTCGTCGAACGTGTATGAGTGCGTCAGGATGACGTCTGCATATCCGGTTAAGGATATCGAACCCCATACGATGCACGAGATCAAAACCCACATTTTTCTCATGGTTTGGCCCCTTGTAAATGATTCTTTCGCGGTCACATTAACCACATTTTTATATTATACATCCGTTTTTTCAAAAATCCATTGTAAATTTGCGCTTTTCTCTCTATCTATTTGCGCAGAATTCATAATCGTTGGTGAAAAATCAGTTGCTCTGCAATCATTTGTCCGTCTGCACGGTTGGCGTAATTCCTATTTTTGTACGCGGTAGGTTCGTATTCCAAACACGCCGCCCGCACAATGTTCCGGCTTCGGCTGGAACTTCACGGTGACGCTCTTTTTTCCGGCAGTGAACGCCTGCGGAAGCGGAATCGTCTTCGTGAAAAACTCCATCGGCCGATCGTTGTTCAGCGTGATTTCCGCGACACGCGTTCCGTCAACGAGAATGAAAAACGTTCGTTTCCCGCCGTCCGACCCCCAAAAGTCGCACGCCAGTTCGTTCGTGCAGTCGGAATCGACCGCGATTTCATAGGAAAACCAGCCGAGTTCGCCGAACGCGTGACGGTACTTTCGATCAAGGTGCGTGCCGGTGCTGGAATTCTCGGACGCCGCGTGATGGTCGCGCTCCGACTGCATTTCGCCGGGACTGATCGAATCAACGCAGCGGGCGGCCAATTCCTGCTTTTGACGTTCCGCTTCCGCAATCTCCGACTTGCGTTTTTCCCACTGTTCGGGGGTCCAATGGTCGAAGAAAACGGCGTTTCGACGTTCGTGCAGCGCGTAAAACGGCATAAATCGTACGTTTTCCTCCGTGAACGCCCCAGACCGACTCACAAAATGAAGCGGCTCGCCCTCGACCGGAACGATCCAGTCGGAAGGGTTGGAAGACGGCGAAACGAGCGCCGGAACCGTCGGAATGCAATCGGTCGGTCCCATGTCGGCTGTAAGGAGCGTCGGACCGTAAAACAGCGCGACTCGCTGCGGATTGTCGGGTATCGATTCCGTTCGAAGCGCCATCGGATAGCGGACCGTGACGGTTTTTTCCGTGTTGGGCGTCAGATGAATGGGGAAGGTTTCGTAACCCGTTTTCCCGGTCCAAAACGGTACGCGCACTTTGAGCTGAAACGTTGTGTCGCGTTCCGATTTGAGCGTCAGCGTGACGTCGCCGTCTTCCGGAAAGCGCGTGGTCTGCGTGAGGGAAAGCCCCTTTTCCGGCCACTTGAGCTGCGACGGAATGAAGAGATTCACGTAAAGCGTTTCGTCGTCGAGCGAGTGCCAGTAAATGTTTTTGTTGTACTGCGACGGATTCTCCATTCCCGTTCCGAAACAGCACGTAAACGCATCGTACGGCGGCTCGTAGCGTCGGCAGTCCCCCGGACGAAAGTGGATGAAGTAACACGTCAGACCGTTTTCAAACTGCTTTTCGGGATGCGTGTGATGGTTGAACGCCCCTAAAATATGGTTGTACAGCGCTCGTTCGTAGAAATCAAAACAGGCGGGGTCGTCCGGGTTCCAACGGTAAATATGCTCGGTCAATTTCAGCATGTTGTACGTGTTGCACGTCTCCGTCGGAGCTTCGAAACGTCCGTCCAAATGGTCGGCGGCTCCGAAATGCTCGCGGTCGCTGTTTCCGCCCGTCACGTAGGAATGATGAAAAACGACCGTTTTCCAGAAGAATTCTGCTGCGTTCTTCAGAGTTTCATCCCCAGTGATTTCGTAGAGTTTTGCGCAGACGGCCGCTTTGGGAATCTGCGTGTTTGCGTGAATCCCGCGCAGATTATCGACGCCTTTTTCCCATGGTTCCACGATGCTTTTCTGCTGAAAACGCAGCGCAAAATCGAGGTATTTTCTCTCTCCCGTGATGGAATACAGCTCGGCCAGCGGCATCGCAATCCCGCCGAACTCGGTACGCAGCATCCTCTGAAAAAGTTCGTCCGAAAGCGGGTTGAAAAACCGAATCATCCAGTCCGCATGACGTTCCGCAAGCGTCAGAGCCGCCGCGTTTCCACAGTACCGCCACGCGTCGAGGAGTCCTGCCAGAATTTTGTGCTGGGTGTAAAACGGCACAATCCACTCGTGACCCATTCGATCCACGTCGCCCGCCGCCGTTGCTTCGAAAAGCTCTTTTCCTTTCGGAATGGCCGACAAATACCCCGTCCAGCGCGGCTCCTGACCGTACACGGCCTGAACCTCTGCAAGACCTGCAATCGTTTCGTCCACGTTCGTTTTCAGAACGGAATCCCCCGTCGCTGCGTACATTTTTGACGCGGCAGACAAATAATGTCCCAGCGAGTGCCCCGCCAGCGGCGTGTTTGCTTCCCAGCCGCCGTAGCAGCTCACGCCCGGTTTTGCAGGCAGACCCGCCTCCGAACGAAATTTGACGAGGAACCGATCGGGAGAAAGAGTGCGTAAATACGCACGTTCCAACTCCTGAACGTCACGAAAAACGCAGGGCGCAAGCCGAACGGACTCAAGGGGAAACGCAACTGCGGCCGGCGCAGCTGCATCTTCGTGTTTGAGCGTCATCTGACCGTCCACCCAATCGGCCGACAGCGGGGCGGCAAACATAAAACAAACGGCGGCAAACATAATACAAACGGCGGTAAAACAATTCTTTCGCATGGCGGGTTCTTTCTGGACGGGGAAAAAAGGAAAAAACAATTACAGACCCTGACGAAGCAGGTAGTACGCGTCGTTGAATTTCAGCAGCTGACGGAACATAAGCGGGTCGGTGTGTTCGTCGATCAACACAAGTTCAATGTCGGCGATTTCGGCAAAATCGACCATCTGTTCCACCGTCAAATCGAACGAGAACGCCGTATGATGCGTTCCGCCCGCCTGAATCCACGACCCGGCCCCCACTTCGAGATTCGGCTCCGGCTTCCAAAACGCACGCGCAACAGGGAGTTTCGGAAGGTCGGCTTCGAGCGGCAGACACTGAACCTTATTGACGATCATTCGGAAACGATTTCCCATATCGACGATCGTCGCCGCAACGCCGGCCCCTTCATGTGCCGTAAAAACGAGACGCGCCGGGTCCGCTTTACCGCCGATTCCGAGGGGATGAACCTCCAGACGCGGCTGGGCGTTCGCGATCGTCGGACAGACTTCAAGCATGTGCGCCTGCAGAATCGCACCGTCTCCTTTGAAATGAAGGACGTAATCCTCCAAAAATGACGTTCCGCCCGTCTTTCCGAACGCCAGAACTTTGAAAAGACGCACGAGAGCGGCGGTTTTCCAGTCTCCTTCGGCCCCGAAACCGTACCCGTCGGCCATAAGCCGCTGCGCCGCCAGACCGGGAAGCTGATTCAGTCCGAAAAGATCGTCGAAATTCGTCGTAAACGCTTTCGCACCCTTGAGTTCCAGCATTTTTCGAATCGCCCATTCTTCGCGCGCCGCCTCCCAAACCTGGGAACGGTCTTTTCCCCCTTCGGCTGCGTTGGGAGCCAGAACGTACTGCGTTTCGTACGCATCGACGAGCGCCTGAATTTCCGCGTCCGTCGCCGTATTCATCAGTTCCGCCAGCTCGCCGACCGGAACGTAATCGACGTGGTAGCCGAGTCGGCTTTCCGCTTCCACTTTGTCGCCGTCGGTTACTGCAACGTTATTCATATTGTCGCCGAATCGCAGAATTTTGAGGGACTGCTGGTCGGCCCAACCCGCGCAAACACGCATCCAGCTGCCGATTTTCCCAAGTGTTTCCGCATCTTCCCAGTATCCGACGACGATTTTCCGATTCTTTCGCAGACGGGAAACGATGTATCCGAACTCTCGGTCGCCGTGCGCGCTCTGATTGAGGTTCATGTAATCCATATCCATCTCGGCCCACGGAATTTCGCGCTGGAACTGGGTGTGCAGATGAAGAAGCGGCTTTCGGAAGGCGCGCAGACCGTGAATCCACATTTTTGCGGGTGAAAACGTGTGCATCCACGTGACGACGCCGACGCATTCGGGCGCGGATTCCGCACGCTGGAAGAGGGATGCAACTTCCTCGGACGAGTTGACGGTCCCCTGATACACGACGCGGATGGGGAGTCCGGAACGATTCATTCCGTTGACGATTGCTTGTGAGTGCGCGTCCACCTGACGGACCGTTTCGCCGCCGTAAAGGAGTTGTGCACCTGTGACGAACCAGATTTCGGAGTTTTCGTAAATATTCATATTTTTTCTATAATTCAGGAACTGAAGGGTTCCAGGGTTAAGGTTATGAAAAGTTTCCGAGGGCTGTTACACCCCCGGTTTGTGAAGGTTTAAGACGATTTGAGACTGCTTCAGACTGATTTCTGTCCGTTTTATCCGACGAAATAGCAGTAAGCCGAAATAATCATGAGCAGCAGGACGCA
>CAYTLK010000132.1:5699-9811 GCA_964438515.1 uncultured Planctomycetaceae bacterium
CGTTTTATCCGACGAAATAGCAGTAAGCCGAAATAATCATGAGCAGCAGGACGCAGGACGCCGCAACGTCGATCCAGTTCCAGCTTTCACGCGATTCCGCACGTTCTTCCGGCGTCGTTGTTCCGAACGTAAGTCCCTGAATCTTCTCGTAATCGGGAGCCGCAGTCGCGTAACTGACCGTAAGCATCGTGAAAACGCAGACGATGAAGAGGAACATACTGTAGTACTGGAAGTAAATATTGTTGACGATCCAGAGGAACGAACCTTCGGTAAAATCGCTTCCGAGCGTCGCGTACGTATCGACTCCCAGACGGAACAATGCGAGTGCAAACCCGACGAGAAGCGTGGCGAGCGCGCCCTTCGCGTTCATGCGTTTCATGAAGACGCCGAGCAGAAAAACGGCCAAAATCGGCGGTGAAAAATACCCCTGAACACTCTGCAGATAGTCGTAAAGACCGTTTTTCCCTTGAATAATCGGAATCCACGCCAGTCCGATGAGCACCATGACGGCGGTGGCGACGCGGCCGATCCAGACGAGACGCTGTTGGGAAACGTTTTTACGGAATTTCTGATAGAAGTCCATCGTGAAGAGCGTCGCGCACGCGTTGAAAACGCCCGCAAGGGAACTCATGAGTGCAGAAAGCAGACCCGCCACGACGATTCCGCGGATTCCCGGAGGCAAAACCTCACGAACCATCATCGGAAACGCACCCTGACTCTGGGCCGTCACTGCCGCTTTCACGCCGTTTTCATTCGTCACGAGCTGTTCGAGACCCGGCTGACCGTGGTACGCAAGCGCGAAACAGACCATTCCAGGAATGATGAAGAGGAATACCGGCAGCATTTTCAAACAGGCGGCAAAGATGCTTCCCCGCCGTGCGTCCTTCTCGCTTTTGGCGCTCAACGCACGCTGAACGATGTACTGATCCGTGCACCAGTACCACAGCCCGATAATCGGCGCGCAAAACAGCATCCCCAGCCACGGATAGTGCGAGTGCTGCGATTTGTCCTTGAAATACCATGCTTGTTTGACGATTGTTCCGTCTTCCTGTTTTTCGATGACCGGCGCCCAAGTTCCTTCTACGCCCTTCGGCAAAAGAGGTTTCCAGAGGTTGAACATGTCGCGGCCCTCGTCCCGATTGGAACAGGTTTGATGAAGCAGTCTCCAGCCGTCGGCCATCGAACCGTCCTCTTTGACGTGTTGACCCAGCGCGTTCAGACCGAAAATCACGACCATGAGCGACCCGAGAATCAGAACGGCCGTCTGAAGCGTCTCGGTGTACGCCACGGCGCGCATTCCGCCGAGCATCGTGTAAATCCCCGTGAGGACGATCACCAGAATCGACCCGATCCAGAAGCTGTTGAGACCGCAAAAATGAATCTCTGGAAGCAGAACGCCGAAAACGACGCCGCCGGCGAAAATTCCGACGGCAATCTTCGTCACGACGTACGTCACGAGCGAAATAATCGACAGAATCCACCGCGCGTTCGGTGAAAAACGACGTTCGAGAAACTCCGGCATCGTGAAGACTTTACTCCGCATGAAGAACGGAATGAAAACCCACGCGAGAATCAGTAAGCACCATGCGTGAAGCTCGAAGTGCGCCATCGCCACACCGTCCGTGCAGCCGCTGCCCGCCAGTCCGACCAAGTGTTCCGACCCGATGTTCGAGGCGAAAATCGAGGAGCCGACGATAAACCAACCCAGCGAATTCCCCGCCAAAAAGTAGTCGGACGCCGTGTTTTTCGAACGGAGAATGACCCACCAGGCCAGGCCGAACAGCAGCAGGAAATAACCGACAATCACACTCCAGTCTAGCGACGTTAGAGAGCTGGCGGCCAAAGGAAACATTGTCATTTGATACCTCTCAATCTATTTATTTTGATTTCGTTTGATTTCTGTACTCGCTGATGGTCATCCCCATTTTCTTCAGGAAAAATCGGCACAAATATCCATCGGTTCCAAACTCGCACGCGTCGGCGATTTCTTTCACTTTCATGTCTGTCTTTTCGAGAAGCTGCTTCACACGTTCGAGCCGCGCGTTGCAGATTTCCGTTAGAATCGTGTGTCCCAAAACCTCCTGAAAACGGACTTCGAGCACACGTCGGGAAACGTTGACGTGCTGCGCCACCTCACGAACGCTTAACGCAATCACGGAGTTCAGCTTGATGAACCGAACCGCATCCAGAACGAGCGGGTCCTGAATTGTAGCTCGTTCAGTTGATTCCCGGCTCGCGACGCGTACGGGGTCGATGAGAAACGTTTGTTTTTCCGTAATTTTGCCGCGCATAAGTCCGTCAAGAATCATGGCCGCGTGATAGCCGCCCATCTCGGAATCGAGTACCACGCTCGACATTCTCGGCGAGCACATTCGGCAAAGAAGCGTGTCGTTATCGACTCCGAGCACCGCCACGTCGTCCGGGACGCGCACACCGTATTCCTGACACGCCGCCATCACCTGACGTCCGCGAACGTCCATGGCCGCAAAAAGCGCCGTGGGTTTCGGAAGCTGCTGGAGCCACTTTCCCATCGCGTGAATCTCGTTGCTCCAACGCACCGACTTTTCCGACGGTTTATAACACTCGCAGGGAAATCCGGCCCGTTTCAGCTGCTCGACGAAACCTCGTTCTCGATTCCGAGACCAAAGCACGTCGTTGACCTCGCCGACAAACGCGTAATGTTCGTATTCCTGTTCCAGCAGATACTCGGCGGCCATTCGTCCCGCCTCGCGGCTGTTGACGCACACCTCGCACGTGTTGCGGAACGGTCCATGGGGACTTTTCTGCTCTTCATAAAGATCAAGCGCCACAAGCGGAAGTTTGCTTTCCAGAACGGCTTGCGCCACTTCCGGAGTCTCGATGCGCGCGATGATTCCTGTCGCATTCCACGTGCGGACCTCCTCAAGCTGCTGCGCCAAGTCGCCCGGAAACAGATGAAACGCCCATGGACCGTACAGACGCGCGTAACGCTCGACCCCCGAGAGGATGGAACGACCCACCTCGCGGGATGTTTCAATCAGGAGTGCGACACGAGGAAGCTCCCGACGGGTTTTCGAATTCTGTTTTTTTTCAATATTTGACATATATGTTCCTTTTGCGAACGACTCTAATTGTAATTTTACATTAAAGTTTTGATTTGTCAATGTAAAATTGCGATAATTTAATTATCTATTTGCGCAGCTGTCCGTAGTAAGCCGTGGAACCATGTTTTCGATGGTAGTGTTTGTCTTGAACGTAATCTTCGAGCGCCGGAGAATCTCCGGAAATCGTCAGAGTGCACAGCGCCATTTGTGCGACGGCCTCCAATGCGGCGGCGTTTTTCACCGCCTCCTGAGCGTTTTTGCCCCACGCAAAAGGACCATGACCCGCCGCCAGAACCGCAGGAACTTCGACGGGATTGAGCCGTCCTTCCTCAAAACGTTCCGCAATTACGATTCCTGTATTTTTTTCATAGGCGTTCTCGACCTCCTCACGCGTCAGCGGCCGCGTCACGGGAACCGACCCGTAAAAATGGTCCGCGTGCGTCGTTCCGAAACACGGAATTTCGCGGCGAGCCTGCGCCCACGCAACGGCGTGCGTGCTGTGAGTGTGCACGATTCCGCGAAGCGCTGCGGCTTCCGGATGGTTCTGTTGAAACCGTTCGAAAAACTTCAGCAGCTCCAAATACGTCGGCGTGTCGGAGGACGGGCGAAAATCCCCTTCGCAGACGGTGCCGTCTCGTCGAACGAGGACCATGTCGGACGGTTTCATGTGTTCGTACGACACGCCGCTGGGTTTGATGACGAGGATTTCGCCGTCCTCAGTAACTTCACCGACATTTCCCCACGTCAGCGTAACGAGACCGTGTCGCACGAGAGCCAGATTGGCCTCGCAGACGATTTCTTTTAATTCGGAAATGTTCATTTTACTCCTTTCTCAAATTTGAAATTCATATTCTTTATTGTAATCTTCTTTTTTCAAAATACAAGCGGGAATTATCCATTTGCGCAAATAGGAAACTTATTCTGCGCAAAAGTGCATTGACAAACGGTCCCACATGATTTATAATGATACGAATCACACTTTAAGATTCAATTTTGACGGTGAATTCCCCCGTCCCATGCGAGCCGGGG
>CAYTLK010000133.1:0-7777 GCA_964438515.1 uncultured Planctomycetaceae bacterium
CGGTTTCGAAGTTCCAGCGCCGCGGGACTCATAGGCGTTTTGAAATGCGTCGATGATTTTCAAAAAAGTATCCACGTTCGGATTTTCAGGGATTGAAACACCCGCAGCGCGCTGTTCATCCGCAATCTGCAAAACCATTTGATAGACCGCCTTCATTTCCGTCAAAATGTCGGGGTGTAGCGTCCGAAGCCGCTTTCCGTCTCCTCGACGAAATTGGCGGACCCAAAGATTCATCGCAAGCGCATTGAGCGGGTCAAAACCAATCACGAAATTCACGTTCCGCGCGTGACGTTCGTGCAGAATTGTGCGCATTACGGAACTCTCGTCCGACGTATGGACGGCTCCCAAAAAATGTCCCACTTCGTGCAGAAGTGTTTCAAGTCGTTCTACCTCAGTGATTTGCGGCGCTTCCTCCCGAAGAAGAATCTGACCGCAGAACGGCTGCCGCGCCACTCCAAGTTCCATCTGACCGCCGTAATTTTTGTGGGCCGTGAATCCCATCGCGAGGACCCCAGGTTCAGTCGGAACCTTCGATTCGAACTCTTTCAGAATTTCCGGAAGATTTGCACTGTTCGGATCCGACTTCCAAGACCGAAAATCCTGAATTTTCAGCCGCACAAAACACGTTTGTTCGAGGATTTTCGACGCGGCGTCCAACCGAGCGGTGACGCGTTTGCGCCAGAGCGGCTCCGCAAGCGGGATGTTTTCGTCCGTGTAAATCACGACCGGTATCGTTAAAATCGGGTCGCGAACGTTTACCGCGCCGCTTTCAGCCGACTCCGGACCCTGAACCCGCGTTTTCGGCGGCTCCGACGGATATTCCGGACCAATTCCAAACAGTTCCCAAACATTCGAATCCTGTACGAAAACGTAAATTTTATCCTGCACGAGCCTTAATTTTACGAGGTCTTTCCCGTGCTGAAAAATCGCGGAAACCGCCTGCGGGTTGGAAATCGCAAGCGTTTCGCCCGGCCGAAGCGTGTGCGGCGAGGGTGCAGCGCCGGAGGAAGTTTCCAGTTCAAAAGAAACGGACGCGCCGCCCTGATTCGCGAGAATCGTAATTTTTTCCTCGTCCCAGACCGGCAGCCACTCGTTCGATTCCTGCGCCCGCGCGTCGGCAAACGGTGCAACGTAAAAAAAACAGAAAAGCAGCTGAAGAATAAAGCGTACGTTTTTCATATAAGTCTCCTGAAACTGCAGATTGTTGGAAAATCCGACGTCACGGTGAGCAAAAGAGGCACCTATGCTGGTTTTACAATGAAATTCAGTTTTCACAAAGCCTGCAGGAGCCTGGTGCGCAGCTCCAACGGCGGACGGGAAAACTGAAATTCAAAATGGTGTTAGTATAAATACAACACGACGCGTCCCGTAAACGATTTTGCGGGGCGCGCAGGCTGGTTCATAAAATCATAAGGAAGGCGATTTTAGCCGAACTCAGAGCGAAACGACTTCGTCCGAACTTGCAATCACATCCTGAAACGCGAAGGAAACGGCCGTCTGGTCGCCGGCTTTGAGAGTCACAACACGAGTTTCAACGTGTTTCTGACCGTCACGAGTCACTTCCGCACGAACGACGTAATCGTATTCATTTCCGGCGGTCAAACCGAACGAAACGAAGGAACGCGCGCTTCCCGTGGTGCTTGTGACCGCATCATTCACGTACACAACGGCGTCCTGCGGGACGTAAATCGTCACGATTCCGCTGTTTTCCGGAACGGCTTCCGACTTTCCAAACGAGGTGTTGCGGAACGGCGTGTTGTTGAGGACCGAAGTGGTCGTCGAGTCGGGCGTCACAACGGACGGCGCGCTGTCGGAAGGGCCTTGATTCTGCGGGACGGCGGGCGCACTCTGAACCGGCGTTGCTGGCGTTGCGGGTACGGAATCGTAGGACTCAACCGCGCCGCAGCAGTCGGGCGCGTAATACGTGTAACCGCCGTAATAACCAGTTGAATACCAGCGATAACGACCGAAGAGCAATCGGCGAATCGGGCCTGGACGCCATCCGAGGACGTAACTTCCGCCGTAAACGGGGCCGCAAGTGTCGCAAACGGGTTCGCAAGTTGCACATTCCGCGACGGGCGCAACGGGTGCGGGAGCGCAGCAGGGTTCCGCGATGGGAGCGCAACAGGCGTCATAACCGTAACCGTAGCTGTAACCGTAACCATAACCGTAGGCGGGATATGCACCGTAATAATAAGGTCTGGCACCCCAAACCGGGCCGCCCCAGTATGCGGGATACGCGTGCCCCCACCAAGCGGAGGCAGTTTGGCCCAACCCGAGAACCGACAGCGTGAGGACTGCCATAATGACGATTTTCACTGCTTTATTCATTCCATACTCCTTTATGATTGGCTGAAACTTGGGACTTGAATCAAAAAACGAATCGGATCCAGCGTCAGAACCATTTAAACTTGGATAAATATATTCTTTCGTTTCCTGAGGAAACGTATAAAATTGGATTTACGCCATTTGAGGTTATACGACCCCGATTTCGACAAACCTTCGTCGAAATCGGGGCTGAACAGCGACAAAACTCCACCCCTGTGGGATTTTACCGTAAATGGGCTATCTTCTTCTTTATCGGCTTTTGTGCAAACTCACCGAAAAATGATTTTCTCATACAGAATAATACATACAACGTGCAAAATCACGCTGAATTATGTATCTTATTGTGGGAAAATGTACATTTTTGGAAAGATACGCAATTCACAACCATCTTGTTAAATTATATCCTATTGGGAAAATGAGTAAAGGGGGCGAAATCGATTTTCCTCAAAATTTTTAGAAAAAAAGAAAAAAGAAGTGTCAAAAACAATGAGTTTGAAAAAATTTTCTTTTTTTGGGGAAAAATTTCCCCCACCCTCTTGACATTCTGCGCAGGTGTGCTATAATGAACACAATTGATGAAGCAACGACGCTTCCCGAAACTGTGTTTTTTCGCACAGTTTCAGGAAGCGTCGTTTTTTTATGGTTCTGTTTGCAAAATCCGTTGCAGAAAGAAGGATGTCATGAGCAAATTTACAAAAGAAGATATTTTGAAGATGGCGAAAGATAACGACGTTCGCTTCATCCGCCTTCAGTTCACCGACCTTTACGGTACGCTGAAAAACGTTGCGATTACGTCCAGCCAACTGGAAAAAGCACTCAACAACGACTGCATGTTCGACGGTTCGTCCATCGACGGTTTCGTTCGTATTGATGAGTCCGACATGTACCTCTTCCCCGACTACGATTCGTGGGTGATTTTCCCTTGGCGTCCGCAGACGAACAAGGTTGCGCGTCTCATTTGCGACGTGTATCGTCCGACGAAAGAGCCGTTCGAAGGCTGCCCGCGCGGCATCCTGAAGAAGGCGCTGAAAGAAGCGGAGGATATGGGATACAAATTTAATGTGGGTCCCGAATGTGAATTCTTCCTTTTCCGTACCGACGCCGACGGCAAACCCACGACCGAGACGCAGGATCAGGCGGGGTATTTCGATTTGGGAACGATCGACATGGGCGAAAACGTCCGTCGTGAAATCTGCATGACGCTCGAAGACATGGGATTCGAAATTGAAGCGTCCCATCACGAAGTCGCGTACGGTCAGCACGAAATCGATTTCAAATACGGCGACGCTCTCACGACGGCGGACCGAGTGGAAACGTTCAAACTCGCTGTGAAAACGATCGCGAAACACAACGGTCTCCACGCGACCTTTATGCCGAAACCGATTTTCGGAATCAACGGTTCCGGAATGCACGTGAATATGTCGCTTATGACGACCGACGGCAAAAATGCGTTTGCCGACCCGGACGACAAAAACGGAAATGGACTTTCCGCGACGGCTTACAGTTTCATCGCAGGCGTTTTGAAGCACATTAAGGGCCTCGTCGCGATTACAAATCCGCTCGTGAACTCCTACAAACGTCTGGTTCCCGGTTACGAAGCGCCGTGCTACATCGCGTGGTCGCCGTCCAACCGCAGTCCGCTCATCCGTATTCCCGCCGCTCGCGGAATGGGTACTCGAATCGAGCTGCGCTGCCCGGACCCGAGCTGCAATCCGTATTTGGCGCTTGCTGTGATTCTTCGAGCCGGTCTCGACGGTGTGAGGAATAATCTGGTCCCGTCGCATTCCGTGGACCAGAACATCTTCCAGATGAGTCCGGCAGAACGTGAAGCGGCGGGTGTTGAAAGCCTTCCCGGCGGTTTGAAGCGTGCGCTCGAAGCGATGGATAAAGACGGTCTTGCGGAAGAGACGCTCGGAAAGCATGCGTACAGTCAGTTCAAAGCCGCGAAGGAACATGAATGGGATTCGTACCGCGTTCAGGTTCATCAGTGGGAAATCGATAATTACCTCGGAAAATATTGATTTTTGCTCTTGGAACCAGCTTGTTCGGCATTTCGGCAGCGTCTCGCCTCAAAAATGAGAACTGCCGAAATGCGGTTGTTCAATTTCCATCAAAGCCGGAACTCGAATAGTGAGGCCGCAAATGATTTCAAACAGAGTTTTTATCGCAGGTCTGAAAGCGTCCTTTACGTCACAGCTTGCGTCGCTTCTTGAGCGAAACGGGTTTGAAGTACTGGGATGTACCGACTCGGCAAACGAGGCGAATCGGCGCTGTCGGGAGTTGTATCCTGATATTTTCCTCGCAACGCAGCGTCTGCGTGACGGAACCGGTTCGGAGGTCGCGGAACTTATGCAGGAAATCACTCAAGGGGTGGTTTTGCTCGAACCCGATGGAATCGCCGGAATGTCCGGGGCGAGCGGAGTTGTTTATTTGCAGATGCCGGTTCATCCGGAAATCCTCGTGAATACGATGACCGTTCTGTCTTGCGTCGGCGGACGAATGCACACGCTTGCGGACCGAATCAGCTCGCTTGAGGAGAACATTCGTGAACAAAAGCAGATCAATAAAGCCAAAGGGCGCGTGATGCAAATCTTCGCAATGAGTGAGGATGAAGCGTATGCGTTCATGAGAAAAGTCGCCATGAATCGTCGTGTTCGAATGGGAGATGCTGCAAATTTGATTTTGCAGGAATACAGTGATTGAAAGGCAAAAATACATAGAAGGAACCGCAGAAATGTTGAAAAAATCATTGCGCGAAGGCGCCGTCAGAATTCCGTCCGGGTGCGCAATCAGCGGTATCATCGACCGCGACTGCCAGTGTTTTTCGGGTGACGAAATCATCCAGTCCATTGCGGTCATGCACGACCGTTCCAACGGACTCGGAGGAGGGTTTGCCGCTTACGGAATCTACCCTCAATATGCAGATTTTTACGCACTCCACGTCTTTTACGACACGCGGGACGCCAAAGACGAAGTGGAAAAATACCTTGCAGATCATTTTAACATCGAATCTGCTGGCCGAATTCCGACGAAAAAAGTCTCGTCCATCACGAAAGAACCCTACATCTGGCGCTATTTTTGCACGCCGGGACTGCACAAACTCTGTGATTCAGGACTCGAAGCCGACGAATTCGTCGCACGGTGCGTGCTGCGGATAAACAGTCAGTTTGAAGGCGCGTACGTCTTTTCGAGCGGGAAAAACATGGGCGTCTTCAAAGGCGTCGGATACCCGGAAGAAATCGGCGAGTTTTACCGCCTCGGCGAGTATAAAGCGTATTTGTGGACTGCGCACGGTCGGTTTCCGACCAACACTCCCGGCTGGTGGGGCGGCGCTCATCCGTTCTCGCTCCTCGACAAAACGATCGTTCACAACGGCGAAATCTCTTCCTACGATGCGAACCGTCGCTACGTCGAAATGTTCGGATATTCCTGCGAGCTGCAGACCGACACGGAAGTGATTACGTATTTGTACGATTTTCTTATGCGTCATCATCATCTGGACCCTGAAACGGCGTCTGCGGTTTTGACGGCTCCGATGTGGGAGGAAATCGATCGGATGGAACCGGAAATGCGGGAGAAATTCAAGACGCTGCGGGCGATTTACAGCGGCGCGCTTATTACGGGACCGTTTTCGATTATTCTTGGATTTACGGGAGGACTGATCGCGCTCAACGACCGGCTGAAACTTCGGTCGCTCGCGGCGGCAAAGAACGGACGGCGTGTGTATTTTGCGAGTGAAGAGTCCGCAATTAAGGTTTTGTGTCCTAAACCGGAACGCACGTGGGCGGTCGAAGGCGGCAAACCGATTATCGTCACGACCGACTTGTATCCGGACGGCGCGTTTGAAGTGAACGTGCCGGAATAATCATCGCAAAGAACGAACAAAAAAAGAAACATTGAGGCTGATTATGGCTATTAATTTTACTCTTCCAGAATTTCTCGTCGAACGGGACGAGAAGCGCTGCATTCAGTGCGGCGTTTGCACCCGCCAGTGCGCCAATGAGGTTCATTATTTTGCGCCGGACGGAAAAACACTTCGGGTTCATGAAGAAAAATGTGTCGACTGCCAGCGCTGCGTGACGCTGTGCCCGACGCATGCGCTTACGATTCGTAAAAACCCGAATCAGATGCGCGAGGCGGCCAACTGGAAGCCGCGGTACATTCAGGAAATTTTCAAACAGGCCGACACGGGAGGCGTCCTTCTTTCGGGAATGGGGACTCCTGAAGCGTATCCGGTTTACTGGGACCATATGCTTCTGAACGCGTCGCAAGTGACGAACCCGTCGATCGACCCGCTGCGCGAACCGATGGAGTCGCGCGTGTTTATCGGACGCAAACCGGAACGGATTGAACTGCGTTGTTCCGCTCAAACGCCGTCGCACTGCTGTGGAATTCGGAACCCTGAAAGCAAGCTGGCCGTCCATCTCGCGCCGCAGCTCGAACTGAAGACGCCGATTATGTTTTCCGCAATGTCGTTCGGCTCCATCAGCCTCAACGCGCAGAAATGCCTCGCAATGGCGGCGGAAGAACTCGGTACATATTTCAATTGCGGCGAAGGCGGCCTCCATGAAGACCTTTTGCCGTACAAAGACCGAGCGGTCGTTCAGTGTGCGTCGGGACGTTTTGGGGTCCATCGCGGCTATCTCGAAAACTCGGCGGCCATCGAAATCAAAATCGGTCAGGGTGCGAAACCGGGAATCGGCGGTCATCTTCCCGGCGAAAAGGTGAATGAAGAAGTGAGCCGCACGCGCTGTATTCCGATGGGAACCGACGCGATTTCGCCCGCGCCTCACCACGACATTTACTCAATTGAGGACCTGCGTCAATTGATTTTCGCACTGAAAGAAGCCACCGACTACAAGAAGCCGGTCTTTGTGAAAATCGCAGCCGTTCACAACGCGGCCGCCATTGCATCCGGAACGGCTCGAGCGGGTGCGGACGCGATTATCGTCGATGGTTTCCGCGGCGGAACGGGTGCGGCTCCGACTCGTGTACGCGACAATGTGGGGATTCCGATTGAACTGGCGCTGGCGGTCATCGATCAGCGGCTGCGTGACGAAGGAATTCGTCATCAAGTTTCCCTTATCGCGGCGGGATCGATGCGCTGCAGTACCGATATCGTAAAAGCAATCGCGCTGGGTGCGGATGCTGTGTACATCGCGTCGAGCGCCCTCATTGCGATCGGCTGTCACATGTGCCGCAACTGTTACACGGGCCGCTGCAACTGGGGAATCGCAACTCAGCGTCCCGATTTGACGAAACGGTTGAATCCCGAAGTGATGTACCATCGTGCGGTAAACCTCGTGAATGCGTGGACGCATGAAATCACGGAAATCATGGGCGGAATGGGAATCAACTCCATCGACAGTCTGCGCGGAAACCGTCTGATGCTTCGCGGAGTGGGACTCAATGAAAAAGAACTGCAAATCCTCGGAATCAAACACGCGGG
>CAYTLK010000133.1:7877-9656 GCA_964438515.1 uncultured Planctomycetaceae bacterium
AAAATTTTTAACAAGGTGAAAACCATGAAAAAAGTATATCCGCGTGAAGACTGGTGCCTGGGCTGCAAACTGTGCGAAATTTACTGCGCCGCAGCACATTCGGAATCGGGAGATCTGATTACCGCTTTCAAGGAAGAAATTCGCAAACCGACGCCGAGAATCTTGGTGGAAGGCTCGACGCAGCACTCCGTGGCGATTAGCTGCCGTCACTGTACGAGCGCTCCGTGCATCGAAAGCTGCATCACAGGCGCAATGCAGCGGCGGGCCGACGGAAGCGTCTGGTGCGACGAGTCCAAATGTGTCGGTTGTATGACCTGCGTACTCGTCTGTCCTTTTGGTGCGATTCAGAAGGGCGAGGGGCACAAAACCATTTCAAAATGCGACCTTTGCTCACAAACCGGCACACCCGCATGCGTCGAACACTGTCCGGCTCACGCGCTTGTGTACGAGGAAATCGACGATTAAGAAAGATGTTCGAAAATCAGTAAGTGACTCCCTCCCGAGTCACTGAATTGGGACGCGACGGGCTGGCGGCTGTCGCGTCCTTTTCATTCAAAAAATTTCTTCCCTCCCGGCTTGCTTTTGCTGAAATTTGTGATATAATTAGATTTTCACATGGTTTTGGGGATTTTTTCTATACAAAAGATGCGCGACGTTCCATACAAACACATTACGTTTAATAATTACACGATCGAAGGTTTTTCGCGTGCTGCGGTGCAGACGTTCTGGTGCATTCCTGAGTTTCATCTCGGTTTCGATCTGGGGGCGCAGCCGTGGGAATTCATGGGGACGGAACACTGGTTCATTTCGCATACGCACCTCGATCATCTGGCGTTTTTACCGAGTTACATCGCCCGCCGCCGTATGATGAAAATGGAGCCTCCGTGTATTTATTTGCCGGAAAAATTCGTCGATCCCGTCGCGAAACTGCTGAAAATCTGGACCCGTCTCGATTGCGGAAAGTTTCCGTGCGAGCTGGTCGGAATGTGTCCCGGAGATTCCGTCGAACTCTCGCGCGAGGTGGTTGTGGAGGCGTGCAAGACGTCCCATCGTATTGATTCGCTGGGGTACGTCGTGTACAATCGGCGGCGAAAGCTCCGACCTGAATTTCTTTCGCTCTCCGGGGAAGAAATTAAAAACCTGAAAGAATCCGGAGCGGAAATCGATTACGAGCTGAAAGTCCCTAAAATTGCGTATCTGGGCGACTCAAACAGTGAGGGACTCGATCAAAATGAGATCTTTTACGAGGCGGAAACTCTCATTATGGAAATGACGTTCGTCGAAGATCGGCATAAAAGCGAAAAAATCCATAAATTCGGTCACATCCATCTGGACGATGTGGTTGCGCGGCGTGAAAAATTCAAAAATCAGCTGATTATCGCCTCGCATTTTACCGTACGCAGTGTAACAGAAGCGATATTGAATTCCGTACAAAATAAACTCCCCGACATGCTGGATGGGCGTCTGAAGCTGTGGCTTTGAACGGGATTCCATGAAATTTTGGAAATTTCCTCAAAATTGCGGGCTGGGTACTTGACAAAAATGGAAATTTCGGGTATAACATAGGAACAATAAGGCGATATAGCCAAGTGGCTTAGGCAGATGATTGCAAATCATCCTACCCCGGTTCGAGTCCGGGTGTCGCCTCTTTTTTTATTTTTTTTCTGGAGTTTAACGTTTGAAAAGACGATAAATTCTAGTACAAGGCGATATAGCCAAGTGGCTTAGGCAGATGATTGCAAATCATCCTACCCCGGTTCGAGTCCGGGTGTCGCCTCT
>CAYTLK010000134.1:0-9588 GCA_964438515.1 uncultured Planctomycetaceae bacterium
AAATATGGAGACCCTTGTTGGCGCGCCGAATGTAAAACATCTGCTTTTTGTATATCGCTTTTAGCCTGATAAATACCGTTTATCGGGCTAAAAGTACGTATTTTGCGGTAAAACGCAATTTTGTCCGTAGTTCAGTGGGCTTGCCCCCTGGATTGTGCCGCCCCCTTCAGGGGATAGTGTTGCCGCTCGAATGGCACGAGGATGACGGAACCAAAACCCGGGTGTAATTTCTAAGTATTACTTGCCCATCCGGGTTTTTTTGTATTTCTTGAAAAAATTTCTATCTCCCCCATTGACAGAATAAATTTTTTGTGGTACAGTGTTTATCATGAGATTTTAAGCGGTCGGCAAACCGCAAGAAATTTTTTTGGCAAGTGTCTAACCGCTATAATCGGCGCGATACTCAAATTTATTGGTATATTTTGTTTATTTTCACCATCTTAATATTTTTATGGCTTGAAACGCTCTCAAATTCAGGCTATGATAATATGTAATGTTTGGTACGGATAGACAAAATGGAGGTTTTTATGTCGATTTCACAAAAAAACAGTCTGGCAGAAGTTTTAAAACTCTGTCCGGAAGCGAAAACAATGACGCTGGAAGAGGTCTGGCGGCTGGTTCGCAAGGAGGAATGTGCGGACGGGCTTTCCGATGAGATGACGCTTTCGGAATTTTACGAAAAGTGTTACAAGCCGGAAGTTTCGATTCCGAAAGGGGTTTGCCGTCTGACGCTCCACGAACGGGAAGTCTCTCTCAAATACTGGGAGGAGGCGACAGAATGCCCGTCGCTTGCTGAAATTGATTCGAAGCGGATGGGACGGTTCATCGTTTGGTTACGCGAAAAAGGGGTTTCACCGGCGACGATTCATAAACATTGCGCAGCCTTGCAGGCGGTTTTGGATCATGCAGGGCCGAAAACTGCGAAAAACCGGGACGCGAAAGAGCTGATTCCGATGCCTCCTGCGTTTCCGCCGGTGAAGGTTTTTTTTAATGTGACGGCCCGGACGCCTTGCCGGGAGGAAGTGGCGGCGCTGGTGAAGGCCTCCGAAGCGGCAACGACCCCGAAACTGCCGGGAATTACGGCGGCGAAGTGGTGGGAATGCGCTTATCGGCTTTTGGCTTTGACGGGGATGCGTAAGGGGGACCTGCTGGGGTTGACCTGGGGCGACGTTCAGCGTTTCGACAGTTTTACGGCTTTTGTCATTCCGGCGGAGCGGGAAAAAACGGGGCAGGAAAAAATCATTCCGATTTCTCACGCGGCGCGAGCCGTACTGGACGAGATGCCGCGCGGTGCGAACGACTCGCCGATTTTCCGTTGGCCGCACTGCCAGATGACTTTTTACCGCCAGCGCAAAAAAATCATCGCCAAAGCGGGAATTACGAAACCCAAACGTGGTACGTTTCACGCGATCCGGCGGTTTGTCGGTACGATGGTTCGGGACGCGCAGCTCGTACTCGGCCACACGTGCGAAGCGACGACGCGCAAACATTACCAGAGCATGACCCGTGCGGCCAGCGCACTGGAGGAACTGGGCGAGACGCTGGAACGTCACGCCGCTTAAGTGTCCATTTTGGACAAAGGAGGTGAAGATGAACGATTATGAACGGATGGTTCAGCATTATCGTGAACAGCAGATGGAGGAATTTCTGGAGAAGTATCCCGTTTTTGGCCCGATTTTACTGTTTGTCCTTGGGGTTGTCTGGTTTCTGACAGTCCTTACAATCGTCGTGTTGATACTTAGCCTCATTGTTGGCTCTGTACTTGTTTTGTTGCAATGGGCTGGAATCAGTTTTTTGGCGTCACGTTGATTCAGAAATTGAGGTATAAGATGTGTGAAGTTGTGACACCCATAACGCTCGAATCCATTCATTCTGGTATTATGGAGATCGGTCTCATGGAATGTTCGGATACCTCTTGGGCTTTTGTTTTGGAAACGCATCCGAATTGGTTTTCGAAGAAGATAACGGATCTTTCAGCAATAGAACAGGATATTTTGAAACGCGTTCCTTTCGGTTGTGTGATGCGTGGCGTTCAATGCACTTACGATTTAATGAAGGATTTTGACAATTACCTTCGTGGAGATTGAAATTTTATAGGTTGAAAAGGAGGTGAAGATGGTCGTTCGTGAGAAGCGGCGCAGCAGCAAGATTAACATTCGTGTGCCGGACGGGCTTTTGAAACGATTGTACGAACGGTACACGATGACGGGTGCAAAGAACTTTTCCGAGTTTTTGCGCGATATTTTCAAAGAGTATGTCGATAAATAATAAGTGTTTTAAGCGGTCGGCAAACCGCGAGAAATGCAAATGGCAAGTATCTGAGCCGGTCTGGCAGAGGGTACATAGAAAATGACGGGCCTGCGGTCCCGAATGACCGTTCATCCACAAGGGGACAGATCAGTGAGGTTCCTGCACCTCGCCGAGCCTTCGACTTTTCAAGGAGAGTCGTATCGGTGTAACCCCACTCTCTTTTTTGGAGAGATTTTTTCAGTTTAGACCATTTATTTTGAGGAATTTGCTGTGGGCGAAAAAGCGTATCGTTTAGGAGAGATCATGAAACCATGTTCTTCGTCTGTTTTTCGGGACAAGTCAAAACGTGTGAGGAAATTTCGTGTCGAGAAAGAGCCTGAGAACGTGCGGAAACCCGAAAACGTGCATGCACTGCTGGCGGATAAGGAAGTGCGGGAGAAACTGGACGCCGGCTGGCGGTTGAAGGTCGTGCGGACCGGGAAAGTCCAAGCAAGTTACCGCGAAGAAGGAAGTCTGTTTCTCAGCGAGTCTACGATTGAAGGGCTGCGAACGATGGAGAACGGACGCCTCATCGGTATTTCTCACCGACTCACGCACGGCGAAGAGTTCGTCGATATTTGGACGGTCATCCCGCCGGAGGTGAAATGATGGGCGAGCATGAGTCTCTTTGCGATGTGTCGCAAATTCTCATTCATCCCGACATTCAGGTGCGTATCGCGACCAACGACGAAGCGGTTGCGCGGTATGCGGATCTTTATGCGGAGGGTGAGGATTTGCCGCCAGTGCGTGTCTGCAAGTCAACGAAAGACGGTAAGACGTATTTGATTGACGGTCATCATCGGCTTTTGGCTGCTAAAGCGGCGCAAATGTCTATGATTCCGGCCGCCTTCATCGGCGAGTTGACGCTGAGCGACATGATTTCCGAAAGCATTCGCGCGAACTGTCGGCAAGGTCTGGCTCTCTCGAAAGCGGATCGAAAGCGGGCGGCGGAAATGCTCTGCAAGTACTATCCTCAAATGACCGTGCGGGCAGTTGCTGAAAGAGTCGGTCTTTCGAAGAGCCTCGTCGCGGAAGTGCTCAGTGCGTGGAAAGCACAGTCGGTCACGGTCTGCGCACTGTGCAAAGCCTCTGTTTTGCGGCTCTTTGCGGAAGACTCCGCCAACGGCTGGATTTTGACGCACGACAAGGGTAAGGAACGCTGGTTCTGCTGCGAAGAACACCGACGTGAGTTTTACGCGAAACAGGCTGAAAAGGCGGAGGCCAGGAAACTCGAAAAAGACGATGACGCGGAGTTGGAAGCCGACGATGACGCGGAATCGGATTTGGATTTGGAATCGGAGTCAGAGTTGGAATCGGTTGCTTCCAAAATCGAAGAATCTCTAAGCTGGATTCGGGTCGAAGATGCGGGGGCGTTTGTGGGAGAAACCGCTACTCCTGAACGCTTGGAAGAAATTCGGATGAACTTTGCGCGGAATCCCGCTTCGTGGTCGGTGAAGGCATGTCCCAAATGTGGAAAGATGCCCTTGCTGAGCGTCGAATTTTGGACTGGACATAAAGATGTTTTCAGGTATTACTTGTGCCATTCTTCGCCGGAGTGTGGGTACTGCTCAACGACTGGAGCGCTCACGTTTGAAACGATGGTGGAAAACTGGAACTCCACCGTCTTGTCTTTTGTCGGGGCGGTTCCTCAAGAGAATTCGGCTCAAATTGCGACTTCCGAATTCGTGCTTCCCGACGAAAACGTGACGGTGACTCTCACGGAAAACCATCGGCAATGCCCCTTTTGCGGTTCGGAGTCGGTTCTCATGGAATATCAGGGTGAGTTCTCGGTCAGTTGCTCCAATTCGGATTGCACCTGTTACCCCGAAACGGATAAATACGACTCGGAGGCGGAAGCGTGGGAAAATTGGGACTCTCGGAAAGACGAAACGGAGTTTCCCGAAAAAGAACGGTTTTTCTGGCGGAAAATCAAAGCGGGCTTTCGGTATGACGACTTGTTTCTTCAGGTCTTGACGGATCCCAATGACGGCCAGTTTTATTTAAGCGTCGAAGTCTGTGCAGCAGACGGAACTCGCAAGTATTTCACATTAAGATGAAAGGATTTTAGTAATGATTAGCGATTTAGACTCGAAAGGAATGACGGCGAACGAAGATTTTGAGTTGGCCGTTCAAAAGATGGACACCTCCCTTCCCATCCGAAAAGAAGTCCCCTCCCTTGCGATTTGCCGCTGGGACGACGAGTGTCCAAGCTGTCCTGAAATGTGTCAAAGTTGTGAGTATTTTCAGGCATTGGGCCAATAACAATTTTGCTTTTGACTTGATGAAGAAAACGGTTTCTCATCGGTCGAAAGTGTCACTTTTTACGAAAGGCTTTAGGCCCGATGCTCTTTAGAATTCCGCCTCATCGTCGTTACGCTCTCGCGAAACGACTGCCGTCGTGACCGCAAAAAACTGAAATTTCAAGTGGAACCGTATTATGGAAGAGCATTTGCCTTTATTGAGTCAGAAGCAGCGACTTCTGGTGCCCCTGCTGCTGCGATCGGTGACGATGGCCGACGTCCCGGCGAGATTACTCTTGAAGAAGCGGGGCGTCTTTTGGGAGTCTCGCCCAAACGTCTTCGTCGACTTTGCAACGACAACAGCGTTCCGTCGGTCAAGCGTTTCAATTTCGTTTTCATTCCTCAAGAGGCGCTTTACGAATGGTATTCGCTCCCGGAAAATCGCGCGTCGATTCGGCCTTATCAGGTCTATCCTGTTGAGATTGACATTGCCTCGGACGAGCTTCCACCGCCTAAATTCTCTGTTGAGGCGGCTTTTGTAAGTCTGAACGAGCGTGTCGACGGCATTGAAGAGTTGCTGAATCGGCTTTTGGAAAAGTAACCGGGGGTTCGTCATGGCATTCAGCGTTTCGCTGCGTCAAATTGAAGATGCTGTCGGCAGTAACGTTGCCGACATTCTCGTGAATGTGGCTGGGATTCCTTCCGAGTATATCGACGGCAGGCATCATCCTTGCATTCAATGCGGTGGTACGGATCGGTTTCGCGTGATTGACATGACGACCGGTACCTGCTTTTGCAATCAGTGTTTTCATCGTCAAAATGGTAATTATCTCAATGCGGTCATGCACTTCAGAAAAGTCAATTTTCGTGATGCTCTTCTTTTGATTGCGGATTATCTTGGCCTTTGTTCGTCGTCTTCTTCAAAGAAGAGGCCGGCGGCTTCTCCGAACGCGAATCGGCCAACGTCCAAAAAGAAGACGCAGACTGCTCGAATTCAACGCAAGCTGATTCCTATTTACTCTGACGATGGTTCACGAATTGGAATGCGCATTGACTGTTCCATGGAATGCGGAAAAAAGTGGGTGATGCTGTTTCACTGGAACGGTTTCACCTACACGCCGTCCCAAGCGGACCTTTCGCCGAACTCGCACGTCAAAAAGCACACGATCTACGAATACACGACGGCTGACGGCAAGCCTCATCACGTTGTTTACCGAATGGATCTGAAGCAGGGACGCAAAATTCCGATGCAGTTTCATTGGGACGGTGAGGCTTACGTGTCGGGGGCGGGCGACCTTGATCCCGTGCCGTTTAATGCGCCGGCACTCAAAACCGCCGAACGTGTTTTCTTCGTGGAGGGGGAAAAGTGCGCAGTCGCTCTTCAGTGGGATTTGAGCCGTAATCCTCCCGAAGGTGAAATGCCGGCTGTCACGTGTATTAACTGCGGTTGCGGTGCGTTTCACGACTCTTACTGCGAGTGGTTTCGTGGAAAAGATCTGCTCATTTACCCAGACAATGACGAGCCAGGGCGGAAGCTCGCACGGGAATTAGTCGATAAACTGGCGCCAATTGTGAAGCGCATTCGCGTCTATCGTTGGCCTGCTGACCGTCCGGAAAAGTGGGATATTGCCGATGAAATCATGGCCCGATATGCGAAGAAAGACGAGTCGAAAGAGACATAGGGTATCAGAGGTATCAGGGGCGTATCAGGGGTGGTATCAGGTGTTGGCTTGCCTAAAACTCAGAAAATGAAAGGTGCTGAAATGGTCGTCAAAACTTTCCAATAACTCGTTTGAGTGCTTAAAATACGGTATTTTCGATTAAGAGCAGGTTTTTCAAATCTCGTTCTCAGGGAAGGTACACGATTTTCTGAACGAAAAACTTTGTTACGGTATCAGAGGTTCAGAGACCGTCCTCTCTCTTTTTTATTAATTAGGCAAGAATAAGTTTAAATATTATTTATAGTTTAAAGAAGCACAAAGCGTGTCATTCTTTTATTTTTTTGGAGAAAAAAGTGGATTATTTCAACGACAACAACTGGGTCGAAGCACCGCGCGACGTCGCACCAGACGAAGCGGTCAAATTCCTCATTGATTCGGGAGCGGTTTCGTCCGAAACGATAACTCCTCCCGAAACGAAGCGTCGCAAAAAGGTCGTTCTCGATGCGAAATCTGAATCTAAATCAAAACAACAATCAAAGTCAAACGTCGGGCAACACTTGGATGAAACCGCAATTTCAGAAATTTCGTTTGAGGGCGATTCCAGCCGGAGCGTCACGTCTGAGGATCGGGAGTCTGTCCAAAATGGACAAACTTCTGCGGAATTGATTCCGAAAGAGAGGCCTGTTGTTTACACAAATGCGGCTTACGATGCGTACAATTTTCTGGCGCGATTCACAGGCCCTTCGTACGTTTACCACTCGCAAAACTGGTGGCGTTTTGAGCCTGATTTCGGCCGGCGGCTTGCACTTGATGCGGAGATGGTTCACGATGTTGCGGATTATCTTGTTGAGCGTCAGAGCAAAATCGACACCAATGAAGCGAACAAGATTCTGCTTGCGCTGACGCACTTTTGCAAGATTCGCGTCTCGGAGGATCTGTTTGAACCGACGTTTTTTTTGAATACGACGAACGGAGTCATTGATCCCGACCATTCGCCAGGCTGGATTGCGTGTCAGAACGCGATTTTTCACGTGCCGACCGTTGCGAGATTTCTCTATCGAGGTTTGCCGATTCCCGAAGAGGCGATTTGCCGTTGAGCTCCACATTGTTCGTCAAAGGTCGGATTCCCTGCGATTTGAATCTGGACGCAACTTGCGAAGGTTGGGAACATTTTTTGGATAAAGCGTGTCCATTTGATGCCGTTTGTCTTCAGGAAATGTTTGGTTTGAGTCTGACTTTTGATCGGTCCTACAACGTGTTTTTTATCCTCCACGGTCCAGCAGGTTCAGGGAAAAGCACGTGTTTGAACGTTCTCCAGCGGCTCAATCAGGGGACCGTTTCGCAGATTTCTCTTGGACGATTCGGTGAGCGTTTTTACATTTACCCGCTTTCGCAGAATCGTGTGAACGTGGTTCACGATATGGACAGCATTTTCGAAGGAGACGGAAGCGTTTCGCTGCGTGAGGCGGTTCTGAAGTCGGTTTCTTCAGGCGAGTCGCTCGAAATTGAGCGGAAACACCGTCAGGCGAATCGTGAGTATTTGCGTTCTTTGTGTGTTTTTGGCACGAACAGTTTGCCGCGTTTTGCGGATAAGTCGGACGCAATCAGTCAGCGCATGAGAATCATTCAGTTCCCGAATCAGTTCAGGAACACTGAAAATCAGGTACGCGATCTGTCGTCCATTCTTTACCACGAACTGGATGGAATTCTGCTTTGGGCTTTGCGTGGTTACGGCTACTTGCTGGATTCGTGCAGCAACATCGTGCACGAGTCGCCAGAGGCACTTGCCATCAAGACGGATTCGGTCAAAGACAGTCGGCCGGAGATCCAGTTCTGTGATGACTGTCTTGAATTGGACGAGCTGACGCTGAATCTTTCGACGCTTGAAATTTACAAAGCGTACCGAACCTATTGCGATATGCGCGGTTACTTGGCTTCTGGAATGTCGAAAGTTCTTCCACTCATTACGGCCTATCTCAAAATTGCTCCGCCTCGGCGCGTGAAGTTGATTGGCCGACTCGTGACGTGTGTGTCCGGCGTACGCATTGTAGGCAGAGGGGAGGATCTTTGACCCAACACTCCCTCTGGCAACCCCTTGGATTGCCGCGGGTCCTTTTCCTCTTTTTTCATCCATACAGTAAGCGAAAGGCTCTTTACGGGTCGGAGAGTTTCTTTATTTCGCAAGTCAGAAACACGCCCGAAAATCAAAGGTCGGCCAGCGAGCCGACTCGTTTCAGGTTCGAAGCGGAGTTCGCGACATCGAAACCAACCGGTTCAAACAAGAAAAAAAAGAAAAAAACAAAAAATTTTTTGAATGAATTTTTTCCTGCACAATAAACATTTCGAGGAGTAAACCTTCATGGTACGCAGTAAAGATTACGACGGTGACGAAGAATTTTACGACGGCTCTCTTTTCGGTGATGAGTTCGCGGAAGAGCTTCTTTCGTCGCGTATTGCTTCCCACCAGTCGAAGTATTCCGCACACAAAGAGCGGATGAAGGAGCGTTCGCGTACGCAGTCCGAAGAGGGACGTGAAATTGGGCCGTTGCCAGAGTGTGCGTTTCCGGATATCGTGAATTCGTGTCGATACGATCTCTTGAAATTCATGCTGACGTTCGGCAACGAGGAGCGGCTTCCGCGTCCAGAATTTCCCGACCCGTTCAGCGATTCGCAGCTTTACGCGATTCGGGCGGTTCAGGAGACGCT
This sequence comes from uncultured Planctomycetaceae bacterium, assembly GCA_964438515.1. Taxonomy (GTDB): domain Bacteria; phylum Planctomycetota; class Planctomycetia; order Pirellulales; family Thermoguttaceae; genus RGIG3701. The sequence goes on from CAYTLK010000134.1 coordinate 8,897, forward strand.
TCTTCATGGCGGCGAACGCGCGCTTTGCCTTCCTCGTTCGTTTGGCAAGACCACGATTTGTGAGTGGGGTATTGCGTGGTCTCTTGCTTACGGGTACCAAAAGTTCATTCTCATTGTTGCCGCCAAACTTCCAATGGCGCAGCAGGTTCTCGCGAACGTGATGAAAATCATCAACGACAACGAGTTTTTCAATGAGTGCTTTCCGGCACTTTGCTACCCGATTGCGTGTCTCGACTATTCGCCAGGACGCGCTCCCGGCCAGACGCTTGACGGAGAGCACACGGACATCAAGTCAAATTCCAGTAAGTTGATTTGCCCGAAAGTTCCCGGCGCGCCGTCTTCAGGGTGCATCGTGACGACGACTGGGCTTGACAGTGCGATTCGCGGAACGAAAATCGGGTCTCAGCGACCGACGTGCATTCTTCTGGACGACCCGCAAACGGAGAAGTCGGCCGCGTCGGTCAAGCTGACGGACAAACGCTGGGACTACATTACGGGGTGCCTCAAGGGACTCGTTGGAGGCAAGACCAAATTGGCGATGTTGGCCACGGTCACGGTTCAGCGTCCCGACGATTTGTCCGAAAAGATTCTGATGAAGTGGGGCGGACGGCGGTTTTCCATGCTCCGAAGTCTGCCGTTGAACATGGACCTCTGGGACGAGTACGCCAAAATCTGTCAGATTGCGACGCGGT
>CAYTLK010000135.1:0-6653 GCA_964438515.1 uncultured Planctomycetaceae bacterium
GCCCGCTGAATGTGCGGAGCCGTCACACCGGGGAATTTGCGTTAAACGTATTGATTGCGAGCCAGGGGTGTGAGTCCCCGGTAGTCGGCGCGAACCGATTGGATGAATGGAACCGGAAAATCCGTTTTTCAGGAACGTATACACACCTTCCTTATTTTACCCACCTTTACATTTTGCGAGGTTTCATGATGAAAACTGTTACGACCTGTGCATGTATGTTTCTTGCACTTTTTTCTATTGTCGCGGTGTCTGCCGCACCGATGGAACGGCCCCTTCCGCCGTCGGATTCCGCCCCCTCGGATTGGACGCGGATTCCGTACTATGAATCCCGTCCGGAATTCGTTCCGACGGAAACGGAGGTTCAGCAGGGGTTTGTTCTTTTTACCCGGCCGATCGTCGACGCGATTTATCCGGAGACTCGGCCCGGTGCGGAGGAACGTGTAGAAAAACTCACGTCTTTTGCGGCTGGCGATCAGTTTCAAACGTTGAATTTCGCGGTTTATCCGCTTCAGGATTTGCCGAAATTGCAGGTCGAAGCGGGAACGTTTCGCACGTCGGACGGAACGGTTTTTCCTTCTGAAAACATTCAGGTTCGGCTCGTGACGTACCGCGGAATTCGTTTCCCGCAGTACAATTCCAAAACGAAACAGTACCGGATTTTGCCGGAATATTTGCAGGAAGTGCGGGAAACCGACGCGCCGAAAGAGGAGCCGCAGCGGTATTTTTTGACCTTCCATGTGCCGGCGGGAACGCAGGCGGGAACGTATTCGGGCGAGGTGCGGGTTTCGTGGAAGAATTCTTCGGAAGAATCCGGTTCGTCGGTGATTTTGCCGGTTTCGCTGCGAGTTTTAGGGTTCGATCTGCTGCGCGACCCGACGAAAAATTACAGTGCGTACTACTATCCGCCGCAAAACGCGGACGGAACGTGGAATCACGAGGGGATGGAACGTGAATTTGCGGCGATGCGCGATTACGGTTTCACGCGGAGTCCCGTTTACTCGCTGCGTTACGACGGGGAGCAAAAAAAGCTGTTTTTCCCGGAGATTGATTTCTGGACGGATTTGATGAAGCGCAGCGGTCTGACGGGTCCGATTCCTGTAATCGGCGGCGGAGGAACGTGGATTGCGGAACGCGATTACGGTGCGAAATTTGCGTCTCACATTCAGGTTTTGACGCCTCCGCGTGAGGAGTTTTTCGACGAACTGGCTCGACAGTGTGCCGATCTGAAAAAAGAGACGGACGCGCATTCGGACGAGTATCCGCCGATGGTTTTCGGGCCGCTCGACGAAATTTCCTCGGAATCGACGGATTTTGGGGTGCGTGTCTATCGAACGTTCCACGACGCGGGACTCGTGACGTACACGACGAAGGAACCGAACGATCCGTCTTACGGCGCGTACGACGATGTGGTGGATATTTACGCAAGTCAGATGCTGCGCCCGCTTTACGACGAAGTTGCGGCGCACCACAAGCGCGAGTACTGGTGCTACCCGAACCACAATTCGTACGAACGAAAGGACCCCGTCATTATGTGCAAAGGCGGGCGGATGACGTACGGTTTCGGTTTCTGGCGCAGCGGTTTTGACCTCATGATTCCGTGGATCTGGCGCGCAAGTTCGCCGAACCACTTCGATTTAGGAACGTCGAGCGGCGGAAACCTGCTGATTCCGGAAACGAACGACGTCGTGATGACGACTTACTGGGAGTGTTTCCGGGAAGGAATCAGCGACCTTCGATATTTGTACACACTCGAAACCTCCGTGATTCAGCGCGAAGGAAGCGAAAATTCCGAAATTCAGGCGCTCGTGAAGGAGTCGCGCGCACTTTTGCAGCAAATTTGGGACGAAATCATCGTGCAGGATAAATATCTGAACCGAAACCTCTGGGAGTCCGAACGTTTTGATGAATACCGCACGAAAATTGCGTGTCTGATTGAGCGTCTGAATGCGTTTCCGGCGGCGGACGCGGCGGCCGTTGCGCCGTCGGTGATTATTGAACCGCGTGTCGTGTCGCATCCCGACCCGCTTGAGGACGCTTTCGAACAGCACCGTGCGGACGGAACGCTTCAGAAAGTCCCTGTTCTTGTGGAAAATTGCGTTGCGAGCGAGGACGAAGCGAAAGTGGAAGTCGTTTCGTCTCCTGCGGGCGCTGTGAATCCGAAATGTGCGCGTCTGACGGTGACGATCGACAAAAAACACGACGGTTCCGGCGCCAAGGGTTTGTATCCTGCGAACTGGCCGGCACTTGCGGGTTACGCGGACGTGAAGCAGATGACGCACACGCCCAGCGCGCTTTTGCTGCGGGTTTACATCACGTCGAATCGTACGAAAAATGCGGGAACGACGCCGATTCATGCGGGAATTTCGCCCGGAGGATACACGTTTAACGTGGATTCGGAGCTTGCAGAGAACGAGTGGCACACGATTTTAGTCCCGCTCGAGAATGCGGGCTACGACGGAATGCCGCCTGTGACGGAGCTTCCATCGTCTGTACGTCTGACGATTTCCGAACGGAATCACGAGGACGGCGACGTTTTGCAGCTTTATTTTGACGAAATTTCGTTCGTTCTTTGGTGATTGGGTTTTCACCGGCACTTGACAGCGCTCGAAAATCGAGTATAATAAAAAACATATGTTTTTATTCGTATAGACATTCTTTTTTTTGAAGAAATAAGGAACCGAAATCATGGCAAAATGTTCAATCGGGTTGATGGGTCTGGCCGTTATGGGGCAGAATCTCGTTCTTAATATGGCGGATCACGGATTCAGCGCGGCGGTTTACAACCGAACGGTCTCGAAAGTGGACGATTTCGTAAATTCGGAAGCGGCCAAAGGAAAGAACATCGTTGGATGTCACTCGCTCGAAGAACTCGTCGCGAATCTCGAACGTCCGCGTAAAATCATGCTGATGATTCAGTCCAAAGATCCGGTTCCGGCTCCCGAAATTGCGCTTTATCCGAACAATGCGGCGGTGGATGCGGTGATTGAACAGCTGATTCCGATGCTTGAGCCGGGCGACATTATTATTGACGGCGGAAACACGCACTTCCGCGACACGGATCGTCGTACGAAATTCGTCGAGTCGAAGGGCCTCCTCTACATCGGAACCGGCGTCTCCGGCGGTGAAGAAGGCGCGCGCAAGGGTCCCAGCTTGATGCCCGGCGGCTCTCCCGCGGCGTGGCCGTTCGTGAAAGAAATTTTTCAAAGCATTTCCGCAAAAGTCGGTCCGAATCAGGACATTCCGTGCTGCGACTGGATCGGCCCGCGCGGCGCAGGTCACTACGTGAAAATGGTGCATAACGGCATCGAATACGGCGATATGCAGCTGATTTCCGAAGCCTACTGGCTCATGAAAAACATTCTGGGACTCACGAACGACGAACTTTACGATGTGTTTGCCGAGTGGAACAAGGGCGACCTCGACAGCTACCTCATCGAAATTACGCGCGACATTTTCAGTGTTCGTGACGCGAAAACCGGCGGATATCTCGTCGATTTCATCATGGATATGGCGGGCGCGAAAGGAACGGGAAAGTGGATGTCGCAGCTGGCGCTCGACCTCGGCGCTCCCAGCACCCTCGTTACGGAGGCGGTTTACGCCCGCTCGCTTTCTTCCCAGAAAAAGGCGCGCGTCGCGGCGAGCAAAGTCCTCGCGGGTCCTTCCGACGTGAAACCTTTTGACGGCGACAAAAAAGAATTCATCGAATCGGTCCGTAAGGCTCTGTATGCGTCGAAAATCTGCTCGTACGCACAGGGATACGTACAGATGCGGATGGCGGCGCACGCGGACGATTGGGACTTGCAGTACGGTCCTATTGCACTCCTCTGGCGCGGCGGCTGCATCATTCGTGCGGTCTTCCTTCAGAGAATTAAGGATGCGTTCGACAAAAACGCACAGCTCGAAAACCTCTTGCTCGACGATTATTTCCGTACCGAAGTGACGAACGCACAGACCGCATGGCGGTTCGTTGTGAAAACTGCAGTGGAACGCGGAATTCCGTGCCCGGCCATTTCCGGCGCGCTTTCGTACTACGACGGTTATCGCAGCGAGCGGCTTTCTGCAAATCTGATTCAGGCGCAGCGCGACTATTTCGGCGCGCACACCTTCAAGCGTATCGACGAGCCGGAAGACCAGGCGTTTCATGCGGAATGGATGGAACTCCGCAAGAAACCGGAATGAGTTTGATTTCTGATGCGGCGGACAGTGAGCGGTGGTCAGTGACCACAACTCACTGATTCTGGAAAGACGGCGCATGCACACCAGGGGGCCGGAACGGAGTGGTTCGAAGGGGTTAAAATTCCGTCGGAGTTGTGTACGAAAAACGAAAAGATTCGTCCAGTTTTCTGACAGACCGCAAGAAGCCAGTTTCCGGACGGATCAAACGTGATGTGACGCGGAATCTCGCCCCCGGCTGAAAGGTGCTGAATCGGGCGCAGGTATTCGTCCGTCTCGACCTCCTCGAAGAGTGTGAGGGTGTTCGAAATTCGAGAAGAAACGTACAAAAACCTCCCGGAAGGGTGAAGAACTATTTCTGCACCCTGTCCGACGCTCGGTTTCTCGTTCGGTCGAGTCGGAGGAAGAACCGGGAAAGTGCGGCACAGCACGAGTGAACCGATTTCCGGGTTGAAATTGTAGGCGCTGAGCGTGCAGGAAAGCTCGTTAAAAACGTACAAACGGTTGAAAAATCTCGAAAAAACGGCGTGACGCGGGCCGGTTCCGCTGGGGGCGTCTGCAAAAGACGAAACGTAGAAATCCCCGCTCGTTGAATTCCGTTCTATATTCTGGAACGTATAAATCCGGTCGCAGCCCAAATCGCAGCAGACGACGAAACGTCCGTCGCAAGCCGCTGTGAAACCGTGCGGGTGCGACGCTTCCTGACGTCCCGTTCCGACACAATGGTTTTCGAACGTTAAAATCTGAATATTGTTCGGTTCTTTAGCTGACTGAAACGTTCCGTCGGGCGAGAGTTTCACAACGGCGGCGTTTCCGCTGGAATAATTCGGGGCGAAAAGTCGGTTTCGGGACGGATGCACCATCAAATGACACGGATTTTTACCGTACGAACTGCATTCCGAGACGCGCGTAAGGGCCCCGGTGTTTGTGTCGATTTTGTAAGCGGTCAGAAGGTCCTCGTCGGAGTTCTGAAGGTTCGAAGAAGCGGCATACAAAACGTTTAAGTCGGGGTGGAGCGCCAGAAACGTGGGACTTTCAAGTTTTGCCGCCAGTTTGTACGTTCCAAAAGAACCGTCTTCTGGGTGAAACTCACACTCGTAAATTCCCTGCGCGTGCGGGAAATCAGCGAGCGTTGCAGGACGATTCATGGTTCCGACATAAAATTTCATCATTTTGGATCGAATTTCAAAGAATATTACAGCATTTCAGTTGATCGGAACAGGAGCGAGCGCGCTGTACGTTCCCGGCGGCGGAGGCGGGAGCGCGATCTGAGTTCCGACTGCCGCGGTCGATACACTGGGAACGGCTTGCGGCACTGGGGAATCAGGAATTGCGTCTTTTTTTTCAGAGGAATCCTTCTTTGCAGCTTCCTCTTTTTCTTTGGCGGCTTCCGCTTCGGTAATTGCTTTTTCTTCTTCTGCAAAATTTTGGCGGAAAAACGCTTGCGAACCTACAGAAATAAACTCTTTCTCTTCGGGTCGCGACTCCGTATCAATCAGCGGAATTTCGACTTTTGCGCCGCCCAAACGCGCCGAATCGTAAATGTCGCCCGTCTGGTACGGACCCATTCCAAAGACCCAGCGGTTTTTCGCTTTGCTTTCCGCCACGAGGTTTCCCGACTGCCAGACCGGTCGGCGTCCCATTCGTGTGTATGCGAAAATCCCGATTTTTACCGTCGCTTTCTGAATGGTTCGTTTCGCCATTGCGATTTCGGGAATCGTGGTGGAACTGTACGTTCCGAAACCGGGAATCGTCATTTCACTGATTCCCAGCATCGTATCGTTTTGGTCCGTACCGCTCGTTCCGGCTCGCAGTTCCAGAATCACTTCCGCTTCTTCCTCTTTTTCCTGAAGCAGACAGCCGCTCGCAAGGGCGTGCTGACGAACGATACTTAAAAGATAGTCGCTGTCGGTGACTTTTGCGATCGGTTTATCGTTGATGAAGACTTTTCTTCCGGAAAGCATCGAGAAATTCACCTGACTCACCGCGCGGTCCATCGCGTCCGAAAGAAGCATCTGTTCCGTCGCCGTACGTGACGTATTTGTTAGTTTCGCCGTCCCACAGCCTGTAATACCGACAAACAATGCGGCAAACAACGCGATGAAAATAATAGGGGGGAAACTGGTATCCATACGAAACGGGTCTTACGTGAGTTGAGGTGTATGCTGGTCCTACAATAAAATTCAGTTTTCACAAAGACTGCCGGAGCCGTGATGCGCAGCTCCAACGACGAACGGGAAACTGAAATCCAAAATCGTGTTAGTATAAATTCTAAAACTGTGAAAGTATAATCCTTTTTAAACACTTTAGCAATATGAATTTCCTATTATTTTCCAAAAAACCTGTGATTTTCTTGCTTTCTGCGTTTTGTTTGATTTATGTATAAATCATTTTGAGGGGGAAAACAACCCTAAAAGGGTGCGTTTGATGCACTTTCCGATTTCCCGTCCGATGGTTCGCAGCGTGCTGTCGGCCGCTTT
>CAYTLK010000135.1:6753-9405 GCA_964438515.1 uncultured Planctomycetaceae bacterium
CCCGCCGTTCCTCCCGCCGTTCGTGCAGAATTTTGGGTGGAATTCGTTCGTGGAGCAGTCGTTCGTGAAGTCGGCGCAGTTCCGGTCGATCGGCGCGTCGAAACGTCGTTTTCCGCAGCAGATTCCTGCGCGTTTTCCGCTTCAATCATTTCCCAGGCGCTGTAACGATCCACCGCTTTTGAATATCGTTCGTAATAAGGATTGGAAAGAATCCTGCTTTTTCGCGTCTCAGCGTCCGTTTCACCCATGAATCCGGACGGAGGTAGAATGACGGCTTTTTCCACAACGGCGGGTCTGCCGGACGCGTCGAGAAAGGAAATAAGCGCTTCACCCGTCCCAAGCTCCGCGATGGCCGTCTGTGTGTCGAAGTCGGGATTTTGGCGGAAAGACGCTGCGGCGGCTTTGACGGCTTTCTGCTCGGCGGGAGTGTACGCGCGCAGTGCGTGCTGGACCCGATTTCCAAGCTGTGAAAGGACGGAATCCGGAATGTCCGACGGTTTCTGCGTGATGAAAAAGACGCCGACCCCTTTGGAACGAATGAGCCGCACCACCTGTTCAATTTTCTGTACGAGAATCTTCGGTGCGTCGGTAAAAAGGAGGTGCGCCTCGTCAAAAAAGAAAATCATTTTGGGTTTTTCGAGGTCTCCGACTTCCGGAAGCGTTTCGAAAAGTTCCGCGAGGGCCACAGTAAAAACGCGGCGTACATCGAAGGTTTTTGGTACAATTCGACGCAATGAAGCACGTTCACGATTCCTTTTCCGTCTCGGTCCGTCTCGATCCAGTCGCTGATTTGCAGGTTCGGCTCGCCAAAAAACTTTTCAGCCCCTTCCTGTTCCACCGCAAGCAGCGCGCGCTGAATCGCTCCGACACTCTGTTTCGAAATGTTTCCGTACTGAAGCGTGTATTCCTGGTTGTGATTCCCGACGTACACCAGCATCGCGCGCAGATCCTTCCAGTCGATCAGAAATTTCCCCGAATCGTCTGCAATTTTGAAAACAAGATTCAAAACTCCTTCCTGAACGGCTGTAAGTTCCAGCAGACGCGCGATGAGCATCGGACCCATTTCGCTCACGGTCGTTCGTACGGGAACGCCTCCCGAACCAAAAACGTCCCAAAATCGAACATTATGAGGGCAAAAATCAAAGTTCGAAATTCCCATCTTTTCAAGACGTTCCAGCACCTTCGGCGACGGCTTCCCCGGCTGGCACATTCCGGAAAGATCCCCCTTCACGTCAGCCAAAAACACCGGAACGCCCAAATCGCTGAACGATTCCGCAAGAACCTGCAGCGTAATGGTTTTTCCAGTACCCGTCGCGCCCGCAATGAGGCCGTGACGGTTCGCCATCGGAGGGTTCAGGAAGAGTTTTTGACCTTTTTGGGAAATTCCAACGAGGATTTTATTTTCTTCAAGCATTCTATTTTCCTTGATTTTCGGACGCCCAAACGTCGTTGTGTTTTTTCAGTTTTTCAAATGAAGTTTCATCGTGGATCCAAACGCGGTATTTGAGCGTTCGGGATTCACCGTCTTCGAGCGTCACGCCCTCCACGCCCGGCCAGCCGGTCACGAGCATTCCGTAGTGTCGAATCGCCATTCCGGAACCGTCGCGCGGGTTGGAAGGATCCGAAAGAATCGTCAGTCCCAAACGTTTTTGCGTCCCGTCCGGAAGTTGGAACGCCGTCGTGTAATCGACCCACGAAACGTCGCAACGCAGCGGGTCCCCCACGATTTCTCCGTTCGGACCTGAAATTCGTACGGATTCAAAAGGTTTGGCGAAACGAATCGCGAGCGCGCAGAAGTTTTTGCCGTTGGGACGGTCGCCCGCCAGCGTGATTTTGCGTCCGGAAACATTTTTCCAGATGTACGATAAATCAATTGCGCGCGACCGACCCAGTTCGGGAGTCGTTTCCGTCGGATGCGTTACACAGTCGAGCGACTCCGTCACAAGCGGCGCCTGTTTCGTTCCATTTTCGTACAGGAACCATGCACTTTCTGCGTGCAGGGCCGCGCCGTGCGGATTTTCAGCAGAGGTTTGGAACGCGATGAGGTCCTTTTTTACGGCAGTGTCGTCGGTCCAAGTGTCGTAATGCGTGAACGTTCCGTCTTCATTTTGAACGTCCAAAGTGAAAAAAGAGGTCCATAAACCGTGATGGTGCTGATGATTATCGTACGTCGAAGCGTTCGTCGTCAGGATTTCGCCGTCCAGCCCGAAAATGGGATGAAAATACCCGCCGGACGTTCGCCGTGCGTCGTTTTCAGCAACCCAATCGTGGGTTCGCTGCGTCGTTTGAAACGACCAAACCGGCGCAGAATCTTCATAAAGCGTCACCAAACCGGGAACGTCCGACGAGTTGTGAAATTCGAACGTTTTGGCGTGTGCCGTCTGTGCGGGAAAAAACAGCGCGGAACATGCGAAAAATACTGCGGCAAACGGAAGAATCGGAAGGAACTTGAAGAACGGAAGGAACGGAAGCTTCGTTTTTTTCATAACGGCGGCCTTTCAATCGACGGATGACGAAATGCAAGTGAAATCGAACATTTTCACGGATTCACGAATCGGATTCCCCCCCCCTTTCCCCGAAAGAGAAAAAGTATTACAATGGAAGAAATATGTGTATATTTTAAACCATTCCGGAGTTGCTGTCAAGCCGTCC
>CAYTLK010000136.1:0-3567 GCA_964438515.1 uncultured Planctomycetaceae bacterium
CCGTCCGACACAGTTTCCGAAACCAGGAAAAACGCGACAGTTTTTCGATTTTTCGCAGCACGCGGTCCGCAAATTTCAGAATTGGATTCATTTTTCAGTATCCTTTAGGACGGCGAAAAGTACAGACCGCGATGGAAACAAAAGGAGTATTCATTTTTTGTGCAAATTTCTTAAGGAAAGATTTCGTTTAAAGGCAGTCCTAAAAACTCAATATTAAAAGTTTCTGACCCGGCACGACCAGGAACGAGTACCTAGGGAAAAAACAACGTTCAAAATGTTTTTTCCCCACGACCGAAACAACATTACGGGAGCGTTTTGTTTCCTCCCGTTAGGGTGTAAACACCGCTATGGTACAAAAAAGACCCCTGAACCACAACGTTCATTGTACGATCTTTACACAATAATATTTTTTGTAACAATTTCAAATTTGAGGTTTTTAGAACTTCCTTTAATAGTTTCGAGGACGAAAACCCATGTAGTACGCCGCGATTCCAAGCATTTCGGACACGTGAATTCGCGCACAAACGTACGCCTCGCGGAACGAAAACGGAAGACGGAGACACTCGCGAACGAAAGAACAAAAGGAACGTCCAAACATCCTCAGAATCGCAATATTTCCGTTGATTCGATAAAAATGCTTCCGATACACCCGTGCAACCGCATTCATTACACAATAATTCTTGTGCGTCTGCCAGCCCATCGACGACCGAGAAAGCGGCTGAAATTCGTACACAATTGCTCGATTCGTTCGAAGCATCTTTTTTCCCGCACCATCCAAAAAACAGGAAAGCTCCGCATCCGAACAGCCGCTGATTCCAAAAGCCGGGTCAAAAAAAGGGTCGCGAAGCTCCGTAAGGGTGCGGCGCAACAGAAGATTGTTCGTACAAAACGCCCAAATTTTCTGCAAATCGACCGCTTCCGCAAACGATTTCAAATTCGGAACATTTTTCATATGTTCGGGATATTCCGGCGGAAACTGTGCTTTTACAATCCCCCAGACCGCATCCGCGTCCGTTTCGCGCTGAACCTCCATGAGTTTCGCGGCCCAATCAGGCTCCGCCCACTCATCATCATCCAAAATGGCGACGAATTCTCCCCGAGCCTCGCGCATTCCTCGATTTCGCGTTCCCGCGATGTTCTGAACCGGCTCGCAGAAGTAGCGGAGCTGCATCCCTTTTTCTGCTGCCGGCGCGATCAATGATTCGACAATTTCACGGCTTTTCTGCTGCTCGTCGTTTTCGACGCACACAATCTCGATGGGAAAATCCGCATCTTGAAGAATCAAACTCTCCAAACATTTGCGAATTCCCTCCGGGCGATTGCGTGTACAAACCGAAATGGTGACGAGCGGCGGAATCATCGTTAAAATCCGAATATGTTTTTGGGACCTGCAAGCGACTCGAAAACCTCACTTCCGGCTTTCCAGTCGGCCCAACCCTCGCGCCAGACGAGAGTATCGGCTGAAATTCGTCCAGCATTCAGCCATGATTTTACGACATCGCGGTCAAGCGGTCCGAGCTGCTCGCCCGTGGCGGGACGCACGTACCAAACCGTGTCGGCGGGACCCGCAAAGGGGTCGGGAAGAGACGGGGGTGCAGGCGTTGGTGCAGGAGCTGGAGCGGGCGTTGAGGCTGGGGAAATGGAAGCGGAAGTTTGTTGTACGTTTTTCGAAGCAGGTGTGTTTGCGTTGGAACTGGCGAGAATCGAAGCCCCCGACAGTCCCGCCGATGCATCCATTCCGAGCGGCACTTCATTCACGTTCGTGGAAATCATATTTAAATTAATGTCTTGCAGAACGGTTTTTTCCTGTTTTTCATACGGAAAGAGTCCCTCGCGGCGCGCACGCTCCTCCCATTCTTTCGCAGCCGGAAGATCTTTACTTCCTGCAAGACGAGTACTTTCAAACGGAATATCGAATTTTGCGTGACATTTTGGACAAACTCCATGCTGACCCGCCTGAAATTCTTTCACATTCAGTTTGTGACCGTTCGGACAATAAAATCGGATTCCCATACACTCATCCCCTTTGGCGAGACACCTGCAAAACATCTTCAGTCCTAGAAAAGCACCTTCTGCGGAAAGCATTTCTTCCGAACTATGAATCATTCGATTAATAAAAGCGACAAAAACAAACTCAGGTTTTTTCGCGCTGTTATTTATTATACACGAAAAAAGCAAATTGAAAAGAGGGACTCAACCCATTACTTTTGCAATTCCTGCCGCCCCTATAAATCCCGCATCTCCCCCAAGGTCCGCAAAATCTACAATCGTTGTGGCAGAACAAGTCGGAAGGGCGCGAATTTTGATTTCATCGCGAATCGCTTTGATAAACGTGCGTCCCAGCGGACTCTGATTTCCGCCGAACGTCATGGCGCCGCCGATGTAAATCGCGTCCGGATCGATCGTGTGCATAAGCGTCGCAATTCCGATCGCGAGGTATTTTGCCGTATCAAGGATGATTTGAAGCGCCGCCTGGTCGCCGTTTTGCGCCTCTTCCGCAACGACTTTCGCGCCGATTGTGTCGAGATCCGCACGCCGCGCGGTGAGCGAGGTTTCTGCACCAGAATCAATCAATTCTTTTGTGCGGGAAATGACGGCTGTTGCACTTCCGTACGCTTCATAATGACCGCGGCGTCCGCAGCCGCAAACGCGTGCATCGGGCGCAGAGTCGATGATTGCGTGACCGAATTCGCCGCCTTGGGAGTGTTCACCGTCGTAAACCATGCGATTCAGAATGATTCCGCACCCGATTCCCGTTCCGAGGGTCAAAAGAACCATGCTCGTGATGGGTTTATCGAGTTCTTCCGAACCCGTTCGGGTTAAAGCATGCTTTTTTGCGGATTTTCCCTTTCCGACCCAAAACTCGGCAAACGCAGCGGCAGACGCATCATTCGCGAATTCCACGTGCATCCCGCACGCGCCGCTCATCATGTCGGCGATCGGACAGTACTTCCATTTTTCGCCCAGATTTGCGGTTTGCAGCAGTTTTCGTCCTGGAATGTCCATCGGTCCCGCCGATGCAAGTCCCGCTTTTGTAATATCGCTGCGCGACAGACCCGACTGGGCCAAAATATTGTCGACACCCGCTGCGATTCGTTTGCATGCGGCTTCCGGACCTTCCTGAATGTGCGTCGGAACGGCGCTTTTCACCAGAATTTCGCCATTTTCATCGACGATTCCGATTTTTGTGTTCGTTCCTCCCAAATCAATCCCCAAATAATACTTCATACTGCGTTTACTCCAAAAAAGGTTCATACGGTGAGCAATCCTTTTCCCTATTTTATTTTTATCGAATTTTTAGTAAAAAGGTGTGAATTTATTCCATATATGTATTGTAATCCAACTTTTCAGGAAAACAAGAGGGAATTCCCCATTTTTTTCCGATTATTTTTCAGGAAAGTCAAAATTTTTGAAGGAATATGAGGAAAATTCGGACGCCCCCTGTTGCGAATCGAAATTTCGGTGTATAATAGAAGAGGAAAATTGTTGTTTTCGGTTTTCATTTTGAATTTTCATTTCAATGTTCAAATGGAATCTAGAGTTGAATTTTAAATTGAATTTCACTTA
>CAYTLK010000136.1:3667-8949 GCA_964438515.1 uncultured Planctomycetaceae bacterium
ATTTCACTTAAGATTTCACTTTGCGAATCGGAAACATTTTATTTGCCGACTGCGTATTGTTTTCAGCTCGCGAAAAAATATGCGTTCCTATCGGGATTCAACGAATCGTTCATCATAATCGACTCAAACGAGGAATTTCAATGTCTGAAGTTGTTGTAGAAACTAGAAATCTGACGAAGATCTATCGGGACTTCTGGGGTCGCCGTAAAGTTCATGCGCTAAAATCGCTCGACCTCGAAATCAATCGGGGCGAAATTTTCGGTCTGCTCGGTCCCAATGGTTCCGGAAAAACCACGACCATTAAACTCCTGCTCGGTCTCCTGTTTCCGAGCGACGGCGAGGCGCTCATTTTCGGAAAAGACGCAAGCGACGTCAAAAGAAACGAACGAATCGGGTATTTGCCGGAAGAATCATATTTGTACAAATTTCTTACAGCCGAAGAGATTCTGGATTTTTACGGAAAACTCTTCCACATCCCCGCGGCGGTTCGGCGTCAGAGGGCGAACGACCTGCTTGAAATCGTCGGACTTTCGTACGCTAAAAAGCGGCAGCTGAAGGAATATTCCAAAGGAATGGTTCGGCGTGTGGGGCTCGCGCAGGCGCTCATCAACGATCCGGAAGTCGTCATTCTGGACGAACCAACGTCCGGGCTGGATCCAATCGGAACGCGCGATATGAAGGACCTGATTCTTGATTTGAAGAAGCAGGGAAAAACCGTGCTGATGTGCAGCCATTTGCTGGCCGACGTGCAGGATGTGTGCGACCGAATCGGGATTCTGTTTCAGGGCGAGCTGAAGGAAATCGGCCGAGTCGATAATTTGCTGACGGTCAAAGACGTGACGGACATTCAGACGAGCACGCTTCCCGATGCGGCGGTCGAAGAGATTCGAGAAATCGTACATAAATACGGCGCGGAGGTGAAATCGGTCGGAAATTCACGTACGTCGCTCGAAGATTTGTTCCTCCGCATCGTCGAAGAGAGCCGACAGCATCCGGGCCGCCGCGCTCACGGAGGTGAATCGAATGGTAATTGAAGAAAATGTTCCGAATATTTTTTCGTGGCTCCCCATGGCGCTCCTCGACTGGGCGATTGCGGTCCTCATTTTTTTCCTCCTCCTCAGTTTCCTCGGAATGCTTTTTTCCAGTCTGCGAATCGGACCGGCACAGGCGTTTCGTCGTGTTGTAAAAACCGCAAAACAGACGTGTGCGGACGTTTTTTCCATTTCGCCGCGCCGCGTTTCAGCACTGGGAATGCTGACGTTTAAGGAAGCAATTCGACGGAAAATCGTGATTGTATTCATACTTTTCGTACTGATTGTACTGTTTGCCGGAATGTTTTTGGACCCCACAAGTCCGCATCCTGCACAGCTTTACGTGAGTTTCATCTTCAGCACGACCGCTTATTTGACGATTTTACTCACGCTCCTCCTCACCGCGTTCAGTCTTCCGAACGATTTTCAAAAGAAGACGATTCATACGATTGTGACGAAGCCCGTGAAGATTTCCGAGATTGTGCTGGGAAGAATCTTTGGGTTCGTCGTTCTTGGAACGGTTCTGCTGGTTCCGATGGGACTCATCAGTTACGGTTTCGTCGTTCGCGGACAGTCGCACACGCATACGGTCGCCGCAGACGCTCTGACGCTCGACAAAAACAACCCGAGCCTCGAAAAAGGACTGACAAGCAACGCCCGCGAGCATCGTCACGAAATTGTGTACGATAAAGAAAACAACATCGCGTATCTGACGCCGACGCACGACCACACGCATGAAATCAAGATGGATACGGCAAAAGACGGCTCGCGGCACTTCACGCTCGGTCAGCCGGTCGACATGTACAAAGCGCGCGTCGTCCAGTACGGCGACATCGGTTATTTGGACCAGCGGGGAATCGTCTCGAACAAGGGCGTAAACGTCGGCGACGAGTGGGAGTACCGCAGTTTTATCGCCGGAAACACGGATGCGGCCTTCATCTGGCAGTTCGACAACATTACGCCTGCGTCTCTCGTGGACGGCGCGCTGCAGTTCGAATTCACTCAGGAAGTCTTCCGAACCCATAAAGGCGCTATTTCGCGGCAAATTATCGGCGCTTTTTACATTCGAAACCCCGAAACGGGCCTCATGCTGGAGGTCGAAATCTTCCAGTCGAAGGAGGGCGGAACGTACGTTTTTCGTGTGCCCGCCTCCATTAATATTTCCGCCGACAAAATGAATCTGAAATCATCTCAGAGGAATCCGAACGGTCCGAGCGGCGCAAAAGCGGCGGCTCTCGCGGTGAAAATCGCGCGTCAGGGCGGCGAAATTGTTTCCTACCCGACGGACGACAAACTCAATCTCGGCGGCGCAAATCGTGCAGAATTCGATCTTTTCAAAGATTTTGTTGCGCCGAATTCGAGTCAGTTCGACGAAAAAGGACAGGAAATCTTCCATCAGAACGTGCTGGAAGTCTGGGTGAAGTGTCTCGAGCGCGGCCAATATTTCGGCGCAGCGGCTCCTGATATGTACCTCCGACATCACGATGCACCGTTTGCGTGGAACTTTTTCAAAGGTTATTTGGGAATTTGGTTCCAAATGGTACTCGTCGCGATCTACGGAGTGGTTTTTAGTACCTTCCTTTCGACTCCCGTTACGATTCTTGCAACATTATTCATGATTCTTGGCGGCAGTTTTCACAAATTCCTCCTCTCTCTCGGTTCCGGAACGCTCGAAGGCGGCGGACCTCTTGAGGCGGCGATTCGTGTTTTTCGACAGGAAAACCTCACGATCGATCTCGATATGAATTCGTACGAAATCATTATTTCCAAAATGGTCGATTCCGTTTTTCAAGCATTCATTCATTTCCTCTCCTACTTGATGCCGGCCTTTGACCGTTTCGACACTTCGACGTACGTCGCGCAGGGATTCAATATTTCGTTCAATCTCGTATTGATGAACTTCATGACAGTACTCGGATACGCGGTCCCGCTGTACATCCTCGGATATTTGTGCTTAAAAACAAGAGAAATCGAACGATAATTATAAACACTCAAATAATAAGGAAAAAAGATGAATTTTATCCGAAAATATTCGCTGTATATCGTCCTGGCAGTCGGCGCTGCGTGCGTGCTTGCGTCCGCCTATTATGAAGGTCGGTCGACGATGCGGTGGGGCGCGAAAAATGACGAACATCTTCAATCTTTCAAAGATGCGGTGGAAAATGCCGTTCCGACGCATGTGGGAGTTTGGGAGGCGCAGAGCTCCGACGATCAAATCGGGATCGACAACGAGCTGATTCGACGGGTTGCGGGTGCGGAAGGCGCGCTCGCCCGGCACTATCGCTCCAATTATAACCGTCCGGAGGTGCATGTAAATATTACGTGCGGCTT
Source organism: uncultured Planctomycetaceae bacterium (assembly GCA_964438515.1). Classification (GTDB taxonomy): domain Bacteria; phylum Planctomycetota; class Planctomycetia; order Pirellulales; family Thermoguttaceae; genus RGIG3701. The sequence goes on from CAYTLK010000136.1 coordinate 7,030, forward strand.
CAGCAGAAGCGTTGCGGCACACACGCCGGACGTCTGTTTTACGGGAAGCGGAAGCAATCAGCTGACGGACGTTGAACTTTTTGACGTTACGTACGAAGTGCCGGTTCCGGATCCCGAAAATCCGAACAATTTTCTGAAAGAAGAACGAAACGCGACGTTCAAAACCGCGATTTTCAGCGACTCGGGAAACCACTACCAGCAGCGCGTCTTCTGGGGGTGGAAAGGGGTCGATACGGGTTGGGTCGCGCCGCGTTTTCCGCGTCTGAAATGGAATTCGAGCGAGCCGATCTGCAAAATGTACATCAGTATTATGGAGGACAGCGGCGTCTCCGACCAATCCACCGACACGCTGAAAGTCGCCGAGGAATTTTTTCAGGCGTTTTTGCCGGAACTCGACGCAATTCTGACGGGAAAGTACGTCCTTCCTGAAAATATGGTCATTCCGGATCGTCCGAAAGACGCCGCAGAAACGCAAACCGCCCCGGCGGCGTCCGTACCTTCAGATCCGTTCGACCTTTCCATTCCGGGTGAAAAACCGAAAGCGCCGAAAGAGGAAAAGAAAGATGCTGCGTCGGATTCTTCCGCTCCAACGCTCGAAGACGCGCCGCGGCTTCCTAATATGCAGAACGGAAAGAAGGATTTGGACGATGAATTCACGCTCTGAAACTGCGAAAGCGCGTTCGTTCAGAGAAAAAACCTTTAGGAAACTTTGAAATTAATGACAAAAATCGTTTTAGCGATGTCGGGGGGCGTCGACAGCAGTGTTTGCGCCCATCTTTTAACGCAGGCCGGCTACGATGTGACAGGGATTTTTATGCGTCACGGAATTCAATTGAACTCCGTAGACGAAGACGGAAACCCGTTGCGTCGAAAGCATGGCTGCTGCAGCGCGGAAGATGCGGAAGATGCGCAAAAAGTAGCGGATAGTTACGGAATTCCGCTCCACATTATGGATTTCCACAACGAGTTTCATCAGATTGTGGAGTATTTCGTACAGGAATATTCGAATTGTCGTACGCCGAATCCGTGTATTGTGTGCAACGCGCTGCTGAAATTTGGAAAGATTTTCGATTTTGCGGATTCTATCGGCGCCGATTTCGTCGCGACCGGTCACTATGCGCGAGTTGTTCGAGACGAATCGGACGGGCGGATGGATTTTCAGATTTGGCGAGGTCTCGATTCGACGAAAGACCAATCGTACGTTTTACATAGGATTCCTCGCGAGCGCCTTGCACGCCTCATGTTTCCGCTTGGGAATCGACAAAAGTGTGAAATTAGACAAATTGCGGAAGATGCGGGGCTTCATGTGGCGCACAAACGCGACAGTCAGGAAATTTGTTTCGTTCCGGACGGAAATCACGCGCGGTTTGTGAAGGATTATTTGTTTAAAACGACCGGAAAGTATCCCGACACTTCCGGAGATTTCATCACAACGGACGGTGTGAATCGCGGCCCGCACGAAGGTTTGGAACGCTACACGATCGGACAGCGAAAAGGGTTGCGCCTTGCGTTTCCGGAACCGCATTTTGTCGTTCGGCTGGAACCTGAGTCGGGAAATGTGATTCTCGGACTTCACGATGAGCTTGCGTCGCTTGAACTGACGGCCGATCAAGCGGTTTGGCAGATGGAGGCGCCGACGAAACCGTTTGAATGTGAGGTGAAGATCCGTTATCGCTCTCCATCCGTTCCGGCGACGGTCACGCCGCTTGAAGAAAATCGGTTCCGCATACAGTTTCAGACGCCCGTTTTTGGGATTGCGCCGGGACAGGCGGCCGTTTGTTATTTGGGCGAGCGGATGCTGGGCGGCGGATGGATTCAGTAGAAGGAAGTCCTAAAAACTAAATATCAAGAGTTTTTGACCCGCTACGACCGAGAGCGACTTACGGGAGCGCTCTTGTTTCCTCCCGTTAGGGTGGAAAC
>CAYTLK010000137.1:0-8928 GCA_964438515.1 uncultured Planctomycetaceae bacterium
TCAACACTCACTCATTGAGCGCGTTTTCACGGATCTCGCGGAACTTTTCGTTCAGATGGGCGGGTAACCGGGCGTGAATAACCCATAAAACTCACGCGCCGCCTGAAGTGCTTCCGCCTGTTTTTCTAGTTGCGCCTCGTTTTCTTGGCGTTTGTAAGAAAAAGAGGGATTGAAGGTTCCCGGATTCGGTGCCGCTTTACCAAAACGACGCAACATCGCATACTGCTGAACCTCCGGAAGAGTCCGAAGCCATTCACAAAAAGGCTGAAGGTGCAAACGAGCGACTGCCTTTATCTGCGCAAAATCCTCCTCACGTTGCAGCTCTGAAAGTTGTACAGTTTCCATATATTCCAAAAACATCCGCACAAACCGAACTTCATCCTTCAATGTCCCGTCATCCAGAACCGCTTCCAACGCCTTCCAGCCGTCGAGCGTCTCGGGAAGGCCCTCTATCGAAGGCTTCGAAATTTGTCCACGAATCGTATTGTAAGAAAAGTGCATTCCAGCAGCCTCGATTCCAAGGTTCAGCCGTCGTCGAAAGAACTCACTTCGATCCTCGTCCGTCAGAATCCACGCATCAAGCGGGTCGTCCGTCCATTGTTCGAAAAGTTCGCGCTGTTTCGCAGAACAATCTTTCAGCAAGACGGTCGTTTCGAACGTTTTCGCCGCAGATTCGGGACTCTGGAACTCCAGCTTCAGCGTCATTTTTTGCGGTTTCGTCTTTACTGCTTGAGAAATGTCCTTCCAAAACGGGTGGTTCCAGTCCCACAAAGCCGGAAATTCGAGCGTTTCCAGTCCGACCCACAGTTCTTCGCCGGGATTCATCCGCACCTGTGACTGCCATGCAGTTCCGGGAGTGTACGTTGGATTTTCCTCCCTCCGCCGCACAAAATGAGGAGCGTTCCATACAAAAGTTGTTTCGGAGGCCGACGAAGAAAACGTGCATGTTTTCAGGGTGAAAACGTCTTGGATGGAACTCTGAAATCGAATCTGTTTTTCGTCACAAATATTTTTCATTCGCATACCGACGTAGAAAAAATCGCCGAACGAAAGCGTCCCGGGAGCCGTTTCCAGCACAAATTCCAGTTCGCTGTCTGCGGCATCTTTCAGATTTAAATCCGACGCAACCTCTTCTGCCGAAAGGACTTGCGGTCCGATGAAAACCAGCAGAAACAGACAGTGTATCAAAAAAATTTTCATGTTTCCTCCATTTCACTCTTCCTGCAAAAGCGGAATATTTTGTACACAACCCTTGAGATAGTGTATCATCAACCTTTCGTCATGGTTCTCATACTTGGCCGAATCTTCAGCAGTCATTTCCATACGCGGCGCAAACCCCTGCGTATGCCTCTTGTAATACGCGCTCTGAACGTCCGGCAAACTCTCCCACCAGCGCTGAATCTCTTGAGCGGCGTCCAACTTTTGAATTTCGTTAAAACAAGACCTTTTTGTTCTTCGATCCTGAACCGTACATCTTTCAAACAATTCCACACTTAAGCGCGTCATTTTCATCTCATCGCGCATCGATCCCGCGCTCCACGAATCTTCCAGCGCCTGCCACTCCTCCATCGTTTCCGGCATCTCCGTCCCGAACGGCATCCGCTGGCGCATAAACGAAAACGGAAGGTACGGAATTCCGCGAACGTAAAGACGCGTCGGCCACGAATCGACTACCTCATGGGTCGGTTTCCAGAAAAAATCGTTCGGCCCCTGCTTTTTCGGGAAAAACTCTGGCGGAGTGGTTTCGAACCATCGGTCGATCTGCGCCATTTCAGAGGGTTTGCGCGCTTTAATCCCCAAAAAGAAATATCGGTCGACTCGCAAATAATCGCTCGGAATCTGCATGTCGGGAAGCGTCACTTTGACGGAAATCAGGACGTTCCGTTTTTCAAGATCCTTTTTCACCTTGTTCCAGAACGCACTGTATTTCCAGTCCTGCAACGGCGGAAAACAGGCGCAGGCCACATAAAGCACCACTTTCTGACCCGGCTGCATTCGAATCTTCTTCATTGGAGGCTGAATCGCACACACATTGTCCATCGGATTTTCCATATATTCGACGTCATCGACAAACAGTGCCTCAGATTCCCAGAAATTTTGATACGAGTCGGGCGTCGGAAACGGCCAATCTTCTTCTTCCTTCACCGCTTCCTCATCAGTAAAATCCGGGTTCATGACCTTGCACTCCATACTGGCCAAATCCTGAAAAAGCTTTTCGGGTGCATTGGTTCTGCGAGCGAGGTCCTGACGAAAATGGGACCAAACGTTGGTGGAACAATAACTCGGAAACTTGCATTTCACGACGCTGTCGCTCACATTTTGAACGACGTACCCGAAATAGACGGGGTCGCCGAATTGGAATTCGCAGGGATAGCACTCCAGGAAGCAGCGGATTTTTCCGTGAAAATACGATTCTCCGTCACTGTACGCGCCGAGGGGAATTCTCGCAACGAGCGCCTCCGGATCGACACTCTTTGATTCTGTATTTGATTCGTTTTTTGATTGATTTTCGATTTTTGCTACAGTAACAGAGTCTGAGACAGAATTCGAATTCGCAACGTCTTTTGACGCATTATTTTCCGTATCGTTCGAAGTTTTTCGAACCTCGCAACCCGCCCCCCCCACGAGGCTCGCCGCCAGCAAAAAAACGAACAACAATCTATTATATTTCATAATGATTTCCTTTCTGCAAACGCGCAACCGATCTGAATCGAAGCATGAACTGCATGAAACTCATGAATTCTTTTTTCAATTATATTTTCGTGAAATTCATGTATTTCGTAGTTTACTTTACTTGTACAATCTGCAAAAATCAGCGCAATCTGCGGGACCGTGAACCAAACAGCCCGCGGATTTCGCAGAGGAACGCAGATTGATTATTTTTTGCAGAATCACGCCGTGAAAACTCACTCATTGAGCGCGTTTTCACGTATTTCGCGGAACTTTTCGTTCAGCTTCAAAAGTTTCGCCTCCCAACCCTCCGGAAGAGGCGGCTGTGGGTTGCCGCCCTCTGTCCAAAGGCGGTACGTCATCAAAATCTTTTGCGGAAATGGCCGCGATTCGACAAAATCCGTCACCGCTTCCATCGTCCCTTCATCATGCAAATATTCAAGAATCAGACGCGTCAGCTGAATCTCGTCCCGTGTGGTCGACGGAGCCTTAAGCAGCGTCTCATCCCCGCCAAAGGCCGCATCCCCAAGATAAAAATCGTACACATCGTCTCCTGTAGAGTTCGATCTCTCGGTAAACCACGATTTAATTCGTTTCAGTTCCAGCTCGTCGCGAGGAAGAAAAGAATTGACGTAAAGCGTAAAAGATTTATCAAAATAATATTCGTCTTCTGCATGATAACTGTCGGGTTTCAAAACCAGAAAATACGTTTCAAACGGCTCCAAATCTATTCTTTGCCAAACCTCTTCTTCCGCAGAAAAATTCTGGAGGAACATTCGTTTCGCAAGATAGATTCGATGTCCCGGCAAAAGATCCGGCCCCTTTTTGGTTGTCATTTCAGGTCCTCTTCCGAAATTTCTTCGCACCAAATGCCCTGAAAGGACAAAGCGCAAATCCCGAGGCGCAAAAACATTCGGAATGGTCTCGTCTGAAACGTTTTGAAGGTACGTCAAGTAATAAATGACATCGCCTTGCTGCGGACGCACAGGGTAGATTTCGACACAAAATTTCATTTTGGAGTCGAATTTTTCGGAAAACTTCCAAACATTTCCCGCAACTTCGCACTGAAAGTCTCCGCATTCTTCCACAAGCCCTGCGAAATTCTGCAAAAAGACATCGGGTCTCTTCCTCAAACGGTGATCCTGCGCCCGCCCCAAAGCGGCTGCGCACGACGCCAAAACAAAAAACGAACAAATGAAAAGCGGTCTAATTTTCATTGGAGTCTCCTTGTGAAACCAATATTGGAGCTTTATACGAACACTATTTTGAATTTCCTTTTTCCCGTCGTTACTCTATGAAGAAACGGCATCCGAAGTCGCTCAGTGTGAAAATTTCAAACGGAAACGCTGGAACGTTTTTCGTAATTTATCCTCGAAATTCACAAAACAGGTTTTTTTCTCAACGATTCACGTATTTCAAATAACCTCCAATTAAATTACGAATTTTCAGGATGATTTCAACCGTCTGATTTTCAGCCTCAAATGTCTCAGAAAGATAGGAAAATGTTTCTGAATTACGGGCGGAAGTGAACATCGACAACGATTGAGAACGAGACATTTGCTGCGCCAATCCAGCACGTTCGCACGGCGGAAGAATCTCCAGCCAGCTGCGAAGAGGAAGAGTCACAGAACGCCATCGCTCATAATTCTCCTCGCGACTAATGTGGAAACTCGCACGAAAATCCGAATTCTCCATAATTTCCAGAATATGACGCGTAAAAGTCACTTCGTCCCGCAGCGTCCCAGGCGTAAGCGCCGCCTCAAGGTCCCGCCATTCCTGCACCGTTCGAGGCATTCCCGCCCCAGCCGGCTTGGAAATGTCGGGACACAGCAGCTCGCTCGAAAGTCGGCACGGCCCAATCTGCACCCACGTCGGCACTTTTTTCATTTCCAAACGATCGTATTTCGTCTCCTGCCAGCTTTGAAGCCACTTCATTTCTTGTGCCGAACGCAGCTCCAGAGGAAGCGAAACGGAAAACGTTTCCGTTTTTCCTGTCCAAAAAAGATACTCAAACTCAAAATCCAGAATCGTTTTGGCGCCCGCTTCGGAGGAGTTCAAAATGGTTCGAACCGCTTTCCAAAACGGAGTTTTCCAATCCTCAAGCGACGGCAGTTCGACGGTCTGAATCCCTCGTCGAACGCATTCGTACGGGTTCACATAAGGGCGCGGAAGAATATCTACCATAGGTGTGAACGGGACGGTTTCCACATCTTCATCGATCATCGGAATCGGTTTGGGCGGCGGCGGACATTCCCATTCGAAGTTCAAGTCCGGCACATCGCGGCACGAACACGTATAACGCATCAAAATACAGGCTTTTTGGTCTGGTTCTCCAAGCGGAACGCGTTCCTTCGTCTGATTTTGCAGCGCAACCGCGACGAACAGCGAATCTCCGAACTGAGCCGTTTCCGGGAACGACTCGAACTGAATCGAGATTTTCTCCTCAATGCTCACCTCGTCTTCGACACCGATTGTTTCATCGAGTTCCTCACCGATTTCTGCGCACCCCGTGCTGCATGCGCTTGCAAGGATAGAAAACACTATCAGCATTCTTTTACTCTTCCAACTTTTCATCGCTAAATCTCCTTAAAGTGGGTATTGCACAGACTGAATTGCCTGAATATGAGGAACTGAAATACTTCCCATCCTCCATTTGCTTGAGATATACGGATTCCACTTGAAAAAACAGTTTTAAATCGTGAGCCACGCCAGGCGATGGCACTACCGCACAAGTGGAGCCCTCGTTGGGCGAGAACGTCAAGCGGATGAAACTTTCAAAAAATACCCCGCCCTTCATCGTACCCTTCAAAACTCACTCATTGAGCGCGTTTTCACGGATCTCGCGGAACTTTTCGTTCAGCTTCAAAAGTTTTGCCTCCCAACCCTCCGGAAGGTTCGGCAAAAGAAGAAGGTCATATTGCGGCTTCATTTTCGGCGTACGAAATTCAGGGTTCAGCCACCAAAGCCGATACGTCATCACGATTTTTTGCGGGATGGGACGTGTTTGTAAAAACGATACGATTTCCGCACACTTTTTAGATTCTTCCGATTCTTCTGTCTCTTCCAGAAACTCACGAGTCAGACGCGTCAGATGAATCTCCTCCCAAATTGTGGACGGAATATTCGGCAGAATATCCAAACTGTAACTTTTCGGAAACATTTTTTCAAGCTGAATCAACGTCGAAGTCGGCGTTTCCCAAAGATTTACGAAAAAATCTTCGCCGCAGGAAGGTTGGCCGGACACTTCATTTTCTTGGAACAACTCCGGGAAACACTTCAGAAGCTGCTCGTCCTCTTTCCAAGTTTCATAGACATTTTTGGGTGCCTGAAAAAAAGGAGTTCGAGTTGCTTGGAGAAGGTAGCGTTTTTGGTGGTAGGAATTTGGTCGATACGGCAGCGAGCCCGTCGCAACTTCACACCAGTCCCGACTGCTTTTTGTCGCGGATTCCGCACGAGCGACTCTTTCATCTGGAATCGACTCACTTTTCTCGGTCTCCAGAATCAGACACGGATCCGGCATCACGATTCCCGGAACGGCGTTACCAGCTTTAATGTATTCCAGAAATGCTTCCTCGTCGAATTTTGTACGAAGCGACATGTCGCAGGTTTTCAAAAACGCCAGCCGCGGCACCGAATGAAGATTCGGGTCGGAACAGCAAACGCGCCACGAGTAAACCACTTCCCCCGCTCGACTCAAAAATGGGTAGTGATACGCAGTTTCATACTCGATTTTCCCGTCGATTTCATTTTTTCTTGTGATTTTTTCGGTCAAAACGTTATTTTCAACCGAATACGAGACCGAGAGGATTTCGCATCGCATCAGATTTGCGTAATTCTTTGCATTTTCCAGATAAAGCATCTCCATTCGATTCGTAAGTTGTTCTGCAGAAAACACTTCCGCGCCTTCTTCCGCTTTTCCGGAAGAAAATAAGAACAAGAACAAACCAGCCGCCAGCAAGTTTTGATAATTGTTACACATCGATTGTACTCCCAGAAAAGGAATGGGGTCGAGACGCACTCGGTGTTTCCGGGTCAAAAACGAAATATCAAGAAATTTTTGACGTTTCGATTCCGAGAATCCGTCACTTTTTTCATTTTACTCTCCCTCCAAACAAAAATCAAGGGGCGGGAACCACGTTTTTCAAAATTTTTGTAAAAATTTCAAAAAAGGTCGCTCCCGCCCCAAATGGCGTCTTTTCAAAACACTTAAATTGAATGTTCAATGAAGCGTTTTCGTGTCAGCACTTTTCAGTTGCGGCCCGCTCGGCGTCGGTCCACTTCCGTAAGAAGAATCTTGCGAAGACGAATCGACTTCGGCGTCACTTCCACAAGCTCGTCTTCCTCAATAAATTCCAGAGCCTCTTCAAGCGTCATCCGCTGCACCGGTTTAAGAATAATATTCCGGTCGCTCCCGGACGCACGCATGTTCGTGAGTTTCTTTTCCTTCGTCGGATTCACCGTCAAATCGCCAGAACGCGAGTGCTCGCCCACAATCATTCCTTCGTAAATGATGTCGCCCGGAATGACGTGCAGCTCGCCGCGCGCCTGAAGTCCGTCGAGTCCAAACGCCACCGCATTTCCATTCGTACAGGAAATCAAAACCCCAGTTTGACGCGTAGGAATGTCGCCCGCCTTCGGTTTGTAACAATCAAAACGATGGTTGATGACCGCCGTTCCTTTCGTCGCATTCAGCATTCTTGTACGAATACCAATCAAGCCGCGTGACGGAATCGTGAAATTCAGAAGCGTAAAATCTCCTCGAGATGCAACCGTCAGCAGCTCACCGAAGCGGTTTCCGACGATTTCCATAATCGGGCCGGTCTGCGTTGCGGGGACTTCTACCAGCAATTCTTCGTACGGTTCATTCACGACCCCATCAATGGTTTTGTAAATCACTTCGGGCTTTCCGACGGAAAATTCGTACCCTTCCCGCCGCATCGTTTCAATCAGAACCGAAAGGTGCAAAATACCGCGTCCGGAAACGACATACTGGTCGGTTTTGGGAATCTGTTCGACCTGCAGCGCCACGTTTCGTTCAAGCTCGCGCATGAGTCGATCCCGTAAATGACGCGTCGTAACGTACTTTCCTTCCCGTCCCGCAAGCGGCGATGTGTTGATCGAAAACGTCATTCGGAGAGTGGGTTCGTCGATGTGAATGCGCGGCATTGCCTTCGGTTCCTGCGGCGAACAAATCGTGTCTCCAATCTCGACGAACGGCAAACCGACCACCGCCACAATGTCGCCGGCGTCGACCTCATGAACCTCCGTTTTTCCCAGATTATTGAAGGTGTTGAGCATCGCAACGCGTCCCTGAGTCACCTGATCGTCTTTCTGCATCACCGCGACGGTTTGCCCCTTCCGAATCGTTCCCGACTGCACTCTTCCGACCGCAATTCGACCGACAAATTCCGACCAGTCGATCGTCGTAACGAGCATCTGAAGCGGATTGTCGACATCAATTTCCGGCCCAGGAATCTTTTCAAGAATCATGTCGAGAAGCGGCGCCACCGAATCCGTCCGCACCGCCGGGTCTGCCGTTGCGTAACCCTCTTTCGTGCTCGAAAACAAGTACGGAAAATCCGCAATTTCTTCATCTGCACCGAGATTGATAAAAAGATCGAACATCTCGTTGATGACCTCTTGCGGACGCGCGTCCTTTCGGTCAATTTTGTTCACGAGAACAATCGGCTTCAGACCCAGTTCGAGCGCTTTACTCAGCACGAATCGTGTTTGCGGCATCGGTCCTTCCGCAGCGTCCACCAAAACGAGACACCCGTCCGCCATCCGCAGCACACGCTCCACTTCACCCCCAAAATCTGCGTGACCGGGAGTGTCCATAATGTTGATTTTGACGCCTTTATAAGTGACGGCGATGTTTTTCGCAAGAATCGTAATACCGCGTTCCCGCTCGAGATCGTTCGAGTCGAGAATCTGCTCGCACTGGAACTCGGAATCGCGCATTTTGCTGCACTGTTTCAGCAGACAGTCCACGAGCGTCGTTTTTCCGTGGTCCACATGGGCGATAATGGCGATATTTCTCAAATCCTCGCGTCGTTCTGACATTTTATTTTCAATCCTTCCATATGAAGAGCGCACTCGTTAAAAATAGAGACTTATAGTTTACAACAAAATGTATTTTATACAAGGACCCACCATCCAATTTTTTGTTTGAAATTGAAAAAAAAGTTCATTTCTTACGAATCTATACCCATCCTGCGTTAAAATTCAGGGAATCATTATGAGTTTTTCGGCTTCGGT
>CAYTLK010000138.1:0-2255 GCA_964438515.1 uncultured Planctomycetaceae bacterium
ACAATGTCGTTTCGGTCGTACCGGGTCAAAAACTCTCAATATTCAGTTTTCAAAACCTACTTTGCACCGCCGCCGCGAATCTCTTGAATTTTCTGAATAATGTTGCGGAACTCTACTCGCTGCTCGTCGTCGCCGACCGCTGGCTGAATGAGTTCCAAAACCGTATTGAAGTCGGCAGTTCCTGTGTAGGCGCTTTCTCGAAGCAGCATCGCTCCCAGCGCGACGCCGGAGGCGTACTGGAAATTCAGCGACGGATGCATTTCTACACCCTCTTTTTCGGGATGAAACTCGACCGGGAAGGTTTTCAGCGTGCTTTCTGACGCGTTGGGCTGCTTCCAGCGGAGTTTCACAAACATCCATTCGGGCGAGTCGTTCAGCGACTCAGATTTTGCGTCCGTTTTTGCGTCCGATTCGTCTTTTGCAGCAGTTTCATCCGCTTTTTTCGGTGCGTAACGCGATTCGTCCACTGCATCCGTATCCGGAATCTTTCCGCCGACCGGAACAATTTCGTAAAACGCCGTCACACTGTGTCCCGCCCCAATGTCGCCCGCATCTTTCCGGTCGTTGTGGAAATCGCGGTCTTCAAGCTTGCGCGTTTCGTACCCGATGAGGCGATACGCTTCAACGTGAAGCGGATTGAACTCAATCTGCAGTTTCACATCTTTCGCAATCGTAATCATCGAACCGCCGAGTTCGTCGCAAAGCATCCTCTGCGCCTCCGAACGGGAATCGACGTAACCGTACACCCCGTTTCCGTGGGACGCGAGCGTCTTCATTCGATCGTCCTGATAGTTTCCCATTCCGAAACCGAGGACTGTCAGAAAGACGCCGCTTTTTGCTTCTCGTTCAATGAGGGCCTGAAGTTCGTCGTTGTTGGTCATTCCGATGTTGAAGTCGCCGTCGGTGCAAAGAACGATGCGATTTACAGCGTCTTTGTCGAAGTTTTTCCGAGTCTGTTCGTACGCGAGCTGAATTCCGGCGCCGCCAGAGGTTCCGCCCATCGCGTTGAGTTCGAGAATCTGTTTCTCAATCGCCGTTTTTTCCGAGCCGGCGGTGGGTTCCAAAACAACTTTCGTATCGTTCGCGTACGTCACAATCGAAACGCGGTCCCCAGGTTTCAGCTGGTCGAGAAGCTTCAACATTCCGTCTTTCACGAGCGGCAGTTTGTTCCAGTCGCTCATCGAGCCGGAAACGTCGAGGAGGAACACAAGATTGAGTTTCGGACGATTTTCTTGCGGAATTTCGCGTCCTTTGAGCGACACCATCGCGAGGTACATCCCGTTCTGCCACGGATGTTTCTGAATTTCGACGGTCGTTTGGAACGGACACTCGCTCCCCTCTTCCGGCTGCGGCAAATCGTAATGGAAGTAATTAATGTATTCTTCCACACGGACGGAATCTGTCGGCGGGAGGCGTCTTTGGTCGGTCACGTACTGACGCATCTGGGTGTAGGACGCTGTATCCACATCCACTCCGAACGTCGAAAACGGCGCGTCGGTCGGTTTCTGGAACTTCTGCTCTTCCCAGCCTTTATACGAATTTCCGTCCGGAATCACAACCGCAGGATCCGGAATTACAGTCGGAACCGGAGCTGCAGTCGGAACCGGAGCCGGCGGCGCAGCAGAAAGCACGTTAGAACGTGAAAATGCAGCCTGTTCGGGAGCCGCATTCTTTTCCGCCATTTGACCCATTACAGGCGCCGGAGCGGGAGACGCCGCAAGAACATCAACGGGAGACGCCGCGACTGCATCCGCTTTGTCATTGGAAGGATTTTCCGCCTTTTGTTTGGCGGCGGCGACGCTGGGCGCGTCCCTTCTTGTGCCGCCGGAACGTAAAGCCGACGCTGGCGCTTCCCGCAAAGATTCCTCATATTCCGCATCTTCATATTCTTCTGCGTCCACATCATCTTCTGCGTCCACATCATCTTCTGCTTCCGCGTCGACGGCAGAATCTTCGTCCATCAAAGCGGCGGCCGAACCATCCGACAAACTGGCGGCTTTTTCATCTTTTTGCGCCGTGCGGTTCTGATTCCCATCCGCTTTGGTTTCCAACTCAAGCGTCTCGATCCCTTCCGCAGCGGGCGCGTCGGTCACGGCGCTTTGTTCAAGCATTCTTTCCGAAGAACGCTTTTTGGCCGAATCTTCCTGCGGTACGTTCTGCTTTTCGGCGATTTCTTTCTCTGCCGCTGCTTCTGTCGTTATTTCAGCGATTTCAGCCCCGTCATCTGCGGCGTGTGCGACGTGTGCGGCGGCGTT
>CAYTLK010000138.1:2355-5310 GCA_964438515.1 uncultured Planctomycetaceae bacterium
CGTTCGAAGCGTCATTCGAAGCGTCCGCTTCCGTTGGAAACGCATCTGCGGCGGCCGACAGTTCGGCGGTCGAGGCGGAAGGTTCCACTTGTGCGGCATTTTCATGCTGGATGGAAACTTTTTTGAGGAAAGCCGCCGCTTTTCCGTCTTTCCACTGCACGGTTCCCAAAAACAGCGTCACACCGAGCGCCAGAACGACGCAAAGCGCCAGAATGTTTCGGAATGTATGTTTTTGTTTTTTAGTACAATTTTCGTTCGTTTTCATATTATAATCCTTTTTGGAAGATTGTGTTTCAGTACGATTTTCGTAGTCCCTTTTTTCGTGTTTCAGCACAAGCGAAACGAGCGTCCCCATCTTTCGCAAAGCTTCCACCTCTGCCGCAGCCTCCGGGTCGCGTTCGAGCAGCGTTTCGACCTCATTTTTCTCTTCGGGCGTCACGTCGTCAAACACATAAGCGGTGAGTAAATCTCGGTTTTCTTTCCAATTCAACTCTTTCATGATTTTCTCCTCCCTTATGCGTTTGCACCGCCAAAACAGGTTCGTAAATGTTGAAGCGCGTGAGAAAGCAGCGTTCGCACTTTTGCCCGTGTCAGACCCATAATTTCCGCAATCTCCTCCAACTTGAAACTTTCGTAAAAACGCAGCCGAATCACCTCGCGTTCCGACAGCGGAAGCTCATCGATCGAACGCAGAAGAATCTCCGCATCTTCTTTCTGAATCATACAATTCAGCGAGGAAGTCTCGTTGAATTGTGGAGATTGCGACAAAATGTCATCCATAATTTCTTGACCTTTCTGGTTTCGACGGTACACATCCACAATACGGTTGTGAGCCGCCCGATAGAGCCACGCGCGGGGATTTCGGACGGATTTTTGGTCTTGTTTCAGCAGTCCCATAAAGACGTCCTGCGTAATATCCTCGGCCAACGCATCATTTCGGACCTGCTTTTTGATAAAAAAACAGATTTCATGATACACGGTTTCACTCACGAGCGCCATGAGTTCCGCTTTTTGCTGTTCAGTCATAATTTTACCTTAAGGAAATAGGAACCGGTTGCTTTCCTGTAATGAAGACGAACGAAAAACAAAAATGGCGAAAAGTTTTTGCTTTTTCGCCATTTTGACTCCTTGAGTTTTTCTGGAACTGTAAATCACGTTCCATGCTGCTCGCGGTTAAAGCCTTTTTTGTACGTTTCTGAAAATCAGTCCAATCCCAAGCAGAAGAAGCAGGACGGAACTGGGTTCGGGAACCACTGTACTGACGTACAACGTGTTTCCAGCGGCGTAAATACTCCACGAATGCACCGAGTCTCCGAGAAGAAGTGAGTTCCAATCCATCTCAGGAAGCGCGTCCGTGGTCGTGAGAAATGCGTAACCCGTGTCGGGAAGAACAACCGCGGAGGCGGCCGCCTCAAACTGAATCGAGGCTCCGTCCTCAAACAGAACACTCTGCGCGTTGAGTACGTCGAGACCCGTGGAATCCATGTTGATGAGGAGCGTTCCATCGCTCCCAACCGTCACCGCATCCGAAACGTTTACCGTTCCGACGAGACTGCGGCCGCTCTCGCCGTCGAGACCTGGTGATAAATATCCGCCCGCAACGCTGAGCGTGCCGTTCAAATTCCCATCGATGTTCAAACGTCCGTTCGAGACGGTCGTTCCGCCGGAGAAATTGTTTGTGCCGCTGAGGGTCCAAGAGCCTGTGCCGACCTTATTAATTGCAAGCTGCTTGGTCGCGGAGAGTCCGTTGGAATCGTCCTGAATCGTTCCTGTGAAGATTTCGTTCGTGTTTTTCCCGCCGACGTCGAACGTCACAAGCCCTGCGGTGTCGTTCCGCAGCGTTCCGCTGCCCGTCACGGCTCCCAGCTGAATAGAACCAGTCGTAAGTCCTTGCGCCGCAAGCGTTTCGGTGATGTTCCAGACGGCATTCGCGCTTCCGCCCGTCGCCGCTGTGATGTACGTATTCGAGCCCGCCGCGTTCAGCGTCCCGGAAAACCCGGAATTGTCGCCATGAAGAAACAGTGTGTTGCTCGTTCCCGTCCGGTTGAGGATTCCGGAACCGGTCAGATTTCCGTTCAAATATAGATCCTTCGTGTCTGCAAGTGCAAACGTCGAGGTTTTTCCGTCTGCAATTTCAATGTTTGAAGCGAGAACCACGTTTCCAGTCACTGCGAGCGTTCCGCCCGCCAGCTTGATTGTGCCGGTATAAGAAGTGTCGTTGTATCCGATGCTCAGCGCGGCGCCGTTAAGCGTCATGGTTCCATTATTATAGAGTTTTGCGGCAGTCATCGTTCCGGTTCCGTTCAGAACAAAATCGCCGTTTACGTTAAAATCCACGATTCCGTCGATGACCGACGTTCCGTTCAGCGTCACCTTACAGGTTCCTGTGCCGGCCTGCGCTGCATTATGTACGTTAAAAAACCCGGAAAGATGAATGGCCGAAGTGTCGTTCAGCGTGAAATTTGCGGTCGTGTTCCCGCTCCAAGTCGCCCAGATTCGGCCACAGGTGAGAGTGGAAGCGTTCGAAAGTTCCAAGGTGCTGACCGAGGTTCCGCTGGAAGAAAGACTGAATTTGCTCTCGGACGCATTCACAACGCGGATTTGGGAATTGCTCACGCGAAACGTTTTGGAGTTGTAGTCCGGCGTGGCGGTAAGCGTGAGAGTAACATCGGAAATGACCCCCGGATTCGTGTTGGCGGGCGAGCCGTTGTCGTAATTTCCGGCGTCCTGCAGGTTCGCGAATTCTCCGGAGCCTGCGTTCCAGTTGGTCTCCGCCTGAAGCGTCTGTCCCGCCCACAAAACTGCGGACAAAATAAAAGCAAGAAACAACGATATACGATGAAAAACAGTCATAATCTCTCCCAGTTTAGTGATTCACATCATCCATTATATATCGTGAAAAAATAAAATCAACGAGAAAAGACAAAAAATATTCAAGAATATTCAAAATATCCC
>CAYTLK010000138.1:5410-8748 GCA_964438515.1 uncultured Planctomycetaceae bacterium
AAAGGACGTTCGCTCCGTTACTGCGGTAACGTCGCCACTTCACCGTCGTTGCGGATTCCCAGATTGTTATGCGTTTTGATGTCGATGCTGTAACTGACGCGTTGAACGGATCCGTCACACATCACCATTCCAAACGTTCCCGCATGGGCGCTTCCGAACGAAGAGGCGTTATCGAACCCCTGACGGTCCTGATAGGGCGCAATCGAAGTTCTGCGTCCGTGATCGTCCGTACAGCCGAAATAAAGCGCTTCGTTGTTCCCGTTGCTCTGGCTCTCGTAGTACTGCGGGTCGAGGAATTTCTCACCCACGAGGTATGTGTTGGAGGTTCCGTCCCGAATTTCACCGATGTGAACGTTGCTTCGGCGAAAAACGATGCCGTCCAGTGCGTCGGAATTGAGGTCATACGACGAGTCCCACGTCGAAGGAGTGGAAGTGGGTTTGTATGAATTGGAGTTTCCAGAACTGCACGCAACGCGAGACGTGCCGCTTTTGTAACCATACCCTACGTTTGCGGCATAGTCGCCTTTGGCGCCGGAACTGATGGAACCGTTGCAGTTTACCAGAGCGCTTTTCCACGAGACGCCGGACGTCGGAAGCGGATAGATTTTCGTCTGACGCTTCGAAGGACAGTGAAAAACGGAGAGCGGAGTTTTGACGCACTCCTCCGCACCCTCTTTTTGCGAGGTGGAAACGCCCACCGGGTCGCCGTCTGCGCCTAGTTGAAACAATGCGTTCTGCTCCAGAAACGGAAGCAGGGAATATTGCCAGTTTCCCGGCTGATTCGGTCCAAACCCGCGATCCGGGTCGCCGACGTACCAGCAGAACCAGCCTCCGGAAGGTAAAGCCTGCGCCGCACTTTCGTGATTCAGGGACGCAAGGCCCAGATTTTTCAGATTGTTTCCGCACTGCATTTGGCGCGCTGCCTCACGAGCCTGCTGAACGGCAGGGAGCAGCAGACCGACCAACATTCCGATAATCGCAATCACGACGAGCAATTCAACGAGCGTAAAAGCGTTTTTCTTCATGCGTGCTTCCTCCTCATCAGGAAGCCCAGTCCGACCAGCAGCAGAATCCAACCCGCAGGTTCCGGCGTGGCGGCCACGTTTCGGAACGAGACCTCGCCTGTCGCGAAATTGTACGCATAATCAATCCCAGAGCTTGCGTCCAGAATGAACGTTGCTGCGTCGGGCAGAGATCCGGTGAAAATCTGAAGAGTATCGCTCGTTTCCGGCATATAATCGTCCGCCAGATTCAGAAGGATGTTTCCGTTGGACGTTTCAAAAGTCCCGATGACGTTCAGCACATCGAACGTCTGTGCGTTGAGTACGTCCATTTCGAGCGTTCCGTTGTTTTCGAGACTCGCGAGCTGGAGGGTTCCCGCCGTGTCCGCCATGGTGTCGTTCGTGAGTGTTCCAGGCGAAAGAACCGCACCGTCTGCCAGAGTGACCGCTCCAGAGAATTTCCCGGAGGCGAGAACCGTTCCGTCGTTGATGCTGAAGCCGCCCATGAATTCACGTGCGGCAAAAGTAGCCGCTTCTGAACGCGTATTCAAATTGGCGAGCTGAAGGGTTCCGTCGCCCAATTTCGTCAGAGAGACTTCGTTGGACGAATTATCATTCTGTCCGAGGTTCTGGTTGATCGTGAGCGTTTTGTTTGCCGCAACGGTGATATTGTGGTTTCCGTTGGCGTCGAGTGCGCCCTTTCCTTTCTGATAAAAAAGAAGCGTTGTGTCGGTGATGCTGCTGTCGGCGTTTGCCGTGACGTCGCCGTTCACGCGCAGAACGCCGTAACTTGCTTCGCCTTCCGACGCTGGCCGCCAAGTCCCCTGAATCAGTGCGCCGTCTGCCGAGAACGTCAGATTTTGCGTGTTGGAGTTCCAGAATTTACCCAACTCAAATTTGGAAGAAATATTGAGCGAAACGTTTGCAAGAAGGTGATGGCCTCCCATTTTCAGCGTTCCCTCATCTACATAAATTGTGGACCCGGCCGTGAGTGAGGACGCAGCGGTAAGATTTACCGTTCCTTTTCCCGTCAGGTGGAGCGCGTTGGTCGTATTCCGGGTTTGGAAACCGCTCAGATTCAAGGTTTTTCCCTCTGCAACGTTGAGATTCGAAACCGCCAGAGTCGGCACGATCTGCGCCCCTGTGATGGAAGCGTTCTGCGTGACGGAAATGTTTTGGAAAAGAATCGAAGAGCTGGAGCCTATGATTTTCGCACCGTCACCGTCCAGCGTAATCGTCGTGTGCGTGGTTCCGCCGGAAAACTGGAAGGTTCCCGCAATGGCGAGCGCACTGCCGTCCAGCTGCCCGCCGTCTGCCATATTAAGCACGGCACCGCTTGCAACAACGTTACTGGTGGTAAGTTTCTTGGAGGAAGCTCCTTTAAGCGTCACTTTTCCTTCGTCGATGTACGTGGTTCCGGAAAGAAGCGCGGCCGACGTGTCCGTTTTATCGAGAACCAGCTCCCCGGTCCCTTTTTTTCGCAGGATCAAAGTTCCGGTCCCTTCTTTCTGAATCGCACCGTAAACGTTCAGCGTTTTACCGTTCGCCACAGAAATCGTGTGGTCGCCGTCCGAGCCGTAGGAGCCGCTGGAATTGAAACGCAGATTGAGCATTTTGCCGGTCGTGTACGCTCCGTAAGAAGCATTTCCCGCAGCTGTGACGTCGCCGCTCACGCGGATGGTGGGAACCGTTCCGTCCGTGCGTTGATTGCCGGTAATGATCGCTCCGTCGCTGGTCAAACTCACATTGTTGACGATGATCCATTTGTCCGTCATATTGAGCGTGCCGCCGATTTCGAGATTGGCTTTACCGGACCAGCCGACCACATGATCCTGCTGGATCGTGACGAGCGCGCCGGACGCGATTTTCAGCGCCGAACCGAACGCCGCGTTACCGCAAACGGTGGAAACGGTCAGCGTCCCGGCCTGAGAACGTCTGTGTAACCTGTAAAGGAGTTCGCGCCGGTCATCGAGAAAATCAGTTCCCCGACGCCGGTTTTAACGACGTTCGTGTACGTATTGTTGATGGCGGTACTTTCAGTCTGCGAGCCGGAAGTCACATCGTAAGTTTTGTCTGCCGCAAAAACAGCCGACGAGAGGCACAAGAGGGCGGAAAACTTCAAAACCAACCGTCTCCCAAAGATGCTTCTCAGTTGCGATTTAGAGCCGTACATGAACTTTATCCTTTATAATTCTCTATTTAAAACCTAAAACCTAAGCGGAGAACTTATACTAACCCTATTTTGAATTTCAGTTTTCCCGTCTGCCGTTGGAACTGTTGCGCACCAGGTCTCCTGCGGTCTTTATGAAAACTGAATTTCATTGTGGAACCAGCATA
>CAYTLK010000139.1:0-8716 GCA_964438515.1 uncultured Planctomycetaceae bacterium
CGTGTTTTACGGCTTTTGTTTTTTCTTGGGAGATGGTTCGGGGGGAGGTTTAGGTTTTCAAACAAAAGGGTGGAAATAGATGGATGCTCAAAAGTGAAACCGTCCTTCTCCTCCTTTAAACACATTTTTTATGCCTGCGCCAAGCGGCGTTCATTCACGAGGTTCGGCGGAGTTGGCGGCGGAGCCGCTCTCACGAAAACAATTTGCAGCCTTCCTCTTTGAAATCCTCAATCTTGGACAGCAACTCCTCCGGCGTGACCTCTAGATAGTCCGCCAGACACCTCAAACAAAAAAACTCTTTCGTCTCCAAATCAAGAAGCTTCCGATTAAGCCCCATCTCATTTTTGCTTAACGGACGTTTGCCACACCGTCGACACGCAATCGGTTCAGAACGTTTCATCAGAAACCCTCAACATCGTTAATCGTAAATTGAGGAATGTCTTTGCCGCGATACTCCGCGTCCAAAAGTCCCAACTGATATTTAATGGTGGCGCGCATTTGGCAGGCACGCTTCAAACAGTAGTGATTGAATGTCAGCGGATCAATGTCCTGCGGACGACGGACATTCGGGAAAAGCAGCTTCAAGTAAGCCGTCGCGATGCGTTTTACAGCCTCCGTGTCGCGCGTATCCGCAGCTGACGGGACGCAAATGAGCTGGTCGACGATGGAACGGTACGTTGTGTCGCTCCGAAGCTGGTGAAGAATCGTACAAAAATATTCTGAATTCAACGCCCAACCGGAGATTTTCAAATCGTCGTTCATTTTTGGGATGTTCCAGCCTTTAATGAAACCGTGAAATCGGTCAATCAGTGCACTTTCGTGAAAGATGTTCGGAAGTTCCTCAAACATGTCGGCCGTTCCGTCAAGATCCATGGTTTCTTGGCGAATGTTTCCACTGAGGACGACCCCGGCGTCTGCTGTACCTTCGTAATTTCCGACGGTAAAAACTCCGGATTCCATATAACCTTTCAGCGCGGCGCGCATTTCATTCACGTCCGGGAAAGAAATCGTTTGAACCTCATCCAAAACAACAAAATCGTTGCTGGAAATCAATCCTGGAGTGGATTTTGAAATGTCGTAAAACATTTTTGCCCGGCTCATCACTCCGCCGCTTGAGAGCCAGCCGAAACGACTGACCCTTCCGTAAAGATAGGATTTTCCGGTTTGCTTCGGTGCAAGTTCGACCAAATTCAGGCGTTTTTCGACAAAAGGAAGGAGCCGCGAAAGCATCGTAAGTTTGGCTTCATCATTGGAATATCCTTCCGCATTATAATCCACCGCGCCCAGCAAAACGTCCAGCCACTCTTTGATTGAGAACTCGTTTCGAACCTCTTTGTAATAGTCCAAATCCACTGTATAGGGGCAAAAATTCTGGAAATTCATGAGACGGATTTTTCCCGGCAAACGAGGCCTTTTACTGTCGTCCGGCGGACGATATCCGAGCTCCATGATTCCCCAAGTATCCTCGTTTTTCAACAGTTCATTCTTGCAGGAACTCCAAACGGAATCCTCAATCACAGTGTCTTTGGAAGTCAGACCAAAATCCGGCAAAGAAAATGAAACCGTTCCGGTTTGAATGTTGATTTCAATCGTAATTTTCGCAAGGATCGTGACCCATTCGTTTTCTTTGATAATTCGGTCTTTAATCGCGCCCCAGTCTTTCTTTTGGGGGATATTTTCCTGGACGAAAGCACTCAGTTCGTCCTGATTATAGTGCCCGTCTTCATCAGCGAAACGGTCGACGAGCCAATCGCGCAAAAAGGACGGGAGACTCAGTGCTGTGAAAAAATTACTTCTTTTCAAATCTTTAAAAACGACCATGGAATCAAAGCCGTTTCGGAGCTTTTCAATCATTGGGAATCCTTTCTTTTGAAAGCGAAGAAATCATTCTTTTTGACGCCTTCTTTAACGATTTCAAACTCGAAATTTCCGACACAGGAATCATTTTCGTACACGAATGCAACGTACTTTTCGGGTTGTTTCAAGTCGGAAAATACGCAGTGAAACCAGTTTTCTTCCTGAGGAGACGCATCGTAAAATTTCCCCGCAACTTTGAGGGAAACGTTTTCGAGCGGACGGGCACAGAAAAACGAAATTTCGGGAATCATCCTGAGGCCGACTTTGATTTTCGATTCTTTGAGTTCAAAATGAATGGATTCCGTTTTCATCTTTTGAAATTCAATCAGCGGAATGACGACTTCTTCGAGCGCAGCGCCGCCGTGCACCTCACACACGCCCTTTCGTCCTCCGCGAAATCGGTCGTAATTCGCGAGGGCCCAGAACCCATTTCCTTCAGCGGCAGATTCCGGCTGCTCGTCCAGCTCCGTTTGCAGACAGCATCGGCCGCAGTGTTTTCCTTTAGACTCCATTTCCCAGTGGTTTTCCTGCCCGTTCAGAACTGCAAGCCGGCTCGCACCGTGGTCCGACACCAGCAAAACGCGGTCAAAACGCTGACTTCCAAGCCGCTCAACCACTCGATCAAAGACGTTTTTGAGAATTCGAAGTTCCTCGGCGAGGTATCCGGCCGTTTTTGGATTTCCCTCCCCTTCATGCTTCAATCGGTCGAGCGCGTCCTCCTTTTCGCGATTTTCTTCCGGCAAAACACCCTCGTTTTCGTAGAAGAAATCACTGTTTTGAGACGTAATTGTCGGCAGTTCCGCACGCACAATGTACGTTTTCATGCCGAGATTTTTCTCTTGCGCAAGAGACTGGAAAAATGAAAGATATTCCACTCCGAGCGCATCCACCCACAGGAGGAAAGTCCGCCTCGAATGGTCGAGCAAAAGCTTTCCAAGCACCGATCCGCGCGTCGGAAGTGCGTTAAAAGGACGCGTCTTCGCGAGTCCCAAAACCTCTTCAAGAAAGCCGGAAAACAACTGATTCGAGACTTTTTGCCGTTTATATTCGTCAAAATATCGGTTCAAACACTTGCGCAAATCTTCGGGTAAACTGCTCGGAAATGCATAAAGATTGAGGTAGAAATGCAAATCCGGGTAAATATCCTTAAGATTTTCCGGAAATGTCTCCAAGCCTTTTAAAGACTCAATCATTTCTTGCCGTTCCGCTTTCGTCTGGTCCGTAAGATAAAAAAGACGGTCTTTTCCCTTCACCTTGCATTCAGCCAAAAATCCGCTGATTTCACCGTCTGTTACGTTTTTCAAAAGTGATTTTCGTTCCGCATACATGTGAGAAAAACGGGGATTTTCTGGTGAAATTGCGAGAAGTGCCGTAAAAATCAATTTCTGAAACTGTTCCGCATTTGAGGAAGATTCTGCCGCAAAATTCAGGTACGAATTAGAACTTTTTTTCAATTTCAAACTCAAAAACTGACGCCAGGACCCAATCGCCGCATCGTTCAAATCCGGATTGCGGCGGAATTCGTCCCACTGTTCCTCAGAAAGCCACTCGCGCTGACCCAAAAAGGCGCGATTTTTCCAACATACGCAGTCGAAAGCCGTCTGAATCGTCTGCACACATTGAATCGGCAAATCGGTCAAAACGCCCACTTCATTCTGTCCATTGGACTCAAGATGTTCCAACAGTTTTTTGAAACCTTTCAGAGCGCCGACGCCGTGAAATTTCATAGGAAACCGAATAATCGAAAATACAGAAGCATCGGATTCCGAGGTCACAAAACACACCTGATTCGTAAATTTACGATTGTCTTCAATTAAATTCGCGAGTAAATTTCGGGACTGACGGCACAGAATGACGAGTTTTCCCGGAATTGGAAGGTCTTTCAGTTTGCCGAACAAATTGAAGTTGGAAGTCAGCGCAGCGTATTCTCCCAAACCAAGAAGGAACCGATTTTTCGGGGTCCCAATCGGAGGCGCCGCCTGAATCTCACTCACAAGCAGATCCAGATTCGGAAAATCATCTTCTCCCGCACAAAACGCACTGACGCGGAGCTGACCGAGCGATTGAAATGCGTTCAAAATCGCATCTCGATCTTCCGAGGAATCCACGGCAGCAAAAAACGGAAATCTCGACGTATTTTCCAAATAGGCTCGGATTGTTCCGATCGCCTGTTCGCGGGAAATCTCTTTCATCGGTTCAGCCTCCGTATTCGGTAAGAATTTTGATGCCGGCTTCGACGGAATTCTGTACAATCCAATTGAGGAGCGTTTTTATTTCAGAATCATTCAAAGCATCCATCTTTTCGCGGACCTGTGCGTAGCCGGAGAGTGAGTATCGAGCGTGCGCCATTTTTTCCAGAGTTTGATTCACCGCTTCGGAACCATACCAGTCAAAATAATCCACCGTCGTCCTAGAATGAAGGGCGTCGCGCACCTCATCGGCATCCGGAAGAAGAAGCGCGTATTTCTTGACGATCAATCTTTGAAAAGCATTATTGATTTTTGTTGAATCTTTCAAATCCTTGAGAAAATCGGGTGCGGACGTGAGAAAATCTTCCGCTTCCCGAATTTCACCGGGTTCCGGCATCTTTCGATTCAGGGTTTCAAATACGCGTTTGGCCTTTTCCTGAAGCGCTTCCGGCACCATGATGAGAATCGGAGTGCGGTTTTTTTCCGACCAATCTTTCGGATTTTCCGTTTCCGTGAGCGAAATCCAAAGCTGACGCAAACGATACGCAGTCTGTTCCTGCTCGAACTTTTCCGCCATTTGAGCCACAATATTTTCACAGTCGCTTTTATCCTTAATGAACAAATCGTTGGGGAGAGCGGCATACAGTTTTGCGGTTTCTTCTTCCTGAAACGAATGCAGGTGGAAATCGTAAATCTTGCGGAAAACCGCGACTCTCTCTCCAAATAAATCGCTAAAATCGGACGCATGTTCCTCAAGCTGATAAAGAAACTTGGGGCGATTTTCATACGACAGCGTTCCGAGAACAATCTCCTTGAGGAACCCCAAAAATTCTTTGAGATTCGGCTGTTCCGAAACTAAAGCCTGATTCGAAATTTTAAGAACACGCGTCTTTTCCCGCCACCCTTCGAGACATTTATCGAGCGAGTTCGTGTGCTGCGTAAGAAGCTGGTTGCTGAGTTCCACAATACGGTAATCCGTGCTCAGCTTTTGAATTTCTTCTTCACCAATTTCCTGATTCCAAAGCCACAGAGAATCGCTGCGGAAAAGCTCTTTCACATCGTGAAGCACGTCCGAAACGCCGATTTTCTGCGCGAGCTGGAGGAGTTCGCCCCCTTTGTACTGTTCAAGAAACGCATTCATTCCCTGACGGACGCTTTCGGTCGTCAGCAATTCAGCCAGAGACGCTTCCAGTTCCGGCGATTGAAGCAGCATTTTTCCCAGTTCCGACGCGATTTCCGACGACGAACTTCCCTGACTGTTATCCGGGTTTGCAAAACTGACGAGACGGTCCAAAAACGCCTCACAGCCGCGGCACTCGCCGTATTTCAAGCACCAAATCGGAAAATTCAGCTGTTTGAGTTTGCCGCGAATCTGGGTCCGGACGCTTTCAATCGACTGACCGTCCGAAATCTGCCAGACCGTATGCGCGAACTTCACGAACGCGAGCTGGTCGGACGTCAGAACTTCAATGTACTTTTCCCGATATCGCAAAATGGGCTGATACCGATGCTTGATGCTTTCGGCCGCAATTTCCGACATTTTTTCGACGCACATCCGTTCACTTTTCTCACCGTCACTGACGCGATATCGGTCATCGACGTATTTGCGCAGGAGCCAGCCCGTCAGATACGCATAAAAATTGCACGGCATAAACCCATTTTGAATCAGGAGGTCAAAAACGTCACTAATCGCGGCTCGACCGTCATTTTTGAAGTTTTGCTGTATCAAAGCATCCATCTTTTGCTGGAATTTTTCAAGCAGTCCCTCATTTTCTTTCAGACGATCCCGTATGCTGGGAGGGACGAAACCGCCGAAAGTCTCTTTGATTCCCAATTCAACGATCTTTTTGGGGCTGTTGCTGCACTCATTCCACATCGCCTCTGTCGTTTGAACTCCGTCGAGCGCCGTTGGAAAACGCTTCAGAACCACCGACGTGAGCGCTTGTTTGACGGCAGAAATGCTTTGACAGTTTTCGCCCTGCCGATTTCCGAACCACGAAACTAAAAACGTACCATTTTCAATTTCTTTCTTCCAGTCCGCCAAAACCCCGTCCGCCTGTCTTTGATGATTCGCCGACAAATTTTTGTCCTTGAGGCGCCAATATTCTTCCTGTGCCGAAGCATTTACCCAATTTTCAAACTTCCCGTCGGAAAGCTGACTTGAGGAGGCGTCGATAAAAATGATGGAACGGTATCGTTCGTCTTTCACGGCCTCCTGAATGGCTTTTCGCAGCGACAAACTTTCATCGTTCGTACGTGCAAACGCAAACACAGCCGGAATCCGATACCCAAAATCCTCATTCGAAATTCTATTAATGGTCTGCGTCAGATTCTTCGACGTGACGATCGAAATCATGAATCGGCTTTTCTGAGCAAGCGTAAGCGTCAGAACGTTCGCGAAACCGCCCCACTGAACCAGTTCTGCCGTCAAAACCTTTTCTTTATCTTTTTTGTTTGCATCAACTTGCAGCTGATCTCCCGCAATCGCGGCTGCCGCAAAGACGGTTTTTCCGTTTCCGATGGATTTTTCAAAAAGAATGTTCATTTTGACCATCTGACGAGCCAGACCTCTTACCATCTCCTCCGTCCAGTCGAGCCCCTCAAACGCAAGTCCGACGTTCTTTTCCGTGGCCAAAAACAGATCAAGCGCGTTCCCCGTTTTCTCACTGATGGCCTGCATCATAAGAATCGTCTTAAGAATGCGTTTCTGCGCATCGTTCAGCTGAGACTGATTTAATGAATAGGTATCCAGAATCGTACGAATTTGCGTGTCCAAACTGCTTCGTCCCATGGCGCTGCCGTAGTCGTCCGTTCCTTTTTCATAAAAGAAATTCCAAAGGAAATCAATCGTCAGAAGTTCCTGTTCGTGCGGTGAATGAGTCCGAATGAACCACTGAAACGCTTCCAATTCGTCCGCATTGTTATTTTTGATAAAATTAAACATGCTTCGCTGATTCGAGGCGAAATGGGCCGAAACGTACTTCAAAAGCAGTGCCGCCATCGGGTGAATCGGCAAAATACCGCTCAAAGTGGAACATCCTTTTTGAGGGTCATTCCAAACGACACGCGAAACGGCCCGACACGACTCGCCCATCAGGTCTTTCAGCCCGGCCGCGCCTTTCGTTCCGTTGATGCAGATATTCCATTCGTCTTTCTGCTCCGGTTTGACTTTAATCACATGTTTAATAAGGTCAAACGCGATGGAATCCGGCAATTCAATCCGCTTTTCAATAAAACGGTCGCGTACTTTTTTCCCGACCTGGTCCCCATCGTCGCCGAAAATCGACTCGTGCGTCACAATCATCAAATAAAACGGCAGATGATTCGTCAGTCCCGCCAATTTTTGAAATGGATCCAACGAATTTTTGTTCTTTTTGAAAAATTCCGAGAATTCATCCCACACAAACACGATGGCTTTGAGCGGATTCTTCTCATCCTCAAGAATATCCGTCAGCCAGGCGGTCAGATGATCCATATCTTTTGAAAACATGGTGATTCCCTCTTTCCTGGCGAGAAACTGCAAGTCGTGAATCAACGCCGACACCTGCGTCCCGGAACTTTTCAGCCGTTCTATAATGTCTTTGACGCTCTGACCTGCAAACCCTCCCAAGCTGCGGTATTCCGGTTCCTGAATCAGATCGGCGAGATACTTCTGGTTGGCGGGCTTCTGGAGCCAGTCCAAAATTCCTCCTTTAAGTGTTTCTCCGCCGCTAAACGGAACATTTGCTTCCTCCAGCGCCTGGGAAGTGCTTTCGTAAATCGCCATAATGAAGTCTTCGATACTGCCGATTTCACCCGACGCATACCGATAAACCGTCACAATCTTTTCACGTTTGTGCGCGAGGAGACGATCCCGAAGGTCTTTCTCCTTTCGAAGCGCCTCATATTCAGCAAAATACGACTCCAAATCCTCATTCGTGCACTCCAGAAGCGTCTTAATCGTCCACGCAATTCGAGACTTGCCCGTTCCGTAAGACCCCTGAATCCAGATGTTCTTTTTGACGCTGGAATTCGCGCGGCCCAACATCTGGTCCACCGCCTTAAGCAATTCCACAAACGTCGGGTGTGGAAACGTGTCCTGCCACCGGAAACTGTCTTCCTTTACTGAAAAAGGATTGATTTCTGATGGAAAATCAACAACTTCAAGATAGTCGCTGTATTTCGGTGAATTCGTATTCATGGCAAATCCTTTCTGTACTTACTTTACGTTTATTTGTGTTCAATTTTATCGAAATGCGTCTGAAATTTCAACTGTGAGCGTTCAAGCCGCCGGTCTTTTCAGGGTTAAAACAGGATTAAAACAGGGTCAGTACGTCTTGTGACGTTTTATCTTCCCGGAGGCTGACAGTTTCCAGGTCGTGGGTGAAGGATGCGTTCAGAAATTCGGGGTATTTCACGCTTAAACCGTTCAGAATCTGTTCCATTTCATCGCGGTTCAAACCGAAAATCTGAGCGGGACTCACTCCGACCGATTCGATGTTAAAATTCATGAGGCGGGAGAGTGGAAACTGAAAATATCCCCCGCACGCCTCCGCGAATTTGAAGAGAGAGTACAAAACGACGCGTCCGTCCGGCACTGCCGTTTTCGTTCGGGTCAGCGTCTCCTCCTTTTTCTCCTTCACCACCGTCCCAAAATGCAGCGTCGTCCCCAGCGGTAATTCGCAAAGACG
>CAYTLK010000140.1:0-8636 GCA_964438515.1 uncultured Planctomycetaceae bacterium
ATTCGATCGAGACCGTCCGCACCTTTGTCGAGCACAATCTGAAAATGCGGCGAAGATGCTGTTACGAAAAAATTGGTGGTAAAACGGTACCGCTCGCACCAACGAAATCGTCGATGTTTGAGTGCAGGATAAAATTCAATTTAAATCGAACGATATTCTGTTTGTCATTTCTTTCCTAATATTCCGTCTTCGCGTGTTCGAATCCTTTCATGTCGGCTCGAGGATTTTGAAGCATCTCAAGACGCCCAATCTGAATCGCACGAAGCATCTTTTGATAGTCCGCGCCGCAGAATTTTCCGGCTCGCTCAGATTTATCCGCGCAAAACGTCCCGTTCCGTTGCACGAAGCATCCTTCGGAGCGTTTACTCCGTCATTATTCGCGAACTCGCCGTGACACGCCGCGCAACGACGGGCGTACACCTCCCTACGAACCTGCGTACAAATCGCGCTTTCCGGCAGTGTTTGGACGGCTGTTTGCGTAAGTTGGGTAGTATGGGAGAGTTTTTTCACTGAAATGGGGCTGGACTGTCGGTTTTCGTGACAGCCGACGCAGCTTTGACGCTCGCCCGGCGTCGTCTGAAGGGCGGAGGTCGTGCGCTGGATTTTACGACCTTCGGAATCGGTCGCCTGCAAGTAGATTTCTCGCATCGCCGGGAGCAAAAAGCGTTCCGTCTTCGATTTTCCAGGAGCCTCCGTAAATCGAAAAGTGCGGAATGGGGGACGACGCCTTGTGAGGAACGTATTTTCTGTGAGAAAACGTTCGAGAGTCTCTGTGGAAACAACACTCGAAACACTCAGAACGCTCAGAACGCTCGGAAGCGTCAAAATCAAAAGCAGGACGGCGGGAAAGAGCCTTAATATGAGCGAGTACAGTAAAATGGGGTAAATATAGTGTTTGTGTAGGAAAGGAATTCCCGGTCATTCGGTCACAATTTCTGCCCGGTACTGGACTTTTTTGAAATATCCTTTATAATACAAAGAAATATTGAACACGTAAAGGGGAACCCATATAAAATGTCTGAAAACACATCCGACACCAAATCGGTGCGCCGCGCAACGGCAGAAAGCATGGCTGCGAGCCAGCGCGATATTTCCATCAGTGAATTTTTCTCGAAGAACCGTCATCTTTTGGGGTTCGACAATCCGCGGAAAGCACTTTTGACGACGCTGAAAGAAGCGGTCGATAATTCCCTCGACGCCTGTGAAGAAGCGGGGATTCTTCCTGAAATTTGGGTTAGAATTACGGAAGCGTCCACGAATCACTACAAAGTCGCGGTGCAGGACAACGGGCCGGGAATTCTCAAAAAACAGATTCCAAACATCTTCGGGAAGCTGCTGTACGGGTCCAAGTTCCATCGGATGCGCATGTCGCGCGGTCAGCAGGGAATCGGGATTTCCGCAGCGGGAATGTACGGCGTTCTGACGACTGGAAAACCAGTGCGGATTGTTTCTCAAACCTCGCCGCGGCTCACGCATTTTTATGAGATTCGAATCAATACAAAGAAAAACGTTCCGGAAATTCTGAACGGGGACGGAGACGGTGTGGCGGTTCCGGTCGCGCGGGAGGAACGTGCGCAATTTTTCGTCGAGAATGAGTTATACTGGGCCGAAACGGGTCACGGAACGCGTGTCGAAATTGAGTTGGAGGCGAAATATCTGCGCGGACGGGGAAGCGTCGATGAATATCTCGAACAGACGGCGATCGCAAATCCGCACGTTTGTTTGCACTATCAGGGACCCGAAGACGAAGAGGAACGCGTGTACGAACGGGCGACCGACCAGCTTCCGCCGGAGCCGAAGGAAATCAAGCCGCATCCGTACGGAGTGGAACTTGGACGTCTCGCCGATATGGCGCGTCACGCATCGGACGCCAGTATGAAGAGCTTTTTTGAGACGTATTTTTCAAAAGTGACGCACTCCATCAGCAAACTGATTTGTGCCGAGGCGAAAATCAATCTCTGTGCGCATCCGGCCGACCTGGAACGTGAGGACATCGAACGGCTTTATAACGCGATTCAAAAGACCAAAATTCCCAATCCATCCACCGAATGCCTCTCGCCGATTGGGGAGGAACTGCTTCTGAAAGGGCTTCATCAGGTTGTTCCGGGTGAATTTTACACGGCGGCCACGCGTCCGCCGGCGGTCTATCGCGGGAATCCGTTTCAGGTGGAAGTGGCGCTTGCATACGGCGGAGCGCCCGTCACGCAGAACATTTCATCCGAACTGCTGCGCGAGTTGCTGGAGGAAACGGACGTTCGAACGCTCCGTCAGTTTTTGATGAATACGTTTCAGGGAATCGGAGCCGACGGTGCGGATAAAATTATGAAAGCGTCGCGTCTTTCGACCCGAATGAGTCCGTCAAAAATGAAGCCGAAAGACGTTGCGGCTCTGTATTCCGCGATGAAAAACGTAAATATCGCCGAGGGACAGACGATGAGCGTCATTCGATACGCAAACCGTGTGCCGCTTCAATCCCAGCTTTCCGCTTGCGCCATTACGCAGACGATTATGAATATGAACTGGCGAAATTACGGTCTGCAGCAGTCGAGAGGCTCGCTCCCGCGCGGTCCCATCACCGTGATGGTGCATCTGGCGAGCGTCTGGGTTCCGTTCACGAGCGAGTCGAAAGAGGCGATCGCATCCTATCCGGAAATAATGACCGAAATTCGTCTTGCGCTGCAGACGGCTGGTCGAAAATTGGGGCTGTTTCTCAAACGAAAGCTGCGCGTGCGCGAGCAGGCCGACAGAAGGCTTCAGTTTTTGAAGTATTTGCGTGAGGTCGCACGTGCGATTCACGAAATCGACGGGTCCGACTTTGATTTTGTGTATAATAATCTATTGGCGGTTGCGCAGCTGAGAACGAGCGATGCGGACGCAAAGTACGACGAAAACGGAAAACGAATCGTCGAAACGGAAGAAGATGAAGAGATCGATTACGGCGGGAGTGTGTTGATCGTCGAAAATTCGGATGTGGAAAGTCGGATCAATCGTTCGCCGAAACCCGCAGAGGAAGACGCCGACGGAGATTCAAACGCTGAAACGAATTCAAACGAAGATTCAAACACCGATGCAGAATCAAACGGAGATTCAAACACGGAGACGGTGCCGAATTCCGGTGCGGAAATCGGGTCGCCGCGTTCTTTCGAAATGCTGAATGATGTTCCGGATGAGGACGCAAAACCCGATTTTTGACCGTGAAAACGAGCGTCAGATGTAAGACTCGATTCCTTGTACGGTTTTCATACTGCAGGTTCCGAGACGGTCGGGAAGCACAAAATGGAGGGTTCCATTTTCGGTTTTTTTGTCGTGCATCATGACGCTCAGCATCTCGTCGTGTGTAAATTCTGGAGCTTTCGTCGGGATTTTGAGCGCCTCAAGCAGCGCGTCCTGACGGGCCGCAAGTTCCTGAAGTTCCGTGTTTTGCGGATCCAGCTTCACCGCGAGCGCCGCAGCAAAACTCATTCCCATTCCGACCGCTTCCCCGTGCAGGTAGGTTCCGAAACCACAAAGTTTTTCGACGACGTGACCGAATGTGTGTCCGTAATTCAAAATCGCGCGGCGTCCGGAGGTTTCTCGTTCGTCTTCGACGACGACTTCTGCTTTCAGTTCGCAGCAGCGCGCAATGATTTTTGCAAGAACCGTCTCGTCGCGGGACTGAACGGCGGAAACGTTTTGTTCGAGAAACGCAAAGAATTCCGCATCGAGGATGATTCCGTATTTCACGACTTCCGCGAGGCCCGCCCGATACTGACGGTCGTCGAGAGTCGCGAGCGTCTGCATATCCATCATCACCCCTTTCGGCTGCCAGAACGCGCCGACGAGGTTCTTTCCCTGCGGAAGATTGATACCGGTTTTCCCTCCGACGGAACTGTCCACTTGGGCCAAAAGCGTGGTTGGAACCTGAATAAACGGGACGCCGCGATTGAGAGTCGCCGCCGCGAAGCCCGCCAAATCCCCAACGACTCCGCCGCCGACCGCCACGATGACGGTTTTTCGGTCCGCGCCGCATTCGACGAGGCGTTCCCAGAGGAGTTGAAGCATCTCGCCGCACTTACTTTCTTCACCCGCTTCGACGGTGCAGACGTCGTTGTTCACGCCCGCGTCCGCAAGAATTTGTGCGATTTTCAAACCGTACAGAGGTTCGACGTTTGTGTCGGTAATAATCACCGCCTGCGATGCGTCGTGAGTCCATTTTTTGAAAAACTCGCCGAAACGATTGAAAATATTGCTCGAAATCACAATTTCGTAAGTGTTCGAGGCGAGCGGTACGGAAACGGTGTGCATAATTTGCGTCCTTTATTCGATGAATACGATACGATTGACTTTTTTTATTGCGGCCGCGCCATGTCGGTCGGCGTGTATCCCTGATAAACCGGCATCGTCCAAATATGTGAATTTCCCGCCTCCAGTGTGTTGAGCGTCGGCGTTCCATAATGAATGATGAACTTCATTCCTTCGCCGTTATTTTCTTTCGGACAGTTGATTTCCACCGCCGCTGGAATCGTGATTCCCGTTTTAGGGTCGTTTCGGAACGATTTGACGCGCGCGTCCGCCACAAGGATTCGAAGATGGTCGTAAATTCGGACGGCTGCCGGCAGTCCGTTGTAACGATTCACCACAATCGACTTGGAAAGAGTCTCACCGCTTGGAGATATAAAAGTTGTGCGTAATTCAATATGTTGTTCGTCGACCGGGAACGGCCCCGTGTACGGAACGTTGGGGTCGAGGAGTCCGAATCCCATGGCGTCCAAAATCCACATGGGATTGATGGAAAGATCCAGGTTGGACGCGCAGCGGTCGTAATCGGCGTTCTTGCAGAAATACATCGCTTTGGGTTCCGCTTTTCCGACCCACATCCACAAAATATCGGGATTTCGCCCCACATCCAGTTCGACCCCCGTGACGGCGTGTGTGCCGCGCAGACGGAAGTAGTTCGGCCGTTTGAAAGCAATTTCCCCTTTAAGATTGAAGAGTCCCGACCCATTGAGCGTCGCGTTGCTTGTGGCGAAACTATCGATACGCGATTCGCGCTCGTTCACGATTTGAAGGATTTCCGCCACCGACGCCTGAGGCGAAATGATGGGGGAACCGCTGTATTCCGGGGTTTTGGTGCGTCGAAAGGGATTTCCGGATCGACAGCCAATCATTCCTGAAACGAATATCATTCCACAAAGTACGACGACCCCCCACCAGAGTGCTGCGGGAAGAAACGACGAAATGGATGGTAAATTAAGGTTCCTTTTCATTTGGATTTCCTGGACGTCTTCAGGTTCGGCTTCGGGTTCGACTTTGGATTTGGGGTTGATTTTGAATTTTGAGTTGAATCTTGATTCGCGTTCGGCCTCGGACTTTGATTTGTGTTCTGATTTTTGCTTGGCTTTGTTTGATTTTCACTTTGATTCGTCTGCGGCTTCTTTTCGTGCGTTTGAAGTTCCGGCGGCAGTTCCACTTCGGGAAATTCAATCTCGTCCGGATTCCAAATCTGAATTTCGCTTGAATCTTTTTCGATTTCTGTTGATTGTCTCTGAATTTCCGGCTGATTTCCGACCAAAATTGCGGTCAGTTCCGCCTGAATTTCCGCCTGAATTTCCGGGGTGGGATTTGCAATCGGAATGTTGTAATATTCGTCTCTTTGCGGATGGTACAGCCGCAGCGTAGTGACCACATTTTCGTCAAATTGTTCTTCCATCTGCATGATGTGCCGACGAACGAGCAGAAGCGACAAAACGTACAATTTTTCAGGAAATTCGTACCGCTCTCGAAGCTGGTCGAACAGCGCAAGCAGCACGTCATTTATGGCGGTGCGCGATTTGTGCGGCTCGTCCTTCGACGGAATTCGCGCTTTCCACATCGCCGCGTACTTTTCGGGCGGATTTTTCGCCCAGCCTTCGAGGGAATAATCCTTGCGCTGATAGTTTCCATTCAGTTGGAACAAAGCGGCGATGTATTCCTCACCCGGCTCGAACGTGCGGTGCGTGACGCAGCACTCCGTGGGAATCGCGGACGGAATATTGTACTCTTCCATAAAAATCTCTCCACCCGCAGAATATCGTTTTTTCGCATTTTCAGCAAGAGGAATTTGCGCTTTTTTCAGGGAATTTCCAAAAACCTCAAATTTTTCAATACGAGATGAAATTCGGATTTGTGTAAAAATCGTACGATAAACAATCGGACGGATTAAAAATGACGTTCGTAAAAACGATTGGAAAGCATTAATTCAACGAAAATCAAAACAAGAATCAACGCTCCGAGGATCGGAAAAAGTTCGCCGCCTGTCGAGCTGCCGGAAAGCGTGCGTTTCAAAATGTCCGCTCGAGGAAGAAACGTCACGGAATACGGAAGAAACAGATTTTGAATCTCTTCCCGCGTCGTTTTTCGCAGATCCGTCTTTGCAAACGGCAAATTCACGCTGAATCCGCGTCGAAAATCACTTTCTGACCCCGAAATCTGATAGTTTCCCACCGTTTCCAGCTGCGGAACGTCCAACTGACGGCGCTCTGTGTCGGGAAAAAGCGGAATTTCAGGCTCTTTTGCGGTCGGTTTTTCGGAGTTTTGAATTTTATACATCTTAAACTTTTCGTCGAGCGTTCCTCGAAGTGGAATTCGGAGGGCGTCTGCGGGGGTGATGTGGGCCGCCGGCGCTTCAAACGTGCTGAGAAACTCCGCCGACGCATTCACGAGCACCAAAAACACCCACGAATCCGCCTGAGGAAGGAGGTTCCAGACCGTTTTGGACCCGCTTTGAGTCGGCTGAAGGGGCGTTCCGCAAACCAAAACGCGTCCGGAGCCGTAATTTCTCGTAACCAAAGCGGGTGTGCCGTTCGTCCAGGTGAAAAGCGTCTGCGCGTCGCGAGGAATTTCGCACAACGTCCATGCGCGAAAAACGGGATACTCGTCCCACGGAACGGAAGTGTCGAGCTTCTGAAATGCGTTCAATATTGGATGCGCCGCCCCGCGATGTGGACTGAAAAACGTACCGTTAGGAAATCGAGCCTGAAAGCCTGGAATCGCCGCGAGGAACTGCCGCGCCTCTGGAATTTGAATTTGTGCGGGATTTCGAAGCGTCGGACCGAAGAAAAACGCCGTTCCGCCGCCCGAATTCACGTATTGAGCGAGCCGATTCCAGACGGCCGGCGAAAGTTCCGGAGGGTCGAGAAAGAAAATTCCTTCAAACTGATTCAGCGTTCCGGTCTGTGCGCTGCGGCTCCCCAGCACCCACTGTGAAAATTGTGCAAAAGACAAAATCTGGCAGGTGAATTTTGAACGATTCTCAAACGTAAATTGCGTCGGTGCGAGCGCCTGACGAATGAAAAACGCGTTGCGTTCTGCCGGATCCTCCGCAACCAGCAAAATCGGTGTCGGAGGGTCTTTTTGTATCGTAAAATACCGTGTATCGTCGACCGTCAGCGCGTCGCCGTCGAGGATTTTCAAAAACCCCTGATTGGGACCTTCCCGCAGCGCCCCCAGTTGAAATTCGAGCGGAATTCCTTGTTCTTTCTTCTGGGGATTTTCGGATATTTGCGGACTTTTGGAAGTTTGTACGCTCTTGGAAGTTTGTGCATTCTCGGAACTTTGCGTATTTTCAGAAGGTTGAGAAGTTTGCGGAGTTCCAGCTGGCGTTGTGATTTCACCCCTCATTTTTGGGATTCCGTTTTCGTCCGCCAGAAAGAGACCGATGCGGTGTGGAAGCGCATCGTCCGTAAAAAGACGAGTCTGAATCTGAACAACGCCTCCCGAAACGGTCTGAAACTGCGGGTCGTCCGGCAAATCGAGCCGATTGTTCGACGGGTTTGGAACGCTCACCGGAATGATGGTGAGTTGAATATTGGGGACTTTTTTTAGCGCGTCGGTCAGGCGTTTTCGCCCTCCAGCACCCTCCGCCTCCCAGCTCGCGGCCGACTCGTCGGTGAAAAGAAACACTTCTTTTTGCGGAAGATCCGAATTCTGAAAGAGCGCAAGCGCCTCCGTGACGACTTCCGGCAAAGGCCGCGCGTTCGGACTTAATTCGAGTTGTTCGATTTGACGCAGAATTTCTGCACGGTCCGGCGAGAACGCGAGCGGCGCCAGATGCGACGAAACTACGGCCGCGACGCTTCGAGACGGAAGTCCCAAAACGATTTTCTCCGCTTGAGCCTGAGCCGCTTCGAGACGCGTTTGATTTTTAAACTTATAATCCATTCGTACGGAAGTGTCGAAAATCAGGAGTGCTGCGGAGGGATTACTGGAATAGAAAATCGCATCTGAATTCGAAGGATTTGTGGATTTTCCTTTTTCGAGGGTGAATAAAAAGCTGGGTCTTGCGAACAAAAGGACGAGGAGCGCGACGAGCAGGATGCGGACGGCGAGGAGCAAAAGGTGTTTGATTTTTAGGGAGTTTTTTCTATTTTTTTCACGAACCTGTAAAAAGCGCAACGCTGGAAATGGGAACTTTTGCGGTTTCTGTTTCATCATGAAATGAAGCAGAACCGGGACGCCGATGCAAACCAGTGCGGTCAAAAATAAAGGATGCAGGAAAAAAAGCATAAAAATTTTTTAAAAAAGGGTTGAGTTTGAACCAATTGCGAAAGATGGAGTTACATATAGGAAGTTCTAAAAACCTCAAATCCGAAATTTTTGCAAAAAAATATTATTGTGCA
>CAYTLK010000141.1:0-8391 GCA_964438515.1 uncultured Planctomycetaceae bacterium
TGGTGGGAATACAGCGAGGAAACGGGCTGGGAAACGGTTTCCGATGCGGAAATGGAGTTCAAACTTGCGGACTTTTTGCGGCGGAGAATGCTGAAACTGACGCAGCGGTCGGCAAGCGATCTGCTTTTTGCTCTGAATCCTTTTTGCAACATTCGGCAGAGTGCGAAGGTTTTTGAACCGACGTGGTTTTTGACGCGCACCGCCGACGGAATGGAGGCACAGCACGCGCCGGGCTGGATGGCTTGCAAGAATCAGCTGCTGCACGTTCCAAGCGTTGCAAGAGCGCTTTTCAAAGGGGAGAAAATCCCCGAAAACGCCTTGAAACCTTTGAGTTCCGAACTTTTTACACAGGGAAAAATCGGCGCGAATTTCGACGTGAACGCGGTTTGTCCAAAATGGACAAAATTCGTGGCGGAGGCGTGTCCCGACGATGCCGGAATGCTTCAGGAACTTTTCGGATTAAGTTTGACGTACGATCGGAGCTTTAACGCCTTTTTTGTCATTTTCGGAGCTTCAGGGACCGGAAAAAGCACCTGTTTGAACGTGCTGCAAAAACTCAATGAGGGAACGATTTCGCAGGTGAGTTTGGGGAGGTTTGGGGAGCGGTTTTTTATTTGGCCGCTTGCTCAAAATCGGGTAAATATCGTGCACGATATGGATTCCATTTATGAAGGCGACGGGTCGGTTTCGCTGCGTGAGGCGGTGCTGAAAAGCGTCGCAAGCGGCGAAAGTATCGAAGTCGAACGAAAACACCGACAGGCGCAGCGCGAACACTTGAGGGCGCTATGCGTCTTTGGAACAAACTCTTTGCCGAGGTTCGCGGACAAAAGCAATGCAATCGGACAACGAATGAGAATCATTCAGTTTCCAAACGTTTTCCGAGATACCGAGGTACAGGTGAGATCGCTGCACGAAACGCTTTTTCAGGAACTCGACGGTATTTTTTTGTGGGCGCTGAAAGGGTACGGAGAGCTGCTCGAAAGCGGCAGAAACGGGGTCTGGGAGAGCGAAAGCTCAAGCGAACTCAAGGAAACGGCTCTGAAAGATTCACGGCCTGAAATCCTCTTTTGTGATGAAATGCTCGAAAAGGATGAATTTGGGTCGTGGAAAAGCGCGCTCGATTTTTACAAGGTCTACGAAAAATACTGTTACGATCGCGGCTACAAAGCGGCGGGAATGTGCAAGGTGATTCCGATGATCGTCGATTATATGGGAGCCGAACGCGCACGGGTGCGGCTGTTTTCAAACCCGATTTCATGCATCCGAGGAATTCGATTAGTGAACGATTCTTTGGAGGTTGATCATTAGAAGTTACAAAGAAGGGTAAACTAAGAAAACAATTTTGGAAAACAATAAAATAATTAAAAACATAGAAATATAAGTAAAAAATAGGGTCCTTTTAATGGATTCTTTAAAGGAACAGCAAACGAAAGACGAGAAAAGAGGCGGAGACTTTCTTTCTTTCAAAAAAATTTTTCGGGGAGGAAAAAAGAAAAATGGTTCGAAGAAAAGAATACGATGATGATGAATATATGTACGAAGGCACACTGCTCGACGCGAACGAATGGAAGGAACTCCACGATAAAAGAATCAGCGTTCACGCCGAAAAATACAACGCCCACAAAAAAGCGGCAAACGAACGGCAAAAGGAAATTTCCGAGGAGGGACGCGAAATTGGACCGCTTCCCGATTGCGCACGGCCCGATTTAGTCGAAAAGTGCCGGCACAATTTGCTCGAATTCATGTTGACGTTCGGAGAATATGAGCGTCCTCCAGCGTTTCCAGACCCGTTCAGCGACGCGCAGCTTTATGCGATTCAGGCGGTACAGGAGACGATGATTCACGGCGGGAGCCGGCCCCTTTGTTTGCCGCGGTCGTTCGGGAAAACGACGATTTGCGAGTGGGGAATGCTTTGGGCGCTTGCGTACGGGTACCAGCACTTCATTTTGATTATTGCGGCCAAAAAAGAGATTGCATCGCAAATTCTGCAGAACGTTGAGAAAATCATGACGGATAACGAAATGTTTATCGCGTGTTTTCCGGCATTGTGCTACCCGATTGCACGTCTTGAGAATGCGCGGGGACGCGCGCCGGGCCAGACGCTTGACGGCAATTACACGAAAATCAAGATGAACTCACAAATGTTGATTTGTCCCACGGTTTCCGGTGCGCCGTCGTCGGGGGCGATTGTGACGATTTCGGGGCTGGACAGTGCCGTGCGAGGGTTGAAAGTCGGCGCGGAGCGTCCTACGTGTGTGCTTGTGGACGATCCGCAGACGGAACGTTCGGCGGCGTCGGTCACGCAGACGGAGAAACGCTGGAACTTGCTTTCGGGGTGCATTAAGGGGCTTGTGGGTCACGGAAAAACGCTTGCGATGGTGGCGACGATTACGGTTCAGAATCCGGAGGATTTATCGGAAAAGATTCTGACAGAATGGGGCGGCCAGCGGTTTTCGATGTTGCGGACGATGCCGGAAAATCTGGACCTTTGGAAAGAGTACGATAAACTTCACAAGATCGGGATTCAGAATTACATTTCGATGAAG
This sequence comes from uncultured Planctomycetaceae bacterium, assembly GCA_964438515.1. Taxonomy (GTDB): domain Bacteria; phylum Planctomycetota; class Planctomycetia; order Pirellulales; family Thermoguttaceae; genus RGIG3701. The sequence continues at coordinate 2,547 of CAYTLK010000141.1, forward strand.
GACCGGGTGAAAGAGTCGAACGCTTTTTATCTTTCCCACCGGGCGGAAATGGACGCCGGAGCTGAGGCGGAATGGGAGACGCACTACGCAAAAGCTACCGAGTTTTCAGCGATTCAGCACGCGATGAATTTATACTTTGATAATCGAAAAACGTTTTACGCCGAGTATCAGAATCAGCCGCTTGCGATTTTCGACGAGAGTACGAATTTGACGCGAGAGCAGATTTTGCGAAAAATCCTGCCGGTTCCGCGCTATTCCGTCCCGATTGATTGCGAACGGGTGACGGTCGGGATTGATATTCAGCAGGATTGTTTGTACTGGGTTACGGCGGCGTGGGGCGGCGGTTTTCGCGGTCACGTTCTCGATTACGGACGGTTTCCGGGAAACATGCAGACGATTCAGAGCCATTATTTCGGCGTTTCCGAAAAAGACGCGTTTTACATGGCGCTTATGGAATTGTGCCCCCTTTTGCAGTCCCGAACGTTTCCGAAAGAGGACGGCTCACAGCTTGCGGTCACGCGCGGTCTCATTGACGCAAACCGAGGGCTTTTTACTCCTCAAGTGCGGCGGGCGTGCTGGGATATGCAGCGGCGATCCGGCGGCGCGAGTGCTTGGGAACAAACCCCTTCAACACTTGAAGCGCTGATGGCGAGGAACGAGGAACTAAATTCTTCTGTTCCGATAACGAATCTTGTCTGGGAGCCGGTTTTCGGATGGGGAAAGGGGGCGACGGCCGATTTTTGCCGGGGACAGATTAAAGCGGGTGAGGAACGAGGCGACGGATGGCAGCGCCTCCCCCTTTTGCCCGCGAATCTCGTACGTCACACGCGGTACGATACGAACTATTGGAAGTCGAATATTCGAACGTTTTTCCAGTCTCCCATAGGCGGTTCTGGAAGTTTGACGATTTTCGACGGCGATGAATATGTGCATTACAATTTCATTCAACAGATGCTTTCGGAACGCTCTTCCATTCTCAAGGGACCCCGAGGAACGATTGATCAATGGACGATGATTCCGGGGCGGGAAAATCACCTTTGGGATTGTTTGACGATGGCGGCGGTTGCAAACGCGGCGTGCGGCGGACTTTTGGCGACTTCCACTCCCAATGTTGCGGCAGCGGCGGTTACTTATACGGCGGATTGGGATTTGATTGCGAAATGAATGAAAGGACTTTGAAAATGGAAAAATGCAAAAAGTGCGGCGGGCCGGTACGAGTTCAGTATACATTTAAGCAGGGGAATGTAAGAAAGAGGGTGAAGAAATGCAAAAAGTGCGGTTATTCCTTCACAACCTCTGAAACGGTCGATAAAGATTGAACTTTTTTGAACTATTTTGAGAAATTTTCTTGCGGGTCGCTACCCGCAAGGAATCCCTTCTTTTAATCTCTTGAATTCTTATTTTTTTGCGCTATACTACAGTCATTCAGGTTTTTCTAACAAGGAGAAAAAACGATGAGTGACGAACAGCAGCAGACGACTCTTGAGGCGATTCAGGCGGCGAGACAGTCGATTTTGTCGGGCGGTGTTACGGGTGTTTCCAGTGCGGGAAAGTCGGTTTCTTATATTTCTCTGGAATCTCTCGAAAAGGCCGAACAGCAGGAACGGACGCGGGCGCAGGCCGAGGCGGGACCTTTTTGCGGTACAATTCAAAGTTTGCCCTACGATTCAAGGTGGTAAAAAACATGGGAAAGAAAAATCGAAGATTGAAACCGTATCTGACCGCAGCGGCCCGCATCGGGGACGCTTCCCGAACGGATGCACCTCAAAGGAACGTTTCTCAAATGAACGTTTCCCAAATGCGCCCCCTTCCAATGGTCGAGGCTCAAATGTTCGAATCGGCAGAACCGCCGAGGCGCCTTCAGACGTTTTTCGCCGATGCTACCGACGAATACGCCGATACGATCACGCAGGAAAGTGTTCGTCAGGAAATGCGGGCGAACAGCCGGAAAGTCTTTTTGAATGAAGGCTGTACGAATCACGGCGCTTTTACGATGGGAATTCACACGGTAGGAGACGACGGCCCGACGTGTTCCATAATCCCCGAAAAGCAGAAAGGGCGTCAGGGGTCGGATCCGATCGCGCCGGAAATTTCCAAAGAGGAACGGGAACACATTGAATGGATGTGGTATCATTTTTCGCAGGATATCGATTTGGCGGAACACTTGCGTATTGCGGTCGAATCCCTTCAATACGATGGGGAAATCTTTTTTCAGATGGTTTCCGATCCGGAAATTGAAGGAAATTTGAATCTCGAACAAATTGAGGCGAAAAGGGTGATGGACCCCTATCAGGGGGCGTGGCGCGAGGATATTGTAGGCGGCATTCTTTACGGCGGGATGCACCCGAAAGCGTATTTTATCCGGCCGAAAACAATCAACCCGACGCTTGATTTTAATTGGACGTCGCTGCAAGTTCCGGCCTCTGAAATCCTGCATTTTTCGGTTATGCGTTTGCCGGACCAGCACCGGGGGCTTCCTTGGATGCAGTCGGTTTTAAACGATATCGCCGAAACGCAGCTTTACGAATCCTATCACTTGGGAGCGGCGAACGCGGCGGCGAGGAATTCCGGCGGGGTGGTGGAATGTTCCGCAGACGCAGCGGCAGGTCAAAACTTCAAATTGCAGCCGACTTACACGTCACCGAATCCCGGCGAGATTAAACAGCTTATACCCGGTTTGACGTACAAGCAGGGAAGCGCCAATTGGCCGACGTCGAATTACGCGCCTTTTCTCGAGTCGAAACGCGAAAAACATGCGGCAGGAATGCAGATGACGAAGGCGATGCTCACGAACAATTTCGAAAAGCATTCCTATTCTTCTTTTCGGGGGGAAATGATTGTTTATTGGGAAATCATTAAGTTTTTGCGCGGCCGGCTGAAAACTCAGATTCTGAATCGGCTTTTCGATCGGTGGCTTATGCACGCGGCGGCGTCGGACGATGTGATTTTGGATGTTTTGGACCGTTACAACTACCGCTACAGTCGAATCCCGCGGTCGTGGACGTGGCCTCCGATACCGGCTTACGATTTAAGCGATTTTATCGGTGCGCTTGCGGAAGCCGTTTCGAACGGTTTTTTGTCCCGAAAAATGGCGTGTGCGATGCTGGGATACGACTTTGAACAGGTCGAAACCGACAGAAAGGAGGATGATTTCAGTGCAGATAAAAGTTCAGGCGACGCTCCGATTAACGGACAAAACCTTTGATTTTGAACCTCTTTACTCGGGCGGATGTTTGTACATCGACGGGTTTGAAATGCCGATTATTCTCGATATTTCGGGGGTGAAAAACCTCCCTGAAATTGCAGAAGCGCGGCTGTATCACGAAGAGGGAACGCTCGTCGGAATGATCAAGCCCGAAATCGTCGAGGTCGAGGGAGTTCCTCAGATTTATGCTCACGGACGATTTGAAAGTACAAGCGAGGCGGTTTGGGTTATTGGAAATTCGAAAAGCGGAAAAATCCGGTGGGATTGTTCCATTTCAACCGAAACCTTTTCACGCGGGGAGGATGTAGATTATTACGCGCGGGGTGAAGAGGTTACGGTAAACAAAAAAACGTTTGTAGGGCCGGTCGGCGTTGTTCGTCGGTGGTCTTTTTTGGAAGGCAGTTTTGTAGAACGCGGCGGGGACATGCAAAATCATGTAACCATTCAGGCCCGATTATTTCAGGAAAGGATAAAAATGAATAAAAAACTTCGACAGTTTATTCTCGATTGCAAGTACGATCCCGATATGCTCACGAAAGAACAACTCGTGATTTTCGAAAAATCGTTTGCAGTGGCACAGGAAAAAATGAAGGCGGCAGGCGCCGCAGCAGAGGAGGAACCGCCGGCGGATTTGTCCCCCGAAAAGGACGAAACGCAGGCACAGTGCGAGGGAGACGAAACCGATCCCGAAACGCCTCCCAAAGACGAAACGCCTCCCAAAGACGAAACGCAGGCACAGTGCGAGGGGGACGAAACCGATGCTGAAATGCCTCCCAAAGACGAAACGCAGGCACAGTGCGAGGGAGACGAAACCGAAACGGAAACGAATCCGGAATCGGCTTACTGCACGGAAAAGGAAAAGGCGGCGGCTCGGCTTAAGGCGCAGCGTGTTCGTGCAGCGCGCTCCAAAATGAAAAACGTGGTGCGAAACACGGCGGCGGGGCGAGTGACGGCGAGCGTCGGCGCGCCCTCTATGATGGATGTTTACGCAGTGGCGCTTATGCGGAATTTGGGGCTTTTCACGGAAGCACAGGTAAAAGCAAGCGGTTTTTCCGACAATGCGATGACGGAAGGACTTGCGAAACGCTACAATTCCTTTACGTTCCGGGAACTTGCTTGCGAGATGATTCGGCACGCTACGGGGAATGTTTATCGGGGAACGGAAGATCGTTTCATGGAAATTCTGTTTCACCCGAAAACGGCGGCGGTGCGTGCAAGTGTTTTTTCGACGCAGAACCCGCTTGCGATTCTTTCAAACGTTTTGAATAAATCGTACTATCAGGGAATTACGCGTGTCGGAAGCGATCTCGAAAAAATCATTCATCGGGTGAAGGTGGATAATTTTCATGAATCGAAGGTCGTTTCTTATGATGTTTACGGCTCTCCCGACGATACGGCCCCGGACGGCGCGCTTGCCCGGGCGACGATTGTCGGAACGGATTACACGATTGAAAAGCTGAAACGGCGCGGAAACGTGCTTGTGCTCGATCGCGATATGATGATCAATAACGAGATTGAAGGTTTTGCGGAAATTCCGCTCAAGCTCGGGATGAAACATCAGCGGAAACGCATTAAGCGCGGTACGGAAAAATTGCTCTCGACGGTGGGAACCTCCACTTTCACGACGGCAAACGGGAACTACATTACGAACGCTCTGACTTTGTCCAATTTGGACACGGCGGCGGCCGCTCTTGCAAACATGGAAGCAGCAGGGAGCGATCCGAACGATAAAGAAGTCACGGAACTTGAAGGGAAATACCTCATTGTTCCTCAAAAACTTGCGGCGACGGCGGACAGCCTCTACGAAGCTACGAATATTGTGGCTCAAACGGCGGGCGGAAACGTGGCGCTCTCGAATCGGCGGAATCGTTTCGAAGTGCTGGTTTTAACGTATATGGGAACGGGATTGAGTACGAACGGCTCGGATACAAGCTGGTTCCTTCATGCGGATCCGGCGGAAGCGGCGGTTCTTGCGGAAGCACGTTTGCGGGGTGCTGAGGAAGCCCGAATTCAGTCGGTTCCTTTGCCGATGGATTACATCGGTGCGGCGTGGCAGACGTATTTCGAATATGCATTTGGTTTGATGGATCCGCGTGCGGCGGTCTATTCGACGGGTGCAAGTACCTGATTTTAAGCAGAAAGGAATTTCAAAATGAATATGATTTACAAGTACGATGGAACGGTTTTGAATTACACCCCTTCATCGGACACGGAGACGGGAAAATGGGTTGTTCAGGGGTCTTTGGTGGGGATTACGAAAGCCCCCATTGCGGCCAATACCTTGGGATCGATTACGACGCGGGGCGTTTTTACGAACGTTTCGAAACATAATTCTTCCAATGCTTTGACCGCCGGCCAAAAAGTCTGGCTCAATACGAGCAACGGCAAGATTTATAACGCCTCTGCAAGCGGTTATTTGTGCGTGGGTTATGCACTCGAAGCCGCAACGGCAACCGCCGCAACGTGTACGATCCTTCTTGCTCCGACGGGTGAGGTGGGCGCAAGCAGTACGTGATAAAAATCCGAAACATCGGGTCTTTTTTCGGCCCGATGTTTGTTCTCATTCTTAAAAAAGGAAAAAATTTATGAACATTGAAAACCTGAAAACAAAATTCAAAGCGTGGCTTGTGACGCTCGTTG
>CAYTLK010000142.1:0-4649 GCA_964438515.1 uncultured Planctomycetaceae bacterium
TTTGACGAAATTTTCCCAAACGAAACAAAAACGGAGGTTTTTAGAACTTCCTTTAATATTAAATTATTCTCTATTGGAGTTTAAAATGAAACATTTTGCCGCCCTGATTTTAGGGTTCATCGTCTGTTTGAGCGTTTCGCTCGCTTTCGGATTCGAAACGTTCAACGTTTGGCCGGACAAAGCGCCGAATTTCGAAGAGGGACAGTGCGTCCCGGTTCTCGAATGGTGGGCGCCGGAAAATAAGACGTCCGACGCGTGCATCATCATCGCGCCGGGCGGTGCGTACATGGGCGTTGCATACGATTACGAAGGCGTTCCGGCTCGCGACTTCTTCCTCGCAAAAGGCGTGACGGTCGTGATGCTTCGGTATCGGGTTCCGCGTCCGAAACAGCTCGCCAAACACGTCTCGGCGTGGCAGGACGCGCAGCGGACCGTCCGTTTCGTACGTTCCCACGCGTCGGAATGGGGAATCAGTCCCGACAAAATCGGTTTTATGGGTTTCTCCGCAGGCGGTCATCTGACGCTCATGGCCGCCACGACGAGCGAAACGCCCGCATACACGCCGATCGACGCGCTCGATGAGGTTCCGTGCAACGTGAATTTTGCGGTGCCGGTTTATCCTGCGTACGTGCTGCAGGACGGCGCGAACGGTACAAATACGGGACGCGGAAACGATTCACAGTTCGTCTCGGATTTCGCGTTCGACTCGAAAACGCCCCCGATGTGTCTCCTGCACGGCGACGGCGACGAATATTCCTCCATGGGTTCCGTTTCCGTGTATCACAAACTCCGCACGATGAATATTCCAGCCGAGCTGCACGTGTTCGCACTCGCCAATCATGCGTTCCGCAACTGCAAACCGGAAGATCCGATGATGTTCTGGAAAGACCGCGTGTATGCGTGGATGCAAGTTATGAAAATCGTTCAATAATTTTTGATTTGTACACAGTTTCCGTCCCGCCGTTTAACCGATAGGAATCCTCATGACCCCGAATTTTCTCGACTATACTGTATGTATCGTCTTTTTTTTACTCATGGCTGCGATTGGAGTCGTTTCTTCGATTCGAGCAGGTAAAAGTACGTCCGAATTTTTCCTTTCCGGCCGTCAGATGCCGTGGTGGCTTTTGGGTTTCTCGCTCGTTGCGACGACCTTTGCCGCAGACACGCCGAACTTTGTCGCAAACGTCGTTCGTACGGACGGCGTGGCGGGAAACTGGTGCTGGTGGGCGTTCCTCCTCACCGGAATGGTGACGGTTTTCATTTACGCGAAACTCTGGCACCGACTGGGCGTCCTCACCGACATTGAGTTTTATGAGACGCGTTACTCCGGCAAAAGCGCGGCGTTCGTGCGCGGTTTTCGCACACTGTACCTTGGTCTCATTTTCAACACGGTCGTGATGGCGAACGTGACGCTTGCAATGATTAAGATTCTCGGCGTCTCGCTGGGCGTTTCCCCGTGGATGACGATTACTGCAGCCGGTACAATTACCGTGATTTTTTCCGTTTTAGGAGGTTTCACAGCCGTCATTTGGGCCGACTTCATCATGTTCATTGTTGCGATGGTCGGCGCAATTGCACTGGCGGTCGTCTCTCTTCAGCTTCCGGAAGTCGGCGGTCTGTCGGGTCTGCTGTCGCACCCAGACGTTGCGTCGAAAATTTCGATGCTTCCCGACCTCAGCAACACGGATCTCGTCATCACGCTCCTCGTGATTCCGCTCACAGTCCAGTGGTGGAGCACGTGGTACCCAGGCTCCGAACCCGGCGGAGGGAGTTACGTTGCGCAGCGTATGCTTGCGGCCAAAAACGAAAATCACGCACTCGGCGCGACGCTGTTTTTCAACTTCTGTCACTATGCCGTCCGTCCGTTTCCGTGGATCCTTGTGGCGCTGTGTTCGATCATCATTTTCCCGGATTTGGCCTCGCTTCAAAAAGCGTTTCCGCACATTCCTGCTCACATGATGAAAGACGACCTTGCGTATCCTGCGATGTTCCAGTTTCTGCCTCACGGTCTGTTTGGACTCATGCTGACGTCGCTTTTTGCCGCCTATATGTCCACGATTGCAACGCACTTGAATCTGGGTTCGTCGTACATGGTGAACGACTTTTACAAACGGTTCATTCGTCCCGACGCCTCCGAACGCCGCATGGTCGCCATGGGACGCATTTGGACCGTCATTCTGATGATTCTTTGCTCGACCCTCGCTCTTTTCCTCGAAAGCGCGAAAGACTGCTTCGAAATCATCCTCTCGATCGGCGCCGGAACGGGACTCCTGTTCCTTCTGCGCTGGTTCTGGTGGCGAATCAACGCTTACAGTGAGATTTCCGCGATGATTATTTCCTTCGTCACCGCCATCGCGCTGCGTTTCATTCCGGGTTTGAGTCCCTCCGAAAAACTCCTTTGGGGCGTTGGACTCACAACGGTCGGCTGGATTCTCATCACGTTCCTCACTCCGCCGGACGACGACGAAACCCTTTTCGCCTTCGTTCGACGTACAGGCGCAAGCGGTCGAGGCTGGCGTGCCGTCTACAAAAAAGCAGCCGAAAAAGGGGTCGATTTGACCTCCCGTTTCTCGCCGACCAATGTGCCGCTGGGACTCCTTTGCTCCTTCCTGGGATGCATCGCGATTTACAGTTCGCTCTTTGCCGTCGGAAAATGGGTGTACCTCCAGACCCTCCCCGCAACCATCCTCACGGTTTCCTCACTCGCTGCGTGGCTCATCCTTTGGCGCATAACGCTTCGGCTTATAAACGAAAAGTAATCATTTATATTTGTGCAAATATCATTTATTTTTAAGGAATTTATAATGCAACGATTTTCAAAATATATCCCTTTTATGACGGCGTGCGTCCTCATTTTTGGCCCCTGTTTCACGTTTGCGGAAGAAACGGCACAAGAATTTACCGGGCCTGCGATTTTGCCGGGTCACGAAGGAAAAGAGGCGCTGCAGGTCGAAACGTCTCCGTTCGAAGCGACTGGCGCACGGAAACGCATGAAGGGACTGTATGCCGACTCGTGGCTGTTTTTACAGGTTCCGCGGCTCAATGAGGCCGGCGAAATCCAGGAAGAAACCGACGCAACGGGTGAAATGCCGACGGAAAAACGGCTGGAAGAGTTTCTGCGCATTCAGGAATGGTACAACGCGGCGCCTCCGGATTTGAAGGGGAAATTCGTCCTCATCGAAGTGTGGGCGACGTGGTGCCCGCCGTGCCGTCGGTCGCTCAAAATGCTGAATCACTGGGCCGAAAAATATCCGAACGATCTCGTCGTCATTTCCGTTTGCGAGACGGATCGGAAGGCTCTCGACGAGATGCCGGGCGCGCTGAAAGGGAAAGATTTGACGCATTTTGTCGCGATTGATACTCAACGGAGGTGCGCAAACGCGCTGAAAGTGTGGGGAATTCCGCACGCAATTCTCGTCGAACCCATGTACGGCGGAATCGTGTGGGAGGGGATGCCGAATCAGCCGGAATTCGAACTGACGGACGAAATCATCGATCGAATCCTCGCCATCGGAAAAAAGGCGGCGCAAAAATGATGGAAATTTTTCAAAAACAGCTGGAACTCCCCGTCTTTCCCGCCGGCTGTCACCTCATTACGGACCGCGTTTTGAATGAGATTCCAGAAATCAAAACGATTCGTGCGGGAATGTTGAACGTTTTCATTCAGCACACTTCCGCGTCGCTTACGATTAATGAAAATGCGGACCCGGACGTTCCTCGCGACCTTGCGCAGCTTCAGGAACAGTGGGCGCCGGAAAGTTTTCCGTATCGTCACACTTTGGAGGGGCGCGACGACATGCCGGCGCATGGAAAAGCATCGCTTATGGGTGCGAGCGTTCAAATCCCCATCGGAAACGGTGCGCCGCTTCTGGGCGTCTGGCAGGGAATTTACCTCTGCGAGCATCGTCGGAACGCAGGAAGACGCACACTCATTCTGACGCTTTGGGGGAGCCTCGAGCCGTGACGTTCGACGGAACGCGTCCTGGGACCGCGTCATTCATGAACGTTCTTTCGATTCAAAAAATACTGTACAAACACTGCTTGTGCAAGAATCATACAAGCAGTGTTGAATATTGAATTTATAAACGTTCCTCACAACTATTCCCGCCTTTTTTCTCGGAGTTCCTCATGAAAAATCGGTTTATTTTACGTACCGGACTCACGCAGCTTTTGCGTCTGTTTTCGTTTTGGTTTCTGTTTCCGTGTCTGTTTCTGACATTTTTTGGAACCATTCCGCTTCATGCGTCGGAGGTTCTTCCCGTCGGCAGCGCGCCGCAAGCACTGGATTTTCCGTGGTTTCCGAACAAAACGTGTGCCGTCATTTGGCGCAACTGGAACCTCGTCGAGACGGACGTTCTTGCGCAAGTTCTCGAAACCACACCCGAAAACGTGACGCAGCTCGCCTCGAAGATGGGTCTTCCGGAATATCGGCGGCCCGAGTGGAGTCGAATGCAGATTTACATCACGCTTTTACGGCGTTCGTGGCACTTACTGCCGTACGAACAGCTGCTGACGCTCACCGGAATGACGCCTGAGGAACTCGCGTTTCATTTGCGTGAGGACGATTTTCTGTTCATCAAACTCGGAAGTCTGAAACCGAAGTGCGACCCGGTGCGATTTGAAGAGCCGGACGCCGAAAAGCTCGCGGA
>CAYTLK010000142.1:4749-8335 GCA_964438515.1 uncultured Planctomycetaceae bacterium
TGTACCCGGACGGACTCCTCGAAAAGCTCCAAAATTCCGGCGTGACGGGCGTCTGGCTCCACGTGGTTCTGCGCGACCTCGCACCCGGCGGCGAGACGTTTCCCGAATTCGGCGTCGGACACGAAAATCGGATCCGAAACCTGCAGCGTCTCGTCGAACGAGCAAAAACGTACGGAATTTCTGTTTATTTGTACATGAATGAACCGCGTGCGGAAAAGGCAGAATTTTTTGAGAAGTCGGGCCGCGAGACGATGCGAGGCACCCAAGAAGGCGACTTTTACGCGCTTTGCACCTCCAATCCGTCCGTCTGCGCGTGGCTCGGCGACTCACTGGCGTACGTTTTTCAACAGGTTCCCGACTTGGGGGGGATTTTCACCATCACCGCGTCCGAAAATTTCACGAACTGCGCGTCGCACGGACACAAAGATTCGTGTTCCGCCTGTGCGGGCCGCGAGTACGCCGACATTATTGCAGACGTGAATCGCGTGATGGAAGAAGGGGTGCACCGCAGCGCGCCTGACGCAAAAGTAATTGTGTGGGACTGGGGGTGGAACGGTCACGGAATCACGCCGGAAATTATTCAAAAACTCCCCCCAAACGTGTACCTCATGAGCGTCAGTGAATGGGCGCTTCCCATCACGCGAGGCGGCGTTTCCTCCGCGGTCGGCGAATATTCCATCTCCGCAGTCGGTCCCGGTCCGCGCGCAGCGGCACAGTGGAAATCGGCACAGGAAGCGGGTCTGAAAACTGCTGCAAAAATCCAGCTCGGAACCACATGGGAGTTTGCGGCCGTTCCGTACGTTCCCGTGATGAATCTCGTTGCGGAACACTGTCGGAATCTCGCATCTTGCGGCGTTTCAGGCCTCATGGGGAGCTGGTCGCTCGGCGGCTATCCGTCTCCGAACCTCACTCTTCCTGCTGCTTTTAGCCGCACACCCCTTCCATCTGTCGATGAAGTTTTGAACCAGCTGGCTGCGGAGCGCTACGATCCGTCCGTCGTTCCAGCAGTCCGCGAGGCGTGGAAGACGCTTTCCGATGCGTACAAAGAATTTCCCTACCACATTAGTGTAAATTACACCGGCCCGCAGCAGATGGGACCCGCAAACCCGCTCTATCCGTCTCCGACGGGCTTCTCCGCCACGATGGTTGGAATTCCGTACGATTCGTTGGACGCTTGGCGCGGCTGCTACCCGCCGGAAGTTTTTATTTCACAGATGCGCAAAACCTCGGAAGGGATGCTTCGCGGCGCGGAGATGCTTGAAAAAACGCTTGCAAACGTTCCTGAACAGCGTCGCGCGGCGTGTGCGCAGGACGTTCGGTACGCACGCTGTGCCGGAATCCACTTCGCGAGTGCCGCAAATCAGGCCGAATGGGTGCTTCTGCGCGGAAATAATGCGCTGAATGATGATTTTAGAACAAATTTCGAACCCAAAACACTCGACCGATTCCGCGAGCTTTTACGGGACGAAATCGCGCTTGCGCAGCAGGAACTGACGCTTGTGCGTGAGGATTCGACCATCGGTTTCGAATCGACGAATCATTATTGGTTCACGCCGCAAGATTTGGTCGAAAAAATCGCGCAGTGCCGACTTTTGCTCGAAAAACTGGCGCCGCGTGTGTGCCGCGTTTTTCCGACGCCGCGAATCGTGGAAGATTCCGGTCTGACGCTGAAAATCGTACCAAAAACGCTGGAGGTTTCGTATGCTTCCGACGCTCCCGAGCCGGTCCGATACGCGGCAGAAATGCTGAAAAAGACGCTTCAAAATCGTTTTCCGGAACCGTCTGAAGGCGTAAAAGCTGCGGAAACGACGGTAAAAAACGGCGCGCGCATCGTGCTGGAAGTCGGTCCCATCGAGTGTAAAGAATGTGCAGGAAAGACGAACGTTTTTCAAATCCGTTTCGAAAATGATGCAGAAAATACGATCCGAGTCACAGGAAGCGACGTAAACGGCGTCGTGTACGGAACTTACGCACTTCTGGACCTTTGTTCGCGCAGCCCGAAAGAGGAAACAATTGGAACTGATAGAACAATTGGAACCGATGGAACGGTTGAAGCCGCAGGATTCAACATTACGGATTGGCCGTCGATTCCATGGCGGGGGCGTCCGCACTTTGTTCTGATGCAGAACCTCGTTCCCGGCGCGCTCGACGCATACGCGCACGCACGCATCAATTATATGGATGTACGCGACAATCCGAAGATTTCCACCACAAATATCTATCCCGATCGTGCGGCTCCGATGGGTTTTGCACCAGGAGTTCCGATCGACCGAGAAAATGTGAGCCGACTTTTGACCGAGGCGCACCGCCGCGGAATGTTCGTGTATGCGTGCGTCGCCGCCGCCACAACGAAGAACGCCGGCGGAATCATCGTCGGGTTCGACCAGCTGGACGAAACGAACTTTTACAGCGACGTAAATGCGGCTTTTGAGGAACTTTTGGCGCTCGGAGCCGATGGACTCTGGCTTTCGTTCGACGACATTGGAGCCGGAAACGATTCGAAACTCGCGATTGCAAATTTCCTTCATCTTGCGGAAAAACACGGACTTTCGGGGCGCGAACTTGCATTTACACCGCCGGTGGGCGACTACCAGACGATTGACCGTCCGTTCAACCATGAGGCGGCAAAAATTCCGGGTTTCGACGCGATTCAGTGGTATTTTACGCGTGTTCCGTGTGCCGCAGACGCCGAACTTTGCAGCAAAATGGGTCTGAAACTCAAACCCGCATGGTGGCACAACCTCATCAGCCTCCATTCCGGTTTTATGAATAACGCACAAATTGCAGTTTCACTTCGTCCCGGCTTCGTTCAGTCGGAAACGTTCCGTCACGCCGCGAGTTCTTTCGGTGAAACGCCGATTCCTCTTCCTGCATACATCGAGCTTCATCCGCTTTCTGCCGGCTGGCACGCGCCGCAATACGATGCGGTTCGGACGGTTCCGCAGTTTACCGACAACGTGATGCTTTTCTGCATCGGCGGCGGTTTTCCGGAAGAATATCTCGCTTCCATGTTCGGATTTTGGGCGTGGAACCCTGAAAATTTCGACTGGAACCTCTGCCAGACCGCGATTTACAGCTGGGTTTTCGGTCCCGAACAGGCTGCGTCCGCCCGAGAATTCGACGCGAAACTCGTAGAGTTGAAATCGTACTTTATTCTTCCGTCACGATTCTTCACGCCCGGAAAGGACTTTCCGCCGCGTCTGAAATCACCGACAGAAGAAACTCGTACGAAAGTTTTTGCATTACTGAACGAATTGGACGCACTTTGTGCGACGCTCAACGAGGCGGCGCCTCACACATCGGCGCTCAATCGCGATCGATTGGAAATCGTGTATTTGGAACCGATGCGCAAGACGCTTGAGATTGCGCGATTCTGTGCGGAGGCGGATTTTCCGGAGTATCATCCCGAAGGCTCTCTGACGGCAGAAGAGTTAAACGCCCTTGCGGATCCGATTTACGCGCGGCTCGCACCCGAACTGAAAGGAATGGACGCGTGGCGGTCTGCCGTTCAGAAATTCCAAAAATAAGTCCTAAAAACACAATATTAAAAAGTTTTTGAAAAAGGGGTCTGGGGTCGCGAGCCGCG
>CAYTLK010000143.1:0-8301 GCA_964438515.1 uncultured Planctomycetaceae bacterium
ATTTTAAGGGCGACAATCTGCCAGTAGAACAGGTTAGTTGGAATGACTGTCAGGAATTTTGTACGAAACTTTCTTCTCAGGGGCTAAAAGTCACCCTTCCTACGGAGGCTCAGTGGGAGTATGCGTGTCGGGCGGGCACGACGGGCGCGTATGCTGGAAACCTCGACGAAATGGCGTGGTATTCCAAAAATTCGGGTTCGACGACCCATGAAGTGGGTCAGAAGAAACCGAACGCGTGGGGATTGTACGACATGCACGGCAACGTTTGGGAATGGTGTTCGGACTGGGATGCTGATTACTCTGCGTCGCCAGCGAGCGACACGACAGGCCCAGACACCGGCTCCAACCGCGTGTATCGCGGCGGCGGTTGGTGCGGCGATGCGCGGGGCTGCCGTTCGGCGTACCGGGGCTGGTATTCGCCAGGCGATCGGTACGGCGACTTGGGGCTCCGCTGCCTTCTAGTTCCAGAGGGTAAGTAAGGAGCGTAGCGACGCAGACGGCCCAAGGCCAGTGAGGGACGAACGGCCGGGCAGACTGCAAAGCGCAGCGAAAGTAAACAGACCAGAATGAACCGGGGGTCTGGGGGCAGCGCCCCCAGCAAAATTAAAATGCAATATAAAATATTTCAAATTCCATGTATTGGCGGCGAGGCGGGACGCCGCCCCGAAGCAAGACGCGAATGCGACGGAACCCTGGGAGCGCGGGCATCCTGCCCGCATGATTCCTCAACAATACGTTCATTCATGAAGTTATGCAGGCTGGAAGCCTGCGCTCCCAGGGTTCATTCATGAGGTTTGCAGGCTGGACGCCGGCGCTCCCAGGGAATGAGGTTTGCAGGCTGGACGCCGGCGCTCTTAGGAAAGTTTAAAGCGGGATTCGGATTAAATACCCAAACTCTGTTAATACGTTCCGTCAATAACGTTTCCGTCGTTTCGGTTTCCAAGGTTCCGAAGCGTTGAAATGTCCGTGGAATACGAAATGCGTTTCACAGCGCCGTCACACATCACCATTCCAAAAGTACCGGCGTGCGGACTCCCCCAGTTCGTCAGCCCATTGTAACCTGAACGGTCTTGCAAAGGATTACTGTACGAAGAGCGTTGATTGTCGTTTACACATCCGAAGTAGACGCCCTCATTATCTGCCGTGCATGTTCCCGTCTCGTAGAGGTTGGACGCCAAGTACTTCTCGCCGTAGAGGAAGGTGTTGGACAGACCATCGCGAATCTCGCCGTCCATCACGGAACTGTGGCGGAAACAAATTCCCGTTGCGGTTTCCGTCGCCCAGGTGAACTTTGCAGCGGCAGGGTAGGTTGCAGGTGTCAATGTGGAAGTCTCACAAGACGAATTGTTGTCGCCATAGTTTGCAGCATAATCGCTGCGCGGAACCTCCGTCGGAGCCGTACCGTTATACAGCTGGGAGGAGGCGGAAGAGCTTCCGAACTTGTACAGTTTTGCTCGGCGGCGGGACGGACAGTTAAAAAAGGAAAGCGGCGTGGAAAGAAGCGTCTTTCCGTTCGATTTTTTGGTGCTGGACGGGTCTTTAGTTATATCTTCACTCAAACTCGAGAGCTGAAAAAGTGCGTCCTGTTCCATGAAAGGAAGAAGCGAGAACTGCCACGACCCGCACTGATTCTCGCCGAATCCGCGGTCCGCATCGCCGATCATGTACCAGTGCCAGCCGCCCGACGGGAAGGATTTGACCTTACTTTCGTAGTTCAGCGTCGCGATGCCGAACTGTTTCAGGTTATTTCCGCACTGCGACTGTCTCGCCGCCTCGCGCGCCTGCTGAACGGCTGGAAGCAGCAGCCCGACGAGCATTCCGATAATCGCAATGACGACGAGAAGTTCCACGAGTGTGAATGCACGTTTGACGTTCTTTTTGATTTTCGTAGCTTCTTTCATTTTTATATCTCCGTAAAAACATTTATCGTTTGCGAAATGCAACGCCCAACAGTCCTGCACCCAGCAGAAACAGAATCCAAGTTGAAGGTTCCGGGACGGCCGCCAGATTTACGTTCAGCGCAATGGCGGAGGCGCCGTCGGCAGAGAGCCAGAGGAAGTTCGGCGTGCTTGGATTCGCGTTCAAAAGCGTTGCGAGTGACGTCAAAGCAGCATCACGGCCGGCGGCGGAGTCGAACGTCAGAACATCGACGCCGGAAATCGCCTCCCACGAATATTCACCGTCCAGATTCACGCTGGCGGACGCCGTTTCTCCGAACGTCATGGAACCGAGGCTCAATTGCTGCGCTGCATCCGCATAAAGGGCGAGGTCCGCAAGGTTCAGTTCGTAATTTCCGTCGAGAGTCAGATTTCCCGTAACGGAGGAATCGTTTACTCCGTAAAAGGACGCACCCTCGTTTACCGTCACACTGGAACCTGTGACGTTTGCAGCGTCGAGAACGAGCGTTCCTGCGGCGACGGTTGTTCCGGATGTGTGGTCGAATGAGGTGTACGTGCTGTTGTTGCTCAAACGCAGCGTGCCGGCCCCCGTTTTGTAGATTTCGCCTGCTCCGGTCACGGGATTGTTTCCTTTTTTCAGCGTTCCGGTCCACCACAGGTCGGTGACGGCGCCGCCGTCTTCAACGTCGAGCGTCATTCGAACACCTGAATCTCGTACGGTTAATCGACCATTAATCCGCGACGTTTCTGCGACGGCGTTTCCGTTATATGCAGCGCCGGAATGAATCGTCGTGACGGGCGTCGTTCCGTTGTGCATGAAAAGCAGCTGTGCATTGGACGCGATGTCGATCGTTCCGCCGTAGAGGTTGTAATTCATGTAACGCGACGTCTGATTTCCGCTTCCCGTGATGGAAAGGGTTCCGAGTACGTCAAGCGTGAGACCCGAAGCGGAGACGGAACCGCCGGCACCGCCGCCCAGAGCGTCTGCCGTTGCGAGTTTCAGCGTTGCACCGTCACGCACGACGATGTTTCCAGTGAGGAAGCGTCCGCCTGTCGCCGCAGTATAAGAAGTATTCACGGAAACCGTCCCGGCTTGAATGTCGAGGAGCGACGCGCCCCAGTGTTCCGACCCCGCAATGTTCCACGTTTCAGAACCGTTTTTCACCACATCGATGTTTGTGCCGATGGTTCCTTTGAACGTTCCGGCCCCATTCGTGAGCGTCAGAACGGACTTCGTCGCCGAGCCGTTCGTGAGGATTCCCGTGCCGCCTGTGAGGGTCGCGACGCTCTGGCTGAAACCGTTCAAATTCAGCGTTGAAACGCCGTTCGTGCTTTCTGCGGGATTCATCACGAGATTCGTCCCAGAATAAAGTGCGTTATTCTTTCCCGAAACAAGCGTCACGCCGTCGAGAGTCGTCGCCGCGATGTTGCTTATGGAAGAGGACGCCGCCAGAGCGACCGTTCCGGCTCCGGAGAAAGTCAGATTTTGCCGATTCCCGTTGTAAGACGTGATGGTTCCTGTGATTTTGAGGTCCTCGGCGGCCGCACCGTCTTCAACATTAATGATGTGCGTCCCGTTGCTCGTCGCGTCCCCCTGATAGCGGAGAAGCAGCGTCGAAGAAATCGTTGAGGCGGTCGCCGACGCCAGGACGTTCAAACCCGTCGCATTCGATTCTGCCGACATGAAGAGGAAATTTCCGCCTGTAAGCGCCGCGCCGGTGAGATTCACGGTGATGTTTCGCGCCGTCTGATTCGCCCCGTTGATGAATTGGAGCGTTCCGCCTTCATTCACGTTCAGCGTGACGGCTGTCCCGTTCGCGTTCAGAATGTCGCCGTACGACAGATAGAGCGTTCCTCCGGCTCCAATGTTGTATTCCGGCACATTTCGCGCAATCGTCGTTCCAGAAGCAAGTTCGAGCGTTCCGTTCGTGATGTTGATCGCCGTCAAATTCGAAACTGCGCCTTTGAAAACGGTTTTTCCCTCGCCGTCGAGCGTCAGTGCGGAGACTTTTTGGCCGTTGACGGTCTGTCCCGCAACCGTTCCTGTGAATGTGAGCGCCGCATCTTTTGAGACCGTAAATACCGGGGCCGTCGCGTCTGAACGAATCGTCAGCGTCGAGGTGAACGTCGAATCTCCCGACGTTGCTTTCAGTACAGAAACGTTGCTGCGGTACTGATACTCGCCGCCCGTGACGGTTCCGCCCTGCATGTCGAGCGTGACGGAACGCATCGTCTGATTTACGCCGTTCCTCAGCCGCAGCGTTCCTGCGACTTCAATCGTCATGCGCGGATCCGTGTCGATCTTCGTGTATCCCAGTGCGTCTTTCGCATTCAAAAACGCTTCCGCACCGGAATGGATGTGCAGCGTTCCTGGAAGAACGTGAATTTCAGCGGTTGAACCTGTGGAAGGTGCGCTGTTCGTGAACTCTAAAACGCCGCCGGAGACGGTGATTAAATTCGTGTTGAGGAGCGTGGAACTGAGCGTCACGGTGGTTGTGTCCGTTCCGGATTTCGTGAGGGAGTCGTAACCGTTCAAAGCGTCATTCAGCGTCGCCGTTGTGTACGAACCCTCATAAATAACGAGGGTTTCAGAATGCACAACCGTGTGCCCGCCCCAGAGCAGGGAAGCGGCAAACAGGATGAAAAAACGATAGGAATACAGTCTGTACATGAAACACCTCATCTATGCGGCACTTTTTTTCAGTTAAAAGATTTATTCCCGATGTGATATGAAATTCCGATTTTTTTCATATCGAATCAGTATATAAAGATTATTATACACAGATAGAATGAAATATCAAGCAAAAAACAGAAAAAAGGTCCAGATTTTAAAGAAATATTTTAAAAAACCTCAAAAGATTTTCGAAAAACGAGAGACCGCCCGAAGAATGAACGGCCTCAGCGAAATTTTAATTACAAAAGCGTCACACCTGCATCGGCGTATTCCTGAATCATCGATTCCGGCCAAATTCCGACAGCCACTTCACCGATGTGCGCGCAGCGCAGCATGTACATGCACAGACGAGACTGACCGATTCCTCCGCCCATCGTCTGCGGCAGTTCGCCGTTCAAAAGCATCTGATGGAACGAAAGCTTCGCACGTTCTTCACAGCCGCGAATCTTCAGCTGACGCTTGAGCGTCTCCGCGTCGACTCGAATTCCCATCGAAGAGAGTTCGTACGACCGTCCCAAAATCGGGTTCCAAACCACAATATCGCCGTTCAGACCGATACCGCCGTCTTCGCGCGGCGTCGTCCAGTCGTCGTAGTCCGGAGCGCGTCCGTCGTGAATGGTTCCATCCGGAAGCTCGCCGCCGATTCCAAGGACGAAAATCGCACCGAATTTTTTGCAGTAGAACGTCTCGCGTTCCAGCGGCGTCATTTCGGGATGTTCCTCGCACATCGTTTTCGTCGTGATGAACGTAATCTCTTCGGGAAGAATTGGTTTAATTTCCGGATAAAGCATCGAAACGTACTGTTCCGTCTCGCGAATCGTCGCGTAAATGCGTTTCACGGTCGCTTTCAGCGTTTCGACGTTTCGGTCTTCCGGCCGAATCACCTTGCACCAGTCCCACTGGTCGACGTACAAACTGTGCAGCATGTCGAGCGTCTCGTCGGGACGAATCGCGTTCATGTCGGTATAAAGCCCTTCACCAGGCTGGAATCCGTAACGTTTCAGCGCGAAACGTTTCCACTTTGCAAGCGACTGAACCATTTCGGCGTCGGTGTCGGCCTGCGTCACGTGGAAAGAAACCGGTTTTTCCACACCGTTCAGGTCGTCATTCAGTCCCGTACCACTGCGGACGAACAGCGGAGCGGTGACGCGCTGGAGTCCGACATTCCGGGACAGCTCGCTCTCAAAGTGATCTTTCACCTGTTTGATCGCACGTTCTACGTCACGAAGACCAAGCAACGGTTTGTATCCTGCGGGAATCGTCATGATATTTTCTCCTGAAATAATGATTAGGGAATGAAATTCTTATCGAATGAATGTTATTGTTTTGTAAATCAGTTTCCAACGTACATTTTTCCGTACGGTCTCGACGTTTTCGGTCGAATTTTGATGAAATCCGACATGGGAAAGTGCGTCGTCGGAATGTCGAAATATTCGGTGTAACGCTGAAGCAGGCCGCGTACGACGCATTCGTCTTCTTCGTTCAACGACTCTTTCAGCATCGCGGGGGAAAGATTGAATTCGGGAACGTCGCCGCGAATGTAAATCGTGCCGCCGTGCATTCCCGTCGCACAGTAGCTTCCCGTGAGTTCTTCGTCGTTTTCGACGCCGAGTCCCAGCACGAGGATGACGCCTCCCGCCATGTACTCGCCGAGAAAGCTTCCCGTCCGACCGCCGATGACGATTTTCGGGATTGCGTCGCCGTACTGTTTCATGTGGATTCCGACCCGGTAGCCGGCGTTTCCGCGAATGAAAATCTCACCGTTGCGCATCGCGTAACCCACGGTGTCGCTTGCGTTTCCGTGAATCACCACGCGGCCGGCATTCATCGTGTTTCCGATTGCATCCTGACCGTCGCCCCAGACCGTAATGGCGGCACCGTCCATAAAGGACGCCATATCGTTTCCGGGCGTGCCGTAAATTTGAAAGTCGTACGATTTTTCGAGTCCTGCGCCGATGTAACGCTGACCGTTCACGTTTTTGAGGACGTAACGACCGGGTTTGTGACGAATGGCCTCATTGAGCTGAGTGTAATAAATTCCGTCTGTGTCGAGTTCGTATTCCATGACGGTTCCTCCTAAAGGTACAATTTTGCGGTGCGTTCGGCGCGGTCGAACATCAACAGTTCGGGCGAGGCGGTCCGAATGTCGGTCGGAACGGTTGCGAGGTCGCGTTTTTCACGAAGAAGGGCGGTAAAAATTCCCGCTCGTTTCGTCGCTTCAGGCCCCATCAGGACGAAGCCCGTTAAAACATTTCCGCAAATGACGAGTTTTCGATAGTTTTCGCCGCAGCACTCCGCAATCACTTCCGTGTCGGGACGGGCTAAAACGTCGGGTTTCACGTTCGTCATTCCGGCTGTAATGAGCGGCAGACCCAAAAAGCTCGTCGCGTTGATGGGGAACGCGCCTTCGTGACGGATTTTTCCGCCCGACATTGCGCAGCCCGCCGTTTTTCCCTGAGCGTAAGCGTTCGGAAGGATTGCGAGAACGTGATTGAAACCGTTCGTCAAATCACGGCTGTCCACGCAGTCTCCGGCGGCGTAAACGTCCGGAACGGTCGTCTGGCAAAACGAATCGATGACGATTCCGCTGCGCTGCGCCGCCTGAATTTCCGTGTCTTTCACGAGCGAAAGGTTGGGACGCACACCGATGGAAATGACGAGGACGTCGCAGGGGGGTTCGACACCCGAATCGTTTGCGTCCTGCGGATTTCCAATCATGACGGACGAAACTTTTCCTTCCGAGTCGGTCAAAACTTTCTTCACGACGTGACCGCAACGCAGCGAGACGCCGGCGTCCGTCAGTCGATTCTGAACGATTTCCGATGCTTTTTCGTCGAGCGCGACCGGCAGAACGCGCGGCGCGAACTCCACGACGGTGATGTTCTTCGTGTGGTGCAGAAGGCCTTCGACCGCTTTGATTCCTGTGAGTCCGCCGCCGATTACGACGACGTGCGAGTCGGACGTTACGTCACGCGCGAGCGCCAGAGCGTCGTCGAGTTTGATGAACGTGTAAGCGCCTTTTCCCGTATTCACCGCGGGACAGCCGTCCGTGGGAGGAACGAACGGGACGCTTCCCGTCGCGAGAAGCAGTTTTTCGTACGATTCGATGGAACCGTCCGCCAGCGTGACCGTTTTTTGTTTTGTATCGATTTTTTCCGCACGGAGTCCGAAGAGGGTTCGAACGTTCATTTCCTCGTAGAAGGAGTCGCGGCGGTAACGCATTTTTTCGAGCGTCGTTTTCCCTTCGAGGAGGTACGAAATGCAGGGACGACTGTACGTGAAATGGGGTTCATCGGAGACCATGGTGACGGTTCCGACGGAATCTTGTGCGCGAATAGCTTCAACAGCGGCGACGGCGGCCGTACTGTTTCCGATGATTAAATACTTGGAAGCGTTCATGGTTTTACCCCACTCAAATGTGTGTATCTAAAAAGAAACGACGCTTCCCGAAACCACGCAAAAATGATTCCTGGAAGCGTCGTTGCTTCATCAATTAAGTATCAGTATACCACAAACGAAAACTTTGTCAATGGGTTTCTTCAAAATATTCCAAAAAAATTTGAAAAAACTTCCCTATCCCTCTTCCTGCCGCGGTCACGAGCCGCGAGCAGGGCTGGCGCTACTGCGCGAGTGACGCCTTCGTTGGGGCGGGCTGGCGCATGAACGGTTAGGCAAACTGCGTTGAGTTTTCTGGCTGTTTTGGCTCATTTCGCAAAAAGGTTTCGACGA
>CAYTLK010000144.1:0-7848 GCA_964438515.1 uncultured Planctomycetaceae bacterium
TCCGCTCGTTTCACTCGCTTCATTACGGGCTTGCTTGTACATTCAGCGGTTCCATCAACCAATCGGCTCGCGCTCCCAGGGGGCTTGCATGTGGACCGCAAAACGTTTGTGAAAAATGGGTGAAAATCAGAACGTCACCTGGAATCGAGTCGCGAAGACGCTTTCCCATCCATCCGTTCCGTCGATATCGACGCCTTTCAAACTGTATCCTTCGTAATCGCTGTGCACGAGCGCGTAGTTAAACATCATACGGCAATTTTCGTTCAAATACCAGTTGAGTCCCCATATATTCATGAGCGCTTTTCCCAGCACGCCTACGTGATAGTCTTTCGTTGCGTAACCCGCCGCGAGGTCGGAAGCGTCCACCCACGTGCACATGTACGCGACTTCCCACGCACCGGGACCCGTGAAGACGCCGACGCCGTCTTTGCACGTACGGATGAACGGATTATTGGGCTTCAAACGACCGTACGTTCCGCCCGCTTTCTTGTAATTTCGGCTTTCGCCCGTGAGGGTGTATGCGACTTGAACGTAACCGGTCTGAAGAAACACATCACCGGCTCGATCGTCTTCCATGTAGAAGAGACTTTCTTCCGCGTCGACCGAAAGGGGACCGTGCATCCAGAACGTTTCAAATCCGACCGTGTTCAAATCCGCCAGTCCGTCCATGGTTCCCGTATTTAAAGCGTTCGTGGCGATCTGCGAGTCGGACAAAAAACTGCATTTGGTTGAGTATTTACTGGCGTTTTCCTGATCGTAATGACGGTACGAATAACTCAAACCGAGGTGAAGGAGGTACTTTTGTTTCTGGTCGTTTTCGGTGTAGTACGGCAAATACGTGGCGCGGGTCGTGAACGCCATGTGACCGTTTTCGCCGTAGCACTGAAGTGCGTCTTTTTCGCTCATGCTCGACGCGAAAACGCCTGCCGCGTAGGAAAAACGGTCCGCCTGGGACCAGTTACTGACCATCATACCGTTATTTCGGCTTCCGCAGATTCCTCGCATGTCGTTCAGAAAAGATTTTTCGATGAAAACCGTCGCAGCAACAGCCGTTAATTCTTCACCGCTCCACGGTTCTTTGAAGTGTCCGACTTTGAAGTCCCAGCCGCTCGGAAGGTTGTAGAAGCCGCCCCAAACGTCCTTAAGCGTCGAGTTGGACGCATCGAACGTCAAACGATAATTAATCATTTCGTACATGTTTCCGGTTAAATCAATCCACGCCTGACGCAGTTTGGTTCCGCTCATCGTTGTTGTATTGAAAGCCGTTTCCGCATCGTCGTTGAGTGAATCAATGGTTCCGTCGAAAATAATCACTCCGTTCAGCTTCCACTGAGGCGTTTTGTACTTTTTCTCTTCGTCCTCTTTCTTCTTCGCGGCCGCTTTTGCTTTGTCGTCGGCCATTTCTTTTTTAATCGTTTCCAAATCCGACTGCATTTTCGTCCATTCGGCCGCCGACACCGTCAGTGTTTCGCTGCTGGAAACAGGGGCCGCAGCCGTTTCAGAGCCTCCCGCCGTTGTTTCTGCGTCTCCGGAGGCGGTCACAATCGACGAAGTCGGTATCGTAACCGCAGGAGAAAGCAGACTCTCCTCTGCGAGCAGGCGGGAAGTCATCAGTAAAAGTACGATCATAATTTCCGCAACATAAAACAAGCGGAAAGGTTTCGCATATCGACGCATCCTTGCATCCTTTATTTCTTCGAACCTAGTTTTCGATAAAATTCCTGTATAAACAGTCATTCTTTTATCGACTGGCACAACCAAAATAATAGAAAGAATCACTGCTAGACGAATATGTTTTCCAGACTGTGTATTTTATCACTGAACATTCCTGTTTTAGGAACGATTCGGTGGTTTGTACGCATTATAACGAGAAATTTATCATCAAAACCTGAATCTTAAAGTGAGATGGGAATAAATACCATCTTTTTTTCCGGAACGGCCCCTCCGAAACCTCTTGACACTTTGGTCCGCTTATGTTAAAATATGAAAAATGTGTCAGTTGATTCTGGATTTGGAGACTCTTTTCATGCGGCGTTCCTGGTTTTATGCGGCTTTTATTTCCGTTTGCGCCTTTTTTTTCTTGGCGGGAACCTTCCCGATTCAGGCTCAGGACGGCGGCGCTCTTCCTTCTGTCGGTCTGTTGGGGAATTCCGCATCGTCTGACGCTCCAGCAGATTCTGCATCGGAGGCAAAAAATGTGCCCGTCGAAATTCGAAGTTTGGAAGAAGGAAAAGTCGCGATTATCGTAAATTTGGACGGAAAAACGCTCGAATCCCTCAAAGAACCGTCCGACCCCGCCGCTATTTCCTCGGAATTTTTGGTTCCCGATGCGGCAAACGAAGTGAAAATCTCGCAGATTCGTGCGGCAATTTGCGGCTTTTGGACGTCTTTAAAGTCGGGATGCTGGGAAAATATGGATAAAATCATCCTCTTCATGTTCGGACTGATTCTGACGTGGGGAGCCGCAACGCTTTTGAATTTCCTCTGTGAAAGAATTTTGTTTAAGAAAATCGTTTCACGAACCAAAACGAGGGCGGACGATTACGTTTATCGGGCGCTGAAACCGCCGATTTTTGCACTCTTCTGGTGTTTGGGGATTTTCCTCAGCGCCCTCTCTTTCTGGGACCAGCTCGGATTTTCCCAGCGCCTCATTTTTCTGCTGCTGGCGGTGGACGTCACGTGGCTCCTGTACCGTCTCATCGGCGCGCTCGACAGCATTATTTGCATGTATTTTCGCGGGAAAAAACGGGTTTTCAACAAACTGATTTTCGATGCCGTCCGAAAAACTCTGCGCGTCGCGCTCATTTTGTTTGCTTTTTGCATCATCGGACAGACGATTCTCGGGCTGAATATCTCCGCGATCCTTGCTGCGGCGGGCGTTTTCGGTCTCGCGGCGGCATTTGCGGTGAAAGACACACTCTCAAATTTCCTCAGTTCCTTCATGATGCTGTTCGACAATTCGTTCCAGATGGGAGATCGAATCCGTACGAAAAACATAGATGGAGAGGTGGAGGCGGTCGATTTTCGAAGCACTCGAATTCGTGCGCTCAACGGAAACTTGTTTTCTGTTCCGAATTCGATTCTTGGGGCGGAGATTGTGGAAAATGTAAGTCAAAGGCCGGGGATTCGTTATGATTTTGATTTGACGCTTACGTACGAAACGACCCCGTCGCAAATGGAACGGGCGCTTGCGCTCCTGCAAACGCTGATTTCGGATGAGGTTCGTTTTTTGCAGCAGACGGAAAAGAAGCTTGTGATTTTTTCGGGTTTCGGGGATTGGGCGCTTCAAATTCATGTGACGACGTGGTTCAATACGCGGAATTTTTACGTTTCGGAACAGTGGAAGAATGAGTTGAACTTTGAAATTCTTCGGCGTTTCACTCAAGAAGGGTTGGAATTTGCGTATCCGACGAACTCTGTGATTCTGCAGAGGAACGAAAAAGAATCGGCAAAAACGAAGGAAAATGAGTGAAATGAAGTTCTAAAAAATGTGACGATTTTCAAATTAGAACCATGAACTGCATGAAAAGTTGTTTTATTATTCCTTCATGCGGTTCATGGTTCATTAAATATGATTTTTGGTTTTTAATCAGAATAACTCTATTGTACGCATTTAGGCCGTCTTGTCAAATTTTTTGATCCGTTTTTTGATATTTGTTAGCGATTTTGCTCATTTGAGAGTAAAAAGAGGTTCATTGTGTCGTTTTTGTGAAAAAAACCTCCCCCCTACTAGAAACTTTCCGGCAGAAGGTGTATAATAAAATTTTGCGCAAAGTCGCCGTGGTCGTTCATAGGGTGCTGGGGAAGCGAGGATTTTATGTCAAACACAAAAAAACTTAAATTTGCAGTCGTTGGAGGCGGAATTTCGGGTCTGTCGGCCGCATTTTATCTTCGGGAAAAGTGTCCCGACGCTCAAATTACTGTTTTCGACAAACGAAATCGTCTTGGCGGCGTCCTGCATACGGAGCTGCGCGACGGGTTTGAAATCGAACAGAGTGCCGACAATTTCATTACAACCGTTCCGTACGGTCTCGATCTCTGTCGTCGTTTGAAGCTCGGAAACGACATCGTGACGACCACGCCCCGCCACCGTCAGACGTTCATTCTTTGGAAGAATCGGCTTCACAAACTTCCGGACGGTTTCATGATGATGGCGCCGACAAAATGGTGGCCGATGGCCGTGACGCCGCTGCTTTCGCCGTTGGGAAAAGTCCGAGCTGCGCTGGAGTTTTTCATTCCGGGCCGAAAGAACGATGAGGACGAATCGATGGAAAATTTTGCGGTTCGACGCCTCGGACGCGAGGTTTTTGACCGTCTGATCGAGCCTCTTGTGAGCGGCGTTTATGCGGCCGACATGAAGAAACTCTCGCTTTTGGCGACGCTTCCGCGTTTTCGCGAGATGGAAAAAAAGTACGGGTCCCTCATTTGGGCGATGCGTCAGAATCGGAAAATCGCACAAAAGGAGGCGGCGGCGACGCAAAAAGAAGAGACTCAGAGCGGGCCGCGCTACAACATGTTTGTGACGATTCGAGGCGGGTTGAGCCGAATCATCGACGCAATTCAAAGCAATTTGGATTCGAACGAAATTCATTGCGGAACCTGCGTCACCTCCATGAAACCTCTTCCGAACGGTTGCTGGAACCTTTCGTGGCGTAAAGATGGTGAATCTGCGGAGTCTGCGGATGCTGCACAATCTGCGGATTTTGACGCAGTGATTCTGGCGGCGGAGTCGTACAATACGGCCCAGATTCTGGAGTCGGCGGAGATTCATCGTGCGGCAGAATTATTCGGCGGAATTGAACATACGGGAACCGTGATTTTGACGGCTGCGTTTCGGCGGGAAGATGTGGGTCACGCGCTCGACGGGATGGGGGCGTGTGTGCCGGCGGTCGAGCACAATCCCATTTTGGCGTTGAGTTTCAGCAGCGAGAAGTATCCGCACCGAGCGCCGGAAGGATTCGTTTTGATTCGGGTTTTCAGCGGCGGCGCACGCAATCCGGAAGTCGCGAAACTCTCCGAAGAGGAGATTCGGACGCAGCTTTTAGCAAAGATGAAACCCTGTTTACGGATACAGGCGGACCCGGTTTTGACGTCGGTTTCCCGCTGGCCCAACACGATGCCGCAGCTTCATTTAGGGCATTTGGAGCGGATCGCGGAATTTGAGAAAGAGCTTTCCCGCTACCCCACTTTAGCGGTTGCTGGAAACGCGCTTGCGGGCGTCGGCATTCCTCAGTGCGTTCATACGGGCGAGGAGGCTGCGAAAAAGGTGTTGAAAAGTGTGGCCGAGGCATTTGAATCCCAAATCTGAAATTTTTTGAAAAAGAGCGAAAAGTATCTAAAAAGGCGAGAGTCCCCTTGTGACGGAAGAATCGGAGGGTAAAATGAGAGAGATGGAAGGGCCGTTTCAATCATTTCCGAATCGAAGTTTCAGGGGGTCGACATGTATACGCAGCAATCAGCCAAAAGCCGTCGCAATTTCTTACTCCGTTTTGAGCCGCTTGAGGAGCGAGCGCTTTTGAGTGCCGTTGCGCCTCTGACCTCCGCCTCCCCGCTTCCCGCGTTTGAGTCGCCCGCAGCTGTAACTGCCTGCATGGTTTCCGACCTTCCGTTCAACACGTCCCAAGCCGACGTTCCGTCCGACAAAACTGACGCAGAAATTCTCGCCGAGCAAAACGCGGTGTCTACCGGAATCATCACCGTCACGACCTTGGAAGACTCCGCCGAACTCAATGTTTCTGACGGTAAAATCACCCTCCGCGAAGCGGTTTCTTATGCTGGAACAGACCATTTCGGCGTTGATATAAAATTTGGCGTATCGGGTACAATCCGTTTGTCGGCGCCGATTGACATCGAAAATAATCTAAAAATATCGGGAGCGATTACTATCACGTCCTCTGCGAGCCGCTGCTTTAATATTTTTCAATGTCTTGTACAAATGAACGATATTACAATTACCGGGGCTTCGTCAAATGTTGCCGGAGGAATATACAATTATGGTAATTTGACGTTGATAAATTGTATTGTGAGTAAGTGCAGTTCAACCAGCCAAGGCGGAGCTATCGTGAATAACGGAGGCACTTTAACCCTAATCGACTGTGATGTTACAGAGAATATCGCTTCGAGTACCGGCGGCGGAATCTATAATTCTGGAACGCTTACGATGGACCATTCGAACGTTTCATACAATATCTCCTCATCACATGGCGGAGGAATCCTCAATACGGGAAAATTTCAATCATTCAATAATTCAACAATTTCCGGAAATGTCGGAGGTTCCGCCTCATCTGGCGGAGGCATCTTAAACTCTGGAAGAGCTTTCATTGAAAATACGGTCATCTCCAAGAACGGAGGTGTTCAAAACGGAGGAGGACTGGCGAATGGTTCTGGAACGATGTACCTCAAATCATGCACCATAGAGGAAAATATACTTGCGCTTCATTCGAGTTTGAATTATGAAACATCAACCAGCGGCGGAGGGATATTCAGCAGTTATGGGACGGTTGTCGTTACGGATTCCCTCGTCCGCTCCAACAAAGCGGATATCGGCGGCGGAATTGGTTCCTCTTATGTCGATGTTTCCAGTTCACAGACCATTTTAAATAATACGACCGTTACGAAGAACTACGCCAGTCAGACAGGCGGAGGAGTATCCAGCGTCTTTTTGAAAAATGTTTTGATTGATTCCGTAATCACCTCAAATACCAGTGGTTTTATGGCTGGCGGCGTTTACGACCAGGCTTCTTCTTGCTGGACATATTCGGTTGGTACAACAACCATAAGTAATAATAGTGCAGATTATATGGCGAATTTCTATTCTGCTCTTGGAATGACGAGTCCTAATACATCCTATCCTGCAAATTGGAATGCGTCGGTTCTTAACCATCCTGCCATTATTCAAGGGATCATAGAACCTTTTCGACCGTTATTCCCAAAAGAATTAATCACAATTGATGCGGCGAAATCCATCAATGCGGCGGCGTATTACTGGGATTTGGACGGCGACGGCGATTACGACGACGCGGAAGGCGAGACGATTGCTCTCGGCGGGCTGGGGTACGACGGAGAAGGTATTTCGTGGGAAACGCTTCAATCCCTCGGCTGGGCGCTGGGGACGAGTAAAACCGTTTCGCTGAAAACCGTTGTGGCTGGGTCGAACAAAGACGAAACCGACGGGATGAAATCCAGTACGACGCAGGTCGTGATTAACGTTGAAGGCGTTTACACCTATCCCGATGCCGCTCCCGAACGGCTGGCGAAAGATTTGGCGTACCGCGACTGGACGGAAGGACAGGTTTTCGACTGCGGCGACGATGGAATTTACGTTGCCGCCAAAGTGTTCGATTACAACGCCACTTCCGGCTTTTACGCCGTCGGTCTGACCCGTACGGATGGTTCCGACCCGATTCTTGTCCTTCGCGGAACAGAAAAGAATTTAACGGACTTTGTTACTGACTTTGATGATGGAGGCGTTGGTTACACCCAGTACATCCTCCACAAAAGCGAAGTGTTCGCGTGGCTGAATTCCGTGTCGGCGAATGGAAACAAAGCGACGCTCGTCGGGCACTCTCTCGGCGGCGCACTGGCTCAGAGTTTCGCGGCAGGATATACGGATACGGAAAACGGCGGCTCACTTAAAGCGGTTTACACGTTCAATTCGCCCGGCATTTCGTGAACGCTGGCCAGTTCGTTCGTGAAAGGAGAGTGCAAGGTTGAACACCATATCGTCGAAGGAGATGCCGTCAGTATGTCCGGCGAAGCGTTTATCGACGCAAATATAATATATCTGTATAATTACAATGATGGATTACGCAACAAACATTCTCGTCCGGTTACCGTTGAAAGAATTGA
>CAYTLK010000145.1:0-7689 GCA_964438515.1 uncultured Planctomycetaceae bacterium
GCGAGGGCGTCACTCGTGCGGCAGCACTATCGCCCGTCGCGGCTCGCGACCCCAGCCCCTTTTTCAAAAACTTTTTAATATTGAGTTTTAAGACTTCCTTTTAAAGGTTTTTAAGTACAATTTCTTCAATGGATGCGAGTTCCATTCCCTCCGGCTGCGTCGCTTTTAATGCGACAAAATCGTCCGGATTGGCCGTCACGAGGATCGATGCACCCACTCGCACCGCTTCCTCCCAACGACGCGCAGCAACTTTATGCATTGCGTCCGCCATGTACTGCGACATCATGAGGTTTCCCGCCAGATTCGTGTTTTTACGGTTCAAAAGCATCTCGGACGTCGAACCACAGGCGTTCAGAATCGCTCGGGAGGGCTCCGTTTCCTCCAAATCACGTGCGAGCGACGCGGGGTCCTGGAACGTGTATACGTCCGTACTCTTCTTCGGCGCGAGTTTCCCCGACGCAATGAGTTCCGCAACGCAGGAAGTAAAAGTTTTCACCTCAGCATTCAAACCGATTCCCCATTCCTTGTAGGGACGCTGGAACATCCGCGCGTCGTTCGGGTCGTATGTAATGACGGTTTTGAACGCATTGAGCGCCGCTGCGGCCGC
This sequence comes from uncultured Planctomycetaceae bacterium, assembly GCA_964438515.1. Classification (GTDB taxonomy): domain Bacteria; phylum Planctomycetota; class Planctomycetia; order Pirellulales; family Thermoguttaceae; genus RGIG3701. The sequence continues at coordinate 608 of CAYTLK010000145.1, forward strand.
CTTCATCGTTTGACGCGTTTCTTCCGCACCGCCCGCGAGAAAATAAAGGTCCCAGCCGCTCGAAGGTTCGTCGGCGAGAACCGTGAAATTCAGACCCGCTTTTTTCAGGAGTTCAATCGCCTCCCGAGCCTGACGCGCACTCTTGTAGGTTGCGGTTTTTCCAAGGAACAACACCGTCTCGGAATCTTTCGGAAGCGCCGCGATTTCAGCCGTCAGTTTGCTGCAAACGTCCGTCTCGCCGAAACAATTTCCGGTTTTTTCGACATTTTCTACCATTTTAGTAATGTATTCCGGCATCGCGCCTTCCAGTGCGGCGTTGAGTTTCGCCTCGGTCGTGAAGAGGACGGGGTCCCATCCGGTTTTACACTCTTTCGTGCACGCGCCGCAAAGGGTGCATTCGTACACATTATCGATCGCGTCCTCAATTTTGTCGATTCTCCGATAAACCATGGAAAGCGCTAAAGCCCGCGCGCGAGATGTGTTGCGTTCCATTCCCGTGGCGTTTCCCACCGGACAGATGTGACGGCACATCCAGCAAAAACGGCAGGCGTCGATCGTTTTTTTGCTTTTTTCTGTAAATTGCATCATTTTTACCTTATATTTTGATTTTGTATTTTGAACCTTGAACTTCGAGCTATGAATTTTGTTCAGGTTGTTTTTGATTAATTCTTTATTTTTGTCTTTAATTTCAAAAGCATCTTGTGCCTGAAAATTGTTTAAAGACCCATCTTGAAGGGATTCAAAATGTTGTTGGGGTCGAGCTGCTTTTTCAGGCCTTCAAACACCTGCATCGCGGGACCGTACTGTTCTTTCATGAGCCGCCCCAGCTTGATTCCGACGCCGTGATGGTCGTTTACCACACCGCCGTTTGCGAGAGCCGCACGCACTCCGCAGTTCCAAATTTGCTGATGGAGCCGCAGCGCCTCGACGGGGTCCTCCGGCGGATTTTCGACGATGAAACGGTCATAAATCATCGCGCCCCATTCGTACCAGTGCGAGAAATGCGCAATGAAACGCGCCATGGGGAAATTCGTTTCGACCGCATTTTTCATCGCCCAGTAAATCTTTTCGATTTTGTCGAACGGCGCAATCGAATCCATCGTGCCGAACATCCACGGAAGGTCGAGCGCGTGACCGGGATAGAAAAAGGTGATTTTCTCTTTCCACCATTTTTCGCCGTACTCGCTTCCGAGGTCCTCCGCTCCGTATTTCGCGAAGGTCTCAAGCATGATTTTTTCCTCAATCGGAACAATTTCCTTCAGACCTTCAATCGCAACGTTCATGAAAGCGCCTTTTTTCTCGACGCCGACGATTTTTTTGATAATTGAACATGTTTCCGTTTCGTCGTATAGGCGCATTACAGAGGGTTTGATTTTCTGAAGCAGTTCCTTCCCGGCAAGAAATGCATTGTGCATGTCGTTGAAGAGGAAGCCGCGGAACCGACGTTCTTCAGGCTGGTTGTAGATGCGCATTTGTGCTTTCGTAATGATTCCGAGCGTCCCTTCCGATCCGATGAAAATCTGGTTCAAATCGGGTCCGGCCGCATGTTTCGGCGCGGGCGAGGTTTCGATGATGTCGCCGTTTGGAAGAACGACTTCCATCTGCAGCACCATGTCGTCGATTTTCCCGTATTTCGTCGAAACGACGCCGATTCCTCGATGTGCAAGAAACCCGCCGACGGTCGAACAGGTGAGCGAGCTGGGATAGTGCATCGTTGCGTACCCTTTTTCGTTCGCGACGTCTTCAATGTGCTTGTAGATGGAACCGGTTCCGCATTCGATGTACATGGAGTCGGTATTTACGTTGTAAATTTGATTCATCCGCTTTGTGTCGAGCACGATTCCGCCCGCCACGGGGATTGCGCCGCCCTGAGTTCCGCCGCCGCCGCCCCAAGTCGTTACGGGAATTTTATAATAATTCGCGATTTTCAAAACCTTGGAAACTTCCTGCGCGTCTTTGGGCGAAACTACGAAATCGGCTTCCGGCATCTTTTCGCCGCGGTCGACAAAAAGACGTGAGAGCCAGAAATAATCCACACTGTGCGTCAGTTTGTCGATCTCGCGCGTCGAACAATTTTCAACGCCCACGGCGTCCTCAAGTTCGGTCAAAATCATGGAAAACAGGAATTTATTCATCAAAAACCTCCATTGGTTGAGTTGGACCGGTACGACCGGCTGCGTCTGAATTGTTGGATGTCGGAACGAAACCGTCCCGACGTTTGATTTTTATAAAGTTTCGTACAAAATCAATTTTCCAGCGGATCAAAAATCAATCCGGGGACGTATTTTGCGAATTCCTTCAGTACGTTCGTGTAATTTCCCTGCACCTCACTCACATGGTGGATGTACGGTCCTTCGACCAACTTTCGTTCGAGTTTCGGAAGGTCCTGAAACTCCGCCCAAACCCACGTTCCGAAGGTTTCAGGGCCGGTCGTCGTGTCGAATTCACCCCCAAGAAGGTAGTAATTTCCGCGTTCCCCCTGAAATCTCGCGATGGTGTAGTGACCGTCTTTCCCGCAAAAACTGGGTTTGAAGACCGCCAGAGGCTTTTTTTCGTCCGTTTTCTTCATGGAAGTGGGAAAAACGCCGCAGTGCCAGAGGAGTTCCGCATTGTCGTTCGACGGATGACGCACCGTGAATTCACCGAAAAACGGCGCTTTTTTACCGCGTGCGGCACAGGAAAGAAGTGCGGACGAAACGGCGCCGTGAATATCTGTTTCACAAATCACAATCACCCCCATGTCGGCCAAAAGACTCATCGCGAGGCACGGCATCGCGCCGAACGCCTGATTCATCACCGTCCAGCATTCGGTCGCAATAATGTCGCAATTGTTTTCAATCATCAAGTCGCGGAACGCTTCGACGAACGTCGCCATTTTGAACACGGTTTCCGGTTCAATCTCACTTACATCGTAGTGCTTTTTAATTGTTTCGATGTGTTTTTTAATGATTTCTTTCTTCGAAACCATCAATTCTTCGAGCTTCATCTTCATCGCGACCATATTCACGGGAACGACGTCGATTCCGAATTTCTCGGTGAGTTCCAACTCGTTCGCCATCACGCATTTAAACGGTTTCAGACGTGCGCCGACCTGCAAAATACGGAGTTTCTTGAAGTTTTTCACCATCGTGACGACCGAAACGAATTCGTCGAACCCTTCCGTAAATTTTGCGTCTTCAATCTCGCAGTTTTCAATGTATGTAAACGGTACATTATATCGTTTCAGCTGTTTACTGATGGAAAAAAGTCCGCACTGCGTGTCGGTGAAACGTTTGGTTTTGAATTCGTCGCGCGGTCCCCAAAGGAGGGTTGGGACGTTCATCAGCTGACCGATTTTACCGGCCGCCTCTTCGTTTCCGAAGTTGCAGTTGATGATGAAAATCGCGTCGACATCCTGTTTTTTGAACGAATCCGCAATCTTGTACGCGTCGGACGTCTGTTCCAGAATTCCTTCGTCGTTGAGCCATTCCAAATCCACAAATTCCAGATCGTCGGAGGTGAAATGTTCCTTCAAATACGCAACGGTTTTCTGTTTGTTTGCGAACGCAACATCCTGACTGAAGAGTTCCGTCCGACGCGGGCCGGGGAGAAATCGACGTTCAGGAACCAGTCCGATTTTCACTTTGTAATTCAACATAATTCAAAAAATCCTTAAAATTTTTTCAGAACGAACGGGGAATCCGTATACAACTTCATACTGTATAATGATAGCACATTCGAGCAGAAATGCAACCGTTGTTTTCCGCAAACCACCCTTTTTTTTCCGCAATCCCTCATTTTTTCCGCACTCTCGCTCCGATTTTTCTCTCCTTAATTCAGATTTTTCGCACTCCCGCTTAAAATTTTCACTCCCCCCCGATTTTTTCGCAGCAAGGGAGAGTGGAAGGTGATTCGATGAAATACGTCCTTATTTTGGGGGCGTTTTTTGATAAAAAATCAGTTGGAACGAACGCGGAGAAAGTGTCGGACTCCAGTTTTGAAGGGCCGCGCCGTCCATCTTGCAAGACGCTCCGCCGTAGGTTTCCACGTTGTACTGCGCGTTCGGATCGATGTTTCCGAGCTGGAAAGTCCGAGTTTCTTCCGCATTTTCCGCCCGTCGGAACGCCAGCGCAAATCCGGCTTCGAGGTCGGTACGGTCAAACTGCCAGGCACACCAAAGATCGTTCGCCGCCGCACAAGCATCCGTCAGCGGATAAAAATCGCCTAAAAAATACGGCTTCATTCGTTCCGCGACGCCAAAAATCTTCTGGAACCAAGCGGTTTCGTCGGGCGTGAAGTCGCGGCGAATCACCCCTCCGTCAAAATCCGAGGGCGTGATGACCGTTCCGGAGGAAATAATGCTGAACGCCCCGTAATCGTCGCCGATCGGCACGCAGTTGAACTCGCAGCCCTGAAACGGAAGGAACGCCAGCGTGTTGAGCGTCGCGTTTTGACCCAGAATGAATGCGGAGTCGTCGGATTTTCGTCCGATAAAATAGTCGCTGCGGCAGTAAGTGTGCGCCCGCGAAATCATTTCAATGTCGATTCGACGCCCGCCGGACGCGCAGTTTTCGAGAAGAATTTCGGGAAAACGCTCGCGCATTTCGTCGAGAAAACGGTACATCCCCGTGATGTGGCGCGCCTGCGCGAGCCCCCTACTTTCAGGTGAAAGTTCCATGAGGTTCCAAATTCCCTGCGGATCCATGTTGAAATCCTGACGATACACATCGACGTGATGTTTCTCAATGATTCCGTAAACCGTCTCCTGAATCCAGCGGAGTGCTTCGGGATTTCCGTAATCAACTAGATTTCCGTTGCGAAATTCCGGGTGCGTTTCGAGAATCGGCGCATCATCCTGCATCCGTTCCGGCTCGAACCAGAGGAGGAGTTTCATTCCTTTTGCGTGAACCGCCTCCGCAATCGGAAGCAGGTCGCCCGTGGGGTGCGTCGTCGTGTTGATCCGCCAGTCTCCCGCGTATTTCCACCAGTTCGGACCGCAGTTCGAATAAAGTTCGTCTTCGTGCGGCGCACCGTACCAGCCGGCGTCGATCCAGTAAGTATCGAACGGAAGTTGGTTTTTGTTGCAATATTCAAGAACATCCAGCATCATTTGAGGCGTTTTGTTCCCTCCGCCGGACGCAACGGCCAAAATGGGAGGAAGAATGCTTCCGTCACGCAGATTTCGCGGCACTTTATGCGTCAACATGAATCGATGAACGACCGTCAAAAAGGCTCTGCGGCTCATTCCTTCCCGTTTGAAAATCGTAATGGACGGCTGACGAATCGTTTCGCCGGGCGCCAAACGAAAACGGGTGGGGCTCATTCCCGTCGTCACACTTACGGAATCGCCGTGATTGTTGAAAGTGGCGTTCCACGACCCCGACCAGCCGACGGCAAAAATGCGTCCCGAATTTTCATCGAAACTCAAATCGAGGAACGGAATGCGTCCGTTTGAGGAACGTCCCGAGAATTCCATCAGACTGACGGCGTCCCCGTTTGAAATTACTTTTCGGTCCGGAACAAAATCATCCCCCCGACACTTCGAGCCGCAAATCGTGTCGAGCGTCACTTCCTTTCCGGACTGCGGAAGAGGAATATTCGTACAGAAAGTATTTACGTCCGAAATCACGCCCGTCGGAGCGTCCTTCGAGAGATTCGTCAGCCAGACCGTGTATTCCCAAACCGGAAAATCGCGGTACGTACGCACGTCGAGCTTTACTTGCAGCTTTCCGTCCGGAGCCGTGTATTTTACGATCTGTTCCGTCAGTTCGTCAGTTTCTTGTACCGTCGAACGTTCCATTTGAAACTGCGGCCAATCGACGAATGGGGTTTTTTCTGAAGCGTCGGCTGCAGTTTCCGCCGCAGGTTCGTTCTGCGTGTTGTAACGCATTTCAATCGGCGGCTGTTCGGGCAGAAAATCGTCCGCAAACGCCCCAAACCCCGCAAGAGTCAGCAATAATCCCCCCAAAAACGCATAAATTCTCGCTTTCATAATTTCTCCTTTTATTTTAATCGATTGTTTGTTTGATTAATTGTTCGATTGTTCGTTCGATTGTTCGAGTTTTTCCGACGGGTTTGAATCCTGTACTATTTTTAGAATTTCCATCGGTTTCAGTCCCGCCGCCCAGCCAAAAAAACCGTCCGGCACCGTTTGAAGACGCGTATTGAATTGTGTCGCAATATCATTGTAATACGTACGTGCAAAACTGATTTTTGTTTCTGTGTTTTCAATTTCAAGCATGAGTTTTTCAAAATTTTCCTCTGCCGAGAGTTCCGGGAATCCCTCACACAGCGCGTGAAGCTCCGAAAGCCCCGATTTTCCGGAACGTAACGCACTTAGGAACGGTTGAATCTGATTTTCGTACGTCTTCATTCCATTTACGGCCGCAATCAGATTGGGAATCAGTTCGGCCCGGCGGCGAAACTGAACGTCGAGGTTGCTTTTTCCCTGTTTCACGTAGTTTTGCAGCGCGACGAGCGACGCGTAACACTCATAAATGTAAATTCCCAGCACCAGCAGAATGTAGAATCCCATCGAAGCGAAAAAACCTGAAAGCGAGAAAAAGCACGACTTCGGCACAGAATCTGCGAGAAAAACCGTTCCGAGCGTCAAAACGAGCGCGCCGAACGCTGCGGCTCCAAACGCGCTCCACGCAAGCGCCCGGGACGCATCTTCCTCACTTTTCGTCGAAATCAGGTAAGTGGAAGCGGTTTCGTTCCAACGAATGACGGGTTCGTTGAGTTCCTCGTCAAAACAAGCGGGTCCCAGGAGGTACAAAGATGCGTTTTTGCGCAAAATGTATTCCGTGTAACGACGCTTCGAGACGCCGTATTCTTCTTTTTCATACACTTTTTCGCAATCCGTATCGGCACCGTCCGGAAAAACGCAGATGCTTCCTGATTCATCCTCCAGACCGAAGGGGGCGGAGCTGCATTCCTCTTGGATGGTTTCCCAGTGTCGATTTTTCCCGTCCGAACGTTCCTCTTCGATCGTCCAATGGTAAAACAAGCATTCTTCACGGGCAAAATGGGAGGTTATACTAACACAATTTTGGATTTCAGTTTTCCCGTCCGCCGTTGGAACTGCGCACCACGGCTCCTGC
>CAYTLK010000146.1:0-7687 GCA_964438515.1 uncultured Planctomycetaceae bacterium
ATTCACAAGCAAGCCCGTAATGAAGCGAGTGAAACGAGCGGAATTAGGGTTTTTCGGCTGCAAACAACGGATTCCATAACCCCCCCCAACAAAGCCTTTCGGCACAGGGATGAATTTCCCGTCGGGAGGCGGAGTCCGTCAAAAAATTGCAGAAAATTTCCCAAAAAACCTTCTGCAGCCCCTTGACGCGAACACAGAAACTTTTAATATTGAGTTTTTAGGACTTTAATTTACAAAATGACGCCTGAAAAGTCGAAGCGGAAGGGCGAACTGGAGGAAAACACACATGCGTTGGATTTTCATTGTGATATTTTGTACCCTATTCACCCTTTCCGCAGGCTGCAAACCCGCCGAGAAACCGACCGATGGGGAATCTGCCGCTCCGTCTGGAACGGAAACGACGGGAGAAACGTCTGCGAAAACGACGGAAGATGAAGAACCTTTAATGGAAATTCAGGTTCCAACACCTGCGGCCGACGGCGCTGCGGGAACGAATGCGTCGGGTTCAAACGCGACGGATTTGGATGCGTCGGAACCTCTGGAAGAGGCGATTGAACGGGATTTCACCCACGCAATGGCGCGCGCTTTGGAACAGGAAAAAACGGATCCGGGCGCGGCCAGCCGTGCGTATCAGGTGCTGACGTCTGACTATCCGAATCGTTTTGAGCCGTACCATCGTTTGGCGCTTTTGGCGGAGGCGAAAAACGACGACGAACTGGCGATTGCGATGTATGAAGAGGCGGAACGAAAGAATCCAAAAGATGCAGGTTTTTTCAATGATTTTGGCTGGTATTTGTACACGCGGCATGAATTTTCGGAGGCGGCGGTGAAGCTGCGTCAAGCGGACTCTTTGGCGCCGAATACGCCTAAATATCAGACGAATCTGGCGATGACGCTTGCGCAGACGGGAAATTACGACGGAGCATTCTTGCAGCTTCAGAAAGTTCAAGGTGCGAAAGCGGCGTCTTCGTACACGACGATCGGCGCGATTCAGTTCGAGCAGGGCGTACGTTTTTTAGAGGATGGACAGGAAGAAGAGGCGCAGCGGAAATTCGTTCAAAGTCGGGAAACGATACAAAAAGCGCTGGCGTTGGACCCGGAATTGAAAAGTGCGAAAGAAATCGAAAATTTTCTCAACCAGATTCAAACCCCGCCTCCCTCCGCAACCGAGAAGCCGTAAAACTCATAAAATCACCTTTCCCGCCTTTTTAATCAAAACCTGCGCAAGAACAGAGCGGTATAGAAAAAGTTGGGCCGGTGGCTCACCAGCCTCAAGGACCTACGATGAAAAAGAAATATCAATATCCCGCCATCTTCGAAAAAGGCGGAAACAAAAATGATGCAGGGTACGGCGTACGGTTCCCTGACCTTCCAAAAGGTGTATCTGCCGGGAACGATTTGACGGATGCGCGAAGTATGGCCCGGGAACTCCTGGAACTCATTCTGCGCGATTATGCTGAAAACAGCGAGGAATTCCCGACCCCTGGAAGCGTTAAAGAAACTTGTTCTAATATGGAACGTCTTGAAATTATCGAAATTGAAGCCGATTTGGGGGAATAAAACCATGCAGGAAAAAGATTTTCGGTAAAAATCCGTCTGACTCCCTGCGGAATTTTACCTTATTTTTGGGACTTTCTTTGTGTTTTTTAAGGTTCGTGACGCAGCGTGATTTTTACAATCTGCGGCGGCGCGCAAAACCGCATGGGCAGAAACGTGGTTCCCAGCCCGTTCGACGTAATTATGGACGTCCTCTTTTGATTTTCAGGATGAAAAACGTCCGTGCGTCCGGAATAGTATTGCGTGTTTTTGATTTTCGTAATGGGTGCAAAACCAAAAAACGTAATCTGCCCGCCGTGCGTATGACCGGAAAGAACTAAATCAATTTTACAGCGCTCCTCACGCGCAAAACGCTCGTAAACATCGGGACTGTGCGTCAAAAGAAGCACAAAATCATCGTCATTTCGGTCCCGCAGCTCGTAATAGGGAAACTGAAGCGGAAAGTCGGACTTCCAGAGAAACTCCGTACCCACAACGCGAATCCGCGCGTTTCCACGCGTAATCCAAACCGCCCGATCCGTCAGCGAGACGATTCCCGCTTCGGATTCGAGCTTTTCCATCGTTTCTTCCATCGAAAAAAGATAGTCGTGATTTCCCGGCACTCCAAACTTTCCAAGAGGCGCGTCAGTCCGGCGCAGCGATTCGCAAAGCGGCCCCAAATCGTCCTTGCTTCGGTGAATAGAATCCCCTCCGAAAAGCAAAAGGTCGGGTTTTTCCTCCTGTATGATTTTTGTGATTTTCTCACGCAAATCAAACGAACCCCATTTTCCGTAATGAATGTCCGAGACGAGCAAAATCGTCGTTCCGTCAAACTCTTCAGGAACGTCGGGACTTTTCACCTCGTACGCAGCCACATGAATCCGAAGCGGCTCAATCCACAGAGCGTACACAACGGCGCCGAACAGCAGCGCCGCGCAAATGGCGAGGAACATAAAAACCGACTTTCTCTTCAAATACATATGCGTTTTTTACACATTTTCCCTACACACGTTACGAATCGACGAACGACGTTGTTTAACGTACGTTATTTTAATAATGCGTCGACCGCAGCACGTACCGCACGAATGATTTCCGGGGAGGTTCCGCAGCAGCCGCCGACAAAACCAGCGCCGTTGTGCAGAAGTTCGGGAATGTACGATGCGAACTGTTCGGGAGTCTGCGTGTAAACGGTTTCGCCGTGCACCACTTCAGGAAGACCGCGATTCGCTTTAATCCAGACTTTTTCTCCGGAAACCGCATGAAGCCGCCGACAGACGTCGACGAACCCTTCGATTCCTCGGCCGCAGTTGGAACCAATAATGTCGGCCCCCGCGTCGAGCATCGCGTGCGCCGCGTCTTCAACTGTGGTCCCCATCATCGTCATATCGAGGTTTTCCCCCGTATCGAAAACCATACATCCAACGACCGGCAAACCGGTTGTTTTTGCGGCTCGAATCGCCAGCGCGGCTTCTTCCGGGTCGCTCATGGTTTCCACCACGATTCCATCCGCGCCGCCGTCTTTCATCGCGTCGGCCTGAAGTCGAAAACTCTCGAACATTTCTTCCGGCGTCACTTCGCCCATCATCAGAATGTAGCCGGTCGGACCCATCGACGCAAAGACTTTGACCCGTTCGCCCCCCGCCTGCTTCGAAAGACGCACGCCGGCCGCATTCAATTCATGAACACGAGCTTCATCTCCGCTTTTTTTCAGCATAAGTTCGCTGCACCCGAAAGTGTTGGTGATGATGATGTCGCTTCCCGCTTCGACGTAGCTGCGCGCCACTTCAAGAACTTTTTCCGGCTGTTCTGTGTTCCAGAAGTCGGGACTTTGACCCATCGGCAAACCTTTCAGCTGAAATTGCGTCCCCCAAGCTCCGTCCAGAACCTGAACCCCCTGAGAAAGCAGCTTTTGAATCGTCTCGTGCATAAAAACCTTTCCTCTATTTGAAAATGTTATGAATTTATTTGATTTTGTGTGAATTTGTATGATTTTCGGAAATTGTTAAAATTACCGTTTTTCAAAGGTTTAGAACTCAGTCGAGCGCTTCGACCTTGAAACTTTTAATGAAAACCACACTGTTCGGATCGTGCGCCTGAATCGCGAACGTGCCGACTCCCAGTTTGCGATTTTCCCATCCTTCCGGCGGAACGATGTCGTCAGGCTCCGTCCAATCGGAACAAACCTTTCCATTGATTTTCGTGATGATTCGTTTGTCGATCACATAAATATCGTACGTGAACCATTCGTCATCATTCGCCGGCGCAGGATTTACTTTGGAAACGTTGTAAACGCTTGCGGTTTTCTGCGGATCCGGATGGGTATTCGCGATTTGGCACTCGTAACCCGTCGTGGGCCAACCCGTTTCTTGGAATTTTGTATGAATATAAATACCGCTGTTAGACTGTGTTTTCGTCATAACGACCGCCTGGACGTGGAAGTTTTTCCAGCAGTGATTGTTGACGGAACCTACATAGAACAAATGTCCGCGGGTTCCATTTACACGAAGCGCGCCGTCCACAACGGTGAAAGCGTCCGGATTTTCAGCAGCTTTCCAGCCGTCGAGATTGACGCCGTTCAAGAGTTCCGTCATTTCCTGTGCCGAAACGGAGACCGCGCCGAACAGCGCACACGCAAGGAGGGTGAAAAGAATCTTTTTCATCGGAAGGTCCTTTCTTAAAACAAAAAATCTGGGGATATAAAATGAATTCAATTTTTCCCATTATAACATTTTTTTTTCAAAGATGTAAGGGGGTGGTCCCCATTTACTTTTTCGGAAGGAGAAGGTATAATTCAGAGTGACGCATTAATATTAATGAATGTTTTAAAATTTTTTTTAATTTTTAACCCCCAGACCAACGGAGGTCCCTCATGAAATGCCGTCCCTTTTTACCGTGGATTCCCGCGATTCTTCTGATTCTGTGCGGAAATTTCAGCTTTTCCCAAAGCACCGCGCAGCCCGCCCCGGACATTCATCACGCCGACCGATTCGAAGAAAAAGCACAGATCGTTCAGAATGGAGGAATCGACGTCGTGTTTCTCGGCGACTCCATCACCCATTTTTGGGACGTTGCAGGTGAAAACGTACAGAAATCGTATTTCGGAGATTTTCGTCTCGTGAATCTCGGACTGGGTTGGAACTGCACCGAACACGTTCTTTGGGAGCTTGAAAACATTCCGGCAGACCGGATTTCGCCGAAAGCCGTCATGATGATGATTGGAACGAATAACATCGGAAACAAGCACAACACGCCCGACGAAGTGATTGCGGGAAACGCCGCCATTCTCGCTAAAGTACGGACTTTGTGGCCTGATGCGCGAATTTTGCTGCTCGGTATTTTCCCGCGCGGCGAGCAGCCGACCGATTCATTCAGGGCCGTCATTGCGCAAACGAACGAGGGGCTTGCAAAGCTCGCCGACGGTCAGCACATTTTTTATCTCAACATTGGGGAAAAATTCCTCGACGACGACGGTTACATGCACGCGGAAATCTCTCCCGATCGGCTTCACCTCACTGCCGACGGTTACGAAATCTGGGCGAAAGCCGTCGAACCCATTCTGCGGAGCTGGGTTGCGGAATGAGTGCGCGAAATACGTGCTGCAAAATACGTATCGCTGAATGTTTTTTGTCCCGATAAATTGCGTCCTTTTCAAAGTCTTCCAGTCCGGAAGGAGTTTTCCTAATGAAAAAATCCGAATTCCCGCAAAAATCTCCATTTTTTGAAGGATTCATCCAGATGCCGCTCTTCTTTTTGGTATTTTGTACCTTTTTTACCTCTTGTGACGGTCCCGGAAAGTCGTCCGTCTCCGAAAAACCGTCTGATTTCACACAGTCCGCGAGAGCTGCTAATTCAACCAGCAATTCGGGTTTGACTGATGATTCAGGTTTGAACAGGAATTCGGGTTCGGCCGATGATGCTGCGGAAACGGAAGCGCCGCTTTCTCCACTTCCGCTTGAAGGGGAAAATTCGGATGCAGAGGCGGAAAACGATGCTTTTTCGCAGGGTGAAAAGGCGGCGGAAGACGCGGCGTCCGGCGTGAGTGAAAGCGAGCTGGACCGATATATTGAAGATGATGAATACATGTTCGAACATCTGAAACTGGACGCTCCGATATTCGAACCCGCCGACTCCTTAAAGCGTCTTCATCCGGAAAAACCAATTTGGATCGATACGCAGCGGAAACATGTGGTGCTTCAGGGGTGGGTGTGCCAGACGAAAGTAATGCTCGAGTTCTTTTTATGTTCCGGAACCGGCGGCGTCCGTACGTTTCCCTACGAAGACGAGACGGGAAAACCCGCAAAAATGATGATGTTCAATGGGCCGAAATGTCACGAATCCATTTTCTGTACGGAAGTTCCAGGTCACGTAATTCATGCGGGACTGCTGGCGCTCGGTGCGGAAGTCGGCGAGCCGGTAAAGTTTCAGCCGGAGTTTGAACCTCCAACGGGGGACGAAATCGAAGTGACGATTTGCTGGCGGGACGAAAACGGAAACGTCGTGACGCATCGCGGTCAGGAACTGGCGGTGGACGCCGATGGAAAGTCGGTTCCGGTGGCGTGGGTCTTTGCGGGAAGCCTCTTTTACGACGACGGCGCTGGTCAAAAACGCTATGCGGCCGACATGGAAGGCGAATATATCGGAATTTCAAACTTTCCGAGCGTCATTCTCGATGTTGCGGAAGCAAGTTCGAGTTCCAACGATGACCTGGTGTTTATTGCAAACGAGAAGATTTTGCCGCCGCGCGGAGCGCCTGTGACGATTATTCTCTCCCGAAAAGAGGGAGAAAAATAGACGCAGTACGTGAAAATTCTCTGAAAAACGTTGAAAAATCCCTGCCCCCTCCTGAAAAAGCGTCGAAACACGCGCAACCCTTTATACTTACACGATTTTGAATTTCAGTTTTCCCGTCCGCCGTTGGAGTTGCACACCGCGGCTTCTGCAGTCTTTGTGAAAACTGAATTTCATTGTGGAACCAGCATAGAACCTGAAAGTTGATGATCAAACATTTATTTTTGAAGTTTAATTTGATTTTTGGTTTAATTTTTCATATTCGTCTTGAACAGTTTTCCGGTTTACGGAGATTCCGTAGATTGTGACGTTTTGGTCGTTGGCGGCGGGTCGGCCGGCGTCGTCGCGGCGATTCAGGCGGGAAGACTGAACGCAAAAACTGTTCTGGTGGAGGTCGGAAGCATGTTGGGCGGACAAGCAACCGTCGGCGGCGTCAACTCGCCCATCCTCTTGCATCGCGAAGGAAAGCAGTGCGTGCGCGGAATCGGCTGGGAGTGGATGACGCGGACGGTAAATCTCGATAATCACGAACTCCCCACCCCGGAAACCGACGGACGCGGCTACCGCCTCAACGCCTCGCTTTACGCAATCGTTGCGGAAGAAATGCTGCAGGAAGCAGGGGTTGAAATCCGTTATTTTGAGGCTCCGAGCCGTGTGGAACCCGTTTCATTTTCTGAAGAAAATCCCTTTCATTGGACCGTGACGACGGCGGACATGGGGGAGTTGCGAACCATTCGCTGCAAACAGATCGTCGACGCAACCGGCAGCGGCTCCGTCTGTGCTTTGGTCGTCGCGAAACGACTGCGCGGTGAAGAAATTATGCCGGGAAACCTGCAATATTCCATTCAGGTCTCGTTCAAAAACCGTCCGTCTGACGACACGATTGAGGCTTGCTGTCGTGACGCACTGAAAACCGGGGCGCTCCTTCCGACGGATTGTCCGCGAGGGCCGCTTCTTATGCTCGCTTATCAGGCGCAAAGTTACGTCTCCGACGCCGATTCTTCCACCGCCGAAGCGCGAACCGACACGAATTTGCGGGCGAGACAGATGGTTTTGCGTGTGCTGCGATTTCTGCAATCCCTTCCAGGCGTGGAGAGTGCGCGGCTCGCCGCTATGAATCCGGAAGTCGGCGTCCGCGAAACGTGGCGCGTTCAGACCGAACACGTCGTCACGAAGGAAGAATATTGTTCCGGAAAAGTCTGGGACGATTCCATCTGCTTCTCGGCTTTCAGCGTGGATTTGCATCGAAATGAGTGGCCGCCGGTGAGCCCCAGGGCTGGCGCATGAACGGGGTAAAATTTAACGATTCATGTTTTGGTGCCGGAAATTCCGATACTTATGGATGACTTTCACAAAAAATGGA
>CAYTLK010000147.1:0-7633 GCA_964438515.1 uncultured Planctomycetaceae bacterium
CTTTTAAGGTTTTTTATGCGTATCGTAATTATGGAGACTGGCAGTTTTGGCGTTCCGACGGCAAAAATGCTTTACGAATCGGAACATGAAATCGCGGCGCTTGTGACGAAATCGAAGCCGGAGCCGCGTCCGAATTGCGAGCCGCTTCCGGACCCCGAAATTGTTCAGCTCGCGCTGGCACATGGAACGCCGATTTATCGTTTCCCGAAAATCAAAGCTCCTGAAGCGGTCGAACAGCTGAAAAAGTTTGAGGCCGACCTGTTTTTCATCTGCGATTACGGTCAAATTTTGTCGCATGAAGGAATTCAGACGGCTCGTTTGGGCGGAATCAATCTTCATGGGTCGATTCTTCCGAAATATCGCGGCCCGGCACCCGTTCAGTGGTCGGTTTACAACGGCGACAAAATCGCGGGAGCGACGGTGATTCACATTACGCCCGAGGTGGATGCGGGACCGATGCTTGCGATCGTCAAAACGGAAGTGGGAGTCGACGAAACCGCCGACGTTTTGGAGGCGCGTCTGGCGCAGATGGGCGCGCCGTTCGTCCTTCAGGCGATTCATGATTTTGCACAAAATTCGAATCACGTTGCGACGGCGATCGTTCAGGACCCGCTTCTTGCGTGCGGCGCGCCGAAATTACGGAAGCAGGACGCACAGATTGATTGGTGTACGTCTGCAGAAGCGATTCGTAACAAAATTCGTGCGTTCGAACCGTGGCCGCGGACGTTCACGACGTGGAAAAAGTCGGAAAAGAAGCCGCCGTTGCGACTGATTTTGCTTCCAACGCCGCAGGTTGTTCCGCCGGAGTGCATAACTGTCCCGGAAGGAACGCGTCCTGGAACGGTTCTTCACGTTGGGGAAAGTTTGTGGGTCGCGACGGGAGACGGTGTTTTAGCGATTCAACGCATTCAGCCGGCAGGTAAAAAGGAACAATCGATCTCTGATTTTCTGTGCGGAAATCCGTTAAAACCCGGAGACGTACTTTTATAACGAAACGAGAGGGGCCGTTCGCGTATTATTGATTATTGTACTGCATTGTGTCCATCTTTTTGCGTGTCACACGGTGCACACCCTCCCTGTACGTCATCGGTTCACCGAATTTTGGGGACAGATGACGCTGGGAGAGAAAGCATGTTTTTCAAAACTCGCGCCGATTTGTTTAACGGTGCAGTTTGGATGCGGGAACCACCACGCGGCCGGAACTGTGTGAGTGGTGCGGCGGAGGCGGCGGAGCTGCATGATGGTGGTGCGGCGGCGGTGGAGGCGGAGCCGGATGATGGTGGTGCGGCGGCGGAGGCGGCGGATACGCGTACATCGGCCTCTGCGGATAGTAAACAGGACCGTAATAGCCGTAAGAACCGTAGGGACCATACGGCGCGTAGTAGTAACCCGGATTGTAGTAGTAACCCGGAGAATAATAGCCGCCGGAGTACCCGAAACCGAACTGTACAGAAATCTGCGCTGGTGCTGGAGCCGCCCAAAGGAATAAAACGCTCGCGACGAACAAAAACAGCATCTTTTTCATCGTATCGTCTCCCATAAGTATGAGTCGTTGCGGTTTAGCGTCCGAAGAGCCTCGGCCATTGAGGAGGCGCGGACACCTGATAAAGTGTATTATAGACCAACTGTTGTGAAAGTCAACAAGATTCCCGTTTATTTTCTGAAAATTTCTAAAAAATGTTCCTTTTTTTTCAAAATCTGCTTGAAATTTAAAATAAGTGGAATATAATGAGGTTCATATTTGTTTATTTCTTTAAAATTGGGGAATTATAAAGAAATAAGAGGATTTATAAAGAAATAAGAGGAAGTGTAACGTAATAATGAAAATGTGTAAAACAAAGGAGAAATTAACGATGAATCGTGTGCAGAAATCCGTGTCGTCGATTTCTCCTCCCGCCGGATTTACACTTGTTGAGTTGCTTGTGGTGATTGCGATCATCGGAATGCTTGTGGGGCTGTTGCTTCCTGCGGTTCAGCAGGCGCGCGAGGCGGCTCGAATTCTGCAGTGCGGAAACAACCTGAAGCAGATGGGGCTGGGCGCGATGAATCACGAAAGTACGAACAAATCCTACCCGACGAGCGGCTGGTCGTGCCGCTGGGAGGGGGACCCCGATTTCGGGTTCGGCGCAAATCAGCCGGGTTCGTGGCTCTATTCGATGCTTCCGTTTATTGAGCAGCAGGCGCTGTGGGGACTCGGTCAGGACGGCGACAAAGCGTTGAGTTCCGGCGTGAAAGATGGAAACTCGACGCGGCTCGACACGCCCATCACCGTTTTTTACTGTCCCTCACGTCGAACGGCCCGCACGTCTTACGGACACTCGAACGCTTACAACGGAACCGCCAGAACGGGAAACGTCGCGAAATCCGACTATGCGTGCAACGGCGCCGACGGCTGGTCGTGGAACGAATCGACGGCGACGATCAATGACGGATTAGCGTACAATTATACTGGCGGTTCCACTGGGATGTATTTTCCGAGGAGTGCCGTCACGGTGGGTGAAATTCGGGATGGAACGAGCAACACGTATTTGTACGGCGAAAAGTATCTGATTCCGTCGAAATATGAAGCGACTTCCACTTCCGGAACGGCGCAGGGCGACGACTGGAACTGCTGGATGGGCCCTGAATCGAACGATTTGTCGCGTTACACGCTGTATTCCGATTCCAGCAGTTCCTACCAGCCGATTCAGGACCGGGAACAGATGGACACCGGCTATCCGTTCGGAAGCGCGCACGCAGGAACCTTCGGTGTTGCAATGTGTGACGGTTCCGTTCAGAGAATCAGTTACAGTATTGATAAAGAAACCCATTCCTTCCTTGGGAAAAAAGCCGACGGAAACGTCGCGACGATTCCGCAGTAACGGTGTGAAATTCGTCATGATTCATAATGATTCGTCATGAATTTAAATGAATATGTAATGATTTATTGTGAAATAAAAATGAATTTAAAATGAATTCGTTGAAATAAGGTTAAAATATGAAAATCAGTAAAAAAATCATTGTTTCCGCTAAAAATACGATTATCGCTTCGTTATTCTGTGTCGTTCCAGCGTTTGCGCAAACGACCTGGACGGCCGGCGACACGACGACCGCAACGCCTTTGGATGCGGCGAACTGGAGCAACGGAACGCCCACTGCGACGAATCCGGGAACCATTACGGATGCGAAGATTGGGGTCAGCGCCGCGTTTTCTCCTGTTTCTGCGTCGGGGGACTCCGTTTCTCTGACGCTGGGCGGAACGACGGCGTTTTCCGTGTCGGGAACGTTTATTCCTTTCTCGTCCTTTACGGGCATTTCGAACGCAAAAGGGCTGTTTGAACTGACGCTCCGCGACTCCGCGACGATGAACGTTGCGGGAAACTTTTGGGGCGGAAATAACAACAACACTAATTATGCCAGACCGCTCGACGGATACGACTACAGTGCGTACTACACCTTCGGCGACACCAGCACACTGACGGTCGACGGCGAATGGTGGGTCGGAATGTCTGCAAAAGCAAAAGTCGTGATTGAGGACAGCGCCTCCGTCACTTCCACGAAAGGAAACTCCGGAATCGGCTGGGACACAAGCGCGAATGGGTCTCTCCTTGAAATGACGGGCGGGACCCTGAAAGCCGTCAACTTTTACGTCACTCAGGCGGCCGCAAGCGGTACGATGAATCAAACGGGCGGCGCTTTCACAACGACTGGCAATTTGTCGATTAGTAAAGCAGGAGGAATTTACACCCTTTCCGGTTCGACTGCCACGCTGAAAGTGACGGGCACGATGACGAACGTCGGAACCGCCGCGCTCTCCGGGACTGCGGCGAATGCCGTCACCATCGGAACGCTCACTGGAACGGGAAAAACCACTTTCTCCGGCGGAAACGCGACGATTGGAACTTGGAATTTGACCGGAAACGATAAAATCGCCGCCGGCGCCGCCGTCACGGTGACGACCATCAACGCCAGCAGCGGATCGCTCACGATCGAAGGAGCCGCTTCCGTCCTGAACGCAACCAACTTTTACATCGGAATTACGGGAAATTCGACCGGATCGATTACTTTGAATTCCGGCGCAGCAAATCTGACGGGCGCGTTTCAAATGGGAAGCATAGAAAACGCCGTCGGAAAATACACCCAGACGGGCGGAACGCTCACGCAGTCGGGAACGGAAAAGGTCCTCATTGGAACCGAAGCAGGATCCAGCTCCACGCTCGATATTTCCGGCGGGAATTTCAATCTGGGCGGAACGTTTTACCTCTCCGATCAGGACACGGCGGGCGCAACGCTGAACATTTCCGGCACGGCGGCGCTCAGTACAAAAGAGGTTCATCTCGGACAGCACGGAAACGCGACCGCCACGATGAGCGGCACCTCCACTTGGACCACGAACGGTTCCGCTTTTTTCATCAGTATGCGTGATGGTGTTTCGAACGGCACTCTCAATTTGACGGAGAACGCCTCACTCACTACCGGAAATTTCCGCATGTCCTATGCTCAAGAAGCGTCCATCACGACTCCCAAAGACGCAGGAACCTCCACACTCAACATGAGCGGCAATTCTAAACTTACGATTAACGGAACGTTTATTCCCTTTGAATACATTCAAGGAACAACGAGTACCGGCTGCGCGAACGTGACGCTTTCTGGAAGCGCCCAAATGTACGTTTCCGGGAACTTCTGGGGCGGAGCAAACGATGCAAACCGTTACGTCAAACCGCAGGATGGAAAAGAATACGCGGCGTACTACACGTTCAGCGATTCCAGCTCGCTTTCCGTCAACGAGTGGTGGGTCGCGATGACCGCCAAAACGTACGTGCTGATTGAGGACGACGCAACCGTTACAAGCCGCGACGGAAACTCCGGGTTGGGCTGGCAGGTCGGTGCTGCTGGTTCACTCCTCGAAATGACGGGCGGAACGCTGAAAGCGCCCTCTTTTGCTGTCGGAGCCGCAGCGGCGTCTTCGATGAATCTGTCGGGAGGAACTGCCGAACTGACGACGCTCAAAATCGCTTCGGAAGCCGGTGCGGCAGGAAGCGTCCTCACGATTTCCGGGTCGGGATTGTTGAAATCCACAACGGCAAACGTCGGAATTTTATCCTCCGGCTCCCTCGAAATGACGGGCGGTTCTACGGATATTGGAACCCTGAACGTTGCGAGCGGTGCCGGGTCGGCAGGAAGTTCTGTCTCCGTTTCCGGAACGGGAAAACTGAAAGCGACGACTGCAAACGTCGGAACGACCAGCGCCGCCGCCGTGAATCTGACGGGCGGAACTGCGGAAATTGGAACTCTGAACCTTGGGTCTGCCGCCGTTGGAACCCTTTCCATTTCGGCCGGAACCGCCGCGGTTACAACGCTCAATTCCGGGAATGCAGGCGCAGGAAAAGGCGTCGTTGAACTGTCCGGAACCGGGAAACTCGTTGTGACGGACGCGAAGCTCGGAAAGAGCGGCGTTTCGAACGTGACGATGAGCGGTTCCTCTGTAATCGAAGCAACGAATTTCATTCTGGGAGACACTTCCACTGCGAATGTGACGACCGTTTCGACGCTTTCGATGACCGACAACGCGTCGCTGAAAGTGACTGGCGCATTCGTTCCGTTCAAGAATTTTACTTCCGGACACAGCGGCCGTGTGGAAATCACGCTCGACGGAAACGCCAGCATTTATTCAAACGGAAACTTCTGGGGCGGCACGAACGCTGGTATAAACGTTGTGCCGCAGAGCGGTTACGATTACGCCGCGTACTACACGTTCGGCGGAAACAGTACGTTCTCGTCTGTCGAGTGGTGGGTCGCGATGAGTGCCAAAACCTACGTCCTCATTAAGGACAATGCAGCCGTCACAAGCCACGGCGGGAATTCCGGCATCGCGTGGGGAACCACTGCGAACGGTTCGGTCGTCGAAATGACGGGAGGAACGCTGAAAGCGCCGGCTTTTATCATCGGGAACGAGGAAGCCTGCAACGGAACGTTGAATATTTCAGGCGGAGCTGCTGAATTGAAGGCGCTGACCGTTTCGAAAGTAAGCAGCTTGAATCTCAGCGGGACGGGCGACTTGTATTCGACGTCGATTATGAACAACGGAACCTTCAACGTTGCGCAAGGCGGACGGCTGCAAGTCGGAACGATCGGTGCGGCGACGGGACAAACGCTGACGCTCGCCGGGAGTGCGGCTTACAATATGGATGGAAACATCGTTCTCGACGTTTTCAGCCTCACCGATTTCGACAAAGTGGCGTACACCGGAACCAGTGACGTCGTTTTGGGTGACGATGCGGGAATCATTTTGAATCTCGCAAATGCAACAGGAATCAACGACACGGACGCGTTTGAAATCGACGATTGGGCGACGGGTTTTGACGTTGCGGACCTCCAGTCGCTGGCGGTTTCTGTCGAAGGAATCGCTGCTTTTACGGGTTATATTAATGCTGAAGGAAACATCGTTTTTGGATCCGTCAACGCACTTCCCGAACCGAATTCCCTCTTGCTTCTGCTTTTGGGCGTTCTGGGACTTGGTTGGGGGGCACGACGAAATCATTTTTTTTGAAGAGGGAATTATGAGAAAAGTTTTCGTTTTTTTAACGTGCGCCCTCGCTCTTTGGAGCTTTGGGTGGAAGTCTGTCGGTGCGCAATCCTATTTCGGACAAAGTGCGGGGACGCCGATTTACGGACCCGAGCTGTCGGAAAGCGATTTGACGGGCAAAGTCGTATACATCGAATATTGGGGAATCAACTGCGGTCCCTGCCGCGCCGCGTTTCCCCATCTGATTGAGTGTCAGAACCAGTACGGACGTTCCGGTTCCTTCGTGATGATTGGGAGTCACCTGCAGGAAATGGCTCCCGAAGTCACCGATTATTTGAAGTCGATAAACTGCAATTTCACGAACTACCAGCAGTACATCTGTCCTCTGGCGCCTCCTGAGGGCGGCGGAATTCCGCAGGCGTACTTGTTGGATTGCAAGGGGCAACTCATTGCGGGCGGGAATCCCAGTGAGGTTTTGCCGAAAGTTCCTGCTGCGGTGGCCGATGCGGCGCAGAGAAACCGACTCGTGAATGGTTTTTCACCTGTTCTGGATTTAGACGTTCCGGCTCCGCTGAAGAAAGCCGCCATGCAGTTCACTCCGGAAAAAGCCTGGGCGTCGGCGATGGCGCAGCTGGAAAAGAAGGCGAAAAACAATGAAGACGCCCAGACGCTCCTCGATGGAATTAATGCCGCCATTGATTCGGAGGTTGCGGAGTTGGAGTCGATGCTGGAGGAACGTCCGTCCGAGGCGCTCTTTCGTCTGACGCAGCTCGTGAAGAATCTGAAGGGTTTGCCGCAGATTGAGGAGGTGAATCGTTTGGGGAAAAAGGCTCAAAAGATTGAGGGCGCGAAAGAGATGGTGAAAGTTTGGACGCAGATGTCCGTCTTCCAGAAAAAGGCGCGTACGGGAAAAGTTTCTGCGACGGCTGCGACGAAAGAAACGAAAAAGGTACTGAAAGCATTGAAAGAAATTTCAGAAAACAAAGAGTTTCACGAGTCCGTTCGTGCTGAGGCGGACGCGCTGATTGCGAAAGCAGAAAAGTAAAAACAAAATATCAAGAGTTTCTGTGTTCGCGTCAAGGGGTTGCAGAAGGTTTTTTGGGAAAATTTTCTGCAATTTTTTGACGG
>CAYTLK010000148.1:0-7556 GCA_964438515.1 uncultured Planctomycetaceae bacterium
CGGGAGCGCTCTTGTTTCCTCCCGTTAGGGTGGAAACACCGCCACGGTGCAAAAAGCCCCGCTCCCCGCGACGTAAATTCTTGACGGGCAGCCAGATTCTCCCGATAGGGGGAATCGCGCGTGGGATCGAAGCCGAAAAACTCGGAACGACTCCCCAAGAAATACGACAGGAGGAAAAACGTACGAAACATTTTTCCTCCTGTTTTTTCTGGATGTACGATCTAACGGCTTCCGGCAGCTGCCGCGCAGACTTGAGCTTCGATGCGCCGGCGTCCTTCGTTATTAAGGATCTTTTTTAGAAGCTCTTTGCGCAATTCCTTCCGCTTTGTTTCTTCTTCAGACGATTCTTCAGATCGTTCTTTCATAATTTTACCCTGGGTCTCTCTGTCCCTGAATTTGACCTGTACGGATTCCATTTGAAAATTTCGCTTGTGGGGTGGTTACGGAAGTCGTCGTTTCGCGACAGCGTAAAAACGGAGAAGCGGAAATTCAAAATGAATCGGGATTAATATTCTTTTTATCGGTTTTTTTAACAAAAAAAATAAAAATTTTGACGAGGCCGACAAAGTTTATCTAACAAGATTGAATCCTTTTTTTGGTACGAAATTTTCACTTGAGAATTCCGCTACAGAGGATTTCTGCGGTCGTCTTTTTGCAAATGAATCACGATGGGAAAACGGGAATTCAAAATACGGCGGGTTTAAAATGTGTTGGTTTAAAATAGAAAAATTATACAAAAAGATTGAAAAATGGCTCTTTTTGTAAACTTTTTACAAATGAATGCGTACAAAAAGTACAAACACTTTTGAAGGTTCTTCGGGAACGAAAAAGGGACCAAAAAGGGACTAAAAAAGACTGCGTAAAAAATATTTCTTTTCTATTTTAACCAACCGTCAAATCTGTAATTTTGCATACAGTAATCACGAACAATTTCATTGAAACTATCGTTATAATGTCAGATTTTTCCTCCAAAAGAACGATAATACAATATAACCTGCCCGACACAAATGCAAAATCGAGAAATGGTTCGTTTTCCATAAGCCAAAAGATCGAAAAAACGTCCCGAAAAAACGTCCCCAAAAAAAGGAATTTAGGGAATTTTATGTTTTTTTCGAAAAACAGGTTGACGAAGATGGAAAAATAGGGTAAATTATAGTATATAGGTAATTTTTATAAAACAAAGTGCTTTGATGTTGAAGATTGGTGGTCTGAGACGTCAAATTTTACGGTGGTATGATGGAATTTCCATACTTTAAAGATGATTTTTACCCTCAGAACGATCCGCTTCAGGAATCTATTGCGTTGAGAGGGCTGGATTTCGTCTCTCAACAATATGATTTTCAGCAGCGTTTTTCAAGTATGTTTGATTCGGAGGATTCTGCGGGGGCGGATTCCGAGGTTTCTGCCGATGTGCCGAAAGAAGACGATCCTGTTTACATCTATCTCACGCAAATGGGCGAGTTTCCCATGCTTTCTGTCGGTGAGGAGATGAAAGTCGCAAAGAAAATCGAAAAATATCGCGAGAAATTTTGCAAGTTTCTTCTATCCAGCCACTTCATTCAGGTCGGTGTGCTGAAAATGTTGGATGAACTTCTTGTACACAAACGACGACTGGAACGTACAGTAAACATTTCCATCACCAATTCCCACCAAAAGCAGCGTTCCATTTCGATTATTACGCAAAATATCGAAACGTTGCGAATGTTGATTGAACAAAATCGGGCGGCGTACCCCTCTGTTTTCAATCGAACTTCCGAATTGACGTCGCGCAAACTGGCGTTTCGTCAGATGTTCCGCCGCAGAACCAAAGGCGTTCATTTGATTTATGAAATACAGATTCAAATCTCTGTGATTCGGAATCTTTTTGAGTCTCTGAAACATATTTCGGAACAGATGATGGTTTTGTACCTCGAATCGAAGCGTTTCAAGTCGGATTCGCAGGCTTCGGAATCGCTTTATCGGATGCGGCGCGAAATTTGTCTGATGATGCGTCAGACGCATGAAAGTCCAAAGTCGCTTCAGCGTTTCGTTTTGAAAGCGAAACAGCTTCAAAAACGGTACGAAAATGTAAAACGGAAGCTTTCTGCCGGAAACTTGCGCCTCGTTGTTTCCATTGCGAAAAACTACCAAAATCGTGGAGTTTCATTCATCGATTTGATTCAGGAAGGAAATACGGGACTGATGCGGGCCGTCGATAAATTTCAGTTCCAAAGGGGATTTAAATTTTCTACCTACGCGACGTGGTGGATTCGTCAGGCGATTACGCGTTCCATCGTGAACCAGAGCCGTACGATTCGCGTTCCGCTGCACGTGGTGGGAACGATGCGGAAAGTGCGTCAGGCGCGGCAAAATCTGATTCAGCAGATTGAGCGGGAACCCACAATCGAAGAAATGGCGAAATCGTCCGGAATCCGAATGACGGAAGCAATGACGGTTCTGCAAATGAATCGGAATCTCATTTCGCTCGACCAGCCGGTGAATCGGTACGATGAAAGCGTTTTTGGAGACTTTCTGGAAGATAAACGGGAAGAAACGCCGATGGAACGCATTAATTGCGAGGCGATTCGGGAAAAACTCAACGATCTTCTTTACGATTTGAGCTATCGGGAGCGCGAAGTGATTCGGCTGCGTTACGGACTCGCAAACGGGCACTTGTACACGCTCGAAGAAGTCGGTCGGTTTTTTGCGATTACGCGTGAACGTGTTCGGCAAATCGAGGCGAAAGCCATTCGAAAATTGCAGCATCCAACCCGTTTCGAAAAACTTTCCGACATTATGAGCGGAAAAGAACTTGAAAATTCGTAATAAGAACCAATCAATTCGGTACATTATTCCCGGTCCAGATCCTCACTTTGGGGTAAATCGCTCAGAGATTCCAATTCAAAAAGTTTCAAAAATCGTTCGGTGGTGTAGTAAACTGTCATGAATTTTGTGCCGCGGCGGATTTTCTGAGTGCGCAGCAGCTGGCGTCGTACAAGCTGTGCGAGAATGCTGGCGCTCGACGCTCCGCGAAGCTGATTGATTTCATCCATCGAAAGCGGCTGTTCGTACGCGATGAGTGCGAGTGTGTCGATTGCGGCCTGCGAGAGTTTTGCTTGACGAATCTTTCCGTAAAAGTTTTCCCGCAGTGGTTCAAAAGAGTCCCGAAGCTGCATAAAAACCCCTTTTTCTTCCTCAAACCACGCAATTTCCCACGGACAGCCGTCGGCCTCGTAACGAATATTGAGTTCTTTTACAAGTTCGTGGATTTCTGGAACGCTGACGCCGCGCATCAGACTCGAAAAAATTTCCGGCGTAATCGGTGCGTTGAGCGGGTTTCCAACGAAAAGCATCGCCTCAAGAATCGTTTCCGGAGTGACGGGAACGATGCGATCGTCATCAATTTCATCGGTGTAGGAGCGAAAATCCGAATTTCCAAAGGGTTTTTCTTCGGTTTCATTCTCGTTGTACATCGTCAGAACGGCTGTATTTTCGTCCTCGTCCTCATTTTCGGAAAAATCGTCGTCGAATAAATTTTCCGGAAGATCGACCCAAGAATCCTCATCTTCCTCCGTTTTCTGGTTTTCGGAGGCGGATCCGTTGGAATATTCTGCTTCGGTCTTTTTTTCGCCCCTATTTCCGCGTACGGCTCGCGCAAATGCTTTTCCCAAGTCTTCAAATGACAGTTCGTCGGACGACATAAAACACTCCAATGAAATTCTAAAAACCTAAGATTTGAATGAAAAAATTATTACTGTATGAAAGTTGTACAATAAACATGGTGCTTCAAGGGTTTTTTGTACCGTGCGGAGTTTCCACCCTAACGGGAGGAAACTCCTGGTATTTAGTTTTTGGACTCATTTTAGGATTTTCGAAACAGAATATTCAAAAATTGAGTTTCTTCCTCCCAAAAATCGGACCGCTATTCCTGAAGAACCCAGACGAGCGTCTTCATCGGTGGAATTTGAATGGAAATCGTTCCATTTTGAAGGGGTGCTTCCGTTTTTTCTCCGGTTGAGGGGTCAAAAACGGTACATTTTCGAGCGGTCGGCGAAACGGTCAGCGTTCCTGTAAATGTTCCTTCCGTTCGGGCGTTGGAAAGCGTATAAATTCTGGAACCTTCTCGTTCAAATTCTCCCAAAACGATGTTTTTTGTATCGTTTCCGTTCAGAATTTTGGGGAGCTGCGGCTCAAGAGGAAGATCGTCGCCGTTGAGGACGCAGCCTCCCGCGTCCCGGAACTCCGAAACGAGCCGCACGACGTTTTCCGGAAGCTCGACGCCTGCCGGAATGCTTAAAATTTCGATTTGAGACTGATTTCCAAGTTTCAAAAATGCTTTTCCAGACGCACTTTTGACGATCTCCGCCTCATTCAGCATGAGGTCGTCGGCCGCCATAAATGGAATTTGACCCTCCATGAACGCCTGACCGTGCGCGTAGTACGACGCGATGATTGCTTGCATCCGTTGCGACTGGGTTTCCAGGGTGAGTTTTTCCGCAATAGGTCGGTATTCTTCCTGCAAATCGCGGCATGGATAGTACAAAATACCACGTTTAACGATGCTTGCATCACGAAGGATGGAATTCAGGCGCCCAACAAAGTCGCAATAGGGACGGTTTCGCGAGGCGGTTTCGGGGGTGGAAGCGTAATAAAGGGTGAATTCCGTGCATCCAAGCGCCATCTGCCAGCCGGCGGTGAGTTCCATTTCCTCAAGAGTTGCATTCCGTTCGAGATTCAAACGCTCTGAATGGTCGCTGTCCTCCGTCATCATGCGCCGCTGACCGTTCATGATATTCGAGGAGGAAGGATAAATTGCCGTGCGCCATCCGAACCTCGCCGCAAGAGGCTGATTGTTGAGAAAATCCATCCCCGCAAGCTGCATCGTGCGCGTTCCGGCAAAATAATTTCCGTAGCATGGAACGTGATAGAGGAGCGACTCCTCGCGAAGCGCGTGTCCGGAGGAACATTTTCCGTTTTCTGCACACCAACGACCGATTTTTCCCATAAAAGCGTTTTCGTACATTTTTCCGACCATATTCCAGAACTGACGGCGGACCTTTCTGTCCTCCGGCGAGTCGCCCATAAACAGGCTTTTGCGCGCCGCAAGCAGATCTTCGCCGTACATTTCCTGGTAGATTTTCGGAAAATCCTCGTTCCAAGGAATCATGGGTAAATTTTTCTTCTCCGGATTGGGTTCGTCCTGGACGCGGACGTGTACTTTTTTCGTAATTTCCCCGGTATTGAAAGCGTTGAGTGAGGGTTCGTCCGTGAAAAAAGCTTCCACCACATCGAAAAGACCAGCGTCGGTCAGACGTTTGGCGTATTCGCGGTGCGTGACCGTTAAAAATCGTTCCATCGCCGCATCGCTCGTGACGTTCGGGTAGCGTCGGAGAGCGTAAAAGTTGTTCGCGGCGTGCGTAAATTCGTAACAGTCACGTATAATGTACGGATTTTCCGGGTTGGAAGCATCGTAAACGAGTTCCAGCGACTCAAATTCCGGGTGATTTTGAATCACAAGCCCTCCAGCCGCCGGGCTGGGATAGCCGTCCTCGTCGTAAATCCAGACACGGAGTCCCAATTGTTTCGCAGTTTCGACGGTTTTGATAAAATTTTCCCATCCCGTTTCACTCGTCAAATAGTTTGTGTGTTCGAAATTACAGACGATTCCGCCCAGTCCGCATTCATTTTTGAGGAATTTCAGACGTTCTTCCTGCTGATCGGCGGGTGTGTTTCCATGCACAATTTGAAGGGGACGCATCTGCACCGGCGGATTGTTCCACTGATTGAGCCAGTCGTTCGAAAGAAAGGATTGCGCGAAAACTTGGGAAACAAGTCCCAGAATTCCCAAAAAAAATACAGTTGCGGCGGGTTTTTTCATTTTTCATTCCTTTTTGTTTTATGTGCAATATACTTTGAAACCAAACGTATTTTGAAGTTTCGTTTTTTCAGGATTTGCAAACGACTATGATTTTTTTACGGATATCATTACAGAAAAAGACCCCGAAAAAAATCTCAGGGTCTTCAATTTCAAAGCATTCAACATTCAAGTTTTTGAACAACAACGCAACGAAGTCGCGCAGCTTTCAAGCATTCGAACGAGCATCCGCAGGCATTCAGAGTGCCGGTGCGGACACCGTTTCTCACCATGCGAAATGGGCGAACGCCTTGTTTGCTTCTGCCATACGGTGCACGTTTTCACGTTTCGTATAGGCGGTACCTTCTTTGTTGTACGCAGCCAGAATTTCAGCAGCGAGCTTCTGTGCGGTCGGCTGACCTTTTTTGTCGCGGACGGCACCGAGGACCCAGCGGATTGCAAGGGACTGCTGACGGACGCGGTTGACCTGCATAGGAACCTGATAGGACGAACCACCCACTCGCTTGGAACGAACTTCGATGTTCGGCTTCACGTTTTCAATCGCTTGCGTGAAGACTTCGATGCTCGGTTTGTCGGTGATTTTCTTTTCGATTTCTTTCAGCGCGTCATAGAAAACTTCCTGAGCGGTGCTTTTTTTACCATCATACATAAGGCAGTTGATGAATTTGCTGGCGAGCAGGGATCCGTAAACAGGATCTCCAACGAGCTGCTTGCGACTTGCGGTAATATTACCCATTTTATCCTCTTATTTAGGTTAAATGTTTCAGTGAAAACTCGGTGTGACCCGAAAAATTAAGGGAATGGAAGTATGTGGTTCACACTCCCCAGCGACAGGGATTCTGCATCTGACTCATACCGACGACCGCTTCCATCTGTTCATAAAGCATGCGGGAAACCCAATGTTCCGCCGCGCAAGGCTTTATTACTCACAGCCGTCCCCTTTCACGAACTACAGAATCTGGGGCGAAAACGACTTAGCGTTTCTTCGCGACCTGCTGATTTTTCTTGGCGCCGTAACGACTGCGGGCCTGCTTACGGTTTTTGACACCCTGAGCATCGAGCGTACCGCGAATCACCTGGTAACGAACGCCCGGAAGGTCTCGAATACGACCGCCGCGAACGAGAACGATCGAGTGTTCCTGAAGGTTATGACCTTCACCAGGAATGTAGACGGTAATTTCTTTTCCGTTGGACAGACGCACACGCGTGATTTTACGCAGAGCGGAGTTCGGTTTTTTCGGCGTCATGGTACGGACTTGGAGGCACACACCACGTTTCTGCGGGTTTTTGTCGAGGACCGGGCTTTTGCTGAATTTGCGCGGCATGACACGACCCTTGCGGACTAACTGATTGATTGTTGGCATACTAATGATTCCTAACCAAAGTTATGAAGTAAACGGGAGCAAAAGGTTCCCGAACGAATAATTTATATGAAAAGTGTATTATAGCACGAAGTGATAAAGTTTCAAGTACCGGGTAGAGAAAAAAGGGAGAAAAGAAGAGAAAAGAAGAAAAAAGTTCAAGAAACAAAAACAGCTGGGATGAACCAGCTATTGAGGTAAAGTCAGGGCTTTTTACCAGTCTGGAACCCTCCGAAGAGGATTCCAGTATCAAGGTTTTACCTAAAAATTAGCAAGCGGGTTTTTCGCAAGCAGGAGCTTCGCAAGCCGGTGCTTCGCAAGCAGGTGCGCAGCAAGCGGGT
>CAYTLK010000149.1:0-6952 GCA_964438515.1 uncultured Planctomycetaceae bacterium
TTCAATTCTTTCCGAGCCAGTTCTTCGGGCGATTTGATGTTTTCTTTGGCATCGTCGAGCATTTCGTTCATTGCCGCCACGAGCAAACCTGCCGAACCGGTGGCAAAGTCCCAAACATAGGAATCTTTGTTCACTCGAGCCAGACGCACCAATAGCGATGCCACGTAGGAAGGTGTCAGGACGACATCATTGAGCTTGTCCTGCGTAAAACCGAGCCACGAGTACATTTCGTTAAAGAGTTTGCCCGTAAAATCAGTCGTCAGTTCAACTTTGTAATAAATGCCGAGGTCATCCACAATCTTTACGAAAACGCGTTTAAGCTGGCTTTCGTCGTTGGTGACTTTGTTGATGTTATCCGTCATCAGCGTATTTTGCAGCGTACGTATAATGAGGTTTTTCTTCTCGTCGGGCAGCTGCTTTTCGTTCAGGAACGCCTCGATCCTTGCAATTAAAATATCGCCGTCTCGTCCGCCGATGAATGTTTGTGATTTTAAATCTTTTTTTTCGAGGGGAGGAACTTTTCCAGGGATGCCGAGCGTGGCGATAATGGAGGCGGCAACGAGATAAACGCGGTCGTTTTCGCCCAGACCTTTTTCATTCTGGTAGATGTCGTTGTTGAGTTTTACCAGACTTGCTTCAATGGCTCTTTCACGCTGTTCACGCAGTTTGTCGATTTCCTCTTGCGTGAGCGACAGCTTTTTGACTTCTTCAATGAACGCATCAAAATTTTCTTCTTTCAAAAAGGAAAAATCGGTAAATTCACCCACTTTTTGCCCTACGCCAAAATTGCTTTTTGATACGTAATACACGCCGATTTGGTGACGGATTTTTCCGGTTTCGTCTTTATAACCGGTCATTCCAATCGCAATAATGTCGGTGTAGCTCGTGTGATGAAGCAGCGCATTCGCGTAATGTACCGCACCGTTGACGGCATAGGAATTAATGTTTTTAAAATTCGGTTCGTTTCGAGAAGTTTTGTTCTCCACCTGACCCGCATCGTCCAATTTCACGAGACGGTCTTTGTAGCCTTTGTACTCGATAAGAATAGGATAAAAACGAAGGTCTTTGCTTTTCAGCAACAGTTTCGCATCGGGAAGGTTTCCGCCGGAGCCGCCGTTCTTGGAGTAATAATCTTCAAGCGCCTTGTCGATTTCATCATTGAGCGACTCCTGCTCCAGTTTATAGTCGAGATTGTACGATTTCAGCCAGCCGTTGGCGAGGTCGGCTATGTTGGGTTCAATAGATTGTATCATGGCGGATTTTTAATAACTGTACAGATTCATTTTGAGGAGAATACACAACCCACCTCAAATTCCCCTCTTCGTAAGAGGGGAATGAAGGGTTCCGATAGAAAATAACCTGACACTCTGGTTTCTTCTTATTTATTGATGAACGTGTTGATGACCCAATCCATCAAGGCGCTGGAATACGGCGTCTTGTCCCAGCTCCAGATGTTGCGGATGAGATCAATCGAGAATAAAAGAGTCGTCGTCAGAAATATAAAACAAACGATCAAACCCAATACCGACCAAATTGAATACGCCCGCTCCGGCTGGTCGTACCAACTGTACTGAATCACCGGCGCACTGGGCATCATTCCGGTGTCCGCGCCCAAACTGTCGTCTGCGACCGCCGCTCCGTCATCAAGCCCCGATGCATTATTCAGTTCGTCGCCGCCTGCCGCAGGTCCAAGGTCGCCAAGTTCCTCATTTTCATCAATCATGATGACTTGGGAACCGCTGTCTTCCTCGTCACCCTCCTCATCGTCGGTCGTCAGACTGAAATCGTCGCTGGGAACGGTGCTCGAAAGGGAAGCCGCAAGACTGCCGCTCAGGAGGGAACTGCCCATCTGGAGATTGTCTTCGCCGAGTTCAAGGACTTCGCCGCTTTCATCTTCGTCGAGCGAAATGCCGGAGTCGGTGGTGCTCATGAGGGAGATGCCGCTTTGTTCGCCCAACGCCAGACCGCTTCCGCCGACGCTGCTTCCAGTGAGGGCGTTGTCTTCGCCCAGAACGAGATCGTCGCTTCCATCCTCGCTGTCTTTGTAGTCGGAGAGCGCAAGACCCGATTCTTCGGGGCTGAACGTCACGTCGTTGTCGAGCGTGTTGTTGATGTCGGAAGAACCGCCCAACCCGCTCGCACCGTCGTTGTGGTCGTAATCGTCACCATAGCCGTAATCATCAGCGCTGCTCACCGCATTGCGCAAGTCGGACGCATATTTATCGACATCTTCCTGACGAAACTTCCATGCCGAACCGTCTTTATAACCGCGCAGTTGGCCTTGAGTTGTGGCCGCAATCACTTCTGCGTTGGTGATACTTAACGTCGAGGCGACTTCTTCTACTGTCAGGTATTTTTCTGCCATGATGAAATTCCTGCTTTTTTTTCCTTATAATATTCAGTATGAGGAGGGCTGCACTGTTCGTGTAAAGAACAATACACCCTCACCCTTTATTATTGTCAAAATCGTTCCAAAAGTCAATTCTTTTTTCTTCTTTTTGGGAATGAAAAGGGAAAAAAACGAAAATCACCCGGCATAATCGGTACATCCGCAACAGTTGCGCTTTCGGAAACGCCGCACGAGGCCCATCGCGGAGGCTCCCAGAAGGAACAGAATCCACGCGGACGGTTCCGGAACCATGTCGGAACGAATGCTCAGGACACCGTTTCCGCCTGCCAAAAGCCCCGAAATATCCCAATAAGACTGATCGAAAATGCTGTTGATCGTGATGCTGCTGAAATCGAGATTCATCGTTCCGCCATTTTCCGCGTTCAATAGATTCATCGCCCCGGTATACGTTGGGTCGCCGAACACATCGACGACGAGATTTCCGCTGTAATCTGCGTTTCCGCTTACGAAGAGCCGATCGTACGTGCCGATTTCCGCATTCACTTCCATTTGGAGCGTCGCCTCTTCGCCCATCGTGTAATTCCCGTTAATGTGCATATCTGCAATTTCGGAATCCATGTTGGCCAAAAGGACGCCTTGAGTCGAATTGTTCAAGAGGCTTACGCTCCCGGAGGAATTCGTCATCGTCATGCTGTTGATGCTGTTTCCGCCCCAGCCTTCGTAGTAACGATATTCAAAATTATGCCAGCCTTCCGTGAGGTTAATCGCGGTGTTGATGCTTGCTTTTCCCCACGGTTCAGCTTGGTTGACGGAACTCATCTGCGAGACGAGCTGTCCGTCTACATAGATAAACCCGCCGTCATCAGCCGAGAAACTGAACGTATAATCGTCAGCTTTATTAATGTACACCATTCCATTGTAAATCAAACTGTAATAGTCGATGTCTGGGCCTGAATTGTTCGCCATTTGTCCGTCTCCCAAGTTTCCGACACCGGTTGCCGCAGGGGTCTTTTCCTTCACGCCAGTCCAGAAATTCTCCGCATCGGTCAAAGTCGGATGGGTCCAGCTTGAGCTGTTCTCCGTCGTGTATCCGGGGAAACCATCGTTCAAACCGGTAAATTTGTAGCGCGCCCAATCGAGTCCCTGCGAGATGTTTCCGCCGACGTGCAGCGTTCCGCCCGTTTGCGTGAGGTTACCGACAACATTCTTTGTGATGAGATTTCCGCCTTTAAAGGTGATATTCTGTGCGTTCTTGACGGTCTCTGCCTGAACGTATGCGTTGTCGGAGATCGTCATTTTTCCCGTTCCCGCCGCGCCGACGGTTAACGTTTGCGCCGTTTTCAGAATGCCGCCCGAAACGGTCAAATCGCCATTTCCAGTTGCCGATTCACCAACACGGGTGTTCGTCGCATTGACGATTCCGCCCGTCTGCGTCATCGTGCCGAGAGCACGGTTTCCAACGGAGAGGTTTGGAGTTGTAACCGATCCGCCCGAGACCGTTACGTTTCCCTCGGATCCCGCGCTGTCTGCAATCGAGAGATACCAATTGGTAGAGAAAGTGCCGCTCGTCATTTCCATCACGCCTTTTCCATCACGCCCAACGTTCAAACTGTTGACGGAGAGGGAACCGCCGTTGATTTTGAGCGTTCCAGTCGAACCTGCCGCGTGTCCGAAGTTCACGTCGCCGCCAAACACTGCGGTCCCGCTCTTCATGACAAACTCGCCGATGCCGCCGGATGTCGTGCCGATGTACATCGCGCGGTGCGGGTTGTTGGGGTCTGCGGAGGTGGTCGTGAAGGAGCCTCCGTTCATCGTGATTCTCTGAACCGTCGCGGAGTTTCCGTACTGAAATGTGTCTTTTGTGTCGAATGTTGCGCCGGAATTTACGTTCAGGTCGTTGACGGCCAGCGTTCCGGCGGTGTACGTGAACGTTCCTGCGTTGAGGTTTGCGGTCGTTGCAGTCAGCGTTCCGCCCTTCATGTTGAACGAACCGCTTGCGGTGGCGAGCGTGAGCGTCGTGGTTTTGAGCGAGCCGTTCGACAGATTGAATGCGCCCGTCGATTGAGTTCCGACCGAGATTTCATCTGCGGAAGTGAGCGTTCCGCCCTTCATGTTGAAGGTTCCGTTTCCAGTGGTGGCGCCTTCCGTTCCCTCACCGAGTGTCATTCGTGCGATATTCAAAGTTCCGCCGTTCAGATTGAACGTACCGACAGTTTTGTGTCCGACGGTAATCCATCCGAGGTTCATCGTTCCGCCGTTCTGTTCGACTTCAGCCGACCCGGAGGAACGGTTTCCGACGCAGAAATAGTTCGAAGAATTCGCCATATTCACGGTTCCGCCGCTTACCGTGAGTTTTCCGCTTCCCGTACCATTGAATCCGCCCACGTCGAAACTTCCGCCCGTGGTGAAGGTTCCGCTTTCAATGTGGAGCTCCGCAATTCCGGTTGTGGAGGCGATGGAGGTGACGCCGGAGAGGGTTCCGCCAGCGATGTAGATGTTGTTTGTGGCGACGGTATTCGAGTAATTCAGCTTTCCGCCGGCAATCAGAATGACTTTTTCAGCGCCGGCCAGCGTCGCAGTCGTCGCGGTGAGTGAAGCGGTTCCGGTAGAAAGACCGTTTCCGACCGTGATGCTTTTAACGATTGGAGAATTCGCCATCGTGACGCTTCCCGACTCGATAAAGGCGTGCACTCCAGCAGCCAGCGTCCCCGTTCCAGTGCCGTCCGACTTCACCCAGCTTGAATCGCCCCAGTTTCCCGTTGTGCCATTCCAGGCGTACGTTGCGAGATTGTTTGCCATAATGTCGGTCTGAACGGACATTTCGGAGGCGGTCAGACCATGATTGAAGATGCGGATTTCCGCAATGTCGCCCGCATACCAGCCGCCGTCGGCTCCCATGCGTCCGATGAGCAGCGGAGTGTTATTTCGTGCAGAATTCGTAACCGTTGCGGTTCCCTGCGACACGCCGTTGTTCCAGACGTTCAGCTGCGACCCCGTGACGGTCATTCCCGCAATGGCGGTCGCGCCGACCTCCACGGTTCCAGAAGAATTCAGCGTGGTATCTTTTACGCTTGTTCCGTAACCCGCAACCACATTTTTCCCGGATTTGTAACCGAGTCCCCAGTCGGCCGTGACTCCCGCCTGCTCGGCCGCGACGAGTCCTGAATCCTGGTAGAAATTACCGTTGCCGGAACATCCGACCGCCGAAGGAGTGAATTTCACGAGGACCGAGAAGTCCGTGAGGCCCGCAATGGGGTTCGTCGCAGAGGAAAAATTGGCTCCGGCGCTGCCGACTGCAGAACCGCTGCGCGTGAATGTGACGGCATTTCCCGCTGCGTTCAAATAGGGGTAAATCCCGGCGCCGGCAACAGCCGTTGCGGAAATTCCCGAAACACGGTCGGTCCAGCTGACGGCAGTCGTCTGGCTGGTATTCGTATAATCGCTTCCGACCCACCAAGCACTCAAGCCGCCGTTTTGCGCAAAAACAGACGCACACAGGGACGAACAAAGCGAAAACGCCATCAAAAACATGTGTTTTTTCATAAATTACCCCACAAATGTCAGCAATTCATATTGTTTGTTTAACAGTATTCTATTGTAAACCACTCTTTTAGAAAGTCAAGAAAAAATTTCAGAAAAACACAAATTTTTTTGGTTTTTTAAAAGAAATTCCAACAAAAGGATGGGTTAAATCATTCAATAATCAAAGAAGTGCCGAGAACCATCCCGCCGCAGGACGCAACAGTTCGGTGAGGCGCTCGATCGGAAGCCCTACGACGTTCGATTCCGTTCCTTCAAGGATTTTGAGCCAGTCGTTTCCGTCCTGATAGCCGAACGCGCCCGCTTTTCCGACCCATTTTTCCGAATCGAGGTACGCAGAAAGCTGGTCGGGGGTCAGACGGTCCATCTCAAGGCGCGTCACAACCGATTCGAGATGGAGGCGGGCGGGGACGCTGGGATTGAGGAGGCAGAGGCCCGAAATCACCTCATGAACGCTCCCCGAAAGCATCGAAAGCATGCGCTGCGCGTCGTTTCGGTCCACGGGTTTTCCGAGGATTTCGCCCTGACAGACCGCCACCGTGTCGCAAGCAACAATCACAATATCTTCATCCGGAAACCGTTTCGCGACGTTCTGCGCCTTGAGCTGCGCCTCGAAAACGACGAATTCTGCCGGGGAGTCGAATCGCTTCGGGTCGAATTCCGTCTCGACGTTTGCGTCTGCGGGAAGCACCTGAAACGTGAATCCCGCCTGCGTCATCAACTCCCGACGACGCGGCGAGGCGCTCGCAAGCACGATTTTTCGGAACTGAAACGGATTGGATTCTTCGTTTTTTTCGTTCATGGGACTTTCCTATAGTGGAGACAAAGGTTCTGTAGTTTCTCCATTATACCCGATTTGACAAAAGTTTCAAGAAGGAGTGGGAAGATTTTGAACTTTTTTTCTATTTTTCACTAAAAAGACTTGGAAAGTTTTCGAACTTTATGTATAATGTATTCATACACCTTTAAAGAATGTACGTTAAACGCATTCTGGCGAGCGGCGGGCTTTTTGCCCGCTGTAAGTGCGCCGGACCGAACAATGCGTAAGCAAGCCCGTAATGA
>CAYTLK010000150.1:0-6539 GCA_964438515.1 uncultured Planctomycetaceae bacterium
CGTTCCTTTGAGGAATCATGCGGGCAGGATGCCCGCGCTCCCAGGAGGGATGAATTAGGGTTTTTCCGGCCGCGAATAAAAGACTCCGTAAAAATCGGTATTTTTTGGTCTCGAGACTCGGGTAAAACGGAAACCGGTGTTTTTACAAAAAAATGAAGACTTTTTTTCACACCCACTGGCACTGAGTCCGATGTTGTGTTATAATGTCAGAATGAATGAACCCTTGTGCGGTTTGTATGAATTTTTACAGCAAAAAAAATAGAAAGGTCCCAGGTATGCGTCGATTTTATTCCCTTATTTTGACAGTTTTCGTCTGCGCAGCAGCCTCGTGGTCGGCCGCGAACGCTCAGATTTTCGTCGAAGCGGAAAGTTTTCAGGAAAAAGGCGGATGGTCCGTCGATCAGCAATTCATGGATATTCAGTCGCCCGGCGAGGCGGGGTCCGTCATCCTTTTGGCGCACGGAATGGGAAAGCCCGTCGCAAATGCAAAAACCGCTGTAACATTCGTTAAATCCGGCACTTACAACGTTTTTGTTCGCACTCGCAACTGGGTTTCGCCGTGGCTCCCGAAAGACCTCGACGAAGCAACGCTCGAACGCGACTGGGCGCCGGGAAAATTCCGACTCATTCTCGACGGAACCCCCTCGGAAATCACGCTTGGAATTCATGGTTCCGGCTGGAGCTGGCAGAAGGCGGGGTGCGTGGAGGTGAAAAACGACGGTGCGTCCGTTTCGGTCGAACTTCAGGACCTTACGGGGTTCGACGGCCGCGTCGATGCGCTGTATTTTACGACGTCCGACACTTGCGAGCTTCCGAACGATCCGAAACCGCTTGAAGAGGTGCGCCGTCAAGCGCTGCGTTTGCCGTCCGTCGCGCCGAACGCACGTGAAAAAGCGTACGATTTGGTCGTCGCGGGAGGCGGAATTGCGGGAACGTGCGCCGCCTGCGCCGCCGCGCAGCTGGGACTTGATGTGGCGCTCATTCAGGACCGACCGGTTCTCGGCGGAAACGGTTCGACGGAAATCCGCGTCCATCTGAACGGCGGCGTGAATCTTCCGCCTTACAAAAACGTCGGAAATCTCACGTACCTCATGGGTCCTCACGGCGGCGGAAACGCGCGCGAAGCGGGTCACTACAAGGACGGCGAGCGTCTGGCGCTTTGTGAAAAATACACGAATCTCGACCTTTTTCTCTCGACGCACGTGACGGCCGTCGAAGTCGATAAAGAGTCCGCCTGCATTCAGGCCGTGATTGGAAAAAACATCGAAACGGGTGTGGAACTGCGTTTCCCGGCCAAACTCTTTGCGGACTGCACGGGCGACGGATGCGTCGGATTTCTGGCGGGCGCGGACTGGCACATGGGACGCGAGGCGCGCAGCGAGTTCGACGAACCCAGCGCTCCGGAGTCGACCGACAAACTCACGATGGGCGCATCGTGTCAGTGGTACACCGTCGAAACCGACAAAGAGACGGTTTTTCCCGAACTTCCGTGGGCGCATCAGTTCTGCAAAGAAAGCATTCGTCCGATGCTTCGCGGCGACTGGGACTGGGAAACGGGTCTGACGTACGACCAAATTTGGGAGTTCGAACGCATTCGCGACAACGGTTTGCGGGCCGCATACGGTCACTGGGCGTACATGAAGAATCATGAGGATGGAAACTGGGTTTCACAGGTGAAAAACCGGGAATTCGGCTGGCTGGCGTTCCTTGCGGGAAAACGAGAGTCGCGACGGCTGCTGGGAGACGTCGTTTTGCGTGAACAGGACATTACGAGCGACCGACAGTGGGAGGATGCGTGCGTTCCGTGCACCTGGTCGATCGACTTGCACTATCCCGCGCCCGACAACACGAAATATTTCCCCGGAAATGAATTTCGTTCGTTTTGTCAGATGGGAAAGAAGCCGCCGCATTATGCGATTCCGTATCGAACGCTGTACAGCCGCAACATTAATAACCTCTTTATGGCGGGCCGCGACATCAGCGTGACGCACATCGCGCTGGGAACCGTCCGTGTGATGCGTACCGGAGGAATGATGGGCGAAGTCGTCGGAATGGCCGCCTCCGTCTGCAAAAAACACGACGCACTCCCTCGCAGCGTGTACGAAAATCATCTTCCCGAACTCATTGAACTCATGAAAACGGGTGTCGCGGATTTTCCGTACGAATCGATGCCGGTTCAGACTCCAAAATGGCTGGCGTCTGCCGGAATTAATTACGCACGAAGCGCCGAAGTAAAAGCATCGTCGGAACATCGCAGCGGAATGTACCCCGCCAAAAATATTAATGACGGGATTGCGGATTACGCAAGTAACGCTTCGCGCTGGGTTTCCGTCGACGGTTCGGAAAGCGAGCGGACGGAGACGTGGGTCGAATTTACGTGGGACGCGCCTGTGACGTTCAACGCCGCGCGCATCGTGACGGGTCAGGCGGGCAGCGGAATTCCGACGACGCCGACGGAAAACTTCCAGCTTCAGCTGTTCCAGAACGGGCGCTGGGTGGATATTCCGAAAGCGGGAGTGAAAGGAAATAAGTACGTTGATTTTGGATTTATGTTTGATTCCGTCACGACGGACCGCGTACGACTTTTCATCAACACGCCTGGAATTCTCGCAAGAGTCTGGGAGTTGGAACTCTATAACGTGAAATGACGTGAAATATCTGATACGGAAATCTACGGATTCCGCTTGAGATTTCAGCTTCCCAAGCGGAGTCCGTGAAGAACATCCAGTTCATTACAAGTACGTACCAGCTTCAGCGAATTCCGAGGATTTTGGCGGAAGCCGGCGATGTCGCGGAATCCGTAGGACTGACGTTTGAGCGTCTTGTTTTTTTCGCTCATTTGTCTGTTTCATCCAACAAATCACGGTACATCGCGCGTCGGCAGAGCGCAATCTTTCGATTGAAACGCCGGGCGAGTGAATCTGACCGATGTTTGATTTCGAAAATACTTTAGACAGTTCCGTATGAGTATTACTGCGATAATTACGGACGTTCAGCCCTGTGGGGGGATTGTCTCTATCAAATTACGTAAACAAGAAGCAACTTGGAGAAAATGATGACAAAAATTGATGCAGCCATACGAACCATAGATAAAAATATTTGCGAGAACATCGCAAGAGTTGGTGATTCAGACAGAGGTTTTCTCTCGCAAAATATTCTGTCTCAGCTTCGAAATTTCGTTGAGTATATCGCTGTAAAAATTTGTGCAAATGGCAGTGATGTCGAATCGTACGATAATGAGGTAATTAAGGAAGGAATAAGGTTCTTAAAAACATGCGGCAATCTTCGATTTTTATGTCAGTTTCATAAACTGTTGCAAATGTCTGTCTCACACTATACAATTGATGAAGACGGGTCGGAAAGACTGATGCTCAAATACTATGAGTATCTGTTGAAAATCAAGCATTTTCTGAAGCGGGAATATGAACTTGATGTATTGGAAAATATTGGAGATTTTCCGTTAAATACGGATACAGAACAAGACGAGTATTATGAGAAAATTGCTGAAAAAGTGAATTTTCCTTCGGCCTGCGTTGAAATTTTGAATAATGATATATATTATATTCAGAAAATCAAACCATTTTTTGTAAAGCAACAAATTTTTTACGAAGTTACTTTTACAATTGCCAAAGACAATATCAGCAAGTTCGACAGAGTCATCGCTTTTACCCACCAGGATTTGTCAGGAAACTATGCGGTCAGCCTCTCGATTCATCGTGATTGTATCGATATTTTGGAAAAGACCATGAACATTCTGGTCATTGACGATTGGTCTACGGCGATTCGACCTTGCGAATTCAATAAAATTGCCCGAATCTTTGGAGGTATTCCGAAATTTAGCCGTAGTCATGTTGAATACAAAAAACTGATGGCGTTTCTTACAGAAACAAAAATGAGTCTTTCCGAATTTGCAGAAACACCGGATGAATATTATCAATCTGTTAAATCCTGGATCATGAACGAAACGAAGGTTTTGTATATTTTCGACATTCTCGATAAATGCAGAGAAATAATGATAGAAAACAAGCCGGGATGTAATGTGTTGCGTTATTTGTTGTACAAGATGAATAATGTGGTAATAAAATCACAGTGTAATGGAGAACGATGTTCCAATCTGTCGGAAATGTATCTGAAATATGGCTGTATACCCTTTGACAAAATGCCCTATTGTACATCGTTAATGGATCACAACCCAAGAGTCTATGATTTGTTGGAGTGTATTCCGGCAGAGGGTCGGGAGCATGAATTTTTTGCTCGCCACATTCAAAATAATACGAAAATAAAAGGAATGCTTTTTTCCCCGCGAAGTCAGATTCAAGGTTTTGAGAACATGGATACGCTTATTGATAAGTACAACAGTAAGGTTCATCCGACAATTGCGTATCTGCAGTGAATTCTGAAGATTTTGAGACGAAAATAGTCGATGTCGCGAAAGCTGTAGGATTGACGCTTGAGTGTCGTGGTTTTGTCGGCTCATGAAGTCATCAAAAACTGTCAGTGACTGATTTTGACGTTTCCCCGTTGTTTAGGAAGCATTGATTCCATCGGTTCCTTAATTTTGTATTGTTTTTTTGTGAGTTTTATGTGAGTTTTATCGGTATTTTAAATCAGAGGAAGATTTATGCGTTTCGAATATTTTTTGTTTCCGTTTTTGATGGTTTTCGTCGGAAATGTGCTTGGGGCGGAGGAAACTTTGGATTCCTCGAAAGTACAGAACGCGATGGAGGTTTTGCGTCAAAATGAGACCGTCCCGGAATCGGCGTCACTCGAAGAACTGTTTTCATGTTTGAGGCAGAATGGGCCGCAAAGTCTCAAAAACTCGCAGGAAGTCCACGCGGCAAGCCGGGTTGTGGAATCGGAACGCTCTGATTTGCTGTTTCAGCTTGCGTTGCTGTACAAGTCGGAATTTGACCGGGACCTGAATTACAGCAGAATGGTTCTTGCACGGATATTGGAACGTCCCGATCTGACAGAAGAACAGAGTGACGAAGCGATCAAACTCTACGCAATCCGGAATCTACGTTATTTTTACTACGAAACCGCTGTGGGAGATGACTCTTTTTGCCAGTATTTGTTCCGGGACTCGGAGGACGAACAGACTTTTTCCTGCTTTCCTGAAAAGTATCGGCCGCGCATTCAGCAGTACATGGATTGGGTGCAGACGCAGTTTTACGAAGACACGATGCCGCATCACGCCCTCGGTGAAATGATGAAA
The DNA here is from genome assembly GCA_964438515.1 of uncultured Planctomycetaceae bacterium. Lineage (GTDB taxonomy): Bacteria > Planctomycetota > Planctomycetia > Pirellulales > Thermoguttaceae > RGIG3701. The sequence goes on from CAYTLK010000150.1 coordinate 5,216, forward strand.
AACAAGCTGGAATCAGCCGTCGCGAACCATGTTCTTGATGAAGAAACCTTCTGGTGGGCGGTCGACGGTTTTTTTCGGATTCCGATGCCGAAAGGAATGCTGCAGACGCCTTCAAAGTGTGAAATTGCACAGCTTGCTCAACAGGTGCAAAACCTCAAGCAGACCGCTGAATTTACCGAAGACGTGCGGTCACGAACCTTGGAGATGCTGAAACTGTATTCCATTTCGATTGAATGGGAAGGAATATTGGGCGAAGAACCCGCACCGGATTCTTCCGACGAGCGAGCTGCTGCGCTGATCGACCAGTCCATCGAATGTTTCCACTCCCTGAAAAAATGACCCAAACTTCCAGATTGTCGGGCCTGGGACGGTTTCCTTGCCGCCTTCATCATGTATATTCACGAAAAGAAGCCGAAACGATATTCGGAATTTATTCAGGAGCTGCGTTCTGCAACGGTTTCGGTCGAGAGTATTCATCGGCTCATTCCGGATGAAACATCGATGAACGAGCTGAATGAGTGAGGAACGCAGCGTTCGTTATTGCGCTTCCTTCAACTTCATTTTACCTTCAGAAAGGAAATCCTATGCGTACGATTTTTGCCTCTTTATTTGTCTGTTTCGCACTTTTTTCAACAGCGCCGGCGGCAGAAGAAAATAATGTGACGATTTTCATTGTCGGCGACTCAACGGCTGCGGCGTACAGTGAAAACCGCGCTCCAATGACGGGGTGGGGACAGTGTTTGAGCGAGTTCGTTACGGAAAACGTACGCGTCGAAAATCGGGCCGTCTGCGGAAAAAGTTTGCGGTCTTTCTTGGGAAAAAACTGGGACGGTGTGCTGAAAAACCTTCAAAAAGGCGATTACGTCCTCATTCAGTTCGGGCACAACGACCAGAAGGTTCCGAATCCTGAAGAGTATGCGCGCACGGGGTACAAAGATTTGCTGCGGCAGTACATTTCTGACGTACGATCCAAAGGCGCAACGCCGATTTTGCTGACGTCGGTGACGCGCATGTGGTTTGAAGAGGACGGGACGCTTCGACGGACGCTTTTGAACTATCCGCAGTGTATGCGTGAAGCGGCGGCGGAGACGCAGACGGAGCTGCTCGACATGAATGAAATCACGCGTGCGTGGGTGGAATCTGCGGGTCCGGAAAAGGCGAAAACGTTCTACACTTGGGGCGCACCCGGCGAGCTTCCGAACTATCCTGACGGGGTGGAGGACCACACGCATTTTTGTCGAACCGGAGCGTTCCAGATTGCGGAGATGGTCGTTCAAGAAGCGAAAAAGCAGCACCTTCCCCTTGCGAAATGCTTCCGCTGAAC
>CAYTLK010000151.1:0-6507 GCA_964438515.1 uncultured Planctomycetaceae bacterium
TGTCGTTTGCGCCCATCGTTCGTCCGTCGTCCGTCATTGAAAGTTCCTCTTTTTGTGTGTGGTTTAATATATGTACAATATTCAAATTGACTGCGGGCGAGACGCCCGCGTTCCCAGGATTTCATTATTGTAACAAATGGGGAGCAAAGTCGCAAGGGGGGTAAAAACACAATATTCCATTAATATTCAAAAGTTTTTGACCCGGTGCGGCCGGGAGCGGCTTCCGGAAACGCTACGCCATCGGCGAACCGTTGCGCGGACGGTAAATCGAGTCGCGCTCGACCGGAATTCGTCCCGCCTCACGAATCAAACGCTGAATCTCCGACACCGAAAGCATTTCCGGCGTCTTCGCGCCCGCATCGTGATGAATTTTTTCCTGCCGCACCGTCCCATCAAGATCGCTCGCGCCGTACGCCAGCGCCACCTGCGCCGTTTGAATTCCGAGCGAAATCCAGTACGCCTTAATGTGCGGGAAATTGTGCAGAATGAGCCGTGCGGCCGCAATCATACGTAAATCATCTTCTGCCGTCGTTCGTCGTTTTTCGGACGCGTTCGGCCCCAACGTTCCGTCGAACAGCAGCGGCGTCCCGCCCGGATGAAACGCCAGCGGAATAAGCGCCATGAATCCGCCCGTTTCCGCCTGAAGCTCGCGCAGCCGAAACAGATGTTCCACCCGCTGCGCCGGCGTCTCGATGTGTCCGTACAAAATCGTGGCGGTCGAGGGAATTCCCAGCTTGTGAGCCGTCCGATGCACGTCGAGCCACACGTCACTCATCGGTTTGTTTTTGCAGACGATTTTTCGTACGGAATCCACAAGAATCTCCGCACCGCCTCCCGGAAGCGTCAAAAGTCCGACCTGCTGCAGCTCTCCGAGCACCTGCGCGATGGTTTTTCCGGAAATCTGCGCCATCCACGCAATTTCAACGGCCGTAAACGCCTTGATTTCGAGCTGGGGGAACGTTTGATGAATCGTCCGCACCATATTAATGTACCATTCGTACGGTAATTCGGGGTCGACGGCACTCACGATGTGCATCTCCGAACAGTGCGCGTCGGCGGCGTCCTGCGCTTTTGCGAGCATTTCGTCCATCGTCATTCGATACGCGCGCTGCGTCCCGCGATCCGTACTGAACGCACAGAGTGCGCAGCGATACTGGCAGACGTTCGTCGGATTCAGATGCGCGTTTACGTTATAAAAAACGGTTTCACCGCAATGACGTTTCCGAAACGCGTCGGCCCGCACCCCCAGTTCCTGCAGCGGCGTCTTTTCCGGCAAAAACAGATCGACGGCCTCTTGAAAGTCTGAAATTTCCATACTCATCCTCGAACAATTTCCATTCAATATTACACATTCTATATTATAATATTTTTTGGAAAAAAAACCAGCCCCACCGACAAACTCTCGAAAAAACCTAGTTCGGAACGTATTCCAGCTCCACCCACCCGACCGACGCCGTTTTTGCTTTCTCGCTTCCGTTTTCATTTCCGTTTTCAGCGGGATTTTTCAGCGAAATCGATACGGAATTCAAACCGTCACAGGCGGCTTCAAGCGGAAATTCAAACCGCAGCGCACGTTTGACGCTTCCGTAACGTTCCGGGTGCGAAACGTCCTGCGCCTCGGCCGCACACGGAGTGTTGTTGAGCTGTACAGAAATCTGTGTACCGTCCGAAAGTGCTTCCGCATCCAAAAAACCAACAATCACGGCCAACGTTCCGTCTTTTTCAGGCTTTTTCCCAAATTGAACTTCGACGTTCACCGGCTCCGCAAGTGCGCGCGGCAGCTGACGTTCGGCGTCGAGCGTCGCGTAATTTGCGAGAAAGTCGCGATACGTCACCACGTGACGCCGCGGCGCGTTGAGAATTTCCGACGGAACGCAGCCCGTTTGAATAATGCGCTCGAAAATCGCCGGCCGATAGACGAGATTAAAGAAGTAGAGACCGTCAGAACCGTTATAATACATATTATTCGCCCAGCCGTTATAGAGTTCGTAACTCAAAGAGGTGCGCGTGACGCGTGCGCCGCAAGCAACACCGTCGTCGGTTGCGGTGCAGATGGGAAAGTCGGGGTTTCCAATCGCGTTTTTCCAGTCGGAAGCATTGATGTTGAAGTCGCTCGACGAGAAAAAACAGGACGCAACAATTTGATCGATGAGTCCCTCTTTCGCCCATTCCACCGCATTCATTCCGAGCTGCGCGGCCGACTGCGGCGTGGCGGGAACACGTACGGAAATCAATATTTTGTGTCCGCGTTTCTTTTCGAGTTCGTCGGCGGTCCGACGCACTTCACGCACAAATTCGGTTAAATAATGCGCGTCCTCCACCTCGTGATTCGGCGTGAGATGCATGCAAAAACGCATCCAATCCATTTCGAAACCATCGGAATCGTACCGTTCCAGCAGTTCTTTGGCGCAGGCCATGTAAAAGTCCCAGGCTCCTTTTTTTGAATAATCGAACGCACAATCCGTCCAATTCCCGCTCGCAGCGTTCGGGACGCGCCGCAGTTCGGGATGCTGACGCCAGAAATTGAAGTTTCGGAAATAATTGGGGGTGTTTACAAAATGCACATCATTCATACGCATCGAAATCCACGGGGAAATACCGTCTTTTCTGCAGCGTTCAATCCAGACGTGATACGGATCGATTCCCGCGTCGTACAGCGCTTTGCAGTTTGACGTCCAGCGGGTTCCATCCGTTCCGGAACCGTAATCGACGGGACTTCCGTCTGCCATTCCTTCCCAGACGGCCTCATGAACGTCGGATTTGTAACTCGTTCTCTGTCCCTGCGGACACATATAAAAATGCGTGACGTGCGAGTCTTTCATCCGATCAATGTACTGTTCGAGCGCCTCCCGCGTCATCAAGTCGGCCGACTGTTTAAAATAGTGGTCGTTATCCTCATTAATAATCAATGTCGGACCTTCCGCGCACACCCTTGAAACGAGGGACGCGAGAAAAAGCATCAGAATTCCGGCGGCAAGAAAAAAACGTTTCATTTTCAAAATCCTTTGTGTTTTTGGGAAATGGGGCGGGTGCTGCATTCAACAATATTCAAACATATTTCAACATTATTCAATGCAAATTCATCCAGATTTACATTTTCGAATGCAATTATACCACAAGTCTGAAGAAAGGTCAATTCCCCATTTTTTTCAAAAATTTTTTTGTAATTTTTGTAATTTTTTCCTTGATTTTTCAAAATAACGGAGTAAAATAGTAAGATGATGTTTTCGAGGATGTATAGAAAAACTCAGAGAAAAAACGAGACAGAATAATGAGACGGTTTTGCGGGAGGGATTTTCCCATGTGGAAGAAGATTTTTCAGTCGGTTGTGTTGTTCGGCAGTGCGGCGCTGACGGGGGCGGCCGAGGCGATTGAGGTGAACGTCGAAGGGGAAAATACGGAAACACAGAGCGCCGTCATTACGGATTCTTTGCTGAAAACCGGGACGGGAACGTACATTCTCAACCAAAACAACACCTACACAGGCGGGACGGTGATTCAGGCGGGAACGCTTCAGATGGGGGATGGAACGACTGCCGGGCTGACCTATTTGGGGACCGGCGGAACCGTCACGATTCGAAACGGCGCAACGCTCACGATGAATACGGCTGCCGCAAATACGATCGTTCTTTTTTCGGGTAAAACTTTCAAAGTGGAGGACGGCGGCAAAATCTCCGTCTCCAAAGGCGATTTACGTCTCGCAGGCAGTTCCATCACGCTCGACAGCGGAAGCTCTGTTTCGCTCCTTCATTTTTCTGCCGGCAGAGGCGGGGCGGGATCCGCACTCACTTTGAACGGCGGAACTCTCAACGTTACGGGGTCGTTTTTCATCGGAAATGACGGCGAAACAGGGACGTGGACCATCAACAGCGGAACGCAGACTTTAGCAACCGCGACGGTCGGTCAGTACGAAGGAACGGGTTCCTATTTTCAGAAAGGCGGCACGACCTCCGCAACGAAATTTGTGACTGGAAATTCCGGTACAAACGCGGTCGGTTTTTCCTATTTTTCCTCTGGTTCGCTCACGACGACAGACTTTCAAGTCGGCTTGGGACGGGAGAATCCGACGGAAAGCCTAAAAAATTCCGTGGGTACAGGAACGGTTGAGATTTCCGGCGACGCGGTCCTCACGGTGACGGGGACTGCAAGCATCGGAACAACGGGTATTTCGAACGCAGCCATTACGAGCAGCGGATTCGCCTACGTCTCCCAGTCCGGCGGGTCTTTCACGACTCCGAACCTGAAGCTCGGAACGACCCTGAATCTCCAGACGGGCAAAACTTCTCTGTACGATTTGTCGGGCGGGACGCTTGCAGTCACGAAACTGACAGACTCGGACGGTCTGTTTCACATGACGGACGGAACGCTCATCTTCCAGAAGAACGGCTCGACGGCCCCCACGATTTCCAACGATTTGACCGTTTCCGGCGGGACCGTTCAGATCGGTAAAAATGCTTCGGAACTCACAACGCTGACGGCGGCGGGCGATTTCACACAGACGGGCGGAACGATCGTTTTGGACCTCACGCTGGACGGAAACGGTGTTTTGACCGCTTCGGACCGCATTTTTGCCGACAAATTTACCGTCAGCGACACGGAACTGCTTCTGAACGCCGAGGGGATTGCGCTGGGAACGACCGTCACTTTCAGCAGTTTATTTGAGGACACAAATGTTGCGGACGTTTCGGATTTTGATTTTTCTTCGATTTTAACCTGGAACAGCAACGGACCGTGGGGCTGGACGCTTGCAGACGGCGTTCTTACGGTGACTGCGGACGCAAACATGCTTCCGGAGCCGGTCGCGTGGCTTCTGCTTCTTCTGGGCGTTTTCGGCCTGTGGGGTTCCCGCCGCCGAATCGGGATGGGGTCCACTTGAATTTTCCGCAAAAGTCACGCAGTGCGTTTGAACAATGAAAGTTTGAACTGTAAAAGACGTCCTTTCAGCGTTCCGACGTTCCTTGCAGAAGCGTTTCCGCTTTCGCCTGAACCGCCCGTGCGATGATTTCGTACGCTTTTCCGTTCCAATGGTAGCCGTCGCCCGCCGCAAGTTCAAGATGCGCAGATAAAGGGGCGTAAACGTCGATGATTTCTACGTGTTCGTCCCGCATCACCTGTTCTGCAATGCGGTTGATGCGCAGCACAATCGGATTCAGCTCGCCCAGCGCGTTCACGGGTCCGCCGTCTTCCGGCCGAGGCGCCGTCTGCGGGGTCGTCGTGAGCCAGTAAAGTTTGGCGTTGGGGGAGCCGGCGCGAAAACTCCGCACAATGTCGCGCGTTCGATTGTAAATTTCCTCGTCGCTGACCGTTTCCGGCGTCCAGTGCAGGGAATGAAGACCGTTGTTGAAGAAAATCATGTCGTACGGACGGTTCCCGGCCGCCTCGGTGAGGGCGCGCGTGTTGCAGGTCCCCGAAACGAAACTGCAAAAATGATCAACGTACACTTTTCCTTGAAGCGCACTGATGAGCGCTCCGCGATAGCCCATGGAAATCGAGTCGCCGAAAATCAGGATGTGCGGCCGACTTGCGTCCGTGACGGCGGGAGCGTCGATCGTCCAGCCTTTTCCCAGAATTGCGCCTCTCGGTTCCGCTTCTTTCGGCTCATGGGAACAAACGTACGTGTAGTCGGGGCCGTAAATTTTCAGCTCCGTAATCGTCACATCGTGAAAGTACCTGGATTTTCCCGCGCAGTCGCCGACCCAAAGCGGTGCGTCGTTCGGAAGCATCTGCACAAAACAGCGGCGTCCCAAAGAATCGTTCATGTAAAAAGACGGACAGCCGTCCCGGACAGCCAGAACGAACGTGCACGGCGTGTCGTTCGGCTCGCGAATTCCGCGCCCTTCTGCGGCCATTCCGTTCACAACGATATTCGTTCCCAGCTGAACGTGTCCCCACGGGAGCTGCGTCGCGTTGTATTCGAAGCCGGTTTCTTCGGTTCCATGTTTTTTCAGAAGCGAAAACGACTCCCAAACCTCGCGCGGTCCGAATTTTGCGGTCAGAATCACGGTGAAATTCTTTGCGTCTGGAAACGCTTTTTCCGGGACGGCAAACGCATTGGTTCCGTCCAGATGAACGGAGCCGTCGTCCTTTTTCGTCACATTTCCCACCGTCTGATCGGCAGAAAACTCGGCTGTTTTCAGGTCCCAAACGGGGTCTTGAGCGGCCAAAAAGCGTGTTTCAATCGAAACAAGAATCAAAATGGCGAGGGAAATCCCGCGAAATATTTGACGCATAACAGGTCCTTTCATAAAATTATAATTCTAGGCTTGAATCAACGCGTTTAACGGTCCGAGGCGAGCACTTACAGCGGGCAAAAAGCCCGCCGCTCGCCTTGTAAATGCGGATTTTCGAGACCCGCAAGCCCGTAATGAAACGAACGAAGTGAGTGGAATTAGGGTGTTTGGACGATTGACCCCCCAAAACACCAATTTTTATGGAATCCGTTGTTTGCAGCTGGAAACACCCTAATTCCGCTCGTTTCACTCGCTTCATTACGGGCTTGCTTGTGCA
>CAYTLK010000152.1:0-6410 GCA_964438515.1 uncultured Planctomycetaceae bacterium
CCGTCGCGGTGGCGAACGTCCAGCGGTTCATGGCGATGTCCGAGCCGGTGAGCTGAATTTCGATGTTTTTGTTTTCGCGTTTCATTTTTCTGTTCCTTGTTTTTGGGGGCGTTTTTTGAGGTCTTTTCCTTCCCTCATTCTTCTCTTCTATTATAACACATCGGCAGAAAAAATCAATGACTTTACGCCGTTTATACATAAAAAAGAAGAAAATAAACTTAAAATAAATTGTTTTGCAATTTCTTTTAACTGTAAAAAAGGAACCCGTTTTCGGCGGTGTAATCGACCAAAAAGTAGTAGAAAAATGCGGCTCCGACAACGTGCTTCGGGTGGTTCTCGGAGACCGGAGAAAAGGCGGGGAAGGCGGTTTCGCCGCCGAGCGTGAAAGTGGGGCTGGCGGAAAGTTTGCCCACGTCGAACGTGTGGAATCCGGCGGGGATTGTGCTTTCGTAAGTCGCGGGAGAATCGAGCGTTACGCCTCCCAATCGTCGCAGGTCGGTGCGGGTAAAAAAGGGGCGTGAACGAGTAATCGCGGGTCGCTCTGGAGACGGTGATGTCGTAATCGTCCCCGTCCCAATCGTGGGTGCCGGGAATCTTGGCATAACGGTTTTCCATACTGTAGTAGTGCGGGGAAAGGGAAAGACCGAAGTCGAATCTCAGCCGGGGATTCGCGGTGTATTCGTCGTAGCGCTGCTCGGCGTCGGATTCCCCGCGCCAAATGCTGGCAGTGTAAATGGCCATCGTGCCGGGGTTTTCATGAACGAGCCGGGAAATTTCCGCACCAGAGGTGACGTGTTCGATGAACGTGTCGGTAAAATACGTGTGTTTGCGGTAAGTTTCGGGCGTGCCGGTCTTTACGACACGCAGGTACCGTTCCATCGTTTCTCGGTTCTGCGTGTGCTCTGCCTCCTGCGAAACGGAGCCGCTCATGTACGGATTGTAATCGATTCCGGCGTAGCACCGTTCGGCGGGGACGTAATCCGGGACATAAATCGTCATCAGGTTCAGGGCGTTTCGGGCGGCCTTGAGGAATCCTGCGTAGCTGCTCGCGGGGCTTCCGGCTTGCGGTAACTCGTTGTAATGGCAGCCGTTGCGGTTGTAAAGGTAGTCCGTGCGTGCCTGCGTTTTCTGCGTCCAGAACGTCCCGTCGAAGAAATACGTCGGTCGAATTCGTCCCAGCGTGTTCGGGAAGTCCTGCCAATTTTCGCGTCCGCTCGGGTCGGCGAAGAATTCCGCCATCGTGTTCAGGCAGGTTCCAATCGTCCGACAAATCCTGTTGTTGGCTACGAATTGGTACCCTGAAATCGCGTCCATCCCCGGACTTACGGTCAGCCGGTCTCGGTACAAAATCTCCCAACGTTCCTCAATCGCTTCCCGTAGGCACTGCCAATAACGGAAGTCTTGCGCGTTCGGGTTCTCCCACCCGGTACGACCGGGAGCGGATGGGGCTTCCGCCCGTTGCCAGAAATCCGCTTGAGCGGTCGCTTCGCTCCCAGCTCCTCGCTCGTTTTGTAAAGAATTCATCTCCATATTGCAGCCTCTCCAATAACTACATCTTGTGTTTTACTGCCCGAAAAAATCAAACAGTTGTATATAATTGTTAAATTATCTTTCTCTACGTGCGTGTATGTAAACGTCACGGAATCGTCAAGCCGTTCGTCTCGGCACTCCAATCCGTTGAGAAATAATCCGTCGTCTCTGGCTTCCAGTCCCGTGATCGTTCCTTTAAGCAAGTCTGAAAGGTTGTATACTCGGTTTTCCTCAGCGTCTGTGAACGTCAAATCCGTATTGAATGTCGCCTCGGAACATTCCAGCCAGCCGACCGAAGCCGTCACTTCTGGGACGGAAATGCGGAAAGTCTGCGTTGCCGAATCGTAGAAAACGGGTGAGTAAGTCCCCTCGTAGCCGTGGGCAAAAAGCTCGTAAATCGTGGCGGTCAGGTCGTTTACGGAGTTGGTCGTAAACGTGAACGTGACCGGGGTTTCGACGTCAGGTTCCTCGCCCTCCATCCAGCCGTCCGGCGATTCGTACTCTCCGATGACCCACGGCCAGTTCGTGTAATCGCGGTGAACGGTGCCGTAAATGAAGGAACCGTTCTGCTTTTCGAGGCTTTTGTCGTAGGTTTTTCCAGTGCCGTCTTTCCACTGGCGGACGCCGATTACGAGGTCGGTTTCCACTCCGTTCGGATCGCTGTAAGTTCCTAGCACGTCTGACGTTAGGCGTGATGTTGTGCCGCTTGCGTTGGTCGTTTTCTCCCATCGCGGCATATAAAATTCGACGGTTTTCGTTCCGGTGGCCGTCCCGCAAGGCGTGAATTCCTCCGTGTTTCGGGTGGGCAAGCCGCCTTCCCACCATGCGTCTCCCTCGGTCTGGCGGGTCTCGCTGTTGAACCATGAAACGGGTCTGTACCCGGGCGGGAGCGGGTGCCGGTTCCACGATTCGGATTCCATCAAAATCCAATTGCTGCCTGCACTTTTGTACAGTATCAAATTCCCGCCCTGAAAGTAGAATTCGCCGTTCACATCGGAGAAAACCGGCTCCAGAACGGTGCCGCCCACTCGCAGCTTGTAGCCGATGAATCCCTCGGTGACGACGTATTTGGTGTGCCCTCCGACCGTGGTTTTGTAGGCGTATCGTCCTGCGTCCGCCCCGGCTCCGACCCACAAATCCTCGACCGAAAACGTCAAAATCCGGAGTTTTCCGGGGTGTTTTATCCAGCTCATTCGTCGTTCCCTCCCGTCATCTGTACCGCCATCGGGTGGCCGATAACCCACGAATTTGCGGGAAGTTCTGCCCCCATCGCGAGTTCCGTAAAGAACAGCGTCCCGCTTCCCGTGGGGTCGGATTCCGCTCCGTTCGCGTAAAAGGTGACGCTGTAGCCGGTTGCTGCGTTCCCGCCTGCGACTTTGCACAGGACGGCACTTTCTCCGCCCTCGGTCTTGCCGGAAAGGATATAAACCCGGTTGAAAACGTCGGTTAGCGTCATGACGAGTTCCCCGCTCTGGAAGCTGTTCTCGGAAAAATTGTAAACGGTTTCCTCGGTGAAATCCCCGTTCGGGAGTGCGAATTTGTCGATGGAAGCGTTCTCTCCGTCCCGCATTTTCGCGATGTAAACGGTGCCGGTGACGGGGTAGAAAACGCCGTTCTGCTCGGTTCGTGCGGAGATGACGTCCTTGACGATTCCCAATCGTGCCCGGAGGAAAATTCCGGTCGGTGCGGTCATTCCCACAGACGACCAGTGTTTCTCCCAAGGTCTTTCTTTTCCTGCTCTTACGAGAGTTTGTGCTACGGCTTTGTCGCCGATTTTGTAACCTGCCATGATTTTCCTTTCTTTACGCAAGTGTCAGCAACGCGACACGAGCTATTTTAACGGTGCGGGAGCACCCATCCGCTGTCGGTCGTACCGACCCGATTTTGTAACCTGCCATCTTATTCCTCTGGTAAAAGTTGTAATTCCGAAAAATTCACGGATTTGTACTGGTTGAAGCTCAAAAACACGGGGTCAGCGTCCTCCCCGAGCGGCATTCCGAAAGCGTCGAGGTTCACTTTGATGTTCTGGCCATAAATCTCCGATGTGCTCTGGACGGTTCCGCCTGCGTCCAGATTTTTGGCCATGTAGCCCTCGCACAGCGGTTTCGCCTTGAACGGTTCCTCGCCTTCGTCCGCTTTGATGAGAATGCGGTATGTGACTTTGAAAAAGTACCCGCCGTTGATTTGTTCCCGGGTCGTTTGGGGTGCGTAAAGAAAGCACGTTCCCGGCTCGAAACCCATGAATTCATCTGCGTTTATGCGGTTTTTGAACCGGTTCATCTTGCTGATGAAGGCGGCGATTCCGGCGGGGGTATCGGGGGACGGCTCGTAGCGAGAAAACTCAATCACGGGATACGAATTCGGGATTTCAATCTGAATCCTCTCCCCGTTCGGGTTCACGACCGGCTCGTCGGTTTCAGCGTCTTTGAGCAAATCCTCGGTGACTTCCTGCGACGAAATGGAAAGCTCGGTCGGCCACGTCAGTGGGTCGTCGTCCTTCCGGTCGAGGTACATCACCTCGCTGTCAAACTGGCACTCGACTTCCCACAAAATCGTCAACCGCCCGTTAAAATGGACGGTGTGCGCCTCTTTCGGGGTACGGCTTTTACACCGGCAGCCGTCTCCCTTCCAATCTTCCAGAAGTCGCGGAAGTTCCGGCGTAGTCAGGACATGCGTCCACGTCTCGCTCAAATCATCCGCGACAATCTCGAAAACCACGGAGTATTTCCGCTTGCGTTTTTTGAATGCTGAATCTCGCGTCTCGGAGCCGGAAAAGCTCCCATCTTTGATTCCAATAATCGTGCCCATTAGTATATCACGTCCTCCTTTTCTTCCTCTTGAAGTTCGACCAAGCGTTCCACACCGTTCGCGGTTCGCTCTGCGTTTTTGTCTTTTTTGTCCTTTTCCGCTTTTTCGAGCAGTGCGTTTTTGACGGCGGCATTGTTCTCGAGAAAGTTCTTCTCGGCGGCCACGGTTCCGCTCTGGACGGCTTCCAGAATGTGCGCTGTTACCTCGACTTGCGACATAATTTGAGGTATCGCGACGGCCTCAAATGCGGGAATTTGAGCGGTTCCCAAATCAGGGGCGGTGTCCGTTCCGGCTGCGGCGGTCGCGGTTTCCTCCTTTTGTGCTGCGTCCATGGCTTCCTGCGTCGCCTGTTCCGCGAGTTCCTGCTCTCGCTTCGCGGCGGCCTCGGCCTGCACTTTCTGCGTGTGCTCGGCGAGCTTTTCGCGAATGGAAACGTTCGAGGTTTCCGCGTTCGCGATGGCCTGTTCGTGCCGTTTTTTCGAAGCGACGAAGCCCTGTTCCATGCTGTTGCGGTCGGCTTGCTGAACGTCCACAAGTGCTTTGTCAAACTCGACTTTTTCCTCCTCGGTCATGCCGATTTTCATGAACCTGCCGACGAGCCGCGCCATCGTCTCTCGGGCGGATTGAATGCCCCGGCGCATGGACGTCCAGATGTCCATAAACGCGAGCGCGGTGCTGTGCCAAGCCGTCACGAAAAAACGCTGAAAATCCGACCAAACCGCCCGCATCGCAAGCACGGCGGTCTCGAATGCGCCCGTCCAGTCCCCGCTGGAAATTTGCGACGAAATGGCGGAAAAAGCAGCGGTGCAGTCGGTTTTCAGGCTTCCCCAGAGCGTGGTTCCGGCGGCGGAGATTCCCTGCCATGCGGTGGAAAAAGCGTTTCCGATGTCGGTTGCGATTCCATGGATATTCGTGCCCATGTTTTTGCACGTTTCGGAAATGTAGAAAGCGGTGGTAGGGAACGACTGCCCGAACCACTGGATGAGTGCTGAAAAACCGGCTTGAATTCCCTCCCACGACGCTTGCGCAGTGGTCAAAAGTTCCGGACCAAAACAGGCGGCAATCCCTCCAAGTGCGGTGGCTGCCAGAAGATACGTTCCCGGTATGACGGCGGCAAGGGCAGCAAAAAGTCCGAAAATCGCCCCTACTCCGTGTGCAAGAATCCCGACCGTGGACAGGACGAAACCGAAGCCGCCCAGTGCAAATGAGACGAATTGCAGAATGGTTCCGGTCGTGACGAGAGCGGCTCCCAGCGCTCCAAATGCGGCGATTCCGGCGGCTATGCAGATGACCGTCTCGCGGCCGCAACATGCGGCTCCGAATTCGTGCTACCGCACGAAGAAGAAAAGCCGTCGCGTTGCTGACGGCAGTCTGAAATGAATTTTGAAATTTACGTAAATCTAGTGCCAGCAACGCGACACGGACGATTCTAACCGAGCGGTAGCTCGCACTGGGAGCCGCAACCTTGCGGTCGTCATCGCGGCTGTCTCGGCGGCAACTCCAGAGCAGTTCTGGATTTTATCGGCCAAATCGGTGAAGCTGTCCTGCGTCAATTTCGCGGCTCCGGTCATTCCGCGCACCTCGAAAATCTTCGTAAGCAACGAGATTTTCTCCCCTTGCGGCATGTCCTTAATCGCGGCGGTCAGGTCGGTGTTATACTCATTCCATTTGAAAATTTCGCAAAAGTCGCAACAACTTTTGTACGATAAATGTATTATAAGGTTTAGTTCAAAAAGTGTCAAGGGCCGAAAATGGAAAATTATCGATTGTCATCTGAAATTCTCGAAAATTTGAAGCTGGAGCACCGACGCGCGAAAAAGAAGACGGATGCGGACAGAATTAAGGCGGTTGTGTTGCTCGGAAGCGGGTGGGCGGTCGGCGACGTCGCGGAAGTTTTGATGATTGACGAAAATACCGTTCGAAAATGGTTTCAAGCCTGGAAAAACGGAGGAACGACGTCGCTCCTGATGCGTTCCTACACGGGTCGTGAAGCGTTTTTGAATTCCGAACAGCAAGAGATTTTGGCCAAATGGCTTGACGAAAATCTGTGTCAGACGGTCAAAAAAATCATT
>CAYTLK010000153.1:0-1381 GCA_964438515.1 uncultured Planctomycetaceae bacterium
TGCTTGTGCATTGTTCGGTCAGACGCACATTCAGCGGGCAAAAAGCGGTTTTTCCAGTTGAATTCATCCTCCCTGGGAGCGCGGGCATCCTGCCCACATGATTCCTTAAAAGAACGTTCATTCATGGGGTTATGCGGGCGAGACGCCCGCGCTCCCAGGGGGCTTACACCTCCGGCTCGCCTTGTAAATGCGGATTTTCGAGACCCGCAAGCCCGTAATGAAACGAACGAAGTGAGTGGAATTAGGGTGTTTGGGGCGATTGACCCAAAAATACCGATTTTTATGGAGTCTTTTGTTCGCGGACGGAAAAACCCTAATTCATCCTCCCAGGGGGTACATCCCGGCTCGCCGTCAATACTTTTTCACATTCTTCTGACTGAACGCATAACGAATTACAGCGACGAAAATCAAAATCAGGTTGAGCGCAATCAAAAGCCCGCCGTACATGAGCGAGCCGGTTCCGGCGCCGTACCCGTGAAGGGCGCTTCCCATGATGTAATTGACGCCGTACCAGGCCATTACAATCGCAAAAGCCCCCAAAACAGCCCCAATCGCCAGCGTGAATTCACCCAGCAGCCGAACGTAACGTCCGTGAAGAATGAGGAGGTACACGAAGAGCGAAATCAGCGCCCACACTTCTTTTCGGTCCCAACTCCAGAATTTTCCCCACGAAACATCCGCCCAAAGTCCGCCAAGAATCGTTCCGACGACCAAAAGCAGCACCGCAATCTGCATGCAGCGGTACAGAAGCTCGGTGAGTGTGGAACAGATTTCGGGAGGGAGACGCTTTCCGTCCGCCTCGCGATATCGGCCAAAAATGTAGCAGCACAGCGCCCCGTTTGCAAGGCCCCAAGCGAGCATTCCAGCGCCGTAACTCGCAACGATCGTCACAACGTGCACCGCCAGCCAGTAATTGTCGCGCAAAATCGGCGCCAAATTCCGCAAGTCCGGCTTGAATACTTCCGGAAACGCGAAGGAAATGTACGAAATAACAAACACGACAAACGCTGCGGCTCCCGCAAAAAACGGACGCTGGAAACGCTGACGGTCCAAACGTTTTTGTTCGTCGTCACTCCAAAACAGTTTTGAATTTTGTGTCAGATACCGAATCGTCCCTGCTGCGGGTGCGAGAATGAAAAGCGGAACCCACCAGACGAGTACGCCGAGCATCAGAACACCCGTGAGCCACTCGACGAGCGCCGAAAGTGACGGAGCCGATGCGCCGATCGCGAGCGCCGGTAAAAGCCGAATGGCCGTGTATCCGGAACCGTTTCCGAGACCGTAAAAACAAAGACCTATGAAAATCACAACAGAAAGTGCAATTCGTGCGAAAATCGTCGCGGCACGCAAAATCACCCCCGTTTCAACTTCAGTTTCCGTT
>CAYTLK010000153.1:1481-6378 GCA_964438515.1 uncultured Planctomycetaceae bacterium
CCGTTTCAACTTCAGTTTCCGTTTCAACTTCGGTTTCCGTTCCGTCTTTCACGCCGTCTTTTGTTTCTGGTTCGGAATTCAAAAATGAGGGCGTTCGAATCGACGCAGCCGTCCAGCCGAGCGACATAATACGAGCGAACTGAATTCTGAACACAAACCATATTCCGATGATTCCGGCACTCCAAGCGACAAAAACGATGGTTTCGAACATATTCGTGACGGGGGCGCGGCTCATAATCCACGAACGCAGCGCCAGTCCCAGCGTCGAGGACGCAAGCCCAAGCACCAAAAGCACAAACCCCATCCAAAACGCAAGATTTCCGACGAACTGAAACGCATGCACGCCCGTTTCGTCGGATTTCTGCTGCGATTTTCGCGCCATCCATTGAAAAACGCACGAGAAAATGAGGATAAATGTTCCTGCAAGCGGCAAAATCCACGCCCAAAGGAAGGGGCGAAACGAGTTGTAAAACAGTTCGAGACGCATCCCGGAAAGCGTCGCGGGGTACTGCGTCGCGGCGAGCGCCTCTTCATCCAGCACATCCGCCGGCAAAATTTTTGCACGAGAATCCGCCAGAATCCGTGAAACGTCCTGAATTTTCCCCTGTAAATCCCAACTCGACGCCAGAAAATCCGCAGACCGATTCGTCTTCCAGGCGTCCACCATCTGTGCGAAATCCGAACGAATTTCAAGCATTCCTTTTTGCGCCTCCGACGGATAAATGGACGCAAAATCTTTCTGGTTCGCGTCCCCAAACCGCAGTGCGTTGAGGCTCAACCACGGCGAACAATGCAGCGGAACGTTCCTTCCGAAAATCTGTACGGTTTCCGTACGATTCCGATCGAGCGGCACACCTTCGAGAGCCGGAAGCACATCGAGCGCCGAATCCTCATCGAAAAGCGTGTACTGCAAAGCGGAAGCGCACTGCGCGAAATTACGGAGCGAAACGCGGCTTATAATGACGTACGAAAACCAATCGGCATCAATTTTTGAGGGTTTTTCGGGCATTTTTTCACGAGCGGCGCGGCAGAATGCGTCGAGCGGCGTTTGAAGCTCCGTCACTGCACGATTCAGTTCCGCGAGAGCCTGCGAAATGTGCGCAAAACGTTCTTCTGACGGAATTTCCTGCGGGCCGCTCTGAATCGAAGCATCGATTTTCCGGAACGAGGCCGACACGCGGCGCAGCGCGAGAAAAAACGGCAGTTCGACCGAGTCGCCGTTCATGCACGAAAGAAGAAAATCCCACTGCGAATCCGAGATGGAACCCGTTTGAAGCACTTCATTCAGCCCCGCGCGCGGCGAGACGGAACGCCAGCCGGACGCCATCTTTTGGAAGAGGTCGGGAGATTTTTGCAGCACAATCGTGAGGAGTTGAACGTCCAGCGCCTGCGGCGCCATGCGGCTCGCTCCCATCGGATTTTCGCCGAACCACAGTCCGTGAAGTTCGTTGTACGTTTTGTAAAAATTCTCTCCCAGAGGAAGAGTGCTGAAAAGCTGACCGTCCGCCCAGTAACAGTAAAGCTGGAGCGCCATTTCGAGACGATTCAGCTCGCCGCGCGCGTCGGATGGAAGTTTCTGAATTTCCGCATCGAGTGTTGGAGCCTTTTTTTGCAGAGCGCCGATGAGCGCAAGCGGCGAGGCGTAAATGTACGGTTCCTCCCCCTCCGGCGCGGTCGGAAGTTCCAAAAGACGTCGAACGTCCGGATTTGCGGCGTACAAAAAAGGAACGTGCTTCCAGAGTTTTGCGTCTTTCCGCAGTGAAACATACAGTTCCGCAGGCGTAAAATGCTGTGTCGGAACGTCCGGAATGTGCAATTCTGTACGAATCTGCGTGCGTTCTTCCTCCGAAATCGCGCCCTCCTCCGCCCCACGCAGCGACAGACGCGGTTCGTATGCGTTACAAAATGTGTAAATCAGGTTTTGTTCAAGGAATGAAAGCGTTACAGTTTGATTCATATACGGAATGTACGCCGAGTCCCGCAGCGTCGTTTCATTTTCAGGATTCATGTTCCGAATGGGGTTGTACGCGAGCCGCAGCCACGTCACGTAACGGCTTTCCAAATCTTCCAGCTTTTTCTGAATGGTTCGATTTTCGTTACGCAAGCGCGTCTCGCGTTCAAAATCCTTCCCGGACGTCACGCCCCGCTCTTTCATGTCGGTCAGAAGCGCCTCGGACTCTTCCAGAGTCTGCTGCATTTTGGCGATTCGTTCGTTGAATTCGAGCGAGTTGTACAGCTGCGAAACCTCTTCCGGCGAAATCCGCGTCAGAAGCTCGCCGCGCTCGTTCGTGAGCGGCAGACCCATCCAAAGACGCAGTTTTCCGTCATCGAGCGCCAAAAACGCGACATTTTTCCACGCTTCCGGCTCCGCGAGCCACGCAAAAAGGAGTTCGGACGCCTGAAACTTCCGCCGCGTTCCATCGGGAAACACGATTCGAGGCCGTTCCCGACCGCAAACGAGACGCACGTGCGTACGCGCGAAAGAATCGAGCGGCAAAATCCGTCCCTCACAGCAAATCGGAAGCGCCGCCCACGCCTCAACGTCGAGCGATTCCCGCTGCGAAAGCGGAACTGCCGGGTCCGATTGTACGTTTTCTTCGGAAAAAACCAGTGAAAAAACCGAAAATGAAAACAGTCCAAAAAACAAAAACGTCTGGAACAGGAAATGCTTTTTCATCTTTTAATCCCTTTCACGAACTGGTTTTCTTCGGACTGGAACGATTTTTCCGGGCGAAGAAAAGAAGTACGCCTTCATCGAATACATGATTCCGATTCCGAGCACGATCAGCAAACATCCGAGGTACAAAAGGCCCCGCCCCGGTGAATAATACACGGTAAAAGTCGAGACGTAAAAGACGTCGCGAGGTTCTTTGCCCTCCGTATTTTCGACCGCTTTCGGATTCATGTACGGTCCATTGTACGACGTCTGAAACAGGCGCCAGACCTGCTTCGTTCCCGGCTCAAAAATATCGATGGGCTGATTCATCAGTACGTTCAGATTTTCCGCGACGATTTTTCCGTCTTCCTCAAGCGACGCGTTACTCGAATAATGCGACGCCATCGACGTTCCAGGATCCAGACGATTGTTGAACCGATTGAGACGAACCGCAAAATTCAACGCAATTGTATTTTGTGCGCAAATCAATGAAACGTCCGTTCCTTTTTGTGTTTTTGCGCGAAAAACCGTCCGATTCGCAGCGTCGGCGGTGTTTCGTTCGAAGCCGCCGGGCTGAAAAAATTCGAACTCCTGCAGCCAGAATTCGAGCGGCTCTTCATCCACTGTAAGACGGACTTTCACCCATGGTTTCCACGACGCCATCTGCATTTTTGCGCCTTTTGCGGCTTCCGTTCCTGTGACGTTTCCGCCGGCATTTGCGGCCTCCCACCGAAAGTCCGAAGCGCCTGCTGGTTCGAACTCCGAAGCACCTCCGACGCCCTTCGTTCCTGAGCCGTTTACGACTCTTCCCGCCTGCAGAAAGTCGAGAATCACAAGCTCGCAGTCCGCGTCGTGAAACAACGTTTCATCTGCGTGATTTCTCGGCAAAAAACTCCACGGAAATCGAGGAAGAACGTCCGCAGCGCCCCAGCCGACAAAAGGTTTTTGACCGTAAAACCGCCACGAAAACGGACCGGGTTGGAAAGGAATCGTTTTTTGTAACGTTTTTCCATTTCGTGTGATGCGCAATTCAAAATGCGACTCTTTCGGACAGCTGGCGACCGAGTTGGTTTCCCCCTCTGCGACGGAAAGGTACGCGGACCGTCCATATTCGAAATCGAACCAGCAGCCGACCAGCAGAACGAGGATTCCAAGGTGTGTGACGAGGAAACCGAGCTGATATTTTTTCCACGGGAACCGCAGGAGGGCGCTGAACAGCACGCTGAGTCCGAGCATTCCGCAAAGAAAGAGGAACCAGCCGGCGTGATAGACGGCCCAGTTGCTTGTGTCGTCGCCGAACTGCATTCCGAGGAACGTCGCCCACGCCATAACGGCCGCCAAAATGAGGATGAGCGCAATCGCAAAGTACATCGACCCAATCATCCGAAGGGGAAGAAGCCAGCGCGAAATCGTCGAGTGGGTGGTTGTTTTATCCATTTTATATTGATTCCACTTGAAAAGGATTTTCCTCCTAAAGGTCACGCAGCGTCCGTTATGTACGGATTTTTACGTTTCGGGAAGATTTTGCACAGGATGATTCCGCCCAAATACAGGAAGGAAAGCGGAATCGCCATCAAAACCATACTGGTGGGGTCTGCCGGGGTCAAAACCATGGAAAGGAAAAATATTACGAGAATCGCCACGCGCCAGTAACCGGTGTACATTTTCAGCGAGCAGACTCCGATGCGTTCAAGGAAAAGCATCACGAGAGGAAGCTGGAAACTGACGCCGAATCCGATCGGGAGGAAGAGGAAGAATCCGAGCCACTCACTGATTCGCGGGTCCGGTGCGATTCCCATCCATTCGTTGAAACTGAAAAGGTACTGTAATACGGGTTCGAACACGAAGAAGAACGCCAGTGCGTTTCCGCCCAAAAACAGCGCGAGCGAGAACGGCAAAAATACGTGTACGTAATGTTTTTCGTGCGGATAAAGTCCTGCGGCGACGAAGCTCCAAATCTGCCAGAAAATCCAAGGACTTGAGAGAATCAGACCCGCAACGAGCGACGCTTTGAGGTAAATCATGAACGTTTCCTGAACGGCAAAGTTTTTCACCTGCGTACGTTCATCCTGAGCCGTCGGTTTCCAGATGTAAATCGAAACGAGACGCGACCGCTTCGAAACCGCCGCAACCGTTCCACCCGCCGCAGTCGGTCCATCTGCCGCAACGGTTCCACCCGCCGCAGCCGTTCCACCCGCCGCAACGGTTCCACTCGATACATCTTTTTTCTTTTGTTCGAGT
>CAYTLK010000154.1:0-6353 GCA_964438515.1 uncultured Planctomycetaceae bacterium
TTTGTTTATTGTGCATGCTTTGTTTCATCTTTACGACTGGCTGCGGCAGTAAAGAGAAGCAGTCACCGCAACAGCTGGAAGAACTCAAGACGGTAACAACCCTGCAGGAGAAAACGAAGTTATTAGAAAATGAGCTTCAAAAAAAGGACGCAGAACTCGCAAAAAAAGATAAAGAGATTGAAGACCTCAAAGCCGGGGGACAAAAGGATGTTGAGCGACAGTTAGAAGCGCTCAAGGGCGCACATGATCTGGAAGTTCAAGGGTTAAAAGATGAAATCGCGCGATTGAAGCTGCAAATAACGGAACTCAACACGAAATTGCAGCCTATAAAAGATCAGGAACTTCTGAAAACCGATTTAAAAGAACTCGATAAAGTTGTACCTCAGTATTACAGTACGGCATTTCAATTTGAACGCACTGTCTATATCGTATTCATTGGGATTTTGGTGATTCTATTTTGTGTATTGTGCAGAGAATATATTTCTTTGAGACAAAAGAAGTTTGAGACAATTAATGATGAATTTTGTCAGACCCATGTTTTGCTGGAGGAGAAAAAATGATTAAAATCTTATTTTATTCACTGGTCGCACTTATTGCATTTCTTATCGGTTGTGTTGTAACGTATTTTTTTATGCAATACTATTTTATCGATAGTTTGAGGGCGGACTTGATGGCACAAAAAGAACAGCTTGATACAGCCACCAAACGTTATAATAAAGAAATTGCAAGATTAGACACAATAACCAAAATGTCCACATCAGAACTTGTGGATTCGATAAATGCTCAGAGACAATATAATCGTGATTTTCACGAATTCACGAAAGAAATTTCTGAAATGAAAGCGCGTGTTCAAACCTATTCTCCCTTAATGTGGCCAGTCATTATAATTGGAGGACTTATGGTTTGCGCTTTTTGTATGTGGATGATTAAAGCTCATGCAGACGACAATAATTTGATTGCATTTGCAACAATGACAAAAGAACAGCGGCTGAAACTGTTAAGCAGAAGGTCGGAGATATCGATTTCGCCAAATAATGTACAAAAACTTACGGGCCAAGACGATCCGCCGCAGCTGACGAGAGAGTGATGCGTGTGAGGAATCCTGACGCCTAACCACCAGTGAAGGTTGCTTCCAATCGACTATAGCACTTTCGTTGCAAGTTCATTAATGAGGTTATGCAGGCTGAAAGCCTGCATAACTAAAAATAAAGGATTTTACAAGTACGGCTGGAAAAGCGGCACGACTTTCTTGCGGAACTCTTCGGCGTCCACCGCGTGCTCGATGCGGTCTACCGTGAAATCAAGCGACTTCAAAATCGCATCAATCTCGTTCGGGAACATCACGGACGCATCCGACATCGTGGCAATTTGTCCCTTTTTCATAATCGGCAAAAGCTTCATGGCCGTGTAAATACCGCAAGCCGTCTGCCAGCAAGTCGCGTTGACGCCGAACTGCTTGAACCGTTTCGCATGGTCGCCCGCATTGCGGCAATAAACGAGATTGTCGCCAAAATCGTAGAACAACATTCCAACCGAATCAATCCCTTTCACGTCGTGAAGCGTGGGAATCTCGCGAATCTCTTCCTCCGGAACATTTCGATCGTTTTTCAAAAGGAAATTCTGAATCGAAACGGGAGCCTGATAAAGGAAGCACGCTCCGAGACACTTCGGCTCCAAACGAATCATCGAGAAAATCTCTTCGTGAGGAATCATCACAAATTCATGCGGTTTCCCCAAAAGTTCCATTTCCACCGGATTTCCGCGCATCTTTTCCGTCATATCGACGTACGGCTGCTTCTGCGTCGACATATATTTTGCCGTGATGACCGCCTCGTCAAAATAAGACGCCGGCGACCACGTGTTGAAAACCGGAACCGTGTCGGAAACCGCTTCGTCGAACTCCAGCACAATCGCAATGTGTTCTTTTTGAGGACGATTCCGGAAATACAGGTGCTCAATGAGACCCGGATTCATTCCAAAACCAAACAGAAGCCGTGATTGTGTCGGAGTCGCAAGAATTTGTTTGTAATAATCATAATGGGAAATTCCCGTTGTGTTTTCAATCCCCGCATCGACATAATCAATTCCGTGTTTGCGGCAAACGTCAAGCAGCGGACCTGTCGGCATCCCCGTCAGATTGATTACCGCATCGACTTCCGTCGGGTGCGTGTTCAGATAGTCGAAACAATCGAGACCGTTCTTCAAATCACAAACAACCAGATTCACCGGGTCGCCCTGACGGCGCAGGATGGCTTCAAAAGACCGTCCGATATTTCCGTGGCCCGCAAGTAAAACATTCATTGTAAAGTTCCTTAAAACTTTTTGAAAAAAACCTTTCTTAAATGGAACATGGAATTCAGCAGCATGAACTGGTCGGCTGCATACGACTGGAAACACATGGTTCAAATTTATATTAATGTACCGTCTTCCTCGAATCGTACAAGGGAGGGAGGGGGGGTTTTTAGAGGATTTTTTCGAGAAAATAAAGAATTTTAAGATTTGTGTACAAATAAAAACGACAGAACCGTTCTTTCTCATGGAAAAAACAATCCTGCCGGTGTACAAAAAACTACGATAAACCTCTATGTTTTACGCTTTGCAAATCATTCTGCGCCGCAATGTCGGAATGAATCCCAGCGAGAGCAAAAGCAGCATCCACGCCGCAGGTTCCGGGAGCGCGTCCGTAGAACCCAGAAGAAGGTTTCCATTTGCGAGAATCTGCACCAAAAAACCGCTTCCATTAAGCTGAAGCTCCATTTGACTCCAGTCGGGCGTGAAACCTTTGAACCAATCCACTTCCATGACAGAACTTTTGTCGAGGTCTGCTGCAAGGTCCAACTCAATCGTCGCACCGTTCAGATCGGCAGTCGTGAGTCCCGTGAGGTCCAAAATGTCGTAATTGTTTGCGGAAAACACATCCAGTGCGAGTGTTCCGGAGAGATCGAGCGCTCCGGTTCCCGTGATGTTCAAGGTCGTTCCAGCGGCGGCGGCGTCGGTACCCACCGCAAGGGTTGCGCCGTCCGAAACGATGTACTTTGCGGTCGCATCGCGGAGCGTAATCGTTCCATTTGCCTGAACTTTGGCGCCGGAAGCGAGTTTGAACGTTGCGTTGGAAACGGTCGTCGTGCCGGTATAATCGTTATTTTTGCTCGTAAGCGTCATAACGTTCGAACCATTGGAGCTGTCGGCCTTGAGCGAGAAGTTTCCGGAACCCGTGACGGCAGAGTTCAAAAGGAGGTTTCCGCCGGTGTTTTTCAGGTTCACGACCCCCGTTTCGCCCGTCCGGAGCGTCAGTGTGCCGTTGAGGACGTTGCTGTTGCCGCCGCCGTCGATACGGATTCCTGCACCCGAATCATAACCTGTGGAGTTTCCAAGTTCGATGTTTCCGTTAATCGTCATGCTTTTCATGTAGAGTTCAAAGTGGCCGCCCACGACGACTTTCTCAGCGTTGGACCAATCGACGACGAGGTTGGCCGCACCGGGACGCCAGCGCGTGTTCTGCACTGCGCCGGAACCGTTTACGTAACCGATGAGATTGATGGTTCCTTCAAACGCCGACGCATCTGCAATGGATGCCGTCGTATCGTCCGTGCTGGAAAGCTGGAAGTTCCAGACGGAATACTCGTTTCCGGTGATTTTGGCGTTCGTGAGCGTCGTTTTGCTGTTCAGAACCGCATCTTTTGCCGCATCGCCGTTGAGATTGATCGAATGGACGCCTTTCGCGAGCGCGCCGTCAGCGTTTCCGAGCGTAACGGCGCTGTACGCGTTGTACACGCCTCCCGCCAGAACGTTGATGTTGCTCGTCGTCCCCGCAGCCGCCGTAACGGCGCCCGTCGTGGTGAGCGTGCCGGAAACATTGACGTTTCCAGAGTTCGTGACCGCGCCGGAGAGCGCCAGCGTGCCGGAATTGACGTTCATCGTCCCTGCATTCGTGACTGCGCCTGCATAATTATAGGTATTCGTACGATTATAATCGAGTGCGGCGGGAGCTGCGATGGAAAGTGCGCCGGTTCCGAGCGAGCCTTTGGTTCCATCGTACGTCACGCCGTTCATCGTTCCGGAATAGCCGAGCTGAATCGTTCCGGTCACAATGGAGGTTCCGCCGGAATACGTGTTGTCGGCCGCCAGAATCAGTCGAGCGTTCAGCGGGTTGGACGCGATGGTGAAGTTTTCATGCTTTTCGAGTTTTCCCGTTCCGGAAATGACGCCCGCAAACATTCCGAAACCTGCAAGATCCCCCGCAATGGTCGAAACGCGCGTGTCGCCTGCGAGTTGGACGGTTCCCGTCACGACCGGCATCGTCGCATTCGTGGCGGCGTAGTCGAATCGGAAAACGCCGCGCCCATCTGTATACGTATCTGCAGTTCCTGAAAGAATGAAGTTGTTATTTAAATTAATCCCCTGACCGACCCAGAACTGTGCGCCCTCGGAAATGTCGAACGTCACACCGGAATAGGCGGCGAGTGCGTAGTTGCGGAAACGTGTTTTTCCCGTCACTTCGATGGTTCCTTTGAAACCTCCCGAATTGGTGGTGTTCAGAATTTCCCCGCCGTCGCCGCCGCGAAACACGATCGTTCCGGTTCCGGAAAACTTCGGATTGGATTCAAACAGCCCTTCTGTAATATTCAGGACGGCTCCCGAATCGACTTGAACCAAGGACGTCGAGACGGAATTTGCGAGGATTTTCAGCGTTCCGGCTTGTACCGTTGTTTTCCCGGTGTATCCCACGGAATTGAGTGTGAGGGTTCCGGCCCCTTGTTTCGTGAGCGCCTGACCCGCAATCGACTCGTTGATTCCCTGCGAGAACTTCACCGTGTTTGTGTCCGCCACGACGATCGTCGCAGTTTCCGCCGCACAGTTGAGCAAGCCCGCTTCCGTGAACGTCGTCGAAGCGCTGAATGTGTAAGGACTGTTTCCGTCATTAATTTCAAACGACGAACCGGAGTACTGAATGATTCCGGTTCCGGAAGTGGTGAAGCCCGTCACAGCGGACGCGAGGTCCGTACTGTTCGTGACCGAAAGGACGCCGCCGTCTCCTACGTTAGGGAGCGTTCCGGCTGCCGCAAACGTCAGCGCGTTCACGAGGCTTGTGACGTTTGCGTAAGTACTTGTGCTGAGGAGGTTGAAACTGTTTATCGTGAGATTTCCTCCCGCAATCGACCCGCTGCCGTAGTAGTTGAAACTGTCGAGCGATGTAAGTGTACCAAAATCAACAGAGCCGTTTTTCAGGTTGAAACCGCCGCTGAAGCTCGTCGTTGCAGAATTGAACGTGAGCTTTCCGGCCCCGGCCTGCTGGAGGAATCCGTTTCCGGAGAACGTGTTCGTAAACGTATAGTCGGTCGATTTGTTGAAAGAAAGCACGCCAGAATCTGGTGTAAAATGAATCGTCGGCGCTTCTTTTTCGGTTCGAACGACCGTGTCGCGCAGAATCTCGACGTTTCCGGCGCCCAAAACGCCGTTTCCCTGCAGTTCCAGCGTCCCTTCCATCACAGTCGTTCCGCCTGTGTACGTGTTCACATTATTCAAAACCAGCGTCGCGTGCGTGTTCGCGAACTGGCTGCCCATGCTGTAAACGAGTTTTCCGCTGCCGGAGATGACGCCGCTGACGGTGTCGGTCGCGGTATTTCTATCGAATCGTACAGAAATCCTTGAGTTGCCGGAGATTGAAATGTTTCCTGTGATATTCGTACCGTTTCCATCCACGCGGAGGAGTCCGAGGCCGTCGGACATGGTTCCAGGATCGTGCAGAACGAAGTCCCAAGCGACGGTTTTGCCGCTCTGAATCCAAACCTGCGCATCCTTGGAGACGTCGAACGTGATGGGTTTTTCGAAATACGACTGCGACATCCAGCGTCCCGTGGTGAGCTTTATCGTTCCGGTAAACGCAGAGTAATCGAACGGGGTTGTGCCGTAAAAGACGTTCCCGTCTGCTGTGGAAATGTACGTTCCCGACCCCGCGAGCGAGACGGAAGCAGGAAGTGAGCCGGTCAGAGACGCGCCGGGATTGATCGTGATTTTCCCAGTCATCGTGCCTGGATCATATGTTTCGTTTCCGGTGACGACATAATCTGCTCTGCAAACCCCCATGGTTCCCAAAAACACGCTTAAAACAAGAATTATGAACGAACAGCATTTCATGGAAAACTCCCCGCAACTCCCAAATCACACCAAAATGAATGTATTCAAAATCAATATTATAGAGTTTACACCGTCTGTTCGAAAAGTCAAGAAAAAAATTGGAAAAAAACCGAAAATTCCAAAAAATTCCAAAAAAATTTTTTTTCTGACCCGATTTTTACTTTTTTTCATTTTTTTCTTATTTTTCCTCTTGCATTTTCTTTACGACGGATTAC
>CAYTLK010000155.1:0-6265 GCA_964438515.1 uncultured Planctomycetaceae bacterium
GACGCATTTTGAATCGCAGCTGTTCGTCAGGTGAGGCTCTGAACGCAGGAACATTCAATAAAACAACAGGAGACCACTTATTCAATGTATGGTCTCCTGCTAAATTCAAAATCAGTATGCTACTCTACTTGATAAATTTTTGAAAAATAAGACAAGATTCATGCTTCATTCAAGCGCAGCGGGTTTTTCAAGCGTCGCGGCCTGATAAATCGGCTGGTGACGATAGTACACCTCCAGCGTCATGATCGACAGAGCGGTTGCGTACAAACGTCCTCCCTGGTCGGCGTGAGCCGCCTTCGGGTCCCAGCTTCCTTTTGCATGCGTGTCGGTCTTAATTTGCGAATCCACAAGTTTGTCTCGCATTCTTGCATTCCACTTCGTCCAAGGATCTCCGCCGTAATGACGCATCACCTGCGTCGCATAGTAATTGTAGTACATGTCGTCGGAGGGGCCCATCGAACCGAGATACTCGACACCTTTTTTCAGGGCGGGATTGTCCTGCTTCCAACCATTGTACATGCGGCAAAGCAAGGCGATTGCGGTGCATGCAGGCGCCTTTCCAGGCGTGACGTAACCGTAACCCGCGCCGCTTTCCGTCTGAACGGTGTCGAGGAATTTCATTGCTTTTGCCGAGCAGACCGGATTGACCGTCAGGTAGGCCATATATCCGCTTTTCAGGGCCATAAGCTGCCATCCCACGACCGACGTGTCGCCGGCCTGCTGGGGGTTGTAACGCCATCCGCCGCCGTTCGGGTCCTGAGCGTACATCACGAAGTTCACGGTGGCCTGTGCCGGCAATTTGAGCCGTCTATCTTTAGTCATTCCGTAGGCTTCTGTGAGGCAGATCGTCGCGAGACCATGTGCGTACATCGTTCCGGCCGTTTGGTGGAGCGAGCCGCCGCCGGGGCATTTGGGGTCTTTTTTGATGGAGGCGCAGAGGAAGCCCAAACCTTTTCCGATTTGGTCTTTGTAAACGCCCTCTTTATGGGTCATTCCGCAGCCGAGGAAGGGGAGAATTCCCATTGCGGTTGCGCCGTTCGTGCACTGCATCAGAGCGCCGGGATTGGGGCAGTCGCACTTTCCGACGAGGCAGTGGTTGTAATTCCAGCTGCCGTTGGGGAGTTGGTGACGCGCGATCCATTCCAGGCCCAGTTTCACGGCGTTTTGAGACGCACGGGAACCGCCGCCGGTCATTGCAGTTTGGTCCGCATTGTGACGGCTTGCAAATCCTTGACCGCTCGTGTAGCTTGTAATCGGAGCCGTTGCGTCAGAGGAAGCAGCTTTCGTTTCGGCCAAGGGGGT
The DNA here is from genome assembly GCA_964438515.1 of uncultured Planctomycetaceae bacterium. Lineage (GTDB taxonomy): Bacteria > Planctomycetota > Planctomycetia > Pirellulales > Thermoguttaceae > RGIG3701. Next base: position 1,303 of record CAYTLK010000155.1, read on the forward strand.
GAACTCGACCACCGCGGGCGGCGGTTCATCATCCACAGTGTCGTTCGAAACATCGACTTCCACAGGCACTTCTTCCGGTGTGTCCACGGAAACTTCCGTCTCCACCTCTTCCATGTCCTCGGTCTCGAGGTCCATTTCAAGCTCTTCTTCCTCTTCCTCAATCACATCCTCTTCGACGATTTCATCGTCGGGGGACGCCTGGAAGATGACAGCGGCTTTCTTTTGCTGCTGATCCACAGGGATGCACATCATGATGATGAGCAAAATCGTGTGAATCACCATACTCATACACCAGCTCGGGATGCGCTCGATCAGGCTCCCTTTGCTTTCGATGTATTCCACAGCTTCCTGATGTTCAGCTTCCTGATTTTCGGCATTCTGTGACATGGTAAAGCTCCTCTATAAATAAATTTGATGAGTAGCGAAAAATATTATTAATTAAATCTCTTTCACTATTGTAATCCATCCTGATATTAATGCAAGATTTCTCCCCGCTTTTTTCCAAAAAAAGTTGAAAATTTTGGAAATTTTTTCAGAAAAGGTCCGATTTTTCCCTTTATGAATTCTGTACACTCTCTTTTCGAGAGATATTTCCCAATCGTTCTCCGATACTTGGGTGGGAGTGGAACCAAAAAACTTCCCAGCGGGAGGGAAAAAACTCTGCTTTGTTCTGGAACGCGAGTTTCAGGAAGGCTCTTCGGAGTGCGGAAGGATCTTCGCAGCGGGAGACTGCGAACGCGTCGGCCTGACGTTCGAAACGTCGGCTTGCGGCATTCTGAAGCGGTTCGAGGAAGAGTCCGATGATCGAGGTTGCGAGGAGGAAAAACGAAAGCGTCCAAACGGGAAGCTGTGCGTAATCGATGTTCGCGCTCGGCGAGCCGCCCAGCCAGAGGCGCAGTCCAAGGTCGGTGAGCCAAAAAACGAGGAAACTGACGCAGAACATTCCGAGCATCATTTTTTTCATGTGCTGATGAACGTGATGACCGACTTCGTGCGCGAAAACAGCCGTAATTTCGTCGTCGGTGTACTTTTCGAGGAGCGTGTCGCCGAGCAAAACGCGCCGTGAGGCTCCGAGGCCCGCAAGCATGGCGTTCGCCTTGGAGGTTTCCACCGAAAGATTGAGGCGGAAAATCCCTGTAAGTTTCAGTGTGGTGGAGCGCGTCAGCGCCTGGAAACGTGCAAGAAGTGCGTCGTTTTCAAGTTTTTCCACCTTGTAAAACAACGGCAGAATCAGCACGGGAAACAAGCAGCCGAGAATCATCGAAAAGAAGAAAAACAGGATGGAAACGACGATCCACCACGAGGCGCCGCACAGTCGTACGAGGAAAAGAAGCGCGGTCAAAAGGAGGAAATTCATGAGGAAAACGAGTGTCATTTGGAGGACGTAACGTCGAAACCAGTGGAACGCAGTGAGATTGGTTAAATCGTAACGTTTTTCAACCATCCAGCCGCTGTAAAATGAAAGCGGGAAGGAAATGAGGACGTGAATCAGCATCATTCCCGCAAGGAACGCCGCGATGGAAAGCCAGAGGTTGGACGCGAGGAGCGGAAACTGTTTTTCGAGCCATTCCAAGCCGGGCTGCGCCGCGCAAAAGGTAAAAACGGCAAAAAACGCAAGGTCCAGCGCACGATCCGCAAGCATGCAGCGCAAACCCGTCCGATTGTATGCTTTTGCAGCCTGCATTTTTTCAGGTTCCGCGAATTCTTTCAGTTCAGGAACCTCTTCGATCCAGGCTGCGACTCGAGGGTCCAGCGTTTCGCACTTCGTATCACTCATTTTCGTCTCCCTGCGGGATGATGTTTGATTATCGTTCCGTATGTTGATTGTTTAAAGGCATTTTTTGATATTTGAATTTTTATTTTACTCTTACGTCGGTTTCGGCTTCTTTTCGCGAGCTGTAAATTTCAAAACGGCAGAGTCTTCGAACGGGACGAAACGGCTTTTACTCACGACGAGCCGCACGCCGCAGGGGGTCGTTTGAGCTGCTTCTACCGTTGCTTCTCCCTCGACCGCCTCGCATTCGACCGTTGGAATACACGAAAATACAGGACAAAAAGCGACAAAAAGCGTCACTTTGCGCTGATTTGGAACAAAAACGGCACGCAAAAGTCCCGAAAGAACGTCTTCCGCGTCCGGCGTCTCAAACCGACGCAGCTGCTGCGACGTGTCGGCAGGAAGAAGCTCTTCCTCGCATTCCTCCTCGAAAAAGTCTTCGGTTTCCGACTCGGATTCTGGTTCCAACTTTGATTCTGGCTCCGACTCGGATTCTGGTTCCAACTTTGATTCTGACTCCAACTTTGATTCCGGTTCCGAAGTCGTTTTGGGTTCGATTTTCGATTCTGTATTCAACTGGGAAGGTTCTTCTGAATTTTTGAGGGTCGAAATTTCGTGGGCGTCTGTTTTTTGCGGAAACTCAAGTCTCGCAAAAAATGCAAGCTCTGCGAGCCAGATGAATCCGAAAATCAGCTGCGCGCCCCGCGAAGCGCCGGAGGAAACCGCCAGTCCGTCTGCGGCAAAAAGAACGAAAAGTGTTCCGATTCCCGCCAGCCGGATGCGTCGGGCAAAAAGTGAAAAATCCTTTGCGCAGATGCGTACGCACACTCCCAAAACCATCACGAACGCCGCGAAAAAAAGGGAGAAAAAAAGCATTTCACCCGCTGAAACAGGGCGCGTAAAAGCTCCCGAAAGGCTGCGAACTGCTAGAAAAACCGAGGCGGCAAAAAATACAATTCCCCCGCCGAAGGTCCCCAGGAGGAAAAAACGGCGGGATTTCCCCAGGGTGAAAAAAAATTTTTTAAAAAATTTCTGAACATGGGACATGAATCGTACAACAATCTTAAAAGGGGGTTTTACATAAAATATATATGTCTCATTATACCCATTTTTTAGAAAAAGAAAACGGCTCCCCAAGGACGATTTTGAGAAAATTTTAAGAAAATTTTTTCAGGACCCCTCTTGCAAAATTTCGAAAATGGGCAATACTATGTTCACAAGGACGCGAGAAACGGCAGGGAAGCCGGTTTCAATTTCTCACCTCTCAGGAAGATTCCTGAAAACCATCAAAAACGGTGTCGAGCGCTAGCATGAAGCTGTGACGACACCGTTTTTTTTGTTTTTTGCGTCTTTTGCGTCTTTTGAGTCTTTTTTGTTCCTAAAGGATTTCACCACTTGTTTTCCATGAGTCCGACGATGCTTCGCGCGAGATTTTCCATGAGGGTCTGGGAGGATGTGGTGTTCGACTGTCCCACCTCGGTCACAAGGGGTGTTGCAGCGGAAAGGTTCAGCGCCGCCTGTTCCATGTTGATGTCCTGTGACTGGCGCACCTCAGCCGTTCGCCGGTCGGTCCAGCTCGCACGGAGCGTCATTCCGAGGGAGATTTCGCGCGGATCGGCCCAGTCGTTCTGGAACGTCACCGTTTTGTTTTCTCCCGTAATCGTCACTTCCAGCACCGTGTCGGCTCGCGACGCCTCGACGACCTTATAAGGCGTACGATTTTCAATTTCCCGTACGATCGCTTCGGTCAGCCGTTCACCGTACCCGCGCCGCCACGTCTCGTTTCCGACGATGGAGACGCCGACGGTCCGCACATCCGACGGGAAAAGTCCCTGATTTCCGATGTGGTAGGCCGCACAGCCGCTCAAAAGGAGGAGGAAACCGACCAGGAGAAGCAAGTTTAAGCATCGCGGCATTTTTTCACCCTCCTTAATTGTACGTTTCCGGGAAGATTTTGTTGAGCCACGAGAAATAATCCGGCGGCTCGGCCCGATAATTCAGGATGACGTCGTAACGTTCTTTTGCTTTTGCGGCGGCGGAGGTCTGCGGATAGTCGTTAATCACGAGCAAATAGTAGTACCTCGCGGCTCCGTAAAGACGTTTCGTCTCGTAAAATTCCGCTACGGTCATGTCGCGCTGCGCGTTTGCGTCTACGATTCGGTTTTTCGTTTCGAGTACGTCTTTTCGGCGCTCTCCGAGCTGGGGGCCGAACTGTGTCAAAAGCCGCGTTGCAAGCACATCGGCTTCTTCCAGTGCGGAACCGTCGTATTCGGGTCCCTGGTACATCAGGAGTTTGGACGAAAGGTTCAGTTCGCACGCCGGCAGAAGATGTTTCGACTGGGGATAGTTTTTGATGAGGTCGTCGTAAAAGTCGGCCGCATCGAAATACTCGCCGCGAATGTAATTTGCATTTCCCGCCGCCATCAGCGCGTGTTCCGCCCACAAACCGTTCGGGTCGTGCATGTAAATCGTTTTGTACGCCTTGACGCTGTTTCCGAAGGTTCCAAAAACAGGACGCGTTTTGTCGGAAAAATTCGGAACCAAAGAGTTGTAGTGATTGATTTGGTCGAGTTTTTCCCAATATTGCGCAATCGCAAAGAGCCGAGGCGAAACGCGGTCCAAGTAGCGGCTCGAATCGTATTTTTTCAGCAGTCGTTCGTATTCGCGCTGCGCTTTTGCGTAACGATTCGCGAAAAAGTACGATTCTGCACGTAAAAAGATCGCGTCTTCCTGAAGCGGCGAGTCGGGCCAGCGGAAATAGGCGGTCCAAAGTTCTTTCGCAGCGGCGTCAAAATCCCCGTGATCGAAAAGTTCCACACCTCGTGCAAAAGACGCAAGCGCGATTTCTTCATTCGGTTCAAGATGTACGAGTTTCAAACATGCAAGTTTTAACTTCTTCGTAAATTTTTCCGACGTCATTGCGGAGAGCGATTCGTCTTCTTCCGGGAACGAAACGGCGGCGCGTTCGACTTCCGTCATATTCACCTGCGGATTCGGGTCGGCCTGAAGTTCCTGGTTGATGGTGTTCAGCTCGTCGATTTTCCCGCTTCCGAGCCTTTGCGCGGCGCAGCCGGAAATGCACAGAAGGACTGCAAAAAGCAGAACGTACTGCGCATGAAGCAAATTTTGAATGTCGGAACGTTTCATATAAGGGGCTTTCCGGATTTCCGGGAAGGACGGGTTAAATCC
>CAYTLK010000156.1:0-6023 GCA_964438515.1 uncultured Planctomycetaceae bacterium
CCGTCACCGCGTACGAACTCCTTTCGGGCGTTTTTCCGTTTGAGTCCGACGACTTTCAAATCCTCGAAAAATGCGTTCTCACCGTCCCCGCTTCCCCGGTTCCTACACTTCCCGACGCCGCAAACGCCGCGCTTTTGAAAGCTCTGTCGAAAAGCCGAACGGAGAGATTTGGAACATGTGCAGAATTCATAGATGCTTTGACTTCCTCTGCCGTTTCTCCAAAACCATCGAAACCCTCCGTGAAGCAGGGTTTGATGGTTGCATTCTGCCAGCATCGTCAGTATTTCAGCTTGAAGTTCATGACGTTTCGCAATTTCTGCTTGTTTGTAGCAATTTTGCTCGGTCTTTTGTTTGCAGGGCAGAAATATTTCGAAGATAAAAATACGTCTTGCACCAAGAGAGAGCAGGAAGAAGGATTCGCCACGGAAGAAGCGGCCCCACCGGCGGCGGTGGATACTCGAGTGCCTGCCGAAGCGTATTATAAAGGGGCTGAATGATTCATGCGTAATATTCGACTCACGATTGCTTACGATGGAACGGACTTTCACGGCTGGCAGTATCAGCAGGGAAATAAAATCCGTACCGTTCAGGGCGTTTTGATTTCCGCTCTCGAAAAACTGACGGGACGTTCGTTCGAGGCCGGCGAATTTCAGTGTCTCGGAAGCAGCCGAACGGATTCGGGGGTGCACGCACTCGGTCAAATCGTGTGCGTTTGGACGGAAAACGCAGCCATTCCGATTGAGGCGTTTGCGCGAGCCTTAAACGCAAATTTGCCGGGAGACGTGCTGATTCTCGACGCAGAAGAGGCGGACGCGGAGTTTCATCCGATTCGAAATACGGAACGAAAACGCTATCGGTACCTGATTCAGGACGGAGATTTTTCGGAGATTTTTCTGCGTCACTACGCGTGGCGCATGGGGAAACTGACGGCCGTCCGGCTCGACGATAAAGCAATGGAGCAGGGGGCAAAAGCACTTCTGGGAACGCACGATTTTGCCGCTTTCGAAAACGTCGGGTCGCCGCGAACCAGTTCGATTCGTACAATATTCGATATTTCCGTTTGCCGCGGTGTGACGCCCGAAAATGGGGGAATGTTTTTGCCGATGATCGGTCGTCCGGAAGACTTTATTCAAATTGAAGTGGAAGCGGACGGATTTTTGTACAATATGGTGCGAAACATTGCGGGCACACTCATGGAAGTGGGGCGCGGACACCATTCCGCCGAGTGGGTGCGTGAGGTTTTGGAGTCGAAAAATCGCGGGCAGGGCGGACCGACAGCCCCGCCGCAGGGATTGTACCTTTTGTGGATTCGGTTTCGGACGTCCGACGGTCAGAAAAAGTGAATTCCGAGTACCAGCAGAATTTGAAGGACCAAAATGAGCGGAATTCCGAGCTGAAAGTACCAGTGTTTCGTTTTGTGTCGAAAAACGTACATTCCCGCCCACGCGCCGAGACTTCCGCCGATGAGTGCGATTCCGAAAAGGGCTTTTTCCGACGTGCGTCGCTGATGCTGCGCGGCCCTCATTTTGTCCCAGGCGAACATCACGAACGCGATGAGATTTACAGCGGCAAAATAGTAAATGTAATATTCATGATTCATTTTTAATCACTCCTCTTTTTTGTCTTTTTTGTTGTTCTGATTCATTTCTTCCTGCGGTACGGTTTTTATACGAATTTCATCACTGACGCAAAAACGGAAACCAACGTCGAAAATGCGTTGGTCCGCATCGCGCCAGGTTTCTTGTCCGAGTTCCGGCGAGGTTCCGTACCAGCTTCCGCCGCAGTGGAGTGCGGAGGTTTCTTTTCGTTCGGGAGACGTACTTTGAATGGGTTTTTTCCGTGCGTCGTGACACTCGCTGCACCATTCCCAGACGTTTCCGTACATGTCAAACAGTCCCCAAGCGTTCGGTACAAGTTGGGCGGCGGCATGCGTTTTTCCGTCGCTGTTCGTTTTCAGCCACGCTTTTGTAAGAATGTTTTGTTCTGCTGTCAGTATCGGTGTGCCGGCGCAGCTTGCGTACGTCCATTGCAGGGCGGAGGGAAGGAACGCAAGTGTTTTCAAATCGACGCTGATTTTTTCACAAAATCGATTGGCGTCGAACCAGTTCACCTGTTCAACCGGTCGGGAAGAATCCGATTGGAAGTGAGCCGGATTGTCACCCATAATGGCGTTCCATTGTTTTTGAGTCACTTCGGTTTCGAGCATCCAAAACCCCTCTTTGACCGGAAAGCGCCCCGCTTGTGTGCCGTTGGGAACAAGCAGGATTCCCGGCGGACAGTAACGAAACGAGAAGGAAACGTCTTCGATTTTCACCACCCACGAATCTCCCGCCTTGGGTTTTTTCAGAGGCGTTTTTCTGGAGGACGCTTTTGAGGTTTTGGCGGTTTTTGGGGATGCTTTAGAAGGTTTCGATGGTTCCAACGTCGGCAGAGGCGAGTCGGCAAACGGATCGTCCTCGGCGTCTTGCAGATGTTTTTCACGTTCTTCCAGCACGAACGCACGATCCTCGTCGGAGAGTTTGTTGAGTGGAAAAACGAACGATTTTCCATCTTTTTCTCGAATGAGGGGCAGGGGGTATTCAAGTGACGCGTCAGACTGTTCGTTTCGCAGTGTTTCTTCTTGTTCGAGGTCCCAGTTGGCCGTCACTTTGCGTCCAAGACTGTCCGTCCAGATTCGAGACGCATCTTCCCCGACGGTCTCCCCGGCAGAAATGATGAAAAACGTACAAAAAATTGAAGAGACGGCAAAAAATCTCCATATTGAAAATCGTAACATTATAAATCCTTCCTGTGCGGGAGTTGCGAGAATGTTCCAAAATGTGAACTTTCCATTATTTTACACCTCCTTTTAGAAAATTGCAACGGACTCGCCCTCTGAAAGTGAAAAAAAGTGCGATTTCTTCGAATTTTTGGAAAAATTTTAAGAAAAAAAGGAGAAATTTTCGAGAATACAGAAAAGTAAGATTGAAAAAAACAGGAAATGTGGTAAAATAAGAAAGATTGTGTTTCGTTAATTTTCGTTGAAATGGAACTGACGGGTTTTTCTATGGATTTCACAACCTTGGGCTGCGTTCGATTTGTAAATCGGGTTTGTGTTGGGTCGCTCACACAGATTTGGCAGGGATATAATGAAAACCTCGAAATTCCGGTTGCGATCAAACTCCCTGTCGACGAATTGAGAAACGACAAAAACATTACGGCGATGTTTCGTTGGGAATATTCCATCGGACGCGATATTCAGCACCCGAACATTATTCGAATGTACGACCTGATGTTCATCGACGGACAGATTTTCCTGACGATGGAATGGTTCCCGCACCGGGGAATGAAGGACATTTTGCGCGAAGGTTTGGAAACTTATGCGTGGCGCGTCCCGCAGATGGCGCTGGGAGTGGCGGAAGCTGTCGCTTATTTTAATTCGTTGGGGTGGGTCCATCGCGATCTTTCGCCCGAAGTTTTTATGGTAAACGACCAAACGTGCGAGACGAAGCTCATTGAATTTCCGTTTGCGCGGCACTCGCAGGGGTTTTTGGCGCGCATGGTTGGTGCTGGGTACGGAATGCACGGCGCACGAAATTACATTTCGCCCGAACAAATTCGCGGTGAGACGGTGGACCAACGGTCGGATCTGTACAGCGAGGCGTGCCTCCTGTTCGAAATGGCGGTCGGTGTGCCTCCTTACTCCGGGGAAAGTTTCAATCAGCTCGTTCATCAGCATTTGAATTTTCCGATTCCATCGGCTGAGACGTTCAATCCGAACATTACGCCCGAATTTTCGAAGCTCCTGCGTCAATCTATGGCGAAATATCCCTACGAACGACCGGGATCCACCCAGGATTTCCTGGACGCTTTGAAAGAAATGAAAATATTCAAACGAACTCCAGCTCGAAAATGAGCAGGGGAGACGATTTGTGTACAATATTTATTGATTAAATACGTGATTAATTAAGTTTTTTAAAATATAAAACATATGGAAATACAACTTTCATTTGAACAGCCGATTTACGAATTGGAAAAACGATTGGAGGAGCTGGAAAAAAACAACGGCGACTCGGCAGAGATCAAAGATTCCATCAAGCGGCTGCGCAAAGAGCTTGCGGATTTGAAACGAAAAATTTACGCGAATCTTCAGCCGTGGGAAACGGTCGAGGTTTCGCGTCACCCCAATCGTCCGCAGACGAGCGATTATTTAAGTTTTGCGTTTGATGAATTTGTGGAGCTTCACGGCGATCATTTCTTCGGGGACGATCGCGCGATTCTGACGGGCTGGGCCAAGCTGGATGGAATTCCGTGCATGGTTGTAGGTCATCAAAAGGGCAAAAATCTCGCGGAACGTACGGCGTGTCATTACGGTTGCGCCGAGCCGGAGGGGTATCGAAAAGCCTTGCTGAAAATGAAGATGGCCGCCAAATATCACCTTCCGATCATCACGCTCATCGACACGCCGGGTGCGTGGCCGGGAATTGGTGCGGAGGAGCGCGGACAGGCGTACGTCATTGCGCAGGGAATGTATGAAATGTCGCGGCTGAACACGCCCATTATTTGTGTCGTCATCGGGGAAGGGGGATCCGGCGGCGCCATCGGAATTGGTGTTGGTGACCGGGTTGCGATTCTCGAACATGCGTACTACTCGGTCATCAGTCCTGAAGGGTGTGCGGGAATTCTCTGGAAAAGTCGTGAGTTCCGCCAGGAAGCGGCCAAAGAATTACGGCTGACTTCCAAAGACCTTTTGCGTTTGGGAGTTGTGGACGCAATCATTCCGGAACCGTTGGGCGGTGCGCATCGGGATCCGCGTTTGATGGCGGGAAACCTGAAAAAATATTTACGCACATCCCTCAAAGAGATTATGAAAACGCCCACGGACGAACTGATTCAGCATCGATACGAGAAATTCCGACGCATTGGAGTTTTTTGCGAGTGACGCCGTTTCCGTTTTTCCGTTTTCGTTTCCATTTTTCCGTTACGAACGTTAATATATGAATACGAACAATCCTACGTTATATATTTACATTATATACTATACATTAATATATTATATAATGAATCCCCAACCCTATGGAGTCCTTCATGAGCCAGAATGAAAATAACGATACAAATAACACAAACGAGGAATACTATGAAGAGGAGAAGCCGCGCAGTTACTTTACGCTGATCGCTCTTCTGCTGATCTTTGGGGTGGTGACGTCCGTCGTCGTTTGGGTGAATGTGGCGAAACCTCCGAAATTTCTCGCGTGGCGTGACGCGCAGCTCGCAAAGCTGAACATTCACAATCCTTTTGAGGCAGAAATTCCCGCAGACATTATTACGGATCCCGACAAAATTCCGGAGGCGGTACGAACTGCCGACGAGGCTCTCTGCAAACAGCTGGAAGGGCTGGGCGTCATTGTGATTCGGGATTCCCTCACGAAGATGGCGAGCGTAGTGCACATCAGTGCGGAAACGAATTCGGATGAAGTTGCGGAGCTTGTTGGGAAGCTGATGTATCTCAACGCGATCAACATTACGAATGCGAATTTGACGGACGCGCAGATTGCGCACTGGGTGACTCTGAAGCGGGTGACGTCGTTGAATGCTGCCAACAATCCGATTACGGGCGCCTCGGTGGCGAGTATTGCGCAGATGTGTGAGTTGGATGGTGTTTATCTCGAAGGGACGCAGATTTCGGGCGACGGGCTGGACGCGATACTTTCTTTGCCGCACGTGAAGATTCTGAATATTAATGGGACGAAACTGACGGACGCGGACATGAAGGTGATTGGGCAGATGAAGTCGCTTCATTGGGTACTTGCGCAGGATTTGAATTTGACGGACGAGTGTCTTCCGTATTTTATGGACATGCCGAATTTGAAGACGCTGACGATCAAAGAGGGAAATCAGATTACGCCGGAAGGGGCGCAAAAGTTTATTCAAGATTATCAGACGAAGAATGGGACGAAGATTGAGATCAACTGAGATTCGTTCCGAATAGACTTTAAGGAAGTTCCAAAAACCCCTCCGATTTACAAAAAATCAAAATCGGGTAT
>CAYTLK010000157.1:0-5898 GCA_964438515.1 uncultured Planctomycetaceae bacterium
TAATTCCACTCACTACGTTCGTTACATTACGGGCTTGCGGGTCTCAAAAATCCGCATTTACAAGGCGAGCGGCGGGCTTTTTGCCCGCTGAATGTGCGGAGCCGTCACATCGGGGTCGCGCCTTGGACCGTTAAAAAACGAATCCAAAGAAAGACCGAACCACCGGTAGGTCGGCGCAAGCTGTTCCGTTTTTCAGGAACGTACGTTCAGCGGGCAAAAAGCCCGCCGCTCACCTTGGACCGTCAAAATTCGAATCCGCGAACAGCACGTACGGTGCGATAGGGATTTGTAATCGTACTAAAATCACAATAATTCAAATTTTATTCATTAAAAGGACCTTTTTGCATGGCGTATCGTTATTTTTCTGCCTCTATTCTTCCTTCCGATGAGACTTTGTATCCGGCGCAAACGACGCTTTCCGACGAGGAGGCGCACCATCTGATTCACGTGATGCGCGTGAAAGAGGGCGAGCCGCTCGTTCTTTTTGACGGGTCGGGCGCGGAGTTCGACACGAAGATTCTGGCGGTGAAAAAGAAGGAACTGACGCTTGAAATTCTTGCGCGGCGTCTCGAAAATCGCGAGTCGGAAACCTCTATTCAGATTGCGGCGGCGCTTCCGAAGGGGGAGCGCCAGCGGTGGCTCATCGAAAAACTCGTCGAGTTGGGCGCGGCGGGATTTTTGCCGTTGGAGGCGGAACGTTCCGTCGCAAAAGCGGGAGACGCCGCGGCGCAGCGGATCGCGCGCGTCGTTGTGGAGGCGTCGAAGCAGTGCGGACGGAACACGTTGATGGACGTTGCGGAGCCGATTTCTTCGAAAGTTCTTTTCAGTACGGAATTCGCAGCGCGGCCGGAAAATGCGTCGACGTTAAAAATCGTGGCGCATCCGGGAGAAAAAACGCTTTCCGAGGTTCTTTCCGAAAGCGCCCAAACGCCTCAAAACACCCAAAACCCCAAAATTCTTGCCGCTGTGGGTCCCGAAGGAGGGTTTTCGGAGGGTGAAATTGCGGCGGCGCTTTCATCCGGCTGGGTTCCGGTCTCGCTCGGAGGTCGGATTTTACGGACAGAAACGGCCGCAATCAAAATTTGTGCCGTTTGCTGTCGCGATTGAAAACTGTATGGTTGAAAATGTGCGTCTTTTACTTCTGATTTGGGTTGCGTAAGTAATACAGGCGTCCGTCTTCGGCACCAATTACGAGGTCGTCGATTCCGTCGCCGTTGAAATCTGCAGCTGTCGGGCTTGTGGAGTGACCGGCGAGCCGTTTTTCGGAGACGGCGCCAATCGATTCGAAGAAGACCTTTCCGTCGGCAGACTTTCTCTGAATGTAAACGTCCGCATTGGAGGAATTTGCGGCAAAATCGGTGAGTCCGTCATGATTCCAATCAATGAACGTGATTTTTCGGCGGCCCGACGCACCTGCTTCACCGGGATTCAGACGCAGCGGATTTCCGTTCATGTCGCAGAAAATTCGTTGCGGGGCGCGGAGTTTCAGCGAGCCGTCCGCCTCTTTGTAACGTTCAAAGTACGCAAAATATCCTTCCGAATCCAGCATGCAGAGGTCCATCAGTCCGTCGCGATTCCAGTCGAACATTACGGGTGTGGTGCGCCACTGCGTCAAAAGTTTTTTCCCATCGGGTTTCATCCAGCCCCATTTCAGAGCCGGAGCGGGGCCGTCCCATTCCACTTCGACAGGCTGAAAAGCCGCGAGTTTGGGCGCCGTTTTGGTTCCAACGTTTCGGAACCATCCGACTTTTCCCCAAACGCTCTTTACCATGACGTCGAGGAGTCCGTCGCCGTCCCAGTCCGCGACCGTCAGCGTCGTGTAACCGTATTTTCGTTCGATGGGTCCCTGAATGGAACCGTTTGGAGCGGCGATGATTCGAATGACGCGGCCGTCTGCTTCGAGGTATTTCGGGCGGTCCCATTTGGGAGTTTCGACGCCGGGCCCGCTGAGATTTTCGAAAAACACAACGTTTCCGGCCGAATTTCCCGCCGCGATGTCGAGGTCGCCGTCCCCGTCAAAATCGACGCAGCACGGTGTGACGAGCGAGCCGCTTTTCAGTTCGTACGCTTCCTGCTGAAAGTACATTGGAGCCTTAAAAACAGGGACTTGAACCGCGATTTCATCGACCTGGCCGCCTTCGGCGCACAGACGCACGACGTCCGACTGGAACGTTCCGGCATTTTCGTAGAAGCAGACGCGGCCGTCTTCATTTCCGCACAAAATATCGATTTTTCCGTCTTGATTCCAGTCGAAACAGACGGGCGTAATCATACACATAACGTCCCGTGCGACGGAACCGTCTTCGAGACGCACAAAAACGCCGGGTGCGTAGCGGGGTTCCGTACGTGTTCCGATGTTTTCGAAGTAAGTGAAACTTTCGATGAACTCACCGCACAGAATATCGAGGTCTCCGTCCCCGTCGAAATCTGCGAAATTCGGCGACGGCCAGCCGTACGTGGAGAGTTCGCGGCCAGCGGCGTCGCACAACATGTAAGGTGTTTCGTAGTTCGGAGCCTCATTGGAACCCGTATTTCGTACGATGTAAATGCGGCCCATTGAGGGAGCGTTCGTCCAAGTTCCGCTGGCGTTCCATGCGTTCGCCCAGCCGTAGGGGGTCCAATCGTCGATTCCGATCGCCGCGTCGAGCCGTCCGTCTCCGTCAAAGTCGACGTATTTCCACATGTTTCCGCGAAGATTTCTTGGATGAACGTTGGGGGGAAGCGGAAGTTTCGTCGGTTTTTCGAGACCCGTCGCCGCATAGTCGGGAAATTCTTCGCCGGGCCGCAAAACACGGACTTTTCCGTCGATGAAGCTCGCCTGAACATTCATATTTCCGCCGCTCACGCGCTCGCCCGCTTTGAAGATCGGCATCGAATCGTTCGGAACCGGAGTGTGCGACAGCTGAGGCGTTCCGACGCCGCCGGAGCCTGTATTTTCGAAACGAAACGTTCCATTATAAGGAAAGCACTCGCACGAAATCACGAGGTCGGTCTTTCCGTCTTCGTTGAAATCGACCGGCACCGGCCAGCACCACAGCCCCACCGCCAGATCGTCCAGCAGTCCCGGATTGTTGTACAGCATTCTTTCAAGGTTCGGGGCGGGTTGGTCGGCATCTTTTTGAAACGTGTTTTCGAACGACTGCGCCTGACCGAACGCCGGGGAAGCGGTAAAAATCGACGCGAATCCTGCGATGAAACACGCGATGAAACACGCGATGAAACGTGCATTCAAACACGCATTCAAACTGGAACGGAAAGAAATATGAGCGTTTTTCATAAGTATCCTCTGGATTAAGGGACAAAATGGGGGTGGGGGAGCGTATTTTGGGAGATTTCTTATACTATAAAGGGAATTTTTCAAATGTCAATAGCGTGATTCCGTCAATTGATTCTGTTTTTGCGTCAAAATGAGCGAAAAAATCCTTTCTTTCCGAAGTTTCGGAAGAAAAAAAGGAAAAAGAAACAGAAAAAAATTCCCCCCTATTGAAAAAAAACGAACGTCTGCTATAATATTTTATATCCGATTCATTTTGAATTCACACCCCCTTCCCGTTTTCGTTTCGAGTAATATTTTTCCATAAGGACGAATACAATGCAAAAATCCTTCCTCTTTCGAGCGTCTTTTCTGTTTTTGACGCTCGCTGCGTGTGCTTCACTTTTGTCGGCGGCCGAGGTCGCATTTGAGGACACCGGCGCGTCCGTGAACGTTTCCATGGATGGAAAACTTTTTACGACGTACCAGTATTTCTACGGAGTGAAACCGATTTTTTGGCCGGTTTTCGGGCCGAGCGGCACCGCAATGACGCGCGACTATCCGATGAAAGACCCGAACCCCGGAAAATTCCCGTACGAAACGTACGACCACATTCATCAGCGTTCCGTCTGGTTCACGCACGGAAACGTCAATGGAATTGATTTCTGGTCGGAATGGGCGGGCAAAAACTGCGGCGTCATTGCACATCAGGAGTTTTTGAAGAAGGAAGCGCCGACTTTCGTCACGCGGAACCTCTGGATTCAGCGTCCCGACAAAGAGATTCTGAGCGACGAACGTACGTTTACATTTGGTGCCGACGCGCACGGACGCTGGATTGATGTTGAGGTGAAACTCATTGCGTCGAACGGCGACGTGACGTTCGGCGACACGAAAGAGGGTTCGATGGGAATTCGCGTTCCGGGCGTGATGTCGGTCGCGAAAAAACAGGGGGGAAAGATCCTCAATTCGGAAGGACAGACGGACGATGACGCTTGGGGGAAACGGGCGGCTTGGGTTGATTATACGGGTGTAATTGACGGAAAAGCCTGCGGAATCGCCATGATGAATCATCCTACAAGTGCGCGTTTCCCGACGTACTGGCACGTGCGTGCGTACGGACTGTTTGCCGCCAATCCGTTCGGTGTGCATGATTTCACGAACGACGAAAATCAAAACGGTTCCATGACGCTGAAAAATGGGGAGACCGCGACGTTCAAATATCGGCTTTATTTCCATGACGGCGACACGTCGGAAGCGGAAATTAAGACGAATTTTGAGGAATATTCCGCATTGTATCAGTAAGATTTCAGTATCTTCCGCTCGTTATGTTTTTTATGCACTTTTCAAAAGAAAGAACCCCAACAAAATGCTGACGTACCACACAGCCGGCGAGTCGCACGGAAAAGGACTTTTGGCGCTTGTGGATGGTTTCCCATCCGGACTTGAAATCGATACAGACGTTATTAATTACGAACTGAAACGTCGTCAGGGCGGTTACGGCCGCGGCGGACGTCAGACGATTGAGACGGATACAGCAGAAATTCTGACAGGCGTTTGGGGCCGAAAGACTATCGGAAGTCCCATCGCGCTTTGGGTCAAAAACAAAGATTATCGTCTTCCGGACCTTCCCGACCTTGAGACGCCGCGTCCCGGTCACGGCGATTTGAGCGGCTCGAGGAAGTATCTTTCTGGAATGCGCGCAATTCTCGAACGTGCGAGTGCCCGCGAGACGGCGGCGCGCGCGGCGGCGGGCGGTTTGGCGCGTCAGCTGCTTTCGGAGGTTGGAATCTCCGTTTTTGGTTTCGTCGTTCAGATTGGGGACGCTCCGCTTGCTGCGTCCTGCGAGTCCGACGAACTTTTTAAGGCGCTAGAGGGAAAAAACGGCTTGAAAGTCTCTGAGGCGTTCGAAAAACTCCGGTCGATTCGTGACGGAAACGAACTTTATTCCATTTCGGACTCGGAATCCAATGCGGCCGCCATGCGTGCAATCGACGCTGCAAAAGAGGCGGGCGACACGTTGGGCGGAATCATTGAAGTACGCGCAACGGGTCTGCCGTTCGGGCTGGGAACGCACGCGCAGTGGGACGAAAAACTCGATGGAAAGCTCGCGCAAGCCGTGATGGCGGTTCAGGCGATGAAAGGGGTGGAAATCGGAATGGGTTTCGAGGCTGCGAGGCTTCCAGGCTCTAAGGTGCACGATCCGATTGCGTTCGACCCGCAGTTTTCCGAGACGCGGACGCTTGGATTTGTGCGTCCTACGAATCATGCAGGCGGACTTGAAGCGGGAATGACGAACAGTCAGCCGCTTGTGCTTCGTGCCGCGATGAAACCGATTGCAACGCTGCGCAAGGGGCTTCCGACGGTGAGTCTTGGGACGCACCAACCCATTTCCGCGTGCTGGGAACGCAGCGACGTTTGTGCGATTTCTGCCGCCAGCGTGGTGGTTGAAAATGTGACGGCCTTCGCGCTTGCGGCGGCGCTTGTTGAGAAATTCGGCGGGGACAGTCTCGAAGAAATTCGGGCGCGCATTGCACTGTTTGAACAGCTTGCGAAGACGAAATGAGAGTTTCTTGATGGTTCGCGGCAGGCTTTTTGCCCGCTGAAAGTGCGTTTCTGAAAAGCGGAACGACTCGCGCCGACTACCG
>CAYTLK010000158.1:0-5875 GCA_964438515.1 uncultured Planctomycetaceae bacterium
TTTGATACGTTTCGCGCGTGCGCTCTCGTACGCGGGTGGAACCGGAGCCGATGAAATATTCACTTCCGATGTTCCGCTGCATCTGTCGAAACGCTCGGGCTTCGTGATACTTGTTTTTGTGTGCCTTAAAACTCCCGGCACCCGATGCGCGGTATCCGCCGCGAATCCGTTTCAGATAGTGTGCCATCGTTTCATCGGATTCGTGCATCCCGCCGTGCGGGTCAGGAATATACAGTTTCGTCGGAACCGAGGCGTAGTTTGCATTCCCGGAGGAAATATTTTTCGGCGGTTCCGTCTTGATGCGCGTCGGGGCGTTTGCGAGGCTTTTGGCCGTGTAAGCCGCAATGTTTTCAATCGTGGATTTGAAACGATTCAGCGACTTTTCGAGCCGTTCAATGGTCTTTTCAATCTGTTTTCGAACATCAGACATGGTTTACACTCCGAAAAAACATGACGGATAAACTGAATGCCGCCACAAACAATTCGTCGGAGACGTAATAACCGATATCATAAAACTCCCCCGCGTCCGGGTCGCCGGAAAGAAACTTCAAATTGAAGATTTCTCCGTTGGAGGCGGTAAAGTTCAGACCTTTCAAATAGAAAGCGTCTTGGATTTTCGCCACGAGCGGCAGCAGGGCGTCCATTTCGGATTCTCGGAGCGCTGTTTCCTGCGATTCGATGTATTTTTGGATTACGGCGGCAAAATGGTACGTTTCCCCGACGGTGTTACGGTTCAGGGGTTCCGTATCCTTGCCATCCAAAGAAACGGTCACAAGGGGTTTTTCACGCCCCTCAAGCGCCTCCAGATTCTCCACCGCGTTATACGTTCGCCGCACTTCGCATTCCGGTAAAGCCTCCGCAAGTTCCGAAACGACGGCAAGCCAAATTTCCTTCGTGAAGTCCATCGTTCCCCCTATTTTTTACAGTGAATCCGAATAAGTCCGGTATCCGCCATGTTTCGGTAACATTCATTATCGAGCTGGTTGTACACGGTCCAAACGGTTTCACCATCCGTGATTTTGTCTTTCGGTTTCGGAGTGAAGGCAACCTCACTCCGTTTGAAAATGTAATCTCTTGCGCTGGATTCCAGCGGCGCGCTCCCGGAACGGTCAATCGAATTCCAGCTCACGCCCGCGCGCACGGCAGAAAGTGTGTAAACCTCCCCACCGCTTGCGTAGGAAACGGAAATGGAATTCTGAAAAAGGGATTGGGCCAAAAACTGGTTTCCAGCGTCGAAAAGGTTCATTATTCACTGGCCCCCGGGTGGACGTTTCCAGAGGCTGTACCTGCCGTAAGGGCGGCGTGGGCCGCAATCTTCGCGTCGATAAGCGCGTTGACCTCAGCGGTCGTAATCTTCGCGTCGATAAGCGCGTTGACCTCAGCGGTCGTGAATCCGCTGTCATCAATCGGCATCGGGGGATACAGGAGCACATCGGCAAACGTGTCTCCGACGGCGACCGTCTGGTACAGACATCCAATGCGGGTGTTCGAATCGGCGGTTGCGGTCACTTTTCCGTCGGAATTCAAATACACCTCCGTACCCTGCGTGATTGCAGAGACGGCGGCAGATGCAAGCTCCATGTTGTAATGGCTTGCAATCCCGGAAATGAAGGCGACTCCGACTTCACCCGATTTGAACTTTTGACGCGTCATTCCAACGAGACGCCCTGCCGTTACAATCGCACAGGCGCTCAAGTCGCTTCCGGCGGTAAACCGGAAAGATTCCACATCGCCCAAAAAGTAGGACGTTGCGGCGGCGTTATATTCTGCCATGGTTTTTTTCCTTTCTGTCAGTCAACGGTTCCGTCCGAGTAAACGGCGGCGAGGTTATCTGTGTACGCATGGAATCCGATCGTGCCGAGGGCGCGCAAGTTCAGCGCGTCTTTATGGTCGTACCAGTTTTCTTTAATGTGAGGCGTTTCGTACGATTTCAGCACGGCGTACTCTCCGAGCGGATAACGCGCCGTATCCCCAATCATGAACCAGCCCGTATCACTCGCGCCGGCGTATCCGCCCTCTGTACCCATGTAGGCATCGGTCAAGACGTCATACGCTCCGACGTGAATGTTTCCGCTCATGTTGCTTTCGCCCCACTTCCAGTCAAACAAGTGCTGCGCCACATCTTCGAGTGCGGACGGAACCAGAAGATGTTTTGCCGGAATGTTCAGGAAGCGTCCCTGAACGTTCTTTTTCGACTTGAACGCCTTCTTTGCGGCGGAAAGTCCGGCAACACTCAATTTCTTCGTGATTTTGTTCCCCTTTCCCGCCGTGTAGTTCGTCGCGAAACATCCCCAGAAACACGTCCAGAATGCGTCCGTTTGAACGTCCGTAATCATGTTGAGCAATTCATCGGAAAGAATGCTGAGTGCCCCCATATCGTCGTTGATTTGACTCTCAAACGAAATCGAAGCTACCACACCCTGCTTGCTCACGGCAAACTCTTCTCCGCTCGACTGCAAAACGACGTTCGGGAAATCTTCATTTTCCGCAAGGGTTTTCGCACGCCCCAAAACATCGAAATCGACGGTCGCCACCTTGTTGAAGTTGTTGACCGAACGTTTCCGATAGAGCTTACTCCATAGGGATTCCATCCGTTCGTACTTGTAACGCATCTGCTTATCAATGATAGGCGAAAACGCGTTGATGTCTCCGAAAGATTTTGTCGAAACGGCAGACCCTTTCAACAGTTCACGGTATCCGTCCACAATCGCGCGCGGATTGCGGTAATCCGGCGTAAAACCCGAGGCGCGCAAGGCTTCACCCATGATAAACAGCAAACTCGTATCGTGTTCTTTTTCCGCGGCGTCTACGGTACGCTTGGAATATTTGCCCTTTTCAGTGAGCCATTCCCCGGAAATACCGGAACTCATGAGGGCGGAACACTGAAGGATTTCCGAGCGTGTGCCGGCTTTCTCCGCCGCAGTATTGCACACGGCGGGACGGTTCAGGCTGGGAAACGCACGATTGAGCGGCGGTACACCCGAGGGTTTTGAGGGTTTCGCAATGGAGGCGGTCAATCCCTCTTTTTTCTTTTCCTCCGGGGGCGCCTCCCCTCCGTCCGTCGAGGCGGTTAAATCCTCTTCGTCCTTTTTTTCGCCTTCAGAATCACATCCGGCGGTCAATCCCTCTTCTTTCTTTTCCCCGTCGCCCGGATCACATCCGGCGTTCAATGCGGGGTCGCCCGCTGCGGCATTCTGTGCGTTATACATCGCTTCGAGTGCGGCGCGGTTCTTTTCATCAATGGCGGCAAGGTCGAAACCGGCTGCCGCTGCCCATTCTTCAAAATTCATCTTGGTATCCTTTTTGGAAAGTGTTGAAAGTAAAATTTCCGCTTTCGGGTCTGCACCCGCCGGAACGATGGAAATCTCCCGAATCATTGCATTTTGCAAAAGTGTGAACGGTCCGGTGAGTTCCTGTCCGTTCACCGTGATTTTTTCACCGGGACGGATAAGCCTTTTATTCGTTACTTCGATGAGCCCCGTACCTATCGACGCCTGCCATCGCGCCCCGGCTTGAAAACTTTTCGAAATTTCTTCTATCCATGGGGAAATCGAATCTAACATCCCTTTTCCCCAAAGGGTTTTCCCGTCCGTTTCCATTTCAATGGTGTGCCCGATGCGGCGGTTGGAATCATGATTGAAAAAAATAGGAATGTTCTTTTCAATCTGCACCGTCGCCAGGTCGAGCGCTACGGGTAAACTGGTCCCGGTTGGGTAGTACTCTTCACCAACGACGATTCCTTCGGGGATTGTGACGCCTTCGGTGTAAAACAATCCGCCGGAATACGCCGGTGAAAATTCAATGTTACGCAGAGTTTTCCCCTCCGGCTCCGTTAGCTTCCTGAGGCTCCCCGCCTCCAGAAGGTCCGACATCTTCAGCGCCGCTTGCAGTGTTTCCCCGGTTCGAATACGAGCCGGAACGGGACGAAGTGCCGGGGTCGTTCTGTTCGGCCCCGTTCTTGAGCCGGTCCTCTGTCCCGTTCGTCCCGTTCTGTTCGGCCTCATATTTGAGGCCGTCCGCTGTCGTGAGGGCATTCTTTTCCTCCTTAAGTTGTGCCATGTGTTTTTCGTAATCGAGGCCGTGGCGCTTGCAGTACTCCCGAATGGTCATCAATCCTGCCTGAAGCAGGGAAACATCCGAGCTTGCATTATTCACGCGGTCTAAATCCTCCAAAACGGTCGGGAAATGCCAATCGGCGGGTATTTCGTCCGAATCAAACATAGAAAGCAGTTGAGCCGCCGCCGGGTTGGAATCCGCAACGGAAGTCACGGCGATTTCGAGACTTCGATTCAAAATATCCTGAAGTTTCACCTGAACCGCGCCGCCCCATCGCTGAAACATCTGCTGATCCAGCTGCGCCGAACTGAAATTATACGCGGAACTGTCCCCGGTCACAATGTTTCGAGGCTCTCCGACGCCCGCGCCGATTTCCGTGAGGTACGTCATTTTATTTTCGTGAAACTGACTGGTCGGGTGTTCCGTTTTCACCTGATTCATAGACATCCCGTTCGCGAGAAACGTCATCCCGCCGTCGGTCGGAACGGGAATTGTCTTAAAGGCCTTGAAACGGTCTTCCCCGTCTCCCTCAAATTGCTCCGGAACGACTTTCAAGAGGTCAAAAGCATCCATTCCGGTCTGAATAATGAGGTTCATTTTCGCCGCAAGTTCCCACGCGTTCAGGCTGGCACGCCCGATGCGCTGAAGGCTTGCCAGCGTCTCCAGAACGCTTTGCAGCATGGGGAGGCCGCGGCGCTGATTGACCACATCATCCAAAAAGAAATGCATCATCGAATCCGCCGGAACGGTCACGAATTCTTCCGCCGTTCCGATGTTGGGGTTTAAGGTTTCTTTGGCCACATGGTAGTACACGGGTTCATTGTATTCGTTGAACGTGATGCCTTCGATACGGTTTTCATCCAGTCCGTACCCGTAGGGGTCCCGAACGCGTCGCGCCTCTATGAGTTCTACATTCAATCCGCCCGGAACGGTCGGAGACCCGTAAAACAGAAAGAACGCCTCCCCGTCATAAAACAGGGACTGTAAAGCGGTAAAAACCTTCCAGTCAAAATGGGTTTTTTTCCGCCATTTCCGCCATATTTTTTCGATTTCCGAGTTTAATTCTTCGTCGGAGGTTGTCATTTGGAGGGTGGGGCCAGTTCCGTAAACACCCAGCGCAAAATTTCGCGCGGCGTTGCGTGCGTAGGGATTGTCGAGGTATTCTTTTTTGCACCATGAACGCAGGCGAGACCGTTCCGATTCGGAAATCAGCTGATTGTTCGAAACATCCAGCATTCCGCCGGCAAAATGGTCATGCGCACGTTCCGACGGCTCCGAACTTCGCAGCAGTCCCGCGGTTAAAACCTCTGGATTTCGTTTTTTTCGAAACGGATTCAATCGATTTAAAAAATTCATCTAGCGCCACCCCAAAAACCGAATCGGGAGTTTCTCCACGGCGGCTTTTTTTGCTTCGTCAATCGCGATTTTCCGGTCTGCATTGGATTGTTTCGAAACCTGAACCCCGTCTACACTCATACTGTTCACGCCCCCGGCGGCATCGGACGCCATCGCGCTCTGTAATTCCTGCACTCTTTGTTCCGGTGTTTTTTCTTCCGTCATGTTAGAAAATCCTATAAATATCGTTTCTTTAATATAGTAGTGAGGTCGAAGTCTGTAACATCGTTAATAAATTGATTATGTTTCGTGTTTTACGATGTTAAATGAAGATGAAACTATAATAAAGAAAATGTAGAATTTATAAAAAATTCTGAAAATTTCCAAAATTCCAGAAAAAAGGAATAAACCATGAACATTGAAAACCTTAAAACAAAATTCAAAGCGTGGCTTGTGACGCTCGTTGCCAAGAATCTGGACGTGA
>CAYTLK010000159.1:0-424 GCA_964438515.1 uncultured Planctomycetaceae bacterium
TAACACTATTTTGAATTTCAGTTTTCCTGTCTGCCGTTGGAGCTGCGCACCACGGTTCCCGAAGTCTTTGTGAAAACTGAATTTCATTGTCGAACCAGCATAAACTTAAAACATGCTGAGAAAATGAGAAAAATTTTAAACTTTTTCTCATTTTTTTAGTTTTTCATTTAAATTTCATTTGACAGAGAGTTTTTATTACGTATAATGATAGTATATTAGAATATTATTGTAGAATCTGATTGGGTACGTTTTTGAAATTCAGTCAAATAAACTTGAAATTGGGGATTCGGGAATGATGACGCGTTCGAATGGATTCACTCTTGTGGAACTGCTTGTAGTGATTGCGATTATTGGAATGTTGGTGGGGCTGCTTCTTCCTGCGGTTCAACAGGAAGAAGCAGCCCCACCAACATACAGTGTTCCA
>CAYTLK010000159.1:434-5824 GCA_964438515.1 uncultured Planctomycetaceae bacterium
TTCCTGCGGTTCAACAGGCTCGAGAGGCGGCACGCAACATGCAGTGTTCCAACAACTTAAAACAAATGGGACTGGCGGCGCAGAACCATCTTTCTACCGTGAGGTGCTTTCCCTCCGGCGGCTGGCACTATCGCTGGACGGGTGTGCCGGAGCAGGGGCTTGGAATGTCGCAGCCCGGCGGCTGGTTGTACAGTCTGCTTCCTTTTATGGAACAAAACGCACTTTTTCAGCTCGGAATCGACGGAAACGAAAGTGACGGGGTTCAGACTCGCGTGACGACGCCGCTTAATGTGATGAACTGTCCCTCACGACGTGCGAGCAAAATTTACCCTCACACCTCCTCTGGTTCGCCGTACACCCGAAGCGGCGGGTCCGTTTCGATCGCAAATTGCGTTAAAAACGACTACGCGGCCTGTACCGGAACCGTCAATCCAAACGGAACGGGCGGAAATAACGATTATTACGGTCAGACGGGGGACATTCGAAACGTCAGTTCCACAACCGTCAAAGATTATAATTCGAAGACCTCACAATCTCTCACCGGCGTCATTTACGCATACAGCAACACGAGTGACGGCGAGATTCGTGACGGTTTCTCAAACACGTACCTCATCGGCGAAAAGTACCTGAACTCCAGTAATTACGAGACGGGAAAAGATGGGTCCGACAACGAAACGGCGTATGCCGGCCACGGAAACGACACCTGTCGCGGCGCGTTTACGGAAACCGTCATGCAGGACCGGGAAGGGCTGCAGAAGCATCTGTTGTTTGGAAGCTCGCACGCCGGCTCGCTGAACATGGTTTTTTGTGACGGAAGCGCCCAGAAAATTTCCTATTCCATTTCCCTCGACGTGCATTACTGCTTGGCGCACCGAAGCGACGGCGGATACTACAACAACAATTTCGTTCAGCTCAATTTCAATTGATTTCCGTAATGAATAATTTCCAAATTCAAAAGAAGGGGCGGGAAAAAACTCGCCCAACATCTCGAAAGTAGGAACAAAATGACTCGATACGCATTTCGCGGCCTCCTTTTTTTCCTTCTGGCGCTCCCTTGGACCGTCAAAGCAGAAGAGGATTCCGCTTCCGCCGCTTCCATCCCCCCGAATCTCGTTGCGCAGCGCGTTCAGCAGATGTGGGACGTCTCGTGGGAGCGTTTTTACGTTCCGGAAACGCACATCTTTTACGACTTTCTGACGAGTTACGAACCGGGAAAGTACCTCCAGCACCTTCCAACCGTCGAGGAAGTTTCCCGCATTTTTCCGAACGAATGCGGTTACGGAACCGGAATGGAAGACGGAATGATTTTTGCCGGTACGTGGCTCGCGGCCCTCGTCAGTCGGTCCCAGTGCGAGACGAATTCCGAGACGCTTGAGGTGCTGAAACAGGAGGCGCACAACGTTTTTCTCGGCGTTAAACTTTGTGCGGCCGTCCATTCCGACCCCGGATTTCTCGCGCGCGCCGTTTTGCCGGCCGACGGAAAAAGCGTGTATCCGAACACCTCACGCGACCAATACACCCACGCGGTCCACGGCTGCTGGCGTTTCTACCACAGCTCCCTCTGCGGCGAGGCGGATAAAGAATCCGTCCGAATGGTACTAAGTCTCATTGCGGACCGCATGATTCGGAACGTGATTCCTGAAAATGATTACGACTCCCTCCGTCTCGACGGGTCGCGAGATACGCGTACGATTTCCAGAATGTGGAACGTGATGGCGCACGAGGCGGCGCGGCTCCCGATGATTTACGCGGCGGCGTGGGACGTCTGTCGGGAAAGTGAATCGGAAGAATTGCGTGCAAAATCGAAGATTTATTTCAACGAATATCGAAAGTATGTTGGTCCGGCCGTAAAACAGACGCTGACGCTTGCGGACGACACGGAGACGCTGTGCCGCTGGGTTCCGACGTACGCACTCCTTCAAATGCAGGCGTCGATTGAGCTGCTTTCCCGTCTCGAAACCGACCCGGAACTGGCGGCAGAGATGGAAAAAGCGCTTGAGATGGGTGCGTCGCTCGCACGTGAGCGCATGGAAAAAGCGGAACGGGAGTCGGAAGGTCTCGATATGACGTTTTTGTTTGAAGACTGGCGGATCGAAGGCGGCGGAATCCCGTGGGCGACGCCGGTTCGGAAAATCTGGTACAATCCCCGCGAGTCCGGCGAGGCGGCCGTCACGCAGCTGATGTGCAAAACGAAGCCTTTTGACGCGCACCAACAGGAACTTTTGAACCGTGCAATTCTGCGAATCACCCCCGAACGCGTCGCAACGAGCGGCATCTTTTACCTCATTTCCGCCTATTGGGAACTTCAGACGCGAAAGTAAAGAAAAAAATGAACGAATTTACATGAATGATGAATGAATTTGTATGAAATCGGAATGAGTTTAAATGAAAACTGAATGAAACATGGAGATTATTGTGCAGAAACAAAGATTCGATAATTCGGAGCCTCACGACGAGCACGACGACATTCGAGCCGCTTGGGCCATCGGTTTTTCGCGAGCGGCAGAGGTTTCAGGAATCGGAATGCAGTTCGTTCTTCCAACGCTTGCAGGCTGGTGGGGCGACCAGAAATTGGGGACCGGCTACCTATTTCTCGGAATCGGTCTCGTTTTAGGGATGGGAATGGCGATTTTTTCACTCTTGCGGATCGTCAATCCCCCCAAAAAATCCTGATTTTCGTCGGTTATACGTCGATTATACGTCGATTATTTCGCGTCCGTCTCCCCTTGAATGATGTGCAGCATTCTTTCGGAAAGAATCGCGCGCGTTTCGTCGTCCACAAGACTGAATCGGTTCCCATCGTTCGGAGTGCTTAAATAGTTCCAGACGCTGTACGAAATTCCATGTTCGTTCAAGAGTGAAATCACGTCGGCCATCCAGTTTTCGCGATATTCCATCTTGCAGTGACGAATCGTCCCAAATTCTCCGCACCAAAGAATTTTGTCGGGATGCGCTTTCACAAAGTCGAAAGCCGGCTGCAAGCAGGAACGCATATAGTTTTTATCCATCCGCGTCAAACCCGGATACGGATTTTTCACACCATTCACGAAACGCTCGTATTCCCGATACGGTTCAATGTCCGATGGATACGCCATTTTTCGATTGTAATAAAGCGGGCCGCTCTGCAAAACGCCTTGCTGATGCGTGAATTCGAACGGCGAATAAATGTGAAACGTGTAAATCACATTTTCATCGTTGTACAAACGCAAATCTTTCAGCGTTCCGGCACTGTTCCAGCTCGTGCTTCCTACGATGATTTTGCGGGTCGGATTGAGTTTCCGGATTTCCTGAATCGTACGTTCCGCCAAATCGTTCCATTTTTTCGGATCAATGTTTCGTACTTCATTCAAAAGTTCGAACGCGACCTGCGGATGATTCATGTATCGTTTTTCGAAAGCGACCCACAGCGCGACGAATCGGTCCTGCAGTTCGGGACTGTCGAGCAGCGGAACGTCTTCCTGAATGTCGCAGTAGTTTCCCACCGCTTTATGCAGGTTCAAAACGACGTTGAGACGGTATTTTTCGCACCATTCGACGCAATGATCGAGCAAAACAAAAATCCGTTCGCGATACACGCCCGGTTTCTCTTCCAAAACGATTTGATCGAAACCAACGCGGATGTGGTCGAGGCCGAAAGACGCAATATTTCGAACGTCCGACTCCGTAATATACGTGTCGAAATGTTCGAAATCACCCACAGAAAGCGTCTTGCGCCGCTCATCGGGAAGCACGTTGAAACGTTTATAATTCGTGAGCCAGCCGCCGATTCCCATTCCTCGTTCGAAACCTGAAAAAGGTTTCGCCTGAACGGGCGCGGCGTCCTCCGCAGTCCCTTTTTCTGAAAACAAAAAGCAGGAAATCAAAAGTAGGAACAGGCTGATTGTATATTTGTACATATTTCCTCCTCTAAGTTTCTTCGGCCTCAAAAATACTGCACGGGAATCGTACAATAAACGTTGTGCTTCAGGGGTTTTTTCGCACCCCAGAATTATGCCGCTCCCGGTCCTGCCGGGTCAAAAACTTTTTAGTATCATTTTCCATCATTTTCCGTAACGTTCTTCTTCGATTTGCTCGAGCGTCTTTCCGGACGTGTTCGGCGCAAAAATCGTTCCGACGAGCATGCTGAACAGTGCGAATCCGACCATAATTCCGGCTGCCGTTGCAAAATTTTCACCATCTTTTCCCATGATGACCGGCACGCAGGCCGTCCAGATTCCAACGGTGATTCGAGCCACAAAGAACGTGAATCCTTGGGCCGACGCACGGTAGTGAGACGGGAAAAGCTCGTTGCACCATAACTGATAGAACGCTTGCTGACCCGAACCGTTATTCAAACCCATAAGTACAGAAATCAAAACAAACAGCAGCGGAACGCTTCCAAGGACCGGCAGCGTCAGCTGGTACTGTGCGTAAATCTCTTTCGGAAGGAGGAAAAGTCCCCAAGCCGCCACAAAAAGGAACGCAATCACGCAGTAAATCAGTCGTCGGCTGATGCGGTCACCGAGCGCCATGAAGATCGTCAGCGTCGAAATGGCGGAGGCGACGAATAGAATGACGGTTAAAGCACATGCGAGCGAATTACTGATTCCGCCGACACTTTGATAAATGTACGGAAGAAGCATTCCCATCGTGCCGGCCGCCCAGTTCCAGACGACGTACACGCCGCAGAGGAAAAAGATGGTTTTCAGGTTGGTTGCGGAAAGAAGGTTAATCATTCCGAGCCGTTTCACTTTTCCGGAAGCAATGAGCATTTTTTCTTGTTCTTTCGCCTTTTTCCAATTATCGGATTCCGGCATCCGGAGCCTCAGGAGCCACACGACGAACGCAACGAGAATCAAATGACCGAAAACGATTCGATTTCCGAGCAGCGCGTGTTCTTCGCCGAGAAAATAACTGAGCGCGGCCTGCATCAGCAGAACGACGGCGGGACCGACGGCCCAAAAAACCTGTGCGGAGCCGCAGTGTTTTGCGCGATTTTCAGCCGGAGCCTGTTCCGCAATGAGGGTCCAAGACGCCACGACGTCCGCGCCGACCGCCAGACCGATGGTCAAATACCCGAAGAGGAACAGCGGATAGCCGAGTCCGGGGGTGTTGATTCCGAATACGATGAAAAGCATTCCGAAAATGTACACGAGGAGGTCGTACGTATAGACGAATTTTCGTCCGAATTTGTCGCAGAGGACGCCTCCGATGAGCGCGCCGACGGCGGCTCCGATCGCGTTGGAACTGCAGGCGGTGAGGAGGCCGACCTGCCAGCTTTCGAGTTTCAGATATTCGGCCCAGAGCGCCATTCCGGCCGCGCCGGCGACGATGGAACCTGCGTCGATGTAGCTCGTCATAGAGGCGATAATCGTCTGTTTCCACGGCGAGATTTTTTTGGATTCAGTCAT
>CAYTLK010000160.1:0-5778 GCA_964438515.1 uncultured Planctomycetaceae bacterium
CCCCCGCGTCCAATCGGCTCAAGCAGCTTGTAATTTCCACAAAGAATCGTTCCCGCTTCGAGGTTTTTACCGTCATTTCCGTTGGTGCTGTATGTGTTTGAATTTCCGCCGGTATTCGAATTCATCGTTTTTCGCTCCTGCATGTACGTAAATAAATCAATCAATAATGTTCGATTGTATACGATTTGTGAGAGTTGCACAAGGGGGGGAGAGGAAGAAAAAACGGCAGCCCGTAAAGACGTAAGGGTCGTGAGGAAAAAACATCGAATATTGCTTTTTCCCCACGACCCCTTTAATATTTAATTCGAATTACATGGGTCCGCCGGTTTTGATTTCCGGAGCGGCACCGTCTGCAAATTTCTCAAAGTTCGCCTTGAACGCCGCCGCCAGCTTTTGAGCCGTTGCGTCATAGGCGGCTTTGTCGGTCCAAGCGTTGCGCGGAATCAAAACTTCCGGCGGCACATTGCTGCACTGCGTTGGAACGTACAGACCGAAAATCGGGTCCTGCTGAAGCGGCGCGTCGGCAAGCTCGCCCGAGTGAATCGCGTCAATAATCGCACGCGTGTGACGAATCGACATACGTTTTCCAACTCCGTATCCGCCGCCGGCCCAGCCAGTGTTCACGAGCCACGCATTGGCACCGTGTTCTTTCATTTTTGCCGCCAACAGTTCGGCATATTTGGTCGGATGCCAGACGAGGAAAGCCGCACCGTAACAGGCGGAGAAGTCCGGAACCGGTTCTTTGATTCCAACTTCCGTACCCGCAACTTTGGCCGTGTAACCGCTGATGTAATGATACATCGCCTGTTCGGGAGTGAGTTTGCTCACAGGAGGAAGCACTCCGAACGCATCGCAAGTCAGAAGAATAATGTTCTTCGGATGACCCGCCACAGCCGGGATTTTGGCGTTGGGAATGTACTGCAGCGGATACGCGGCGCGCGTGTTTTCCGTGAGGGATTTGTCGGTGTAATCGACTTCCCGAGATTCCGGATGCGCCACGACATTTTCCAAAACGGTTCCGAACTGAATCGCATTGTAAATTTCCGGCTCGTTTTCCTGCGAGAGATTGATGCACTTCGCGTAGCAGCCTCCCTCAATGTTGAAGACGCCGCGGTCGGTCCAGCAATGCTCGTCGTCGCCGATGAGCTGACGTTTCGCTTCGGCCGACAGAGTCGTTTTTCCTGTTCCTGAAAGACCAAAGAAGAGCGACACATCGCCGTCTTTTCCTTCGTTTGCAGAACAGTGCATCGACAGAACGCCCTGCTTCGGCATCAGGTAGTTCATAATCGTGAAAATACCCTTTTTCATCTCGCCCGCATACTGCGTTCCAAGGATGACGAACTCGTGAGCCGCAAAATTCAGAGTGACGCTCGTATTGCTCGTGTGAGTTCCGATTTTCGAGTCGCATGGGAATTTTCCGGCATTGAAAATCACATAATCCGGCTCGCCAAACTCCGCAAGTTCTTCCGCAGTCGGCACAATCAGCATGTTGCGCATGAACAGCGCATGATACGCACGCGTGCAAATAATACGAATCTTGACGCGGCACTCTTTGTCCCAGCCGGCAAACGCATCGATGCAGTACAGACGGCCGCACATGTTGAAGTAATCAATGGCGCGCTGACGGTTGCGTTCGAACGTCTCGGCATCCGTCTTCATGTTGATTTTACCCCACCAAATATCTTTACTCGTCTCGGGGTCCTCCACAATACGTTTGTCTTTCGGACTGCGTCCCGTTTTTGCGCCAGAGTTCGTCATCAACGCTCCAGAACTGGAAATGACGGCGTTGTCGTTCGCAAGCGCGTCCGCATAAAGGACTGACGCAACAGGGTTTCGAAGGATGTTCGAATTTGTAATTCCGTACTGTGAAAGATTCATGGTTTTGTCTCCCATTAAAAATATGTGGTGTTGTACTCTTACCGTCGATGACATACAGCGCCATCTCTGACACCCGATTGTACGGGTCTGCGGTCCAAGAGCCTCGTGGAAGGGGATACAGAGACCAATCGGTCTGCGATACCCAACTCCAAACGCCAAATTATTACATATTTTCAAATTTCTGTAAGGGGGAGCGGCTGCACTTTTGGTCAGATTTATCAATTTTCTTGAAAATTCTTCTTTTTTCTTCCAAAAATCTTCCTGTCGGCTTGACATTTCTGTCTTTTCACGTAAAATTAATTTTGGAATTTCGCATTCCTGATAAAATTTTATCGTTTCAAAAGTCCCTTTCTCACGCATTTTTCAGCAATTTCACAAAAAATGATTACAAAGTTACGTGCTTTACTCATATTACCCATTTTAACATTTCTGTTCTGCGGTTTGAACGATTCAGTGGTACTTTTCGCACAGGAATCTCCGCAGAAACCACATCAGGAAATGCAGCGGTTCGAGTTCGAGGGGATCGAGATGGCGGTTCCGATTCGAATCGTGTTGTACGCAGCCGACGCGGACCTCGCAAAACGTGCAGCCGATGCGGCACTCGGACGCTTTCACGATTTGAACGCACGACTGAGCGACTACGACGAAAACAGCGAAGTGCGGCGATTCTGCGACTTTGCGCTTCCGGGCGAGTTTTTTCACGCGAGCGACGACCTCTGGACGGTCCTCAAAATGGCGGTTCATTATGCGGAACTGTCGGACGGAGCGTTCGATCCAACGGTCGGTCAAGTGGTTCGTCTTTGGCGTCACGCTCGGAAAAGCAAGCGGTTTCCGCCCGAAAAACGGATTCAGGAAACGCTGACGACCGTCGGATGGCAAAATATTCTGTTCGACGAAAAAACGCAGGCGATTGGGATTTCTGAAAACGGCACAAAAAATAATGTGCGGATTGATTTGGGCGGAATTGCGAAAGGATACGCGATTGATGAGGCGCTCAAAACGATGCGGATTCTGGGAGTGACGCGTGTTTTGCTCGACGCGGGAGGAGATTTGGGGCTTGGGGACGCGCCTCCGGAAAAAGAAGGATGGACGATAGCCGTCACGCCCGTTCGAAAGGGGGAAAAACCAACAGAATTCCTGACTCTGCACCATTGCGGCGTTGCAAATTCCGGCGACATGTATCAGTTTGTGGAGATCGACGGGCGGCGATACTCGCACATTGTGGATCCGAAAACGGGTTTGGGACTCACCACGCGTCTGACCGTTTCCGTCATTGCGCCGACGGCGGCCGAGGCGGACGCTCTGGCGTCGGCAATCAGTGTTTTGGGACCTGAAAAAGGGTTGAAACTTGCGGCCTCCCTCGAAAATGTACGGGCACAGATTTTGAAAATCAATGACGACGAAACTGTTTCCAAGTTTGGGTTTTAAAAAATTCACAAGAAAATCGGAACATTTTGCCGAAATTCTTGGAACTTTTTGGGAGAGTCAAACTTTTATACTGATTACACTTGAGATTTCAGCTTTTAATTTCCCTCTTTTCATGAGGGACGGGAGGCCGTGCCGGGGGCGAAGGAACCGTTTTCCGCCCCCTTTGGCGAGCGGCGGGCTTTTTGTCCGCTGAATGAGCGGAGCCTTCACACGGGGGCTCGCTTTGAATTCGACGAAAGACTGAACCACCGGGGGCTCACACCCAGGGCTGGCGCATGAACTAGGGAAACTACGTTGAGTTTTCTGGCTATTTTGGCTCACTCTGCAAAAAGGTTTCGACGATTTTGGAGTGCGGGAACTTGCTCCCGTTAGTGTTCCGATTTGCGTACAAAAACGCCTGAATATTTCCCGTTTTTTATGATTGAATTCAAAAACAATCAATCTGCTCCATCTGCGAGATTAAAGAAGTAAACGGAGTGGAAAAATCCGGCCAATTGACGTATTTTCACAGCTAATCGCCCTGAATTTCCGCAAAATACGCGATTTATGAAAATGACGAAAAGAATATTGTTCAATTTATGTTGAATTTTGTTTTAGTGTCGAGTATCGACAATTTCGTCGACGCGAGCGGTGCCGTCCGGATCGAAAACCTTTCGCCCTCATAATTTTGTAAAATTTTCTGATCGATTTTACTTATTTTAGCCATTTTATCACTCCGTTTTTTGTGAATGTCTTCCATAAGTATCGGAATTTCAGGCACCAAAACATGAATCGTTAAATTTTACCCCGTTCATGCGCCAGCCCTGGGAAATAAGGGGGGATTTTAGATTTTTGGGTCGTCCCCCCTTGTTTCTTCTCAACCCAAAATATATAATAACGAAAACTGAGATATTGTGAGGAAATCAGTGGCCAGAAATGAGGACAAAATATGGCAAAAGCAGCCAAAGAAAAAGAGGTTTCTCTCGAACAGATCATGTGGAATTGCCGCAATGCTCTGCGGGGGTCTGTCGGCGGCAATGAGAAAAACCGCGACACGGTTATGGGACTCGTGTTTTTGAAATTCGCCGGCGGTAAATTTGAAAAACGCCGAGATGAAATCAAAGCGGAATATGGCGATGTTCCGGCATTTCTTGAAAAGGACTCGTTTTATCGCAGTGCCAATGTTTTCTATATAAATGAAACCGCTCGTTGGTCATACATCGTCAAGCACGCCAGTGCGGATGATATTGCGGTTATCATTGACAAGGCGATGGCAGAAGTCGAGGATAGAAACCCGCCGTTAAAGGGGGCACTTCCGCAGAACTTCTATGCAACTCTCGGCGTTCGTAAAGAGCAGATGAAGGGTTTGATTGACGAAATCAACAAAATCGATGAAAGCCGTTTTCGGGAAAAAGACCTTATCGGGCGTGTTTATGAGTATTTTTTGCAGGTGTTTGCCATCGACTCTGGTACCGGCACGGAAAAGGGCGAATTTTACACCCCTGCAAGCATTGTCAGCCTGATTGCCGAGCTTATTGAACCGTACTCTGGCGTGGTATATGACCCCTGCTGCGGTTCCGGTGGTATGTTTGTGCAGAGTATCAAATTCGTGGAGCGTCACCATGGAAACAGAATGAAGGTTTCTGTCATTGGTCAGGAATCCGATCCGACCACGTGGCGGCTTGCGAAAATGAATCTCGCAATTCGCGGCATTGCGCATAACCTCGGCGAGACAAATGATTCGTCTTTCACGGGTGACCAGCACAAGGACACGAAAGTCGACTTTATCATGGCGAATCCGCCCTTTAATCTGAAGCTGAACAAACAGGGCGTTACGGAAGATACGCTTGCCGGAGACCCACGCTGGGACGGCTACGCCACGCCGCCGATTTCCAATGCGAACTACGCATGGATTCTTCACATGCTTTCCAAACTGGACGTGACAAACGGTATTGCAGGTTTTCTGCTTGCCAACGGTGCGTTGAATGCCGGCGGCGTGGAAGGTGAAATCCGCCAAAAGCTGATTGAGAATCACAAAATCGAAGCCATTATCGTTCTGCCCCGTGATATGTTCTATTCCACGGATATTTCTGTTACCCTCTGGATTATGAACAACAACAAAAAGGCTCGAACGCTCAACGGTCGTCAGCTCCGTGACCGCCGCGATGAGGTTTTGTTCATTGACCTGCGCCGCTGGAATGAGACAATTTATGAAAAGAAATATGTCATGTTTTCGGACGACCAGATTACAGCAGTGAAGAAAATCTATAATGACTGGCAGAGCGCCGACGTCACCGCCTATCACGATGTGCCGGAGCTCTGCAAATCGGCTACAACAGAGGACATCAAGGCACAGGGGTACTCCCTTGCGCCCAGTAAATATATTGAATTTATCGACCATGATCTGGATATTGACTACGCCAAAGAAATGGCAAGGATACAGGATGAAATGCGTCTGCTTATGACATCCGAGGAGCTTTCACAGTCCATGCT
>CAYTLK010000161.1:0-5560 GCA_964438515.1 uncultured Planctomycetaceae bacterium
TGTTTTAACATAAAAAACAGAAATTGCAAGGTTCCTACTGGAATCTATTATACAAAGTTTTTGAAAAAGGGGGCTGGGGGGCGCGAGCCGCGACGGGCGATGGCGCTACCGCGCGAGTGACGCTCTCGTTGGAGCGAAATTGCGAGCAGTAAACACATTCAAAATGTTGTTCCCCCACGACCGTCACGACAGTACGGGAGCGTTTTGTTTCCTCCCGTTAGGGTGGAAACACCGCCACGGTGCAAAAAACCTCGAAACGCAATTTACGTTGTATGATTTTCAAAAATCTCGTTTTTTACGAACATTTCCTAATACACATTTTACCCATACTTATTATTCAACCCATTTCACCCACCCAAGGAGCAAATAGATGGTTTCAAGACGTAATTTTATGTATGCCGGCGGTCTCGGACTGGCGGGACTCGCCCTTTTGGAAAACGCGCAGCTTCGGGCAGACGATCCGGACGTGACGGTGATGGCCTCGCCGGAGGTGAATCCCGACCGTGAGTTGTGGGAAAAAGAGGGAAAACCTCTGCGCGCCGCGCTCATTGGAACCGGTTGGTACGGAAAAAGCGACGTGTTTCGCCTCATCCAGTGCGGCGGCGAACGGATTGAAGTCGCGGCGCTGTGCGACGTCGATGCGAAAGCGCTCGAGGAAGCGGGACGGCTCGTTGCGGAGCGTCAGGCGTCGAAGAAAGTGCCGACTTTGTACCGGGATTATCGCGAAATGCTCGCGAACGAGAAGCTCGACGTCTGTCTGATTGCGACGCCCGACCACTGGCACGCGCTCGCAGCGATTGCGGCGATGGAAGCGGGTTGTGATATTTACGTACAGAAACCGATTGCTGCAGACGTTCAAGAGTGTGCCGCGATGTGGAAGACCGCGCGGCGGCTCAATCGTGTGGCGCAGGTCGGGATGCAGCGGAGAAGCACACCCATTTTGATCGACGCGAAAAAGCGTTACATCGCAAGCGGCGAGCTGGGCGACGTGCATTATGTAAACACGTACTGCATGCACGACCACAAAAAATCGCCGATTTTTCAGCCTCAGACTCCGCCCGAGTCGCTCGATTTCAACATGTGGCTCGGCCCGGCGCCCGAAGGTCCGTACTATCCGTGTTTGGCGCGCGGATGGCGGTCGTTTATGGAATACGGAAACGGAATCGTCGGCGACATGGGAGTGCACATGTTCGATATGGCGCGCTGGCTCCTCGATCTCGGCTGGCCGAAGCGGATTACGTCGAACGGCGGACGGTATGCGTTTCCCGACAGTACGACGACGATTCCCGACACGCAGTCGGCTCGATTCGACTTCGAGAATTTGACGCTTGAGTGGCATTTCCGTGCGTGGGAGGAGGTTCCGGACCACCGACTGTACTGGGCGACCGAGATTCACGGAACGAAGGCGCAGATTCGTGCGAATTCGACGGCTTGCGACTTCAAAGCGCGCGGCGGAGACTGGAAAAAGGTGAATGCGGCGCGTGAGTTCGATCGTTTCCCCTCGGACGAACACGAGCCGGGGCTGGAGGTGTACGTGGCGGGCGCGAATCGTGCGCACATGTGGAACTTTCTTGCGCGAATTGTGGATCGCGGCCGACCGGTTTCCGACATTGAGGAGGGGTACATTTCGACGGCGTCCTGTATTCTTTCGAACGTTTCGCTGGCGTTGGGGGGTGCTGCGCTTGAGTGGGACCCGGAAAACATTTGTGTGAAGAACAATCCCGACGCGAATGCGCTTCTTGCGCGGCCCTATCGGAAGCCGTGGGTGCATCCGTAGCGGACCCAGGGAGCCGCCCTTATTTCGTCCTTATTTCGTCCGCATAATTCCTCGACAGAACGTTCTTTCATGAGGTTTGCGGGCGAGATGCGGACGCACTCCGAACATCCGGGTCGGTGTGCGATCGGTCGGGGTGGATTTCAAAAGTTTCTGGAAGTTTCTTAAAATGTACATTTCTTGATTTGACAAAAACGAAATTTCGTGCTATAATAGACGAATTCTACCTGTAAATTTCGTTCGGGACGGCAGCTGAGACGGCGTTCATGATCGTAAATATAAAAATAATGAGGAAAAGTATGGCGCACATGATTCCACCCATCCCGCGGGAATGCACGGCCGAAAGTCGTGAAAGTGAGGTTTTTCAGGCTTTAGAAAAGTTGCCGGACGAATACTACGTCGTGCATTCGTTCAATATTCTGCACATCAAATGCTGCGAAATGGAGGAAGGCGAAATCGATTTCGTCGTGTTTCATCCTCAAAAAGGAATCCTCTGCATCGAATGTAAAGCCGGCGCGATTTCCTACCGTAACGGACGCTGGTTTTACGCCTCCGGACTTCCGATGAAAGGCGACGGCCCCTACCTCCAGGCGGCCGAAAATCGTTTCAAACTGATGCGTAAAATTCGCGCCCTGGGACGTGAGGAGTTGTTGGAAAAGTGCAAAATCCTCCACGCCGTTTGGTTTCCGTCGATCAGTAAAATGCAGTTCCAAAACATTCCTCTTCCGATGGAAGCCGACCCAAAAATCACGCTGACGCAGGATTCGCTGCTGCTGACGCAGAGGGATCTGAAACCGATTTTTACACTCCATCCCACAAAATCCAACGCACCGTTGAGTGAGGAAGAAATCGAGTTCCTCCTGAAAAGAGTCATTCAGCCGGAAATGTGTCTCGTCCCGAACATCCAAGACGGCGAGAAGACTTTAGCCCGTCTTTTTCGGCAGCAAGTGCGGATTTTGGACATTTTGGAGGAACAGCGCTACGCCGTCATTCACGGAATGGCGGGGACCGGAAAGACGCTTTTGGCGATTGAAAAAGCCCGGCGGCTGGCGGATTGCGGCGAACGGGTTTTGTTTCTCTGCTTCAATCTGAAACTCTGGAACCATCTGAATCGTTGCTGCTCCCATCCAAACATCGATTATCGCGCGATCGCCGAGTGGGGAAAGGAAAAAGCTGGGAAATATAACGATTATGCGCCCCTCGCCGACTGGCTCGACCATGCGTTTGGAACGGACGAGTTCCCGTACCATCACGTCGTGATTGATGAAGGACAGGATTTCGGGATTCCTGAGATTGAGGCGGCCCACATCGGCGAGAAACTGCGCGATTGGATTCTGCGGGACGAAAATCCGAACGGAACGTTCTACGTTTTTTGCGACAAATATCAACTCGTACACGGCGGCACGATTCCCAAATTCATTCAGGACGTCGACTGCAAACTGACGTTATTCAAAAACTGTCGGAATACCCTGCAAATACTTAAAACCTCCATGGTTCCGCTGGGTCCCATCAGTTGCGCCAGTCGGCATTTTGAAGGCTGTTTGAACGGTGAAAGACCGCAGATTTTCTTTTCGAAGGACAGTTCGGATCTCGCAAAAATGATCGAGGACAGGATTTCTGTCTATCGTGAAAGCGGGATTCAGAATGAAGACATCGTGATTTTAACGACGAAAACGCCTGCTCAATCCATGCTGAATCAGAATATGCAGTTTAAAGGGAACGAATACTATTTTGTGAAGAAAAAGCGGTCGATACTTTTTACGACGTGCCGCAAATTCAAGGGTTTGGAGGCTGTGGCGGTTTTGCTCGTGGATGTAGATGAAGAGTGTTTTTCGCAAGAGGAAAGTATGGCGCGCAATCTTTTTTACGTCGGCGCCTCCCGCGCGAAGCAAAAGTTGAGCGTGTTTTGCACCTTCAACGAAGAATCCTGTAAGAAACTTTTGACGAACATCGGCGAAATCCCGCCGGACGTTCCGCCGCAACAGTGCGTCGCGACGCTGCTGCAAGCGACGTGGAACCCGTAAATAAACTCAATATTAAAAAGTTTTTGAAAGGAGAGTCTGAGAGGGAAACAACATTCAAAATGTTTCCCTCTCACGACCGAAACGACAGTACGGGAGCGCTTTGTTTCCTCCCGTTAGGGTGGAAACTCCGCCACGTACAAAAAAA
Organism: uncultured Planctomycetaceae bacterium; assembly: GCA_964438515.1. Classification (GTDB taxonomy): domain Bacteria; phylum Planctomycetota; class Planctomycetia; order Pirellulales; family Thermoguttaceae; genus RGIG3701. The sequence goes on from CAYTLK010000161.1 coordinate 3,944, forward strand.
ATCAAGACGCAGCACTTCATGTACAATTTTCATATAGTAATATTTTTACAAAAACATTCAAATTTGAACTTTTCAACAATTCTTGTCAAAAGAATCAAAATACCGTTTAGGACCCGCCTCCGGAAAAAGTCTGAAGGCGGGTCGAGACGTCACGATTCGTTCGAATTACTCTTCCGAAATTCCCAATTCCTGAATTTTGACGGCAATCGCAGCGGGATTCGTCGCCGTATGAAGTCGCACGGCCTTTTTACCCCCCTTATGGATGGCGGTCACAAGCTCCTCGTTGTGCGCGTGACTCGCCCACTTCACGAAAATCAGAAACAAAGGAACATTTTTGCTCTGAATCAATGAGTCGTAGTTCTTCAGCGACTGACCGTGCGACGTCTTTTCCCAGCGCACCGAACAGCCGTACGTTTCCTCAAAACGCTTCCGAATGTGTGCAACGGGCGTTCCTCCAACAAGCACGATCGTTTTGCCGATCAATGATTTTCGCACTTCTTTCACAGCTTCCGAAATCGGAGCGCTTTCCTCTTCAAAAGAATCCTCTTTCGATTTAATCAAATCCACAGCCTGCTGAATCTCATAAAAGATTGCAGGATAATCGTTTTCTTCGGGAAAATACGGCAAAATCGGCTGGAAAAGTTCCCGAATTCCTGGCGACGCGGCATTCACATTGAACTTTTCGCTGAGTTCCTGCATCGGGTCCAGCACTCCTTGAATCAGAGTCTGCAGCTCTTCCGCTTCGGGCTGACGTTCCGCCTTGAACGCATTCTGAAAGGTTCGGATTCCCTGTTCGAGCGTCTGACGGCAGACGTTCATGTGCTTTTCCCGCAGCGTCTTTCCAATCAGAGTTTCAAGATTCTTTTTCGCAGTCTTGAACTCTTTAATCGACGGCGCCGGCTGTTTCGTGTTCAGCCACGGAACGTTCTGCATTCCCGCGTTTCTCCCGATTTCGAGCAACAGTGTCGCACACGTATGCAGCGTCGTTTCGAAAATTTGAGTTACAAAGTTTCGCGGAAAACCGACAAAAACCGTCGCATACTGAACGCACTGCGCAATCTTTCGACTTTCCGCCTGAGTCGGAATCCGAACGACGCAGGTACTCAGCCACTCAAACGCCCGTTTCAGCTGCGTGTAGCATTCAAGCAGCGCGGCACAATTGGAAGGCGTCAAATTATTGATGAATGGTTCTTCACTGGCGCGAAATTGCGTAACATTATTCTTCAAAAATTCTTTCTGACGCTGGCAGTCAGAGATCCGGCGTTCCAAATCGTGAACGAGGTTGGTGCACCGATCCTGCAAATCTTTATCCAGCGTTTCACAGCTCGCCGTCGCCGAAACTTTCGATTTTTTCAGTGCCGCATTCGGTTTTTCAAGCTTCGTCCCCAGCGTCAGCTGCGCCAAAACGTCGTTCGTGGAAAGAACTTTCGGTTCAGGTTTCGGTTCGGGTTTCGGTTCGGGTTCCGGTTCAGGTTCCGGTTCAGGTTTCGGTTCAGGTTTCGGTTCGGGTTTCGGTTCGGGTTTCGGTTCGGGTTTCGGCTCTGATTTCAGTTCAGGTTTCGGTTCAGGTTTCGGTTCAGGTTTCGGTTCAGGTTTCGGTTCAGGTTTCGGTTCAGG
>CAYTLK010000161.1:5660-5736 GCA_964438515.1 uncultured Planctomycetaceae bacterium
TTTCGGTTCTGATTTTTGCTCAAGTTTCAATTCCGGTTTCGATTCTTCGCGGAGGCTGGAAAATTCCTCTTCCTGC
>CAYTLK010000162.1:0-5622 GCA_964438515.1 uncultured Planctomycetaceae bacterium
CGCTCGGGACAAAGCGGTATTTTTGGCCATTGGAGGGTCCTTATTCAACTGGTTTTTGTTCGTTATTCTGTTCTGGCGGGTCATCGGACTTGAGTATCATCGCAAGTCTCGGCTGGACGCCGCGCATCAGAAGCATCGAGATGTACTCCATCACGTTGCGAAGCTTTATCCGCTGCTTGATAATCCGACGCTTCCCGTCAAACGTCCCCGACTTCTTGAAATTCTCCTCCAACTTCGTCAATACTTCCGTCAAATGCTCAAAAAACTGATCCGCATCCGTGTCAAAATAAAGAATCGTTTGCTTCACTTTCGAGCTTCCGTCCTCCATATAATCCGCAACCTCCACATCGTTGCAAAGAATTACGATTCCAATGTCGTCAAACTCAAGCACCAACGCCTCTATCTGCGGCGGATCTTCCATGAAGTGCGGCATCGGCGAAAACCAATCGACGTTTTCCTTCGGTTGGTTACTCTCCGGATTGGACGCCCTCTCTCGATAATGAAAGTCCGAAAACTGCGACAGATGATTTAACGGGAAAATCTCCGTCTTAAACGGTTCCCAATCGTCGTCCTGCACAACCGTGTTCGACGTCTCGCGACGGTCCTCCTTCTGCGGCTCCGGAACGTCCGAAGAATCGGAAGAATCGGCAACGGACGCATCGGTCTCGTGCGATTTCTCCTTGGGTTCGCCGGAATCTCCGTTACGAAAACCGTTTTCCGAACATCGTACGCGCGGATTCTTCAGGTCCTGAATCGAATCGACATTCCATAAAAAATTATCGACTTCCTCGCCGCCGTCCGAATCGCTGCGATTATACTCCGAATAATCGTCTTCGTAACCGTCGGAATACGTGTCGTCATCATCGTCGTCATCGTCATCGTCATCGCCGCCGAGATCGCCCGTGCTGTCGTCGTCATCGTCATCGTCATCCGAGAAAAAGTCCGAGAGATTAAATTCATCGTCCTCGTTTTTGTCGTCATTATGACCGTCGAAACGGTTGTTTTCAGTATCATCGCTGCGGCTGTCGTCGTCACTGCCGCCGTCTTCGTCGTCCTCGTCGTTCTTGCCCTTATTTTCCTCATTGCGCGCAAACTCATCCGCCAAGAATCTTTCAATTTCTTTGAATTCGTCCGACATTCTGAAGGGGTCTTCTTCCTCAGAAAACGGCCAATTTTTCCCAAAACTCTTGGAAGAATCCTTTCCGTCGTCCCCGTTGTTACGCCGGTTTATCGAAGAGAAAAATTGCCTGAGATCCTCAAGCGGCGATTTGCGCCTCGGGCGCTTTCCTTTCCCGAAGTAACCTGATTTTCCGTCAAATATGGTATCGCCGCCGTCATCATCATTGTCGTCATCATCATCGTCGTCATCATCATCGTCATCCTCATCGCCGTCGTAAATTTCCCAGTCGCCGTCATCATCGTCATCATCGCCGTCGTCGTCATCGTCATCGTCATCGTCATCGTCATCGCCGCCGTTACTATCGTCATTATCGCCGTCATCATCATCGTTGTTCAAATTCAGAAAATCGGGTTCCGAGTTCCGTGCGGAGAGGATTTCTTCGAGCTGTTTTATTCTTTGTTTCAAGGAAATCGCTTCGACGACCGCACCTTCGTCCCCGGACTTCTGCGCCAATTGAATGGCTGTCGCGATGTCCTGCGCAGCAAGCTGAAGATTCCGCATTCTCATGTAAATGACCGCACGATTCATGTACGTATGCACCATCTCAGGCGCCAGCTCAATCGCAATGTTCAAGTACCCCAGCCCACGGTCCAAGTCGCCTTTTTCGACGTACAAATGCCCCAAATTATTGTAGGCGGGTGCGTACTTCGGATCGAGTTCCGTCGCGCGCTCGTAATCTTTCATCGCGAGATCTTTCTGGTGCTCCCTCAAGTAAATCGTTCCGCGATAGTTCAAGAGCTTCGCACTGTCCGGCGTGAGCGTAATCGCACGATTCAAAAGCCGCATCGCTTCCGCACACCACCCCGAATTCGAGAAAAGCAGCGCCATCTCGGACAGAGCCGGAACGGAATCGGGAACAAGTTTCAGTACAGTATTCAACTCCTGAATTGCAGCGGTCTGACGCCCCAGTTCGTTTAACGCCATTGCCAGCGCAAAATGCGGGTCCGGCGCGTTTGGATCCTCTTGAGTCACGTAATCAAAATCCGGCAGTGCCTCTTCCACTTGGTGCATCTGTACGAGAATCGAACCGCGTCGAAAACGGAATCGCAGTTCGTCCATGTGACGGTCTATGAATTTTGTACATATTATCAATGCGTCCTCGTACCGCTCGTTTGCGATGAGGAGGGCGGTGTGCTGAATCTCCAAATCCGAATCGTCGGGCCGAAGGCTCGTTGCTTTTTCGATGTCCTCGAGCGCGGGTTCGGGCAGATCCAGAAGGAACTTTGCGGCGGCGCACTTTGCGAGCGGGTCGGGATTTTTAGGTTCATTTTTGCAGGCCGTCTGAAAATCGACGATCGCCGCCTCCGTCAGACCCTGCGCCAGACGCACATCGCCGCGCGCCATAAACGGGTCCGCAGATTTTGGCGCAATCTCAATCGCCTTTTCGCAGTCTTTCGCGGCGGCCTCGAATTTTTCCTGCTGGAGGAGGTAAAAAGCGCGCTGCAAATGGAGCCTTGAGGACGGTTCTTTGGCCTTCTGAACGGCTTCGGAACAGTCTTTCACCGCTTGGGAGTACATTTCCTTTGCCGCCCAAACCATCGCGCGGCCGGAAAGTGCAACAACGTGGCCGGGTTCAAGTTCGAGCGCCTTGTTGAAGGCCTCGAGAGATACGTCGTAATCCTCACGAAACTTCGCGATTTGCGCCTTCATCACGAATGCATCGGCATTTTTCGGCGAGTGTTCTGTGAGGTGGAGACTTTCGGTCCACGCTTCTTCATTTCGGCCCAGCGCTCTCAGAATGGACGTTCGCAGCAGCCCGACGTCGGTGACGTTCGGCGCGATTTTTTTGACGGAATAACAGACTTCGAGCGCCTCCTCCAGCCGACTCAGCCCAAAGAGCGCGAAAGCGAGTTCCCGCCGGATTCTCCACGACTGCGGACTCAACTCGGCGGCCTTCCGCATGTCGCGAATCGCGGCATCGAACTTTTGGAGGTTGAATTCCGCGACGCCGCGAGCTTGAAGAAACTCCGGGACGTTTTTGCGTTTTCTCAGCGCCTCGTTACAGGCGGAAACGACGTCTTCGAAACGTTCGAGATCCTGCAGACACGTGATTTTGCCGAGAAGCGCCTCCCAATTCTGCGGCTCGGAATCGAGGACCTTCTGGCAGTAAACGAGCGCTTCTTCCGTGTCGCCGTCACCAATCAGAATGCGTGCGTAGTATCGCTGCGCAAGTTCCGACTCCGGCTGAAGTTCGAGCAGACGTTCAAAATGAGCCTTCGAGGCTTCGAGCGCCCCCTGCGCAAATTCCTCCTTCGCCAAAGCCGTCAGAGCCGAAATCTGGTTTGGATATTCCGCATAGAGGGACCCCAAAATCGAAAGTGCGTCCTTCGAACGTTTCAGTCGCGATGCGCAGAACGAAAGACCCAAACGTGCATTGAAAAGTGCACTATAATAGATTCTCTCCGGGTCGTCTGTTTCCGGCGCGTCCTTCAAATCCACGTCGTCGGAAGGGGGCGCGAGCGCTTTTTCACGAATCGTATCCGTTACAAGACGTTCCGTGCGGCGATACGCGGCCTCCGCTTCCTCGTAAAGTTGAAGCTTTATGCAGACTTTGCCGAGAAGAAACGGATACATGAAGTAGTTCGCATCGTACGAAATGGCTGACCGCAGCAGATTGCGCACCGTCTCGAAATTCTGTTCTTCAAGAAAAATGTGCGCAAGAACGAAAAACGTTTCCGCCCGATGCGTTTGAAGCGCAACTGCCTGAATTAAATCGAATTTTGCCGCCTCCTGGTGGGAAAGCCGCAGGAGACTGTCCGCACGAACCTCGTAATATTGTGCGTTATTCGGATCCAGTTTGACGGCACACGAGGCGGTCCGCACCACCTGTTCTGCATCGTTCAGATTCATGTACGATTGCGCAAGCTGATGCCAGATTTCGGGGTCCTGCGGCTTCCAACGGAGCGTCTTTTCGATGTATTGCAGCTGTTTTTCGGGATCCTGTCGGCGCGCAAACTGCCGATTTCCCATCTGAAGATACAGCGATCCGATGAGTGAAACGACTTTTTCTCCCCCAAAACATCGGAGTAAAAAAGAACGCAAGCGTCCCTCCGCAAGCTTCTTTTCAAGCAGCGTATCCGCCTGAAGGGAATATTTCGCCAGAGTTTTTCGTACTTCTTTCATTTCGCGCGGAGTCAGCGCCGGTAAACTGTACGCGGGAGTGTCGGGGGTGTTCGAGGGGACTTCGAGGGAAACGTTCGCGGGAAGATTTACGGATTCTAACTGTTTTTTCTTCTTGGATTTCATGATGCTGTCGGTACTTTCTGAATAAAAAATAACAATTTAATGGAAAAGAACGCCTGGAAAACGTTTGAAGATTTTGGCGAATGTGCCGTGAGGGGCCAAAAAAATCCTAAATCTTCAATATTCGGCTTGATTTTTTTTCTCAATTGTATTATATATTTATAATATTACTCGATACTGTAAAAATTTCAACCCTATTCACCAAATTTTTTGGGAAAATTATTATGCAAATCGGAATTTTATGCAGCGGCGGCGATTCACCTGGAATGAACGCTTGTCTGCGCGCAATCGTCAGAACTGCGGTTTCGCAGGGCCATGAAGTCGTTGGATTTATGGACGGTTATCAAGGCGTCCTCGACCAAGATTTTTACGTCGCAAGTGCCGGTTCGAATCGTTTCTTCATGCGAAGCGTTTCGGGAATCGTAAAACAGGGAGGAACCATTCTGCACAGCAGCCGATGTCCGGAATTCGCAACTCCGGAAGGGATGCGCAAAGCCGCCTCGATTCTCGACTCTCTGGGAATCGACGCACTCATTCCGATTGGCGGTAATGGTACGCTCACCGGGGCGCATGAGTTCGCGAAATTTTGGGGCGGACAAATTATCGGCTGTCCGGGAACCATCGACAACGACCTTTGCGGCACGGATTTTACCATCGGTTTTAAAACTTCCGTTCAAACGGCCGTCGATGCGGTCGACAAACTGCGCGACACTGCCGCCAGCCACCATCGGATGTTTCTCGTAGAACTCATGGGGCGTCACTGCGGTTACATCACCCTCTTCACCGCCATCGCCGCCGGCTGCGAAGTCGCGTGCATCCCCGAATACCCGCAAAAAGTTGAAGATATCGTACAGAAATTAAAAACCCTGAAAAACCTCGGAAAAACGTCCGTCATCATGGTCGTCGCGGAAGGGTATCATGACGGCGTGATTGCGCTGCAGTCGAAACTCGAAGAGGCCGGCTGTCCGTTTTCGATGCGGTCGGTCGTGCTGGGACATTTACTGCGAGGCGGCGACCCCTGTCCCGATGATCGTCTTTTGGCGTCTCAGACCGGAAATCTGGCGGTGAACGCGATTTTGAGCGGAGAAACGGACAAAATGGCGGGCGTGAAAAACAATCGTGCGGTTCTCGTGCCGCTTGAAGAGTGCATCGCCGGTCATCGTGAGGTTCCGTTCGAACTGGTGGAACTGCTGGACTGC
>CAYTLK010000163.1:0-5544 GCA_964438515.1 uncultured Planctomycetaceae bacterium
TACCAATTCAGGTTATTAAACCAGCTGTAATCAGCGTAGGGGTACACGGTTTCGACGTAGGCGGCCACGGGGCGAGGGATGGTGATTTTCGCGGCTTCGTCCTTTTGGTCTTGATGAAACGTCCAGAGGTACTGCCAGCCCTCTTTGTTCACGTGTTCAAACGGCGGTACCGCCGCATCGGTTAAATTCGGCTGCGCTTCGAACTCAAACGACAATTTCCACCAGAGGTCATATTCCTCCGTGTATTTGTTCTTTTTCCGGTAGGAATTCCCATTGATTCCGTTGAAAAGGAGTTCCCCGCGCCGAAAATTCCAGATGGCCGCCGCATTGACCGAACCCGTCATTCGATGGAACCACATGAGCATCGTATCATTGAACATCGACGCGGGTAAATCCGTATCGATACTGAAACTCATGTGAGGAACCAGCACATCGACGCCCTGAAAAACGTTGTTGTTGAAACCGATTCCATGTTTGAAATCCGGGGCGGAAGATTCACCTGACGCGGGGTATGCGTCGCTGGCAAAGGCGTGAATTTTCTTTTCACGCCCCCCGCGTGTTGTGAAGGTGAGCGTTCCGTAAACCGGTTCTTCCGTTTCATCTTCGACGGAGTAACGGCCTGTAACTTCGAAAACCTGCCCCCACGTTTCGCCTTTCCCGTCGATAGAAACCGACTTGAGGGGCGCACCGCGGAACGTTCCGAATTTCAGCAGCATCTGATTCCACGCAATCCCCCACGCCTCCGGAGCGTCGATAAAGTGCGTTGAAACAAGGCGGTATTTCACATCAAAGTTTTTCGCCCCGGTTTTCAGGGTTTTATCCCCGGAAAAATCGCCGACGGGCGCAAGTTGAAAACTCATCTTTCGATTCTCCTTAATTCGTGAACGCCGCAACGTTCTTTTCGTCGATGTTCGTTAGCCGTTCCACCGCCTTTTTTACCCAATCCAACGTTTCCTGCGGAATGTTGTTCTGGGTTAATGCGTCCAGACCGTAGGCGGAAAACGTCCCCTGACTGGATGTTATGACGGCCTCCGCGGCGGCTTTTACCTCTGCCTCTTTGGGAGGCGCGGCGGATTCCACCTGCGCCACGGCGGCGTAATACTCACTGTCGGCTTTGTCCACGGTATCGCGGGCCTTCGTGATTTTTTCCGCAAGCGCGTTCAGGGTTGCATTATCCGCCCCGGCTTTCTGCCGGGCGTCGTATTCCGCCTGGGCGTCATTCAAGGCTTTGCGGGCATTCGTCCGGTCCGTTCCTGAAACGGTCGCGACGGTTTTTGCCAGTTCCAGTTCTGCGGCTTTCAATTCCGCGGTGGTTTTCGCCAATGCGTCACGGTCCCCGGATAAAACCGCTTCGGCACGGGCGCTTTTGGCCGATTCGACTTTCCCTTTGGCCCCGGAAAGACGTACATCCTCCCCGACGGGTGAAACGAGTTCCGGGTGGGCTTTCTTCCATTCGTCGTACTGTTTCGCGGTTTCATCGGCCTGCCGTTTCGTTTCGCCCTGCGTGATTTTTTCGCGTTCTTTGGTCTCCCAATCCGCAATCTTTCCGTACTGCTCTTTGAGGTTTTCCGCAAGTTCCCTGTTTCCGGCGGATTCCGCAGCGGCAATCTTCTTCCCGAGTTCCGCGTACTTTTGCTGAACTTTTTCAGCCAGTTCGAAAAACGCCTTTTCAAGCGGCTCCATGAAATCCGTGTCAGGTTTGAACTTTGTGAGTTCCTCCGCCGCTTTGGCTTGGGCCTCCCGGTCGGCTTTGTTCTTTTTCGTGAGTTCCGCGGTGGAAATATTCGCGTTTGGGTCGGCTTCAACGGCGGGTTTCGCGAGGCCTTTGAGCCGGTTTAATTCCGTTTGAGCACTTGTAATATTAAGCCCTTCTTTTCCAATTTCGGCTTCAATGGCGGATGCAGAATTCATATCGCGTTCTTTTCCGCCTGCCATCCAGTCCGTAAAGCTCCAATTCCCCCACATGGTCCATTTGTTGCGCAAGTCATCGGCCTGCTGCTGACGCACCGTCTGATTGGCTTCGGCGCTCTTTAAGTACGTTTCCAGGGCGGCGATTCGCTGTTTATTCGCCTCTTCGTTGAATTTCTTTTGCGCCCCCGTCATTCCTTCGATTTTCCCGGTCGTCTCGTGAATCGTGATTCCGAGGTCTCCGTAAACGTCGTTCAGGTCCCCAATCAGACGATTCGCCTCTTCCACTTCGGAATTGTTCAAGGGTCCGTCTTTCGATAAGGCTTCCAGTTCTTTGAGCCGGTCGATGTGTTCCTCATCCGCTTTCAGGTTCTTTTCTACATTCTCGCGGTATTTTTCCCCGGCGTCCGACAGTTTATAAGTCGATTCGGCGCATTGGTCGAGCCACACTTTCATTCCGGCCAGAGCCGCGGCGGCCAGCGTGATTCCCAACACCCACGGATTCGCGGCTAAAGCCGCAAACGCTTTTCCGAGGTTTGCCGTTGCGATGGCGGCAAGATTCGCTTTGGCTCCGTAAAGCATGTAGGCCGCCGTCACGATGCCGAACCCCGCGGCCATTTCCGCAAGAGCCGTCAAAAACGGCGTACTCCATTTGACCCATTTTATCGTACCGGAAATGACGGCAGACATCGCATTAAAAAACGTCGTGAGCGCGGGCGCGAGGTGAGAAACGATTTGAAGAGAAATATTTGCGAAACTGGTTTTCATTCGGTTCATTGCGTCGCCCAAAGAGGCGGCGCCGTTGGCGGCGTCCTCACCCAGCACGGCTCCGATGTCTTTCCCTTCGTCCATAAGTTTTCGGATTCCAGCGGAACCTTCCTGAAAAAATGGAAGCAGTTTGAACCCCGCATCTCCGAAAAGTTCAATGGCCGTTCGGGTCTGTTCAGCGCGATCGCCGATAGACGCAATATGGTCTGCCAGCTTCATAAACTGTTTTTCTACTGAAAGTCCCTCAAAATCTTCCGCTTTGATTCCAACATCTCCCAATTTTCCAATAGCGCCTGCATCTCCGAGTTTTGCCGCTCCCAATTGTTCCTGAAATGTTTTTACAGAATCGGTCATCGTGTCGAAATCCGCCCCGCATTGTTCCGCTGCAAACTTCAACCCTCCGAGCGATTCCGCCCCGATACCGATTCTTTGAGCCGTTTTCGCGAAATCGTCTCCGAAACTGACGAAATTGTTAACGGCTCCCGCAAGAGGCGCAATTACGAAAGAATCAATCGCCCCCTTCACGGCCTGAAACGCCCCGGCGTAAAGAGTGACTCCGGCGGCGCACTGGTTCCACTTATTATTGACGGCCTGCGTGATGGTTTCCGTGGCTTTCTCGAAATCGGAAAGTTCCTTTTTGGCTTTCTCGACGCCCGCTTCAAAATTCTTTACGTCGCCCTTAATCGGTACAACAATCGCATCACTTTCCATCATTCACCTTCATTGATTTTGATTCCAGCTTTTCGCAAACGCCTGACATTCGGCGCGGGTCGCCATGCGCAGGCAGGGTTTCAACTCTCCGCAATACGGAAAATCCGTGAGTTTCAGGGCGGTTTTCGCACTTCGAAAACTGTTTGCAACCGCCACGGCCCAAGTGGAACCCATCCGCCACATTTGACGGTTGCGGGCCTCTGCCATCGCGAAAAGCTCGCGCAGACTGAACGGGCGCGGGTCCAGTCCTAATTCTCCGGCGCACTGCCAGACAAGGCGTCGAGTCCACCCGTAAGCTGCCGCAGGGTCTGCGTTTCCGCCTTTTCGATGATGCGTGTTTGGAGTTTCTTTTGTTTCGCCGCGACTTTTTCCACCGCAAGACGAATCCGGCGGTTGGGGATAAAATTTAACATGGAGGCCTCCCACCCCTCCACAAGCGAAACAATCGCGTCGCCGTCCAGCAGTTCCCCGAACTTTTCCGCCAAAACTTGCGGCTTTTCGTTCCCGAACTTTTCGACAATCGACGGGTAAAGAATCCAGAAAACCACGTCAATGATTTTCCGAATGCTTCCCGAAACGGCGGAAAAGTCCCCGCGTTCTGCAATGTCGAGCAGGTCCAGCGGTTTTTCGTCGTTTCCGACGACGTGCGACTTCACACGTTCCACATCTGCAAACGTAATGTGAATGTTCCAGACGTTTTTGTCTTTATCTCTGAAAAATGACATTTCTTCCTCCATTCTTAAAGCGCCAATCGGCCGCTGCTGTTCCGGCTCGTATTCGAGCCGGTCAATCGCCTCCGTCCTGTTCCGGCTCGTATTCGAGCCGATTGACTGCCTCAAATATGAGGCAGAACACAACGGTCACGGAACAGCAGCGGCCGCGGAAAGGGTGCGGGACGGATTCGGGATCAGGTTCCGCCGCCAGCAGCGGCGAACGTGGGCGCGGGACGGCACGTAATGGACATCCAAACAGCATCGTCAAGGCTGGTCGAGAGTTCACCCCCGAAAACAAACATGTTTCCGGAAATCGTGATTCCCTCTCCGAGGGACGCCGTAACGGGTACGGCCGTGCGCTCTGTAATGGCTGTCAGAATGGTTTGACACGCGGCGGAATCGTCCAGCTTGAATTCCGCGCCGATGTATTTGTCATACAACCCTTTGACGTAGGCCTTGTTTCCTTGTTCTTTGTTCGTGGTGGCGTCTACTTCCGTGTGCCCCATCCCGAAACGCAAATTTCGAAATCCGGGATCGACATTGTTCACGGTCAACGTCCCTTCGAAACCCATAATCACTGCACTCATTTTTATGCTCCTGTTGGTTGCGGCGCCGAATCAATCGACGTCATGTTTTTCTTTTTGATATACTCTTGAACACGTTGAAGCGTCGGGGAAACCCAAGGCCGCGGCGCAATGCTGACACGTTTCTTTCCGCTGTGAACCTTCGAAAAGGAAACACGCCGATGACCCGCCTTCATATCTTGCGTCGTAACCAAATAACCCTTCACGTACGGCGTTGTTTCTACGGTTCCTCCTTTTTCAAGGAGATTCAAAACATGCGGCGTTCGTCCGCCTCCCATGGGAGCGAGACGTACTACCCAATTCCAATCATCGTTCTTTCGAACTTCGTAATGGTTGAACCATTTCTTTTTTCCTCCGTCCGATGTTCCCATCTGGGAAATGTAATAATTGCTTTTCCCTTTTCCCGGCCACGATTTCGGAGGTTTTCCGGGCGCTGCACCTTTTCGCAGAATGGTTCGAGGCTGCGGGTCCAATACGTCGCCGTCCAGACGCGCCACAATGCGGTATCGAATGTTCTTTTCCCGCCACTTTGCAAGGCGTTTTTCGCGTCTTTCGCGCTGCTTCTGAATGGTTTGACTCATTCGTTTCTTAAACGCGGCGGCGCTTTTCTTTTCACGTCTTTTCAGCCTTGCAAGCTGTTTTTCCCCTTGTTCTTGCGCGGTGTTTATCTTTTTGTCCAGAGCGCGCAGCCGCTCTTGAATCTTTCGGCTGTTTTGGTTCCGGTCATCGGTCAGCAGTTTCCGGCGCAATTCCGCTTCCTGACGCCGATACTCTTGAAGTTTCCGGCGTTCCTCTGCGTGAATCTTCCCCGTCCCTTTTTGATACGTTTCGCGCGTGCGCTCTCGTACGCGGGTGGAACC
>CAYTLK010000164.1:0-5527 GCA_964438515.1 uncultured Planctomycetaceae bacterium
AATTCCAAGCAGAATCCCAAGAAATGAAAAGCCGAACCGTCCTTTTTTATCAAAAATTATTTTTGGAGTGCGGGAATGAACTCACACACTCCAAAAGATTTGTACGTTTTTCCAAGAGCGGAATCATTTGGAAGGGTCGTTTTTCTTTTCCCAGTCCGAAATCTCCGATTCATGCTGGAGCGTGAGGGAAATGTCGTCAAGCGCGTTCAGGAGGCAGTGCTTGCGGAAGGCGTCCACATCAAACGAAAGCTGTAAGCCGAAATCGTCCGTAATGCTCTGATTCTCCAAATCCACCGTCAATTTGTACCCCGGATGGGAGGCCGTACGCTCAAAAAGATCTTCCACAATCTCTTCACTAAATCGAATCGGAAGCATCCCGTTCTTAAAGGAATTGTTGAAAAAAATGTCCGCAAAACTAGGCGCTATAAGGACCTTAAACCCATAATCCGCCAGCCCCCACGGCGCATGCTCGCGGCTGGAACCCGAACCAAAATTACGGCGCGCAAGAAGAATCGTCGCCCCGCGATACTGCGGTTTGTTCAACTCAAAATCCGGATTCTCGGTACCGTCTTCATGAAAGCGCCAGTCAAAAAACACGTATTGACCGAAACCGGAACGCTCAATCCGCTTCAAAAACTGTTTCGGCATAATCTGGTCGGTATCGACATTCGAACGGTCCATCGGAACGACGAGACCTGTATGTTTGGTAAATTTTTCCATTTGGGAACGCCTGCAAAAAAGGAGTGCTAAAAGTGCAAATACATCTTGAATTTCGCTTCTCAGTCGTGTCCGCCAAAAGCGAGATTTTCAAGTGGAATAAAGCCAAATCTCATTTTACCTCACTTTCAAAAAATTTCCAGCCCCCCACCACGCTTTTTCTTGAATATCTGATAAAAAAAAGAACAGGATGAAACACCGCTCACCCTGTTCTTCTGAATGTATGAATAAAACTTATTTTTTCAAAGCATTGCGCTTTCGCACGAAACCGAGGCCTGCAATTCCCAGAAGAAGAAGCGTCCAGGCGGCGGGTTCCGGAATGGCGTTGAGGTCCGCAAGAACCGGATTGCCATTCTCGTCGAGAAGCATCGTCAAACTGCCGGCATTCGTTTCGAAATGTTCAAGCAGCGTGCCGTCTTCAAGCATTCCCTGCAGCATGTCGAGCGTCTGCGCGTCGTACTCGCCGTCGAGAACCGACACATCCGTCCAGCCCGCATACGAATCGTACGCATCCACGTTCACGACGAATTTGAACGTATCGTCAAGCGTAATCGTTCCGCCGACGTTGATGACGTCTTTCTGTCCTTCCACGACGTCCACAATCAGACGGCCAGCGATGCGCATGTTTCCATTCACATCAATCTCACCGACCGAATTCAAAATGCGTCCATCGTTTGCGGCAGTGTAACCGGCCGAGAAAGCGGCAGGCGCGGCGACGTAAACGTTTCCAGCGGCAGATCCGCCGTCAGCGATGTAACCCGTTCCGCCGTTCACGTTCAAATTTTGGGCTGTGACGGCGCCGGAAGCGGCGTATGTACCCGCATTGACGTTAAACACACCCGCATAGTTACTTCCGCTCACCCAGTTCTGAACCATGATTCCATCGCCGGACTTTGTCGCGACATAACCCGCAGTCTTATCATCCTGCGTGAATTTTGCATCCACCGTGAGACGGTCTTTTGCACCGACGACATTAAAACCGAGCTTCTTCTGATCGGAACTGATGTTCAGGGTTCCATTTCCGGAAATGTTCACGTTTCCGTTGACCGCAACGCCCGTTGCGTCTGTGCCAGCCTGAACTTTAATCGTGGTGTTGATGGAATTGAACTGTCCCGCAATGTTGATTGCCGCAGTTCCTTCCGTCACAAAATCACGGTTGTTCGCCGGCATGAAAACTCCATTGTTTACGTTCAAAGTCGAACCAGTTTTCATCGTAAAATCGTCGGTGTGACGTCCGAGCGCGCGGGGCTGATTGACGGTCATAACGGCGCCTTCTTCAATCGTAATGCTGTTCGCCCAGTTCGCGCTTTCGTTGCGATTGCCGGCAACGACAAACGTTCCTTCACGCACGATGATGTCCATTCCGCTCATTCCATCGGCAAGGAACGTGGTTGTGAAGGTGCCCGACCCGGTTTTCAGGAGTGTACCGTTCATCGCCTTAATCTGGAAGCCGGCCCCCATCGTGATGTTTCCCGCGCCGCCGACTTCAATCGTGTTTCCCTGGAAATTCACGGGACTTCCGCCTGCGTCTTGTTCAGGAACGATATTCTGGTTCACCGTCAGAGTTTGACCTTCTTTTGCCATTTCGATGGTTCCGCCGTTGGTCGTCATGGTGAACGCGCGGGCGGTCTGGCTATTTCCCGCCACGACGAGCCGTCCGCCGTCAATGACGAAAGCCGAACCCGCAACATTCAGGTTTCCGAGCTGTAAAGCGCCGAAAGTTGTAATTTCAAAAGTACCCTGCGAAACGGTGCCGTCGGTCTGCGTCGTTTTTCCGACACGAATCGTCGTATCGACCATCGTTAAACCCGCGGGAACGTTGGGGATTAAGTTGTACAACGTTCCCGTCAGTTTCAGGGTTCCTTCGTTCACGGTCGTGGAGCCGGTGTACTGGTTGAGGCCCGCAAGGGTCAGCGTACCGGAACCCACTTTCGTAATGCTTCCCGTATTCGCGATCCAGTCGTTATTTCCGGAGTTTTCATCCACATAGATGTTTCCTGCGCCGCCGTAGGTTAGATTTCCGTACATTTCCTCATAATATCCGTTTGTCGTGTTGCTCACGATGGTGAGGGTTTCGCCGGCCTTTTCCATAATGACGGTTCCGCCGTTTGTTCCGACGGTGAAATTACGGCTCATGGACTGAGACGCACCGGAGATGGAAAGCGTACCGCCGTCGAGGATGATGGACCTTCTGGCAGTTGGGAGGTCGCCGAGCGCCGTCATGATGTTGCTGACGCGGAGAACGGCCGTGCTGTTTGCACCGGTTCCGATGACGACCATACTGCTTTTGTAATAAGTGTCATAATTAGGGGTGGTTCCTGCTTTGTAAGCCGCAACGAAAGCCGTAAACGCAGCCGAACTGTCTGCGATGGGACAGTTATAAAGTTTCGCGCCGTCGGTCAATTCAAGAGTTCCCGCTTTAATAATCGTCGCACCGGCGATTTTGTTGTCGGACCCCGAAATGACGAGCGTACCTTCACCCGCCTTTGTAATTCCGCCGCGCGCAACATTTCCCGTCGTTCCTACTTCACCAATCATATTGACGTCAATCGTGAGTTTGCTGAAAACGTCCACGACATTGAAAACGTAGTTTCCCATGTAAAAATCAGTGTCGTTGGCTGCGTTATTCAGATGGAGCGTTCCTTTTGTACCGTTATACCCGGTAATCCTCGCGTTGGCGTTGGTACCGGTGATGTTCAAACTCGTAGAAACAGCACTTTTTTCACCAAAGAAACGCAGGTCGCCGGAACTTGCAATCTGGATTTGCGCGTTGCCGGACATTTCAGTAATTCCGCCGCTCGTCCCGTTTCCGCACCCGAACATAATAAGTTGACGAGAAACAATCAGTGTGCCGCCGTTGATGGTGAGTTTTCCGTAGTTTCGGTTCGCACCGCGCTGCTGGTCCATCCAGAGAGTACCATTTTCATTAATGACGGTATTTGCGTACTGATTTCCATACATATCTGTGGAAGTCGTCGGCGCAGCCGTCTGAAACTTCAAGGTTCCGGAATCGACAGTAATCGTCGAACCGCTGTTCAGCCCAGCCGTTTGTGTGATGGTGAGGACGGATCCGGTCGTACCGGCAAAGGAAACATTCACCCCGGCGGCGACGTTGAGCTTTGCGGGCAGATTGAGGCTGGTGTCGAACGTCATCGTCGTGTCGGCAGTAAGCGTCGCACCGGCATAGTCGCCGGCCTTGATGGAAACGGCGCCCGTGACGTTCATGTTCGTCTGCTGATAGACCGTTCCGTCGAACAGCGATTGCTGAACATTCCCTGAGCCGCTTGCAGCGTCTGCCGGATTGGTCCAACCACCGCCGAAGAGGTCCGAGCCATCCACAATCACAGTTGCCGCCTGCACGTTCGCAGCGCCCGCAAGCAGAAGAAGCGTTGCAGCCGCCGAAGCGAGGAATTCTTTACGCAGTATTGTCAGTTGTTGGCGATACATAATACCCCCTTGAATTAATTATCTAAAATTATCTTTACCTATATTGTAATTGACTTGTCACAAAAGTCAACAAAAAAATACCCAAAAAAGTCAAAAAAGTCCAAAAAAAAGAAAAAACTTCGAAAAATCCGGAAAAGCCGTGTGAAAAAGGAGGGATGAGGGAACAAAAACGTTCCGAAAATGGGTTTGCGGTTAAAAAAGGCGGGAACTTTAAGGAAATTTTGAAAAAATTTTGGAAAAATTTCAGGAACCCCCTTGCAATCCCCTGGGGAGTGTGCTATACTATGACTTATGGGAAAAAGACCCAAAAGGAGATGAAAATTGGGTCATTTTGTGGGATTTGTGCCCATAACGCCGAAATTTGCAAGGGATTTGAGTTTGCGGCGTGTCGGAACAGGAGGAAAACCCATGGTTCCAACCGTCGATTTCATCCTTGGTGAACATCAGCGTACGCTCGACGAGCGTTTTCGCGTCTCGATTCCCATCGAAATGGCCGACGCACTGACGCATTCGGTCGAGGGTCAGGAATGCATCCTCGCGAAAGAACGTCCGGGCTGTTTGAGTTTGTGGAACGGCGCACTGTGGCAGGAAAAACTGAATCAAGGGGTGGAAATCATCCGCCGCAAGATGGAAACCGGTCACATGGAAGGACGCATCAATGAACTTCAAACGTTTGCGCGCCTCCTTTCAACGCGGCAGCGGCCTGTACAGTTTGCGGGTCGGGGACGGCTCGTTCTTCCGGAAGGTTTTCGGGAGTTTCTGGGCGTCGAGGCGGGCGGCGAGCTTGTTGTAATCGGAGCGGGCGTGTGCATCGAGCTGTGGAAGCCGGAGCGCTGGTACGACTACATTGAGGGACGGATGCCGAAATTCCGTCGGTTGTTCGATCAGCTTTCGCACTGAATCGGATAAAAATCAGACATTATATATTGTGGAGAGTTTATACTATATATAATAGAAAAGAATCGCAAAGCGACAGAAATTTAGACACATTTCCAAGGGGTCTCAGGTTTTATTTTTTTCAGTCATACGGAACGCATTGTTTCGGCTGGAAGTGCAAATCGACAAAACGAACCATGTTGTGTTCGTCCTGAAACCGTTTGGAACAAAGCACCGTAATGAATTCATTGCGGTGCTTTTTTTTCACAGGTCCTGCATGAATTTTAACTAGATGGCGAGAGACCATTACAGGCTTCTGCAGCAGGAGTCCCGGCCCGACAAACAGGAATCACAAACGAGACAGACGTTGATGAACGAGTTTCCGAAACAAAATGAAGTTCGATACTGCACGAAATTCATGTCTGTAAACGGGACGGAGTCGCGAGCCGCGATTTTCGAGACCCGCAAGCCCGTAATGAAACGAACG
>CAYTLK010000165.1:0-5403 GCA_964438515.1 uncultured Planctomycetaceae bacterium
CGCGTCGGAAACCTCCCTAATTCCGTTCGTTTCACTCACTGCATTACGGGCTTGCAATGGGGAAAAATCCATGCCAACTTTTTTTATAACTTGTACAACGCACGGAACATGGTTACATGGGGACGAACGCGGTTCGTTCAACAAAAATGGCGAATTCATCTGTCCCGACCCGCAGATGCGGCAATCCATGGAAGAAAAACTCGTGCTGCCGCCCTTTTATTTGACCGATTCTATGCGGGAAATAGTGCGTACCGCATTTCTGGAACTCGCTAAAAACAAATCTTGGACGATTCATCGACTGACCGTTCGGCACAATCATTTTCATATCGCAATTACAACGGATGAGACAGACCCCCAAACAGTGTTAAAGGGCTTAAAATCCCATGCAACCATGCGATTACGAAAAGCAAAGGAAATCCAATCCGACTTTTCTCCCTGGACCGCCAAAGGAAACTGTCTGAAAATCAAAACCCGTGAGCAACTATCCCAAATATGCGGTTACATCGAAGAACATAATAAACTTGATTGAATATTCGAGGTCTGAAACCGTCAAATAACCTGCTCGACCAGGCGGTCGGAGGAGGGGAAAAACTCGAAGGAATCACGGATTAAATCCAGAATTTCAAATTTTGGTCTTGCGCAAATTTCCATCCTGTGCTAAAATCCATTAATATTCAGTTTACGTTCAAGGTTTTGGGGATTAAAAAGGTAAAAAAATGGCTGTGTCTGTGAAATTCGCTGCAAAGGTCGGTAGAATAGGTCTTTGCGGAACAACCCTCTTTCTGTTTTGTTCACTGATTTGCGCCCTTTCTGCCGCTCAGAACTACAGTACACAATATTCCGGCACGCAAAATTCCGCTTCCGCCGACGATAGGACGGTGGGAGAGATACTCGCCGCTCAAAACGCAAACGGAAATGCGCATCAAATTCCGCCGACGAACGTGATTCCAACCAACTATACGATTCCTGTACGGACGGAAAACCCTCCGGCGGTTCAGGCGGCGAACTGGCAGGAAAACGGTTCTTACGGCGTCGTTCCGGCAAGTCGAAACGAACCTGTTTCGGCCCCCGCTCCGCAGCCCGTTCCGGCTCCCGCTCCGGCCCCCGCTCCGCAGCAGCGTCCGACGTACGCGGAACCCGCACCGCTTCCGAACGACTATCCCGCAGGCGAGATGGCGCCGCTCAGCGAGCAAAATCTGATTGCGTTTTCCGAAACCGTTACGCTTTCGGAAGGAACGTTTCAGCAGCTGACGATTATTGATCCGATTCAGAAAGTTTTCTGCGTCTATCACATCAACATGGCGACCGGTCAGATTGAACTGAAAAGCGCACGAAAAATCGAGTGGGACCTTCAGCTGATTTTCCTCAACTCGAAGAAACCTTTACCGCAGGAAGTTCAAGCGATTTTGAACCAAAGTCCCAAACGTCGATAAAACAGAAAGAAAGTCCTAAAAACACAATATTAAAAAGTTTTTGACCCGGTGCGACCGGGAGCGAGTAACTGGGGAAAAAACAACCTTCAAAATGTTTTTTCCCCACGACCGAGAGCGACATTACGGGAGCGTTTTGTTTCCTCCCGTTAGAGTGGAAACACCGCCGCGGTGGAAAAGGCCCTCAAAGCACAACGTTCACTATATGATTTTTGCACAATAATATTTTTTGTAAAATTTCAAGTCTGAAGTTTTTAGAACTTCCCAGGAAAAATAGAAGATGAAAATTCTCCCCCTCCGTTCGGTTTTGAGTGTTTTTGTTGCATTTTTCATGTTGGAAACGCTTTTTGCGGCGCCGACATCGTGGAAGACGGAGGCGGAACTTACGCAGGCGCTGCAGACGCCCGTGAGTCTCGTGTGGGACGGGACGCCGATACGCGAGACGCTCGAACGTTTTTCGGAAAATCAGCGCGTCGCGATTCGTCTCGATCGTCGTGTAAATCCCGCTTTTCTCATTTCCGGCTCGTTCCAGAACGCGGCGATTCCGCAAATTTTGCACGAATCGCTTCAAAACGAGACGCTTCTTTCGAAAAATCTCGCATTTACCGAGGTCGGAAACTTGCTGTACGCGGGTCCGCGGGACTGGACGATGCGTGTGCGGACGGTCGTCGAACGAAAAGAATACGACGCAAAAAAGCAGCTTTCCAACGCTGCGCAGAAAAAATGGTTCACACCGCGCCCTCTTGCGTGGGACCGAGCCGCACAGCCGAAAGAGATTCTGGAAAACTTGGCGCAAAAGCAGGGGCTGAAACTCGATGGTTTGAAAAACGTACCGCACGATGTGTGGCCGGCCGGGTCGCTCCCGCCGATGACGCCGATTGAAATCTGCGTTTTGATTCTGGGGGAGTTCAATCTGACGCTGGAGTTTTCGCCGAGCGGTGCGTCGGTTGCGGAACTTACACCACAAGACGGCGTTCGTTCGGTAATTTACGCGGTTAAAAAGGTTCCGGAAGAAAAACTCGCGGCACTTCGGAACGTTTTTCCGGACATGAAAACCGTCACGAAATTGGACAAAATTCAAATCACAGTTCCCGTTGAGGCGCACCAGTTTCTTCGGGATTCCGAATCGAAGACGTTTCCTGTTGGAACCCTTGCGTTCCTTCTGGGCGCCGCCTCGACAGACGCTTCGGGCCGGACGCCGACTGGGGTCGATCGGTCTTTGCAGCGTTTTTCTGGGAAAGTTGCGAATCAGATGTTTTTGCCCGTTCTTAAGCAGTTTTGCGACATGCAGGGGTACACGCTTGAAATGGACGCCGATGCGCTGGTTTCGTCGGGAATCGCGTTAGACGCGCTGATTTCCGTAGAATTTAAGGACGCGACGGCAGACGAGGTGATTCAATCGATTGCCGCGGCGGGAAAGTGCACCGTTGAAATACAGAAAAACAAGGTGATTCTGAAACAGAACCCCGAATCCGCCCCGTAATTCCCCGCGGAACGTGCGTTCCTGAAAGACAGCGTTTTCCACTTGAATCATCCCATCGGTCGGCACACCATTTTTCTATTGAAATTCAGAAACAAAAATGAGTAAATTAAAAGAACGGATTCACAATCTCTGCCCTAAACGGTGTGGAGTATAAAACGCCTACGTTCTAATTTAGCAGACGCGTCTGGCAAATTTAACGCAACACACATTATTACACGACAATAACCGACGGTTTATGTCTAAATATTTAACCCTCCATTTAAAAAGGAAACATCATGAAAAAAGTACCGTTTTCGTTTTTCATTTTATGGTTGCTCTGCGCGTCGTTTCTCGCCTCAGGACACGCAATTGCGGAAGATTCTGCCGCGCCTCAGGGCGAACTGAAAATACTGACGTTCAACATTCGTATGAGTTTCGGCGAGTCGGGAACCCCCAGCGCCTGGAAGAATCGAAAAGCACTCGTCACGGAAATCATGCGTCGCGGAGATTACGACTTCATCGGCGTGCAGGAAGCAATCATCACCGCAAAACCCGATCTGAATCAGGTGGAAGATTTGAAAGAATTGTTGCCGAACTACAACCTTTTGACGCGTTCCCGGATGCGTTCGGAAACTGAAGGCGAATCGACGCCGATTCTGTGGCGCAAAGACCGCTGGGAAATCGACGAAAAGGAACACGGCGTGTTTTGGCTGTCCGACACGCCGACCGTTCCGGAGTCGATCACGTGGGAAAATGCGTGTCCGCGCACCGTCGTTTGGGGGAAATTTCATGAACTCAAAGAGGGAAAACGCACGGGACGCTGTGTGTATTTCATCAACACGCATTTCGATCATGTGAGTGAAAAGGCGCGTCAGCTTTCGTGCGTCCAGATTGCGGATTTCATCGCGGCGAGAGCCGACCAGAATGCACCTGTTTTCCTCACCGGCGACTTCAACACGGGCGAAAAGTCTCGCGGAATGGCGTATCTTTTGGGAAAGAAAACGGAAATTCAGGCGGAAGAGGCGCAAGGACCCATCGCGATGACCGACACTTTCCGGACCGCAAACCCCGACGCGGAGGACGTTCAGACGTTCCATGGGTACGGAAAAGTGAAATTTAACGATAAAATTGATTACATTTTGATGCTTGGCGGTCTGCGGGTGAAATCGGCGCAGATTCTTCGCGACAAAGGGGAGATTTATCCCTCCGACCACTATCCCGTCGACGCCGTGATGGAATTCTAACCTCGACGCAGCCGGAACCCGAATCCCTGGGATTGCAGCGGCGCTCTCAGGGCGATTTTCAAGTTTTTTCGTAGTTTTTCCGATAAATAAAATAGAATCCTATTTTGTTTATCCGAGAGAAGAAAAATGAGAACTTATTGCGTTCAATTTCGTGAATTGGTGCTGGAAGATATTCGTGCAGGAATGACGAAGGCCGAGACCGCAAGAAAGTGGAAAATCAATGTCGGAAACCTGCGTTCGTGGCTCAAAAAAGAAGCCGAAACGGGAACGCTCGAACCAAGTAAAGCGCCGAGAGGACCCAAATGCAAGCTGAACCCGCTTTACGATTTGATCCGAAAAATGGTCCAAAAGCAGCCGGACATTCGAATCCGGGAGATTCAGGAACAGCTTCCGATTCAGGCCAGCTTCGCCACGATTTCGCGCGCGCTGAAAGCAATCGGATTCACGTATAAAAAAAGTAACGGCGTACGCAGCCGAACGGAGGCCGCCGAACGTCCGTCAAAGTCCGCGAGTCAAAGAAAAGCCCGCTAGTTTGTTTTCTGTACGAAATAAATTCTCTTATTTTATGCGTCGGAACGGGGGTCAGAAAGTCATTCTTCGAACGACCCCAGCATTTTTTGCAGCGCGATATCCAGTTTTTCCGGCGTCTCATAGGTTCCGGCTGCGATTTGAGCACGTACACGATTCACAAGATCCATGCGAATTCCATTCACATGCATTCCGGAAAACGTCACATCCTGCGGCGCTGAAGCAGAAACGGTCGAAACGTCCACAACGTCCTGTTTCGGTGCAGCTTCCGACTTTTGGGAAATTTCCGCATTTCCTTCGTCGGTTTTTGTCTGCTGAACCGCATTGACGCGGCTTACACCTGACACATTCGACAATTTGTTAATTTCCATAGTATTTCCCGTAAGTTCTTTACTTTTTTCAATCCGTTATTCACGAATTTTTAGTCGAATCTATTTATACCATAAAATCGACGAAAAGGGAAGAGCAATTTGCACTTTTTTCTCAAATTAATTAAAGAAAGCCATCGCTATCTCTAATATACCACACAAATCGCTTCTTGTCCTCCTGAAAAAAGAAAAAAAACGTATATTTTTAATAATTGAAACATCCCTGTCTGTGCAATTAACGTACATTACACATTCTACCCGGTTTAAAGTATCGGCAAATCTTAACTATCCTCTTTATGTTAAACATGGAAATTTTGAAAATTTTGCAGAATTTTTGCAATGAATGAGATTTTCATTCCGTTTCATTAATA
>CAYTLK010000166.1:0-5295 GCA_964438515.1 uncultured Planctomycetaceae bacterium
TTTGGACGATTGACCCCCCAAAACACCAATTTTTATGGAATCCGTTGTTTGCAGCCGGAAAAACCCTAATTCCGCTCGTTTCACTCGCTTCATTACGGGCTTGCTTGTGCATGGTTCAGTCCGGCGCGAGCCTGGATGAAATCACGGTTCAATCTCGGCGTTTTGTACGCGTTCGAGCAAAAACGGCTGCTGATTCCAGTGGAATGAGGGAAAGTCGTGATTGTGCAGAATCGTGTTGCGGCGGAATGTCAGTCCGTCGACCGACTTCGCGTACAAAATTGGTGCGTCAAACGTCTCGAAAACGTTTTCCTCAATCAAAATCGCCCCCGGCGTCCCTCCATGGAAGTACTTTTTCTGGGCCGCCAGATTCGGTATTTCCGGATAAATCGAAATAATCGCGTTTGTAAATTGAAACATGTTCGTCAGTGAATCTACGAATCGATTCTTTCGAATCACCACCTCGCGGCACGCGCCCGTTTCGAACCAGCCGTTGCAGTCGCCGCAGAGTAAAATCGCCGTTCCAGACGTGTGGTCGAACAGGTTTTCCTCGACGACCGTCCGTTTGGGCGTCGAGAATAAAGCGCCGCGCGCCCGGTTGTTCCGAATGACGTTCTTTCGGAAAATCACCTCCGGCGTCCACGTCAGATTTTCGATTCCAAACGTTCCTTCCTCGCAAATTTCCTTCGGAACGGACTGCGCGAATTGAATTTCGAACACTTTTGCGCCGTGGTCGGTCGGAGCGTCGATCGGACGAATTTTCACGATTCGATTCGTTTCGCCCAAAATTTCCATCGTGTTCGACTGGATGAATTGTACTTCGTCGCCCGCATCGCCCCAATGAAAACCGTACGCCTGCGGATGCATGTAGCGCCCCTGAAGCGTCGTGTCGTTCACGCGTTTTACGACCTTCAAATACGTTCCGTGTACGTTAATCGCATCGTCCATCATCGCTTCATAAAGTCCGTTTTCGGAAAGAATGAGGCCCTTACAACCGGAAAAATGCGTAGCGTCGGCCTGAGTCGTGAAGTATCTCGAGTCGTTTTTCCCGCGCAGACAGACGGACAGACCGTTCAGATGGATGTTTTCGCAAAGCTGCGCCAAAACGCCCATTCCTTCCGCGTAGTGAATCTGAATGTTTTCGAGCGTCGAATCGACATCGTGAAACATGAAAATGCCGCAGGCCGGCCGTTCGTAAGGACGAAGCGCAACGACCGTTCCGGGAACGAGTTTCGCGTTTTTCCAGTTCGGACAGATGAAAACACGGGAACGAACCTCCTGTACGTTATTCAGATTGACGGGAACATCGGACGTGTTGAAGACGAGCCAGCGGTTCTGACCGTCGAATGCGATTCCTGTTCCGGGCGAGCAGCGCCATCCGTCGCCGTGAAAGAAAAGCGTTCCGCTTTCAGTCGTGTATTTCAGCTCGGGCGCAAGCTCAATCGTGAGTCCAGCATCCGTGTTTTCGAGGACTTTTACCTGGCAGATCGACGGATTGTCGAAATCGATTTGAAAATTTTTAAGTGTACAGTTTTCACACCCTTTGAAGACGAAAGGAAGCATCTTTCCGTGAAAGATGAAGGTCGAGCCGGAGCCGTCGAACGTGACGTTTTTGAGGTTTTGGAAAGAAATTCCGACGGATTTTGGGTTCTTTTGGTCGTGATTCGAAATGAAATGTTCCTGCATGAGGCCTTGGTCGAAGTAGAAGTGGTACGTCCCCTTCGGAATCGTCACGGTGACGGGCGCGGGATTCGTCTGCGTCTGTGCGTCGGCCGCCAGTGCGTCCAGTTTCGCCTGCAAGCCCGGCACACCGTGCGTCGGGGCGGAAGATTCCGGGTTTTGGGCCGATTCCTCCGCAGCACACGGAACGGAAAGACATAAAAGTACGATAAAAATTGAAAAATGTTTCATTGCAATTCTCCGGTTGAGGGTGAAAAATTTTCTTTCAAACTATTTTGCAGGTTCAAACCATTCCGCAGGTTTCAAACATTCGAACGACAAACGCATCGTACGCCTCGAGTTTTCCGTCTTTCCAATTCGTACAGGAACCATTCGTAATCAAAATCTCTTTCCCTTTTTCATTTTCGGACAGAAATTCTTTCGGAAGCGCAACGGAGGCGGGATGATTCGTGAAGTTGCAGACGACCAGCAGTTTTTCATCGGGTAAAACGCGTAAAAACGCAAAAACATCCGGATTTTCAAGATCGACCGACTCGTAACGACCTGCGGTGATTATTTCGTACGTTTTTCTGAGCTGAATGAGTTTCTGGTAGAAATGGAAGACGGAATCGGGGCGCGCGAGCTGGTCGGCGGCGTTGATTTGAGTGTAATTCGGATTCACTTTAATCCAGGGCGTTCCGGTCGTAAACCCGGCATTTTGCGAGTCGTCCCACTGCATCGGCGTGCGTGCGTTGTCGCGTCCCCGGAGGCTGATGAGGTCGAGCATTTCCGCCTCCGAAAAGGTTCCGTCTGCGGTAAATTTTTTCCACGCATTGAGACTTTCAATGTCGCGCACCTCCTCGATGCTTTCGAAACGTACGTTCGTCATTCCGAGTTCCTCTCCCTGAAAAACGTACGGCGTCCCCTGCATCATGTGCGTACAGGCCGCGATCATTTTTGCGGATTTTTCGTGCAGCGGTCCCTCCGAGTCTCCGAAACGGCTGAAAATGCGGGGCTGGTCGTGGTTCGACCAATACAAACTGTTCCACGCGCGGCCGTACAGGTTCGTCTGCCAGTATTCCATCAGGTGCTTGAGTTCCCGAAGGTTGATGCGTCTGTGCGTCCATTTGAACGAGTCGCCGCCATCGAGATCGAGGTGCTGGAACTGAAAAATCATGCTGAACATGGAATCGTCTTCGTTTGCGTAAATCTCCGCGCGCTCCGGCGTCGATTCGGACATTTCCGCCACGGTCATAATGTTTTCGTATTTTGAAAGGACTTTTTCGTTCAATTCCCGCACGAACGCCTGAAAATGCGGGCCGAAAGACGCACAGGGACGAATATTTCCGTCAGTTGTGTCGGGAAAAGACGGATCCTTCGAAATGTAGCAGACCGCATCCATCCGAAAACCGTCGATTCCTTTGTCGAGCCACCAACGCATCATGCGAAAGATTTCGTCACGAAGTTTCGGACTCTCCCAGTTCAAGTCGGGCTGCATCGGTGAAAAAATATGCAGGTAGTATTCGCCGCGGCCGTTATTTTCGCCGCACTCGCAGTTTTCGTCAGACTTATTGTTTCCGTCACACTCGCACTGCGTCCAGGCGCTTCCGCCGAAAATTGCTTCCCAGTTGTTGGGTGCGCCGCCGTTTTTTCCTGGTTTCCAGATGTAATACTCGCGGAACGGATTGGGCGTTCCCATCGGATTTTCACGGCCTTTCCTGCTTTCGAAGAACCAAGGGTGCTTGCAGGATGTGTGATTCACCACCATGTCGATCAGCAGATGAATTCCGCGCGCGTGCGCCTCCGCAATGAGCGTTTCGACGTCCTCCATCGTTCCAAAATCGGCCAAAACTTTCTCATAATCTGTAATATCGTAACCGTTATCGTAATTGGAAGACTCAAAAAAGGGACAAATCCAGATCGTGTCGCACCCCAGCTCGCGGATGTAATCGAGTTTTTCAATCACTCCAGGTAAATCGCCGATGCCGTCGCCGTTCGTGTCGCGGAAACTCCGCGGGTAAATCTGGTACACAACGCTTTTTTTCCACCATTTGGGAAGACGTTTCATGAAAAGCTCCTTTTCTTCGAATCCGAATTTCGCACATGATTCGAACGTTATTTTTCAAAACTGATTCGACGTTTTATACCCGATGCAATTTGAATTTTCGCTTCACCGTCGTTACTCTATCGAGAAACGACTGCCGCTGCAGCCGCCCAATGTGATATTTTCAAGTGGAACGAGTATAACTTATTTTACCGCATTGCGCCAAAGAACCAAGGGGGAGGCAGGAAATTTTTTGAAGACGACTTGACCTCTGGGATTTTTCGTCTATAATGGGAGTATTAGAAACAAATAGAATCTAAATCAAAGGAAAACTCATGAGTCAAAAAATAGAGTGCGGCCACTGCCCGCGTCACTGTCTCCTCGAAGAAGGACGAAGAGGATTCTGCCAGGTGCGTGAAAATCGCGGAAATCAAAGCGTCTGTATCGCTTACGGACGCTCTGCAGGTCTCGCCGTCGATCCGATCGAAAAGAAGCCGCTCATGCACTTTTTGCCCGGCTCGAAAGCGCTGTCGCTCGGAACGATCGGGTGCAATTTTGACTGCAGTTTCTGCCAAAATTGGACGCTTTCCAGATGCCGCGACGCCGGCGTGATGAATGTCGTCGCAGCTCCGGACGAAATCGCCGCCGCAGCCGCAGAAAACAAGTGCGCGAGCGTCGCCTACACGTACAACGAACCGTCCATCTGGAGCGAGTATGCCGTCGATATTGGAAAAGCCTGCAAAACACGCGGAATTCGGAGCGTCGCCGTCACGAACGGTTACATTTGCGGCACAGCACGCGAGGATTTTTACTCAATTCTCGACGCAGTAAATATCGATTTGAAGGGATTTACGGAGGATTTTTACGAACGTTTTTGCCGCGCTCGTCTCGCGCCTGTTCTCGAAACAATCGAGTGGGCCGCAAAGGAAACGGATGTGTGGATGGAACTGACGAACCTCGTGATTCCGCGCGCAAACGACGATGTGAACGAGATTGCGCGCATGTGTGACTGGATCGTCGAACACGTCGGAACGCAGACGCCGCTGCATTTTTCCGCATTCTTTCCGAAACATCAGCTGGTGGATCGGCCGCCGACGCCGTGGGAGACGCTGAAAAAAGCGTATCATACCGCCCGAAAAGCCGGGATTCAGTTCGTGTACGTCGGAAACTGTCACGCGCCGGGATACGAATCGACCTGGTGTCCCAACTGTTCGCAGATGGTCATCGATCGAACCGCATTCCGGGTGCTGGAAACGCACATTTCCAACGGATGCTGCGACTTTTGCGGCACAAAAATCCCCGGCCGGTTTTGACGAACTCGGAAGAAAATCAAAATAAGTTTTCCGGCAGTGAGCAACGGATTCCGTAAAAATCGGTGTTTTTTGGTCAATCGCCCGATTCACCCTAATTTCACTCACTTCGTTCGTTGCATTACGGGCTTGCGGGTCTCAAAAATCCGCGCTTACAATTGGACCGAACAATGCGTAAGCAAGCCCGTAATGAAGCAAGTGAAACGAGCGGAATTAGGGTTTTTCCGGCTGCAAACAACGGATTCCATAAAAATCGGTGTTTTGGGTCAATCGCCCCAAACACCC
>CAYTLK010000167.1:0-5108 GCA_964438515.1 uncultured Planctomycetaceae bacterium
GGTTTCCTTTGGAGCCGATTTATGAAACACGCCCAGATTCTGCTCGCTGATTGGTAAAGACGCACAAACGCAAGGTCGCTATAAGAATTATATTTTCAAGCGGAAGGAGGACGCGTGTCCTTTTCAACATTTCAGCATTTATTTCGTTCCTACGGTCTTTTCATCTCAATCGGACTCGGGTGCGCGTGCCCCTTTTTGCACGGATTGGGCGAGAAATGCTTCGCGTATCTATTGATGCCGATGCTTTTTTTCGTGTTTGTGCGACTGCACGCGCCGCTGCACACACTGAGATGGAGCCACGCTCTCATGCTGCTCTGGAACCTCGGTTTTCCCTGCGTCGTTTTTGGCGTTTTGACGGCTCTCGGAGTCTCGAAAGAAATCGCGATGGGGGCGTTTATGTGTGCCGTGACGCCGACGGGAACGGCCGCGCCGGTCGTGATGACGTTTCTCGAAGGAAAAATGGAATACGTCGTGATGAGTTTTTTGCTGACGACGTTTGCGTTCACATTTTCAATTCCGTTCATGTTTCCCGTTTTTTACGGCGTCGAAACACCGGGTCTGTCGCTGATTATTTTGAAGAAAGTCGCGGGAGTCGTGTTTCTCCCGATGATTCTTGCTCTTTTGTGTCGTTTATTTTATCCAAAGTCACAGGAATGGGCCGAAAAGGCAAAAGATTTTTCCTTTTTATTGTGGCAGGCGCTCATTATTTTGATCTGCGCACAAATGTCGCACAGTCTTCTTGAAAATCACGCGATGATTTACGATATTCCGATGGTCTTTGCGATTTCCTTACTCGTTTGTATTTCGAATTTTGTTGCAGGATTCTTCCTCGGCGGAAAATCCTTTGCACGGGAATGCAGTCAGTCGCTGGGACAGAAAAACTGCGGACTCACGATTTTCGTTGCGATGATGTATGCGAGTCCGATGGTGGCGCTTGGGCCGTCGCTTTACATCATCTGTCACAATTCCTGGAACGCTGTTCAGATCGCGTATCACGAACGAAAACGATGAAAATTTGAATTCTGGACGTTTAAGCCGTCCGCAGATTTCTTGTTTTTTGGATCGAAGCATGAAACACATGAAACAAATTTTTAATTATATTTTAATGTGTTTTATGTGTGGATTTTGTTTGTAAGAGTCGCGGCGGCATTTTGGCCTGCGAGTACGCCGGAGGAAAACGCAAATTGAAGGTTGTACCCGCCCGTGTCGCCGTCCACATCAAGGATTTCGCCCGCAAAATACAGGCCCGAAACGAGTCGCGACTCCATCGTCTGACGATTCACCTCCGCAAGAGGAATCCCGCCGACCGTCACCATCGCCTCGCGGAAGTCGCCGACCCGATGGATGGGAAACAAAAGCAACGTCAAAATTTTCAGTATGCTTTTTCGCATCTTTTTCGTAATTTCCCAACACTTCAGTACGTCCGAAACTCCCGCTTCCGCCAGAAGTTCCGCGCACAAACGGTCCGGTAAACCGAATTCTGTACGAATTAGATTCCCAATTTCTCGCTGCGGATTCTTTTGAATAACGCTCGACAAACATTCGTCGTTCAGATTTGGAACGGGAGCGAGCTGCAGAATGTCGTTGGGTTCGAAATATCGGCTAAAATCGAGAATTCCCGGTCCGGAAAGGCCGTGGTGCGTGAAAAGCACGTCGCCCGAGTGGGACGCGACCTTTTTTTCTGCGCGAAAAAGAACCATCGGAGCGTCCGGAAGTGCGATTCCGGCACAGGATGCAAAACGAAAGTTGGAAACAATAATAGGTGTAAGTCCTGGTTTCATCGGAACTTGCGAGTGTCCCATCGTCTGTGCGAGACGCACGCCGTCGCCGGTTGAACCTGTGGTTGGATACGATTTTCCGCCAGTCGTAAGAATCACGCGCCGAGCCAAAAATAGATTTTGATTTTCGCAGCTGATTTCAAATATTCCCGTTTCGTTATTCTTTACTATATTCAAAACTTTGTGATTTAATTCAATCGAAATTCTAAAATCGGTGCAGGCGGAGAGAAAAACGTTCAAAACGTCGCGCGCTCGCTCGGATTTCGGGAAAATTTTCCCATCGTTGAGCTGAATGCATGGAAGTCCCCGCGAGGTCAAAAATTGCACAAGATTTTCGTTTGTAAAATTCAAAAGTGCGGGTTTCACGAAGCGTTCGTGAGGGCCGTAATGCGTGAAAAAATCGGAAACGGCACCCGCATGCGTCACATTGCAGCGTCCGCTCCCTGAAATAAGCAGTTTTTTTCCCGGCGTCTGCATCTTTTCGAGAATCAAAATGCGTTTTTTATTTTCGAACGAAAATTCAGCTGCTCCCATCGCCGCCATCAACCCTGCGGCGCCGGCTCCCAAAACGATTACGTCGTAGATTTCCTCACTTAAAGAATCTTGCACGGAATTCCTCTTTCTTCAAACGGGGCTGTGATGATGGGATGCGTGCGCTCCTCGTCGAAAGACGGATTGTACGTTTTTCCAACGAGATGATATTTTGCGCCCGCCGTGAGATGGTACGGAAGGATTTCTACCCGTTGAAGATTCGTACAATTTTCCGCGATTTGAGCAAATTGAATCATACATTTTTCAGAATCGTTCACGTTCGGGATGAGCGGGATTCGAAAAACGAACGGTTTTCCAGATTCCTTCAGATGTGCGACATTTTCAAGAACCCTACGTAAATCGCCGCCTGTATAACGTCGAAAAGCGTCCGGGTCGGGATGCTTCAAATCCTGAAAAACGAAATCTATGAATTTTAAACCTTTTTCATAATTCTCAAGACTGACGGCTCCGGAAGTTTCGACGGCCGTCTGGATTCCGTTCTGATGAAGGATTTTGGAGGTTTCTCGTACGAAATCCGCCTGCGCCAGAGGCTCGCCGCCCGAAAAAGTGACGCCGCCGCCGGACATTTGAAAAACGTCTGATTGTTTCAGGAGCTGAGCCGCCAGGGTTTCGGAGTCGATCGAATAGCCGCAGATTTTTCGCGCACCAGAGGGGCAGTTTCGGGCGCAAGCTCCGCAAACGACGCATTTTTTCGGGCTGGGACAGACTTTTTGGCAGTTCCCGCAGTGAGTACATTTATGTACGTTAAACAGAATTTCGGGTTCGAAGCGGATTCCTTCCGGATTGTGGCACCACTCGCAGCGCAGGGGGCATCCTTTCAGGAAAACGGTCGTTCGAATTCCGTTTCCGTCAAAAATCGAGAATTCTCGAACTTCAAAAACAATACCGAGCATAAAACTATCGTACGTTTAACTTATTGTACGTTTCTCTAGGTTTTTTATTACTTAAAACAAATCGTGGATTCTGATTTTTTCCGTGCATCTTGGAGATTCAGGTTTTTTGAGGCGTATTCGAGGAGTTTCTGAGGTGGGTGTTCCGGCTTTGTTCCGTTTTTCATATACGATTCCACTTGAGTTTCTCGCAAAAGTCCCTCGACTTTCGAACAATACGTAAATTGTACTCCTTTGTTACGAAAAAATCAAGGGTCCGGACCGGATTTTTTGCTGATTTTAGAAAACTTCCTGAAAAAACGATGCGTGTTTCAAAATATCTCAGAATACTTCAACATGTTTCAGCGTGCTCAGCATCTGTGAGCGGTTGATGTAAGTCCGCTGATACGAAGAACTTGCGAAAATTCCAAGCAGGGACTCACGCTCCCCGCTCGGAAAAAAAGATTGTGAACTTATGAATTAGGTTTGTATTTCATTTTGTGATTTCATCACGCCGTGCGAATCGTCCGCAGCCCCTCATCGAGTGCGGCACACAAATCCTCCACATGTTCGAGTCCAATGGAAAGCCGAATCAGTTCCGGCAAAATCCCCGCGTCGCGAAGCGCCTCGTCGGAAAGCTGGGAGTGCGTCGTGCTTGCAGGATGAATGATGAGACTTTTCGCGTCCCCCACATTTGCAAGAAGACTGAAAAGCGGGGTCGAATCCACAACCTTCCGCGCCTCCGCACTTCCGCCGTGAATTCCGAACACAACCATTCCTCCAGCACCATTGGAAAGGTACTTTTGCGCAAGCAAATTTCCTGCGTCTCCTGCGAGTCCCGGGTACCGAACCCAGGCGACTTGAGGATGGTTTTTCAAAAATTCCGCCACTCCCAGCGCGTTGCGGCTGTGACGTTCCATCCGAAGCGGAAGCGACTCGACCCCCTGAAGGAACTGCCACGCAGCATCGGGCGAAAGCGTCGGTCCCTGATTGCGCATTCCTACTGTGCGCAATCGTACAATAAACGCAAGTGCTTTCATTTCCGGACCCAAATCGTGTGCGAAACGCAGGCCGTGATACCCGCGGTCTGGCGTATTGTAGAGTTCAAACTTGGGGTCGCTCCAATCGAAATTTCCCGCATCAATCACAACGCCGCCGATTCCGGAACCGTGTCCGCCGATCCATTTTGAGAGGGAATGAATCACGATGTTCGCCCCGTGTTCGATGGGCCGCAACAGCGTCGGAGGTGTGAAAGTTGCATCGACGAGAAGCGGTAAATGGTACTTTTGCGCAATCTCCGCGTACCTCTCGATGTCCGCAACGTCCAGCGTCGGATTTCCCACGCCTTCGATGAAAATCGCACGCGTTTTGGACGTGATTGAGGCTTCAAACGCCTCAAAATCATTCACTTGCGTGAAAACTGTATGAATTCCTTGCTGCGGAAGAATCGCATCAAACTGCGTGTACGTCCCGCCGTAGAGGTTGCCGGCCGCCGCGAGTTCGTCGCCCTGCTTGAGGATGTTCGTCACCGCAAAATAAATCGCCGCCGTTCCGCTTGAAAACGTGAGCGCCGCCGCGCCGCCGTCGAGTGCCGCAAGGCGTTTTTCAAGCACATCGTTCGTCGGGTTCATCAGTCGGGCGTAAATATTTCCAGCTTCCCGAAGCGCAAAAAGGTCCGCACCCTGCTGCGAGTCGCGAAAATGGTACGCCGTCGTACGATAAACCGGGACGGAACACGCCTGCGTCGCCGGATCCGGAGTCTGGCCCGCGTGAACCGCCAGCGTCTCAATGTGATATTTTCTTTCATTCATGATTCGTCCTCCTTTTATACCCGACGCATTTTGAATTTCCGCTTCTCCGTCGTTATTCTATCGAGAAACGACTGTCGCCGTAGCCGCCCAATGCGAAA
>CAYTLK010000168.1:0-5046 GCA_964438515.1 uncultured Planctomycetaceae bacterium
ATTCAACCAATCGGCTTGCGCCGACCCACCGGGGACTCACATCCCCGGCTCGCCATCAATGAACGTACATCCTTTGGCGAGCGGCGGGTTTTTTGCCTGTTGAACGTGCGTTCTTCAACCAATCACCACCGGGGACTCACATCCCCAAAAAGCGTGCGTTCAGAACTCTTTCAAATGAATCTCCAAAATAAGGCGGATGCGGGCGAGACGCCTGCGTTCCCAGGAATTTTAAGTTTTAAGTTTTATTTTCCTGCGGGTTTTGCGTCGAGAATGACACCGGTCGGACGCACAACGTCTGTAACGACCGGACCTGTAACGAGCGTCGTGGAGTTTTTCGCAAGGTCGCAAACGTCGATGCGGATGTATACTTTTCCCGGAACGCCTTCCGGAATGCGCCAGTTGTAACGCCCGGAATTCTCGAGCGGCATCGGCGTCATCGCGCGCCACGGACCCTCCGTCGACGACGACCAGGAAAGAAGAACCGGATTGCTTCCAAAGTTCAAATCTTCCGCGCCCCACGTGATTTCAAGGTCGCCGAACTCCGCCTGCAACTGAATTGTGTACAGCTGAACACGCGGGTTGATTCGATCAAGAACGACTTCCATTTGAGGAGCGGCGCCCGACTGCGGACGTTCCATCCCGACGCCGGCGCCGTTGAAAATCAGGATTGCGAGGCCGTAACGTCCATCCGATTTCAGATCCATTTCGATGGGACTCGTGCAGTCTTTATCCTCCGCCATATACGTCCACGTTTGACCCGCGTCGAGCGTCCCCCAGAGTTCCACGCGGCCCACGCCGGAAGATCCGACCATCGAAACATCGTAATCGACCGAGAGGCGCGGCGCGTTCATGTAACGGATTTTGCTGTTGATTCCTTCTTCGTTTGCGGAAGGAGTGTCGCCGAGCATCAAAAGCATGTCG
This sequence comes from uncultured Planctomycetaceae bacterium, assembly GCA_964438515.1. Taxonomy (GTDB): domain Bacteria; phylum Planctomycetota; class Planctomycetia; order Pirellulales; family Thermoguttaceae; genus RGIG3701. Next base: position 922 of record CAYTLK010000168.1, read on the forward strand.
TCATTTGAAGACGTTTCGGAGGGTGCGGGAGCTGCGGAAGACGAACTTTCCAAATCCGTACTTTCCGTTGCTTCCGATGCGTCGAGCGAGGGGATTCCAGACGCGTCGAGGTCGATGCTGTCGAGTCCCAGCGAGTCCGGCGAGCTTAAATCCGGCGAGCTTAAATCGGTTGAAGCGTCCGTTGAAGCGTCAGACGCGGGAGATTCATCGGCTCCTAAATTTGTACTGTTTTCAGTTCTCGGTTTGGCGGTCACGTGTTCCTGTTCATTCGTCTGAAACGCCGCGATCGGCTTGCTGTTTTGAATTCTGTACACAGGAAGCGAGACGTCGGGAATTGCGGAGGACGTTCGATCTTTCACGGAATAAATGACGATATTCGGATTTTGCGGCGTGATTTGGTTGGAGTTTTCTGCCGGATTTCCCATCGCGCCGGGCGTTGCGTCTGCGGTCGGCGACCATTGCGGACGGGCCGTTCCGGAATTTTCAGCAGCGAGAGGCGAGCCAGACGGATTTCCGGACGAATTTCCAGACGGATTCTGCGGATTGTTTTTGTTCGCGTTCATGAGCGAATCCATCGGCTGACCGGTCGTATTTACGAGAATTCGCCACGTTGGAGACGGCGACTCGCCGGGGATTTCGGTTCCTTTTTGATCGACGACGCGCAGCGAAAACCAGAATTCACCGTCACTTCCAGTACGAATCGGAATGTCTTTGGAACTTTGAGCCTGAATTTGTTCGCGGGAAAGCGTTTGGTAGTTCTGCCACGTGACGCCGTTATTTCGGGAGACGTAAAGCCGCACCTCTTTCAGCTGATCGGGAGAGACCAGCGTAAGGAAATTTCCGTACGGTAAATGAAATACGCGCTGATTCACGGGAAACGGGTCGGGAAGCGTCGAATTTCCAGTTCCGGAAGGAGTCGGTTTGACCGCCGGCGAGCCGAGAACGACCGTATTTCCAGACGATGCAGGAGGCGCGGCAGACGAAGGCGCGGCGGTTGAAGGCGCGGCAGGCGGGTACGCGGCGGTACGGTTTCTGGGGGCGGAAGAGGGATTGTACGCGGCGGACGGGTTGAGGAGCCGGGTCGATTCCGACGGCTTCATGGCGGAAGTCGGGGTTGCGTAAGCGGTTCCAATGGGTGCGAAACCGTCATTTTGCGGAACGCTTCCATTAGAAGAAACTGCGGGATTTGCGGAAACTGCAGGAGTTGCAGGGCTTGCGGAATTTGCAGAGACTGCGGGAGTCGAACTGCTTTCCGCGTCGGCAAAACCGCTGGGAACGGAAGAGTCTGCGGCACCGGACGGATTGTTTTTCGCATCTTTTTTCATAAAAGGAGGACGAAGACGTTCGAAAAACTCTTTGGGCCCGGACTTTCCGGAATCCCCGGAATTGAACTGTGCGTAAACGTTTGCGGACGATCCAACGGCGACGCCAAGCGCAAGCGCAAAGACGCCAATTTCGGTGCCCATCCGACGCATTTCGTCTTTCCAGTTTCTGTCATTACGTTTCATAGTTCCTGATTCCGTTTTTAGGGATGTTTTAAGGATATTTTAAGGATATTTTAGGGATGAGTATTATACTGACACTATTTGAAATTCAGCATAAGCAGAATACGTCTCCTCCAATCCGAAACGCACTCTCTCACATCTACCGTATCGTCCCGCAAGCCTTTTTTATTGGAAAAACTTTAGAACACCGTCTCATATTGTGTATCTTGTTTATTTTACAAAATCGGAAAATTTGAAATATTCGTTAATGTCGGAAGGTGCAGGTGGACGATAAGTACTAGTGAAGATAAGATTTTCGTAAATTTTTAATTGAGGGAGTAAAACTCATGAACGATCAGCACGAGACGACGAAACCTGCAAACGCAAACGTTTCCGAGTTGGAAATGGTGGGAACGCTTCTTTTTGGTTCCATTTCTGACGTGTCGTCCGATAACGAATCCGCATCAGAACCTCAACAGACCGTCAAAACGTCGGCGGCCTCGGGACGGATGATTAATCTTGGTGCTCGAATCGCGCCGGAAAACGAACGTCGATGGGAAGAAGAAACGCGGGAAACGGTCGTCGCGAGTGTTTCTCCGATTTTGTCGGCTCCCTCTGCCGCGCCGGTTGAGACGAAACGAGAAACGGAAGTTTCCGCAGCGTCTGAAGTTTCTGGAACGTCTGAAGTTTCTGGAACGGCAAACGTTTCTGCCGACGTAAAACCAGCGGCGCAGACGCCCTCGCACGAAAATCCGCTTTCGCGGCACCGTGAGCATTCGATTCCGTTTGTATATCGTGCATGTTTCTGCATCCTGTTCGTCTGTGCGGCTCTGTTGGGCTGGCAGGCGTACAACACGGAAAAAACCGATTCGAAGTCCGCGTCCTCTTCCGCTCCGGCGGTTGCGGCGGCTTCCGTTTCCGCACCCGAAAAGAAGGCGGATGTGAAACCGATTTCCGATACGGCTTTCGCAGATTTCAACGTTGTTCCGACTTTCGACGCAACGACGCCCGCAAGCAGTTTCAATTCCGGAAATTCCGGAAATTCCGGCGCTCCCACGGTTGCGACTGCGGTCAGCGAGGCTCAGATGGAAGAAGAATTTCCGCAGTTTAACCCGAATATGGGCTGCGAGATGGTTCCCGCTCAGACGTCCAGCGCCGTGGGATCGCCCGTCGTGATGAGTTCCGAGGAATCCTGTCCGACGTACAATCCGGCCCTTTTCGACCCGAATGCCGCCCCGAATTATGTTCCGGTTCCCGTTTCGGTTCCCGCTTCGGTTTCCGCACAGAATCCGGCAGTCGTTCCGGCTCCCGCACAAGTCGCGTCTTGGAATGCGGGTGCATCAATGGAAGAAGTTCCAGTTTACAACCCTGAAATCAGCAATTTCAACGGCTCCGTAGCGCACGCTCCGCAGGTTGCACCCCTCGCTCCCGCCGTCGGTTCCCAGGCGCAGCCCGCCTCGCCGCGCAAACTGGCTCGACCTTCTGCCTCCGCGCAGCCGACGCAAGCGGCGTATTCCGCACAGCCGACGCAAACCGTTCAGCCGATGTATGCAGCACAGCCGACGCAAGCGGCGTATTCCGTGCAATCTGCGGCTCCCGCAGCCCCAGTTGCGGTTCCCGCACCGGTTGAAGAAGCGTATCCGACTTTCAACCCCGGCGCCGGCGTCGACAACGCGCTCCCCGTGAGTTACTATTGAGATTAAAACGCCTCCGACGCGGTTGGGTTTTGTGAGATTTTCACACCTCCCGACCGCATTTTTTTTGTGCGGCGAGAATTTCACGCAGACTCCACTGAAAGTGGAAACTGTTTCGGAAATCATTCCAATTATTGAGTCGTTTTATGTTTTTGTACTATTTTCTGATTCTTTGGACGTTTTGTTTTGGTACGATTTTCGGAAGTTTCCTGAACGTCGTGATTTGGCGTCTCCCGCTGCATATGTCGCTCTCGTTTCCAGCCTCGCACTGTCCTCGGTGCGGCCGCCCGATTCGTAAGCGTCACAACGTTCCGATTCTGGGCTGGCTGGTGCTTCGCGGACGGTGTTACGACTGCAAAGCACCGATTTCTATACGCTATCCATTCGTCGAATTCCTCGGAGGTCTCGGTTTCGTTTTGATTTTCGCACCGATATGGTTTCCGTGGAGTCAGGACCCAGAATATCCTACGTATTTACTCCAGATTCACCTCCTTCATGGGATTTCGAAAGCGGTTTGTTATTTAACGTTCCTCGCGATGGGACTCATTGTGCGGGACAAAAATCGGATTCCGATGCGTCTTTTTCTGTTTCCGATCCCATTTTTGCTTTTGACGTGTCAGTTCGTTTCCGGAATCGGACTGCTGTTGGGACTCGTTTTGAGCCGATTTTCTTTTTGCCGCAGTCGAGTCGGTCGAATTGTGTCCCTCTTTTTTTTCCTTTTTGCGATTCAAACCCTTCTTTGATTTTGTACACGATTCGAAGTTTGTAAAAATTTGACTTTTTTGTAGAGTTTGATGATTTTTTCGATTTTTTCCAAAAATTTTTAGGGATTATGTCGATAAAATGGAAAAGATGTGTTATAATAGGGAAAGTTTTTGTTTCGGTTTTGAGTCGAAGTACGAAAAAACCTGAACATTTTTCCCAAAAGCAGCATATAAAGTATTATA
>CAYTLK010000169.1:0-4942 GCA_964438515.1 uncultured Planctomycetaceae bacterium
TTCAAGCTTGTAATAAATATCCGAAGCGAGGCTGGCGAACGCCTCAACGGAGGTTCCGTAGCAGCACCAGAACGTGTTTTCGGGGGTTCCGTATTCTTTTTTGCTGTTCGAAATGAGCGGATGATGATAAATATAACGTCCGAGTTCCGTCGGGTGCTGCATCGTCAGAACGGAGTTCCAGTACGCACGTTCGTAAAAGTCGCCGAGCGTGTCGGAGGGATTCCACATCATCAAAACGGAGGTGAGCCGCAGCATGTTGTGAGTGACGCACGACTCGCAGTTTTTGTTGGTGAGCGAGCCTGCGATGCAGTTTTCCTGCGCCCAGTGTTCCGCTCCTTTACTTCCGTAGACGCCGTCCGGCCGAGGTCCGCTGGAGCCGCCGTTTGCGTAGGAACGTTTCAGTGCCGTCTGCGTCCAGAAAAACTCAGCCGCATGTTTGTACGCGGGGTCGCCGGTGCATTCGAAGTGTCGGCACGCGCCCAGAACGAGCGGGATGTGCGTATTGCAATGCAGGCCGGTCAGCTGATCCTCCCCTTTTGAAAGCGGTCCCAAAAACCATTCACGATCGAAAATGTGCGCCATTTCCGCATATTTTTTATCGTTCGTGAGGCGGGCGAGCAGATGAAGCACGTCTGACATTCCGCCCGACTCGTTCGTTGGGTTTCCGATCGGCGTGTACAGCATCTTTTCGATTGCGTCGGGGGAAAGTCGGTTCAAACGCTCTCCCAAATAGTCTGCCAGCTTCTTTGCGATTTCGAGCGCCTGCTGATTTTCGGTGTATCGCGCTGCGTCGAGGAGTCCGTACAGAATTTTGTGGATTGTGTAGTACGGCGCCCACGCACCTGTGAATTCTGTCTCGATTTTATCAAACTGCGAGGTTGGAAACGCCGACAGATAGCCGGTTCCGAGGGCGTTCTGACACTTTCCAAGCTCCGAAACGATCGTTTCTACGCGTTCTTTGAGACGTGATTTGAGCTGCGGATCGCGTTCTGCGCCGTATGCTTTCGAACAGGCGGAAAGATAGTGACCGACAAAATGTCCGCGCAGTCCGCAGTCGGGCGCCTCCCAGCCTCCGTACGGCTGAACCGTCTCGGAAGTGCTGGACGTTTCGGACGTTTCGGAAGTGCTGGAAGTGCTGGGGGACGTTGGGAGATTTGCGGTCTTTCGGAAGGAAAAAAGAAGCCGATCGACGTCGAGACTGAGGAGATACTGCGTGTTTCGTTCGAAGGCGGCGTGGATTGCGGGATCCGTAATTTGAACGTCGGAAAGTTGGAATTGGGCGGCGCGGTGCTGCGCGTCCGGCGTGCTGGGCGCATTTTCGGCGCTTGAGGACGGAACGAGCAGCACGGCGCAGAGGCACGCAAACGCAAGGAGTCGGAGGACGGAAGAGGGAAACATCATAATTTGCACTTTTTTCAAAAAGGAAAGACGAAACGTTTTTTTGGAAAATCGTGAGTGTTTCACGACACACAACGATTTTAGTTTACCACATTTTGTATCAATTTGCAACTTAAAATAGTGTAAATTCCGTTTTTTTACCGAAAACTATGAGGTTTTGAGCCGCAACCACCCGTACAGATAAACGTACGCACTGTTTTTGAATTAATAACTATTTATGAACGTGAATCAAAATTTCCCGTCCAAAGTGTTTTCGCGCAAAATGACATCTAAATTTGCGCAAAAATGTATTGCATTGTGAATATTTTAGGGTATAATTGTGCCAGTAAGGGGATGCGGGGCGTTGTGTGTTCCTGCAAAATGGATGAAACGAAAAGTCCCGCTCGGCGCACTTTCTTACATCAATGAGTTGAAAATGTTGTTCGAAATACAGCTCGATCGGAATATTCCCGGATTCCCGCTTTCCTTTCCCACCTTTTTTTAAGGAGTATTCAATGCACACTTCCCATCTTATGGACCGACGGCGTTTTTTGGCTTTGTCGGCGGCTTCCGTCAGTCTCCCGCTTCTTTTGCCAGGCAGAACGCTCGGTAAAGACGGCGGCGTCGCCCCGAATGAACGAATCAATATCGTTCAAATCGGGAAAGGGAATCAGGCCGGTTCCCACATCGCTCGTTATTGTTCCAACTCAAATTACCAGCTGACTGCCGTCTGCGACTGTTTCGACGCCCACGCACGGGATGGAAAGCGACAGATCGACGGACGTTATGGAAACCAAGATTGTCGTACGTTTAAAATGTACGAAGAAGTGCTGGGAATGCCGGAATTTGATGCCGTTTCGATCGCGACCCCGGATCACTGGCACACGAAAATCGCAGTTGAAGCGTGTAAAGCGGGAAAAGATGTTTTTTCCGAAAAACCCCTTACTCGAACGCTGCTGGAAGGACGTCAGATCGTCAAAGCGGCACGAAAGTACAATCGAGTTTGTTCGAGTGGTTCGCAGCGTGTGATGGAGGATTACGGATACATGGCACCGGTCGTGCAGTCGGGTTACGTCGGCGACGTCAAAGAAATTCACGTCGGCGTCGGCGCTGCGGGAATCGCCTGCTATTTACCGGAACAAGAGGTTCCGGAAGGTTTGGATTGGGACCGCTGGCTCGGTCCGGCTCCCTGGGCGCCCTATAATTCGGAACGAATGTCCGGCTCTTACGGCGGCGGATGGCGGCGTTATTACGATTACGGAAACGGTTTTCTGGCCGACTGGGGCGCGCACAAATACGGCGGCGCGCTGTACGCCTGCGGAATGGACCACATGATTCCCGTCAAAATCGTTCAGCCCAAAACGGACGAAAATCCCTCCGATGAACTTATGGCTCTGTATTCCAACGGAGTGAAAGTTTATCACGGCGGCCCCCACGACATCACGATTATTGGTACTCGCGGCGAATATCGTCACGGTCAGCGCGACGTTCGTCCTCTCCGCGTGGCGGAAGTGCGGCGATATCACGGCGGTGCGACTTCCATCGAAGCGGATTTCGCGTACTGTGTGAAAAATCGCGTTCGTCCTTTCCAGGATTTCTTCTACGGCGCACGCGTTGCGGCTCTGTGTCAAATGTTCAATATTGCGTATCGTACCGGGCGCACTCTGGAATGGGACGATCAGAATATGCTTTTCGTCGGAGACGATGCGGCCACTCGCATGGCGTGCCGTCCTGCACGCGCTCCGTACTCGTTCGAAGTTTGATTTCACGCCAACGAAAAACAAAAATAAAGGATAAAAAATCATGAAATATACAAAACGTATTCCCGCCCTCTGGATTCCCGTGCTGGCGCTCGCCGTTTCGACGCTGGCCGTTTGTTCGCAGTTCCAACCCGCCGCCGCGCAAAACGTTACGCTCGCCTCGGCTTTCTCGGAACTGCTTCCCAGTCTGGATTGTTCCGACTTGAAAGATGCGGCAAAAGTTCAAGCACAAGGGGAGGCGCAGACCGCCTTCGAACGTTTGGCGCAAGACGCGTCGATGAATGCAGAAAATCGTGCTGAATTCAATAAACTGGCGGTGGAGGCTCTTCGTGCCGGTCAGCCCTCGTTGACGCAGTGCTGGATTCTCCGTCAGCTTCGTTGGACGGCTACGGACGCGGAAATTCCGGTGCTCGTGGAATGTTTGAATTCACCCGTTGCGCTTGTGGTCGATGAAGCGGCCGCGTCGCTCGTCTCGCTCCGAACTCCCGCTGCGAAAGCCGCCTTGGAGAAAGCCGCGCAAAAGGCGTCCGGACAGCTGCAGATTCAGCTTCGTTCCGCACTGACGAGTCTCAACGAAAAAGCCCTCTTCCTCAACGATTGGGCACCCGACGAAACCGTTTTCCCGCAGGAACTTCCGTACGCCGACAAAGCGGAAATCGATCGCTGGGTCGCGACTTGGGACACGCTGGACGTCAAAGAACAGATCCGCACGATTGCGTCTCTCGCCGTTTTAGGAGATAAATCGTACGTCAGTTACGCTGAAAAAGCGGTGTCCAGCGATTCCGAACCGTTGCAGCGCGCAGGATTGTGCGCCTTGGAGACTCTCGGAACGTCGAAACAGATTCCTCTGCTGCTCGCGTATCCGGACCGTGATTTGGCGCGTCGAATTGCCGGGCGTGTGGTTGCGGACGGTTTTGACGGCGCACTGAAATTGGAGCTGGAAAAAGCCTCGGATTTCAATCAGTACATTCAGATCGTCGGAATTCTGACTGACCGCGGAGTGGACGTCGCCGATGAAGTGATTGCGGCCGCTCTGAAAAAAGACTGCGCCAATCGTGTCGCACTCCTCCGCCTTGCTGCTCAGCAAAAGGGAAAGGAAAAAACGAGCGTGTACGTCGATATTTTGGTGCTCGTTCCTGCGGGTCGGGACCGCGACGAAGCGGAAAAAATCATCGCGGAAGTCACGATGGGAGACGCGTCGGAAGTCATCAAAAAGAGGACCGCCTACCCCAATGAAAACCTTTACAGTTGTATCGGCCGTATCGGCGGGGCGGCTGCGCAAGACGTTTTGAATCGTGCCGCAGCGGTTGCGTCCACGCGGGACGATGCAATTCGGGGGCTTTGCAACTGGCCGAATGCCGACGGTGCGGAAAATCTGTTTGCCATTTCGCAGGACAAAAACTACGACGAGGGTCAGCGCTGCGCCGCTCTTCGAGCGTACATCCGCGTTGTATCCCTTCCGAACGACAAAATCGGGATTCGTGCTTCGGACAAAGAAAAATTTGAAATGCTGAAAAAAGCGTTCGACTCGGCTTGGAGAGTGGATGAAAAGAAGCTCGTTTTGTCGCGTTTGTCCGCAGTTCGGTGCGTGGAATCTCTTAATTTCGCCATTCAGTGTATTGATGTTCCCGAGTTGGAAACGGATGCGGTTCGGGCGTTTGCCGATCTGGTTCACCACAACGATTTCCGCAAGGCGAATCGCGACAAAGTGACGCCAGTGATGGATCGAATCATCCAAAATTCGAAAGACCAAAGGATGGTGGAACGTCTGACCGGCTACAAAAACCAGCCTTGATGTTCCGGCC
>CAYTLK010000170.1:0-4777 GCA_964438515.1 uncultured Planctomycetaceae bacterium
AACAATACGTTCATTCATGAAGTTATGCAGGCTGGAAGCCTGCGCTCCCAGGGTTTATTGATGAAGTTATGCAGGCTGGAAGCCTGCGCTCCCAGGGAATGAGGTTTGCGGGCGAGACGCGGACGCACTCTCAGAGGAGCGGCACATAAATACAAAAAGCGCGGTTTTTTTCGGAAACACTCTTGCAAAAAAAGTCCGTTTCTTATAAAATAGAGGAAACGGACTTTTTCTTTCCTTCTTTCTGAAAACTCATTTCCGGAAAGCGTAAAAATCATGCGGATATTGCGAAATTTTGTTACATTTTTCATTTTGGCGGCGACCGTGACGACGGTAACGACGGTAAATGCGACCGACCTCCTGCTGAAGGACGGACGACATCTGCTTGGGAGCGAAGGAATGCTTCCAAAATTCGGCGATATGCCGCAATATTCGAGCGAAGAAACGCAAATCGTTCCGATGAACATCGTTTTTATTGACGACAATTTAAGAAGAACCTACGTCCCGAAGCGTCAAATTGCCGGTGTCACGGCAGGTTCCGAACTCGAAGTGATTCCGGAAAAGTTCGTCTTGAGACAGAAAATCCTCGAAAGCGGCGCCGCCATTCAGGGGATGGGACTGCTGCTTAAGGAGGACCCCTTCGACGAATTCGGAAGACGAACCATCACGATGGCAACCGTCAAAGGCCCGCGCGACATCATTCAATGTATCACCGAAATCACTCCGTTTTGGACAAAAATTGAGTGTACGAATTTCATTTGGGACATGCGCGTTGCGACGACCTCCATTCCCGCCGAACAGTTGCTTCCCATTTTGCGAAAGCAGGCCATTCGGCTGTGCAAAGGGTCCGAAGTCGAAGCGGCACAGAAAATCGCACGTTTTTTCATTCAGGCCGAGCGGTACGAACTGGCTGCGTATGAATTGAATCGCGTTATTCAGACCGTCGAGGGAGCCGAGGCGGAAGCCGTGAAAAAGACGCTGGCGCCGACGCTTGCAATCGTGCGTCAGCTTTCTGCGCGGCGAGCGTTGAATGAGTTGAAACTTCGTCAGTCCAAGGGACAGTACCAGCTTGTGCAGGAGATGCTGGAGAAATTCCCTGCGCAGGGCGTTGCGGGCGAGACGCTCGTGCAGGTTCGCGACATGAAAAAAGAATTCGACGCGATGGACGAACGAATTGCAAAAATCATCGAAAACGTTCAGGCGAGCTGGAAAGAATTGCAGGACGAAGAGGCGCGAGCCGTGCTGAAGCCGATACTGGTCGAGATGCTGGAACTCGTGAATTACAACACGCTTTCACGGATGGAGGCGTTCGAGTCGATGATGGACGTACAGGGGGTCGGGGCGCAGGAAAAGATTGCACTGGCGGTCACCTGCTGGCTCATGGGGAGTAAAAACGCATCGGATCGTTTCGTGACGGCGATTTCTGCGGTGCGTGTGCGGACGCTCATCGAAGAATACATGCAGGCCGACAATGATTTGGCGCGCAGCAATCTTCTGAAGAACTTCCGACAGGAGGAAGCCGGGACGGTCAAAATCGTTTCAGCGATTCTGGAACATATGAAGCCGCCGGTACACGTCGGAAAGGACGAGTGGCAGGGAAAAGACGGTTTTTTCAAGCTTCAATCCCCCTCCACCGTCGATCAGCGTCCCGTGGATTACTGGGTCCAGCTTCCGCTTGAGTACGACCCGCTGCGGCTCTATCCGGCTGTCATCTGTCTGCACGGTGCAACGGACGACCCGATTAAAGAAATGGATTGGTGGACCGGAAGTTTCAATCCGAAAGGTTTTCGATTCGGTCAGGCGGGGCGTCAGGGATACATCATCATTTCGGTGGACTGGATGCAGAAAGATCAGCGCGAATACGAGTATTCCGCTCGAGAACACGCAGCGGTGCTGAACGTTCTTCATCACGTGACGCAGCGGTTTTCGATCGACACAGACCGTATTTTTCTCGCGGGACATTTTGACGGCGGCGAGGCGGCGTGGGACATCGGAACCGCACATCCCGACCTCTGGGCCGGACTCGTTTGCGTTTCGTGCCGAGCGAAAAAGTACTGCAACATGTACTGGCAAAACGCCAAAAAACTCCCGATTTACTTCATATGCGGCGCTTTGGACGGTCAAATTCTCGGCGACAACGCAAACGTTCTGTCTCGTTACTCGATGGGCGGGTACGATTTGACGGTCTCCGAGTATCTCGGACGCGGACACGAACATTTTGCAGACGAAATTTTACGTCTTTTCGACTGGATGGAACGCAAAAAACGCAATTTCTATCCGGAATCGTTTGAGGTGCGCACGATGCGTCCCTGGGACAATTTCTTCTGGTGGGTCGATGTGGAAAAACTGCCGCCGAATTCCATTGTTCTTCCCGCCGCTTTTCCCGTACGCAACGCGATTCCCGCCAAAATTTCAGCGAGTCTGATTCCGTCGGTGAACACGCTCAAGGCGGATGTTCCGACCGGGAAAGTCACAGTTTGGGTGGGGCCGCGGATGCTTGATTTTGATCGGCCGATTCATTTCCTCGTGAATGGGAAAAAGATTCATGTTGCGAAAGAGACGAAACCCGATTTGGGAATCCTCCTGGAAGACGTTCGGACGCGCGGCGATCGGCAAAATCCGTTCTGGCAAAAATTCGAGACGGAGACGGGGAGAGTCAAATGATTCCGCTTGGAAAATCCTCGGAATTTCCCTGTACAGGTCCACATTGGGCGGCGGAATCGAAGAAATCTCGAAAAAAACGTTCAAATTGGCGTTCCCCCGCCTTTTAAATATGTGAAAATCTGTTAGAATAATGAATATTTTATACCCGATACATTTTGAATTTTCAAGTGGAACGAGTATATCGGAACGTCCCGTGTGATTGAGGGGCGTTTTCCAGCCTTTTTTTCTTCGTCTTACAGAAATTTGGAATTTTTCAATGAATTTAGTTTGGATTTTGACGATTGTTTTCGTCTGCGTCACTCTCGGCGTCGGCGTGTGGGGAATGCGGCGTTCTAAAACGCTCGGAGACTTTTTCATCGGCGGACGTTCCCTCGGTCCATGGGTCTCCGCCTTCGCGTATGGTACAAGTTACTATTCAGCCGTCATGTTCATCGGTTTTGCCGGACAGCTCGGTTGGGGGTTCGGTCTCGATGTGCTTTGGATTTCGTTCGGAAACACCTTCCTAGGCTGTCTCCTCGCGTGGTTCGTCCTCGGATACAGAACACGCCGAATGACGCAAAATCTCGGAGTGATGACGATGCCGGAGTTTTTCGACCGACGTCTCGACGCGCCCATGATTAAGATTTTTGCCGCCGTCATCATTTTTCTTTTTCTGCTCCCCTACAGTGCTGCGGCGTTCACGGGACTCGCGTACCTCTTCAAAATCACGATGGGACTGGATTTCGCCTACGCGCTGTTCGGAATGTGCATCATTACGGCAATTTATCTCATCATGGGCGGATATCACGCCATCAGCGTCAACGATTTCATTCAGGGAATGGTGATGCTCGTCGGCTCGATTCTGATGTTTTTCATTCTGACGAACAAAGTCGGCGGAATTCAGTCGGCCGTCGCAGCGATTCAGACGAATTATCCCGTGCATTTGGGCGGAAAACTCCCTCCTTGGTACCTCATTGCAGGTGCAACCTTCATGACGTCGTTCGGCGTCTGGGGCCTTCCGCAAATGGTACAGAAATTCTACGCAATCAAAGACGAAAAACAAATCCTTCGGGCGGCCATCGTCACGACGGCTTTCTCCTTCATCGTCGTTTTTGCAGGTTATTTCAACGGAAGTATGATGCACATCTTCTACACGAATCCCTCGGCAGTTTCCACTCCTGAAGAGGCGGCAGCATACGAACAGGCGCTCAAACAAACTGGAAACGTCCGCAACGCTGAAGGCCAAATCGCAGCCATTCCAGCCCCTTACGTCACGAATGAAGACGGAACTCAAAAAATGGGAAAAGACGGCAAACCGATGATTGCGTATGATGAACTCGTCCCGCGGCTCCTCCAAACACAGCTCCCGCCGGCACTTATGGCGATTATCGTCGTTCTGGTTCTTTCCGCCACCATGTCGACGCTTTCGTCGCTCATTCTCGTTGCGTCAAGCGCCATTGCAATTGACCTTTACAAGGAACACGCACAGCTGGACGAATCCTCACTGAAACCGCTCTACCTCATTCGATTCCTGAACGGGCTGTTCATTCTGATTTCTGCACTCATGGCGATGCTGAAATTCTCGTTCATTGTCGCGATGATGTCCGTCTCCTGGGGGGCGGTGGCCGGCGCATTTATGGCTCCGTACCTCTACGCGCTCTACTGGAAGCGGCTCAACAAGTACGGCGTCGCGGCGGGAATGGTGACGGGACTCTCTTTGAATATCCTCCTCTTTATGCTTCACGTGAATTCGACGCTGGCCGCCTCGCTTGCGATACTTGCGCCGTTCTTCGTGATTCCGGTCGTGACGCTTTTAACGCCTCCACCCGACCCGAACACGGTCGCGCTTGCGTTTGAAAAAAACGGACAGACAGAAAATCCGGGTGCGTGAATCCCGCAGAAGAACGCCGAATGATTCTTTTTCTGATTCGAACCATGAACCCCTTGAAGTTCATGGTTCGTTTCACTCATTCGAACTGAAAAACGGTCGTTCGAACTGAAAAACTCAACAGCAGTTTCTTCATAAAACCCGCTTATGCTGATTCTGCACCTTCGTGTTACTCGAAGGGAAGGGGGACGAAACAAAATTCCCGCTTTGTTCAGAAATATTTTCGAAAATTTCTCCAAAAATTTCTCC
>CAYTLK010000171.1:0-4776 GCA_964438515.1 uncultured Planctomycetaceae bacterium
ATAATATTCCGCGGTTTCACGTCTCGATGAATCACTTTTTTCGCGTGCGCACGGTCCAAAGCGTCCGCCACAGGCGTCAAAATCGTCAAAACTTTCGCAAGCGGCAAACCGTTTTTGTGTCCCGGCTGATTCGCAAACCAATCCGCCAGCGTCCCGCCGTCCGCATACGCCATCACGAGAAACCAGCCGAATGAGGGGTCGTGAAACATTCCGAGCATGGGACAAATATTCTGATGGTTCAGCTCCTTCGTGAGATTGAACACCCGCCGAACTTCAGCCATCGCGGCCTCATCGTTCCGAATTTTGTCGGGTAAAACCTTACACACGACTTTCTGAATCTCCTCGCCGCCCTCGACCTGCACCGCGAGCCACGCCTGACCCATCGCGCCCTGACCGAGAAGCGTTACGAGCCGATAATTCCGGTGCTCGCCGAGAAAATACCCAGAATCCAGAGCCTGAAACTGTTTTGGATCGTAATTAATTTCCGACACGCCGTAAGTGGAATCGTTCGTTGAATTCATAATGCAAACTCCTCAAATTTTAATCTAAAACAATGTACAAAAATCTTTTTTTGAATGAACATCCGCTTTTGTGTTATTTGTTCGGCTTATTCCCCACCCTCACGACTTTACAGCCTTTCGCGATGTCCCACGCAGACATTGCATTTCCCGAAAGATGATTATTTCGAAACGTCCCGCCTGCCGAATCATAAACCCATGCGCCTTTGTATGTATTTTTCGTGAATGTACATCCTTCGACCGTCGGATCGCTTCCCGCGTCACAAACGGCGATTCCAACCAAAGCGTTTCCGCTGGAAGTACAGTCTCGGAATGTGCCGGAAGCACCGAGAAAAACCGCAATTCCAGCATCTTTCCCATCCGTAAAGCAACACCCTTCCACCATCGGATTGCTCCCTGCGTCATTGAGTTGTATTCCCGAATAATCGTTTCCGCTGGACGTACAGTCGCGGAATGTGCCGGTTGCGCCGTCCCTGACACCAATTCCAACCCCTTCTTGCGTATTAAGAAACCGACATCTTTCCACCGTCGGATTGCTCCCCGCGTCACAAACTCCCATTCCAACCAAAGTGTTTCCGCTGATAGTACAGTCGCAGAACGTGCCGGTTGCGCCGTTACTGATGATAATTCCGCCTTCTTTCGAATCGGTAAACCGACACTTTTCCACCATCGGATTACTCCCGGCGTCTTGAATCTCCATTCCTACATAATCGTTTCCTCTGGACGTACAGTTGCGGAATGTGCCGGAGGCGCCGTCACAAACTAAAATTCCCCCCTGTTTCCCATCCGTAAAGCAACACCCTTCCACCATCGGATTGCTCCCTGCGTTTTGAACCGTCATTCCCACAGAAGTGTTTCCACTGATGGTACAGTCGCGAAACGTGCCGGACGCGCCGTTAAGAACGAAAATTCCAGTACTTTTCGAATCGGTAAACCGACACTTTTCCACCGTCGGATTGCTCCCTGCGTCAAAAACCGCCATCCCCGCATACGCGTTTCCGCTGGATGTACAGTCGCGGAACGTTCCCGAAGCACCTGTATCGACGGCGATTCCAGAATATTCTTTCGAATCGGTAAACCGACACTCTTCCGCCGTCGGATTGCTTCCTGCGCCTTGAACCTGTATTCCCGCATACGCGTTTCCGCTGGAGGTGCAGTTGCGAAACGTGCCGAAAGCGCCGTCACAGACCAAAATTCCCCCCTGTTTCCCATCCAAAAAGCAACACCCTTCCACCGTCGGATTGCTCCACGCATCACGAACCGCCATTCCCGCATAAGCGTTTCCGCTGGACGTACAGTTGCGGAATGTGCCGAAGGCGCCAGATTCGATTACGAAACCCGACATTCCGCAGTTTTTCGCGGTACAGTTTGTGACTTTTGGGGCGCTGCATTGAGTTTCAACAAAAAAACCAACCCGAAAACGCGACGTGAAAACGCAGTCGTGAAACACGCATCGCGGTGCGGAAACCCAAACAGCAGCACAGGTTTTGTATTCATTCTCCGATTCGTCTTCTTCGTCTTCTTTTCTTTCTTTTCCTTCATTCAAAATCGTAAGTCCCGCGATTTCCGCGAAGCCGGATTGAACGTGAAAAACGTTGTTTTCGCCGCCCTGTAAAATGACGGTTTCCGGGTGCTGAACGTCACCGATTATCGTTACATCTTTCGTAATCGTAATCGTTTCGGGAACCTGGTGCGTTCCGTGGAGAATCAGGATTTTTCCTCCTTCAGGAATCTTTTCGTACGCTTCTGCAAGTGTCGCAGTGTCTGTCGGAACGGTCAGCGTCCCGCCGTCCGCATCCGCCATCACGAGAAACCAGCCGAATGAGGGGTCGTGAAACATTCCGAGCATGGGACAAATATTCTGATGGTTCAGCTCCTTCGTGAGATTGAACACCCGCCGAACTTCAGCCATCGCGGCCTCATCGTTCCGAATTTTGTCGGGTAAAACCTTACACACGACTTTCTGAATCTCCTCGCCGCCCTCGACCTGCACCGCGAGCCACGCCTGACCCATCGCGCCCTGACCGAGAAGCGTTACGAGCCGATAATTCCGGTGCTCGCCGAGAAAATGACCGGGAATCAAATCCTGAAACTGTTTTAGATCGTAATTAATTTCCGACACGCCGTAAGTGGAATTGTTCGTTGAATCCATAGTGAAAACTCTCCGATTGTTTTTTTGAAATGCGAAATTTTTTTCTCAAAATTTCATTATACTTCCAAATTCTGTAAAAACAAGGGGAGAGTCCATTTTTTTGAAAGAAAGTTTCTTGCTCTTTATTCCCCCTGTTCCTCTTTGGACAAAAACAGGTCGGAATCGTTCGTTTTCCACGTTACAAGCTCT
The DNA here is from genome assembly GCA_964438515.1 of uncultured Planctomycetaceae bacterium. GTDB lineage: Bacteria > Planctomycetota > Planctomycetia > Pirellulales > Thermoguttaceae > RGIG3701. The sequence continues at coordinate 2,860 of CAYTLK010000171.1, forward strand.
TTCGCAGTGAAAAAAATCGCGATTTCCCGCTCGGCTGACTCAGGAGAATCAGAAGCATGGATCAAATTTTTCTGCCCGCTGACCGAAAAGTCGCCGCGAATCGTCCCCGGCTCCGCAAGAAATCCTTTCGTTACGCCCACCATTTTTCGTACGACAGAAACCGCGTCGCGCCCCTCAAGACAGATGGCCGTCACGGGGTCGCTCGTGATGTATTCAAGAAGTTTCGGATAAAAAGACTTTTCGACGTGTTCCGCATAATGCTTGGCGGCAATTTGCGGCGTAACCTGCATCAGTTTCATCCCCATAATACGAAATCCCTTGCGCTCGAAACGCGACAGAAGCGTTCCGGCCAAACGACGTTCCATACAATCCGGTTTGAATAAAATTAACGTACGCTGAATCATATTTTTGGTCCTTTTTTCATAAAGCGGGTTTGAAAGTTTATACTAACACTATTTTGAATTTCAGTTTTTCTCTCCGCCGTTGGAGCTGCGCACCACGGCTCCTGCAGTCTTTGTGAAAACGGAATTTCATTGTAGAACCAGCATATCGAAGGGAAATGAATGTATATCATACCGTTTTTTCCGATTTTGTCCAGACGAAAACGCGTCTTTTTTGTCGCCCCGCCTTGAAATTTTTCGAAAATCTATCATAATAAGGTTTTCATTTACAAAAATTTAAAGAAGGAGTCATCGTGCAAATTTTACCCGCTATCGATTTACGCGGAGGCAAATGCGTCCGCCTTCGTCAGGGAGATTACAAACAGGAAACCGTTTTCGGCGACGATCCCGCCGCAATGGCGCGTCATTGGGTCGAACTGGGCGGAACGTTCCTCCATCTCGTCGATCTGGACGGCGCAAAAGACGGCGCACCGACGAATTTGGAAGCCATTCGTTCCATCGTTACGACCGCAGGCGTCCCCTGCGAGCTGGGCGGCGGAATCCGAAACGAAGAAACGATTCGTTCCCTCCTCAATTTGGGGCTGAATCGGCTCGTGATCGGAACGCTTGCACTGCGAAATCCCGACTGGTTTAAAGAAATGTGTACAAAATTTCCGAATCGTCTTGTTTTGGGAATCGACGCGCGAAACGGGTTCGTCGCCACCGATGGATGGCTGGAAACGAGTCAGACGAAAGCGATTGCGCTTGCGGAACAGTTCCGCGATTTTCCCATGGCGGCCATCGTTTATACGGACATTGCAACCGATGGAATGATGAAGGGCGCAAACGTCCCTGCGATGCGTGAAATGAAGGACGCTGTGCGGGTTCCCGTCGTTGCTTCGGGAGGCGTGACGACGCTCGAAGACGTCAAACAGCTGAAAGCCGCCGGTCTGGACGCCGCGATTATCGGCCGCGCGCTTTACGAAGGAACGATCGACCTTCCCGCCGCGTTAGACGCCGCCTCGTGAGGAACGTTGTTTTCAGCAAATTTACGGAAAATAACGGGAAATAGCGGCAAACTAACGGCAAAATTTTACGGTTTTACGGCAAAACTTCGGCAAAAAGTTCGGCAAAAACGTCGAAACATTCCGGCAAATCACGGAACAATGGCGTCAAATTGTCGTAAAGTTGCTTTCAATTCGTCGAGAGGAATCTGTTTCGGAGCCTGATTTTGACGGGCCGCCCATGCTGCTGCGACGCCCGCAGCCTGTCCGGTCGCCATACAAACCGCCTGCACACGCAGTGCAGAGTTTGCCGCCCGATCACTCCCAAGAGCGCGTCCAGCCACGAGAATATTTTCCGTTCCTTCCGGAATTAAAGCCCGGAACGGGACGGTTGCAGTTTTGCCGCCGGCAACCCCGGCATTCACCGCAGGGCTGGCGCATGAACGGTTAGGCAAAATGCGTTGAGTTTTTTGGCTGTTTTGGCTCGTTTCGCAAAAAGGTTTCGACGATTTCGGCGACGACGGCGAGGTTCA
>CAYTLK010000172.1:0-4732 GCA_964438515.1 uncultured Planctomycetaceae bacterium
GAGAAACATTGAGGGGTGCGTCGTAAAAAACCTCGTTTTTCGTGAAAAAATTTACGATTTCTTTCCTACCCCCTCTTTCATAATTTCGCGTTCTGACTTATATTACTATTATAGTTTCTGCCGATTCATGAAACCGCCGGATAAATAGTGTGCAAAATTCACATAGAACGTAAATTCAATCGAAACTTATTCAAATAAATCAAGAGAAAATTCAATAAAGTCGAAAAAAGGAGAAATGGAATGTTGGTACAAAAAACATATATCGTCGCCGGGGTGGTTTTGTCGTCGCTGCTTGGAACGTTTCCGCTGCTTTCAGGCTGTTCGAAACCCGCGCCCAAGCCGCTTTCAAGACTGGAAGTGCTGGAACAGCAGGTGATTGATGATGCAAATTTCATTGAGGAGTCGGAGGCCGACTACAAAGCGAAACGCGCGGAGGCGGAGGCGGCAAAAGACAAAGAGGAGGTGCGCCGCCTCGACGCGATCAATGTCGAACGCATCCGAACCGAACGAAGAGTCTTGGAAATGAAGAAAAAAGAGCTGAAAAAACTTCAAAAAGAGGCTGGAAAAGCGTCGGGAAACGAAGCGGGAAAAGATGCGGGTAAATAAAACGTAAATCAAAACGGAGTGGGTGAATCCGAATGCGTGAATCCGAATGCGTGAATCGGGCCGAGAAACCATGGAACGTGAGGGAGAGTCGATGCTGAAACGTGTGTTAAAATATTGTGCAATATTCGTACTGTCGTTGGGAGTCCTGTTTTATGCGGTGACTTCATGGGTCCTTGTGACGCACGAGACGGACTTGGTTTTTCATCCGCACGAATACGATGCTTCGACCCCGCTCGAACAGCGTCCGCAGATTCTTCCGACGGCTGAAAATGTGGAGTTTTTGAGTGCCGACGGACTGAAATTGCACGGATATTTTTTGCAGTCCGGAGATTTTATTGATCAAAACACCATTCCAGTTCTTTTCTGTCACGGAAACGGCGGAAATTGCGTCTATACGGCGGGATGGTTCTTTTTCGACCTTCAGCCGATGAACGAAGACGGAAAACGCGGTCCTTCCCGATTCGCGATGCTTTCGTTTGATTATCGTTCCTATGGTTTCAGTGAGGGAAAAAAGTCGGATCTTTCGGAAAAAACCGTCTGTTCGGACGCTCGAGCGGCACGAAAATGGCTCTCCGAAAAGTGTGCAAAAAACGAAAGGGATGTGGTTCTGATGGGACACTCGCTGGGAGGCGGCGTCGCGGCGGAGCTTGCGCTTGATGGAACGCCGCGTTTGATTCTGCTTTCGACGTTCGACAGTGTGCCGGACACCGCTTTGTCGTACTGTCCGATTCTTCCCGCAAAGTTGTGCATGAGAAATCAGTTTGCGTCGTCGAAAAAGCTCCCGAAAATTCACGTTCCGCTGCTGCAGTTTCACGATCCGAACGATCAAATTGTGCCGTTTCGAAACGGAAAAAGGCTTTTTGCGTCCGCAAACGAGCCGAAAGAGTTTGTGGTTCTTCATGGGATGAATCACAATTACACGCCGAATCAGGAAATGCGTGCGAAAATCGTATCGTTCCTGGAAAGGACGTTTTAAACGAAGGTTTAAAACGAACGTTTAAAAATTCAAATTTCAACGTTCAAATCGGAGATTTTTCATGAAAAAAACGTGCTTGTTCCGCGTTCCTGTTTTGGGATTTCTTGTTTTTTCGATCTTTACGGGGACTGTTTCCGTTTTTGCGGATGTTGCGGATGTTGCAGCGGCTGCGGCGGACGCACAGAAAAAAATCCTCGAAGACTGGAATCGGCAGGAAGTCGCAGCGGGCCGCGTTGTAGGTTCTGCGGAGTCGCTCCGGGAACTGATTCGTGCGGCAAAACAGCTTGAAAAGCGGCAAATCGACGATCCGGAGAAACGGAAGGAGTTTCACGACGCGCTGGACGCTGCGCAGGCGCGGCTCAAGGAGGCTGAATCCCTGAATGAAACTCCGGAACCTGATTTCCATCTCGGCGACGGCTGGTTTTTTCGCTCTATTTGTTTGCCGAACAGTGCGCGGGAAAAAACGCTTCCGAACGTCTTTTGTGAGCGTTGTTCCACGTACGATTTCAAGAGGAATTTTCTCCTCGATGAAGAGACTTTGTACCCTCTTTCGGTCTGCCAAACCGGAATGACGCTGAAGTACAAAATTTCCGGCCTGCAAAAGGATAAAAAGTACCGTTTGAGAGTCGTTTTCACGACCGACTGGGACCGCGTTGAAAAGGTTTTGATTAATGGAACAGAAATTGAAAACGTTTTTATTCCGGCGGGAACGGGTCTCGTAAAAATTTATCCTCTTGAGGCGCGGACGGGCACCGAATCGGAAGGTGGAACCAAGTCGGAAGGTGGAACCGAGTCGGAAGCGGAACTGGAGCTTCAGGTTGTGGAGGGGCCGAACGTTACGGCGGCGGAAGTCGATTTGCTGATGCAGGAACCGCCGGTCGAAAATCTGGACGAACTTGCGTCGAAACTCGTGATAAAACGTGCACCGGTCGTTGGACGTGAGGCGTGGATTCGACTGCGGACCGCGATGCGGAACGTCCTTTTTTCGAGTTCAGAACTGGATTTTAATGAAATTCTTTTCGTGAAGCGTCACTGGCCGCAGGGAAATCATCAGTGCGCGCACCGAGTGGGTGAAAACCAGACGGCTGGTGCGGATTTGATGATTTTGACGGGACTTTCGCCCGATGGAACGGTTCGCGGTCTTCTTCCGCCGCAGCTGGCGGCCAAATGCGGAGTGGGACGTCCCGATTTGTCGCACGATGCGCAGAGAATCGTTTTTCCGCTCGCGTGGCCGCGCGTCCCTCCGACGCGGTACCCGTGGGGAAGCGGTCACGGTCACTACGACCCCAAAAATCCGACGGATTGCACGTGGTACCACGGCGGCGCCTGCACGACGTACGACGTTTTTACGATGAATGTGGACGGATCCGACCTGAAAAATCTGACGAACGACCCGGAATTTGAAGACACAGAGCCGTGCTGGCTGCCGGACGGACGCATCCTTTTTACATCGGCTCGCGGCGGACGCTTCGTTCAGTGCGGCGACTGGGCATGCGTTTTTGGTCTGCATGTGATGAACGGCGACGGGACGGACGTTCACGCAATCACGCAGCCGCAGGACACCGAGTTTTATCCGTCGCTCCTTGAAGACGGCCGCATTTTGTTCACGCGGTGGGATTACGTGATGAAGCCCTACAATACGATGCAGGAATTGTGGGCCGTGAATCCTGATGGAACGAGAGCGCAAAAAATCTACGGAGATTGGTACAAATTCTCACGCGGACCCATCGCGATGCAGGAAGCACGTCAAATTCCCGGAACGCGCCAGCTGGCGGCTGTCGGATGTGCGCACCACAATTCCGGCGTTGGACCCATTTTGACCGTTAATACGAATTTGTACCGCCGCGGTCCCGAAGGGATGAAGCTGCTGACGCCTGAAATTGCGTATCCGGAAATTGGAGGACTGAAGGACGAGCGTCTCGACCCTGATTTTAAGGATCTCGATCAAGTGCCGCCTCAAAATGGGTGGTTTACGTCCCCGTGGCCGCTTTCCGAACACCTGTTCCTCTGCGTTTTTTCTTTTTATTCCAATAATCTTTCAGATTCGTACGGAATCTATCTTCTGACCGATTTTGGACTCAAAGAACTAATTTTCCGACTGGATGGGACTTCGTGTTACTGTCCGATTCCTCTGAAGCCGCGTCGTCAGCCGCCCGTAATCGCCGATCAGGAGCGTTTGCCGGTCGGAACACCTGCGTTTTTGGTGCTTCAGGACGTTTATCAGGGGCTTGAAGGTGTGGAGCGCGGAACCGTTCGATGGCTGCGCGTGTGCGAAACGTACCCGAAACTCCGTCACACGAATCCTCATCGAGCCGACGCGGGCGTGAGCTGCGGTTGGGACATGCGCGGCGTTTTGGGGTTTGTACCGGTTGCGGAAGACGGTTCTGCGAGTTTTGAGGTTCCGTCGGACCGCATGATTTTCCTCTCGGCGCTCGACGAAAACTTTCAGGAAGTGCAGCGGATGCGCAATTACGTGACGCTGCGTCCTGGTGAAATTCAGGGGTGCGTCGGCTGTCACGAAAGTCCGCTTGATGCGTCACCGGTTCGCCGAACGACGAATGGGCCTCGAACGCCGGAAAAAATTCAGCCGCCGTCCTATGGAGCGGGACCGATGCAGTTTGAACGCGTGATTCAGCCGATTCTCGACGCGCGGTGCGTCGTCTGTCACGATGGGTCGCAGGGGGAAAAGGTTCCGGATCTGCGCGGCGGGACGTTTGTGAAAGCCGAAACGATCGGCGACCCGGATGAGGGGCCGCAGCACACGGTTACAACCTCATTTTTAGCCCTTCTTCCGCACGTGAGTTACTATCAGATGACGGCGTACGGCGGTTGGAAAACGTTTCAGCCGCCGCGTACGATGGGGTCTGGCGCGAGCGCCCTCATGAATCGGCTTCGCGATACATCCTGTGGAAAGGAGCTGACTCCCGACGAGTGGCGAGCGTTTTGCGACTGGATCGACTGCAACGCGCCGTATTACGGGTCGTACGACGATGATTTTTTAAAGGAATGAAAACAGTTTGATTTTCATACTTTTTTTAACGGTCCAAGGCGCACCCCCGGTGTGACGGCTCCGCACATTCAGTGGGCAAAAAGCCCGCCGCTCGCCTTGTAATTGCGGATTTTTGAGACCCGCAAGCCCGTAATGAAACG
>CAYTLK010000173.1:0-4666 GCA_964438515.1 uncultured Planctomycetaceae bacterium
AAAGTGTGAAAAAGTGTGAAAAAGTGTGAAAAAGGGTGTATGTTTAGTAAATGCAGCGGAAACCCGCTTCGGACGGTTCTTCAAACAATCGGTCCGCAATGCGTTTCAAAAGACTCTCCTGCGGAATCCGCGCGTAAAAAGTCTCCGCCAGTTTCGCGTCTTCCAGCAGGAATGCAGACCGAATCGCCAGAAGACTCAACACGTCCGCTTCGGCACACGGAATCGGCGCTTCTCCCAACTGAAGATGGAAGGCTCGCGCAAGCTGATTTCGCGCATGACGCTGGTCTTCGTCGGTGCCGACACGGTAAAGAAGAATCTTTTCGTACGGCAGAAAGTTCGGGAAACCTTTCCAGCTTTTTTCGCCTTCGTAGAAACCGTCGGCTTTGTTCCGAAAACCCTGAATTTTACCGGAATCCAGCGTTTCGTGCATCACGTGCCACTGAATCCACGCGACTAAATCGAACGCGTTTTGCGTGTCGCACAGTTCAAACGTCTGCGGCAGTTTTTCGCATTCCAGAACGGTCCCGGTCACGTGCCGGAAGTCGGCCATGCATTCCACGCACTGATTTCTCTGACGCTCAAACGTTTCGTCCTGCAAATTCATGCGTTTCGTATATTCAAAGATTTCCGTCCAGTAATCTTTAAATGCGGTCAGTTCCTCCCACGCCTGGGAAATCGCGACAGAATCCGCATTCAGACGTCCGAGAAAGTACAGACGCCGCGCTTTGGTGTTTGCAAGCGCCAGAGCCGTCCGAACGTCTTCAATATCCGCAATGTCGTCGAAAATGTTCCCTTTCAGACGCTCCAAAATCCGCTCCACAAGAGCGTGCGCAGGGTGATTTTCGTCCAGATTTCCAAGGTCCAATTCCAGAACCGCTCGCGAGGCGGCTTCTTCGTATTTCAGGTACGACGCCAGAAATCCGGTCGGGTACTCCGAGGGACGTAAAACGGGCGTTTGCTCCCGATATTTCCGCGCGTTTTGTGTGTTTCCGAGATGAAGCTCGCGCCGGCTCAAAATATCAAACGCAACGTGTTTTACGAGGTTCGAACCACTTTCACAAAAGGGCGAGACGGTCTTAATGATGGAATCGAAACCCGACCGGGCGTCGTGACGCAGATACTGCTTTTCGTAAGTCCGAAGCAGCGCGGCCGTCCGGCAGTCGTTCCCCTCGGGCAGTTCCTGCAAAAGTCGAAAAACGGCTTCCATCGGCGCCGTCGGAACCTCGATGAATTCCAGAGGCGCGTCAGGCGGCAGTGTGCCGTCTTCTTTCAGCTTTTGAAGGAGTTCCGACGGCGAAAAGGACGCATCTTCAAATGTTCCTTTCTGCCCTTCCACGAGCAGGAATTTCCGATACCCAAAACGAACCGCAGCGATGATTTTCTCTGCAAGCGCGGAAGCTCCAACGGTCTGAAAACGAGACTGCTTTTTCTCATTTTCCTCTTTTTCCTCTTTTTCCTCCCAACTTCCCGTTGCGATGAACGTGTCGGGAAGCCGAATCTGCATAATCTGACAGAGTGCCGCAAGGAAGGCCGAGAGGGAAAGACTGCTTCCGCTGGCGTCCGGAGCCTGAATTTCAATGTTCGGAAAACCGATACGGTCATCAAACTGACGAAAGAGTGTGTACAAAAATCTAGCGGCGGCGTATGCGTGCTGTTTCACGATGTCGTTGTTGTACGTGAGGTTTTCTCCGGCCGCATCCCCATTAGAATCGACCGAGACGAACGCGATGAGGCCGTCTTCAGAAGAATATTGTTTGTTCGAACGCGACTCTATCGCACACGGAAAAGGAACGTACCGCGCCGACGGTCCCGCAGCAGGAACGTTTTGAGGCTTCCAGAACGTCTTTTTTTGCGACTCCGGAAGCCGTTCGTAAAACCACCGATACGCACTCTGAATCCATTCGGGCTGAAGATCGTCAGTTCCTTGGTATTCGAGGTCTTTTGAAGAACATTTTCCGAAATATTCCCATCTGTTTGTATTTTGTACGTAATTCATTTGTTTTCTCCTTCATACGCGATTTTCAAAACGCAGATTCCGTCCAGACGGAGGCTTGTGAGGGCTTTGAGGTATTTCATACGAACCGTCTCCGGAAGTAAATGCAAATCCGCCGTCCATCGGCCCGGACGCTCGGCACTCGGAACTGCGGGTCTTCCTCCGACATTCACGCCTGAAATGTACGGCAAATCGCCTTCTTTTTTCGTCAAATCCAAAACAATTTTCCACCTCCTGCTCAAAGACCGTTTCACCGTAACCTCTCCAACAGGAGTTTGAACATTTACAGAAAACGTGTTTTTCCGAATGAACCAATCCGAAGGGGCTCCGTCATCGCAAACGACACGTAAATTTGCATCGCGATACGCAGTCTGATGCGCGGCGTTCGTGTGCTTTTCCGGAGAGATTTCCTGCGCCGTTTGCCGGGATGCTTTCGAAGTCCCCCAACTGGTTTCGATGACGGTATCCGGAATTTGATCCGCCGTTTTCCACAAAATCTGGTGCTCGAATTCGGTCATCGGGTACGCGATCGTTCCGATAAGGTCTTCTTCCTCAAGGGGATACGTTTCTTTCCAGTCTTCCAGCACCTCCACAGCCTCGTTGTTGAGCGAAACCCGCTGCGCGTCAATCGCCCAAGTTTCCAACCAGCTCCAAGTGGTTTTGGCGTAAAGTCCGGAATTCTCGGTTCGTTTGCAGAAGAGCGCGAAATCCTGCGCCTCAATGAGCGACAGCGCCAATTCCTGACCTTCCTGTTCCTCCAAATCCCAAATTCCCATTTTGCAGCGTTCCGTGAGAATTTCATCCAGTCGTCCTGCGTAAGTCGGCCGCGCGGCAATTTCCGGAATCCGGTCGAACTCCGACGAATCACCGAGTGCGGCCATGCGGCTCGAGAACTGGATAAATTGAGTGAGGTCCTCATCGTCTTCCAGCGCGTTCTGCGAGAGCCTGTTTTTCAGCTTCCAAATTGCTTCCTGATTCATTTTTTTCTCCTAACTTTTGTACTAGTGAAATTTTGCCGCTGACGGTTATTCAATGTGGTCGGCGATGAGAATCTGTCTTTTTCCGCCGCGTATTTCCGCCAGTTCCGCAGCTCGTGAACGTTCTTTCTTGAACCATCGTTCTTTTTTCAGTTTCGGAAACGTTCGGTACCCCGTACTAATTACATAGGGACCAAAATCGTCGTTTATGACAGTTGAAAACAAAATAATCACAAGATTTTCCAAAATTCCCCAACATTTGATGATTTGCACGGGTTCCCTGTCTATAAGTCCCAGCAACTCCTGCGTTATTTCTGGATAAATCGACAAAAGATGGATGTGATTTCTGTTTTCACGACAGCATTCGAGCGCCCGATTCGAAAGAAGCGACTGATACTCTTTCGCAAAGGCCCACAACGCGCTGTCCTCCCCAATTTCTGAAGCGATTTTCATTTGCCGTGAATCGAAACCATCGAGATCGATCCACTTTTCATCTCTCGAAAAAACGTGTTTTCGTACGTGTTCGTAAAGAAACTGCTTCGACCGAAACTGTAAATTGGACTCCGAAGGTTCTCGAACATATTGAGCGGCATTCGTTTCATCGATCATTCTTCATTCCCCCCTTGTAGAAAAGTGTACATTTTGTAATAATCCTCAAAAAGTTCCTCTAAATCCAGCCGATACCTCCGAATACACTGAACTGCGGTATTTTCCTTAAGATTCAGCAACTCGGAAATGACGTGCGAGTCCAGAGGAAAGAGAATTTGCCGTCTTTGCAGATTCGCCATTCGATCGGTTAATTTTTCTCGATGTTTTGTGTTCATACAAGGTTTTTCTTTCAGTCGGATGTACGTTTTTGTAATGTTTTCCTCAAGCAAAACCGCAGCCTCGTGATGTTTCCCCTGAATTTGTGCGTCCGCCTCCGATTCCGAATTTTCCTGAATTTGCGCAACATCGTGACGAGCCGAGTCGTGCAGTTCCGTCATTTCCGCATCCGTTTTTGAAAGTCTCGGATAAAGCTGCAGCCCTGCCTGCTGATACGAACGGCTTCCTTTTTTCGGACGGTGAATGACGAGCGCGTTCAGACGTTCCTCCAAAGATTTCAAGGGTGCCGCCTCTTTCATAATCGGGGTTGTGTCGGCATATTGAGGTGCGTCTTCATCCAGTTCAACCTGCGAGAGAGTTTGTTTCTTTTTTGAATTGCCGAACTGACGAATCGAGGAGTTTTCGATTCGAAATGCGTAAAACAGCGCTTTGAGATTTTTCCATGAACAAAGAAAACGGATTGCGTCCCCTTTTTCCACATCAAATTCGGTGAAAAGCGACTGTTTTTCTGCTCTTTCCAGATAATTGCAGAAGACAGCACTCACGAATTCATCAATTGGAACTGTTTTGAATCCCGCAGACGAATTGACGATTTTTGCACAAGATTCGTAGAGGATACTTTTTTTGAATTCGAGGTCATCCGTTCCTATAAGCGCTTCCGCGAGTTGGCCCCACTCATCCTCCCAGCCGATTTTGTGAAGATGAATTTTTTCGACGTCAAAGATTTTTTGAGAATTTGGATTCATTTTGTCTTTCGATTGTTGAAATTTTTGAAAGGAGTGAACATTTGAACGATAAATAAATTGTAAGCTGACAAATAGAAAAAATCAAGGGCTGGTGGTTGAAAAAATTTTAAAATCTTCTCATTTTA
>CAYTLK010000174.1:0-4658 GCA_964438515.1 uncultured Planctomycetaceae bacterium
GTCTCGAAAATCCGCAATTACAAGGCGAGCGGCGGGCTTTTTGCCCGCTGAAAGCACGGAATCGTCACACCGGGGGTGTGAGTCCCCGGTAGTCGGCGCAAGCCGATTGAATGGAAAATTCCGTTTTTCAGGAACGCACGTTCAGCGGGCAAAAAACCCGTCGTGACTTGCGACCCCGTCCCGTTTACAGACATGAATTTCGTGCAGTATTGGACTTTGTTTTGTTCAGAAAACTCGTCCATTCACGTCTGCCTCGTATGTGGTTTCTGTTCGTCGGGCAGGGACTTTGCCTCCCGCTTCTTTCAGATTAACAGTTCTTGCTGCAAAGTCTGTAATGGTCTCTCAACATCTAAGTTGAAATTCATGCAAAACATACCAAAACAAAAACTCATTGCAGTTTTTCGTTCACGAGTTCCAGCAGAAACGACGCTTCCGAACGAATGGCCGCATCGTACGTCTTGTTTCGCGACATTGAGGTGAGCCATCCGAGCAGCTGCTGCGCCTGATTCCACGTTCGAAACGGACGCACACGCTGTTGGACCGCTGACCGCAGAGACTCCATCTGCGAATAAATGGAAATCATTTCCGGGACGCCGCGCCGCTTGCGCAGTTCCTGAAGCAGTTCGTCCGCATCGTCGTAAGGTTCCGACCCTCGAAGCGACTGACGCAAAAGGTGCAGTCGGTACGCAGCCTCGCCGGGACGCGTCTCTGAAAACGTTTCCAGACGTTCCAGTTCCTCATAAATCAGCATCAAAATCTGATCGTGCAGCACCTGCGCGTCACTTGCAAGTTCATTCTCGTCATCGTCTGCGATGCTTTCGAGATACTCGAACCCTTTGACCCACGAACGATTCGGCGCAAAATACGTTTTCAGCCCCTCGAACTCCTCCGGAACCGCCATCTCTTCAAGCGGTGCGTACCGAAATCCTCGACGCGCGCCGGCCTCCATCTTTTCGCGCAGCTGCGACGGAATTTGCGACGTAATCTCCTTCGGCGTACCGCTTGCGGCGAGCTTTCCGTTCTCGTCGAACATATAAATGAGCGGCAAACGCAGCCCGTCGCCCTCCGGCAGAGAACAATCGGACGGCACAAAATGATCGTAAACGGTAAAATTGCAGTGAATTTCCTCCAAAAGCGCCGCGACTTCCGGCGTCGTTTCCTGCACGTGACTTCCGAGAATCACGAGGTCGTTCATTCCGGCGGCAAACGCTTGAATTTGCATCATATGCGCCATTCCCTCCTTACATTCCGGCGAGTCGATTCCCCAAAAGACGACGAGAACGATTTTCCCCTCCAGCTCCTCTTCGGTCAGCGCCTCTCCATAAATCGGCGCAACCGTTTCGTCTCCGAAAAACCCGCCTTCAGCCGTCCCCATCCACAGATTGGAGAGTGAAACAATAATTATTGCACAAAAATAACGATACAGCATAATCACCTCATTTTCAAAGACCCTTGGAGCCCGCGCTTCCAGCCCGCACTCCAAAAACACCTGCGTCCTTTAATGATTTATTTTTAACGAAAGCACAATATTCAGACATTTTATCAAATGAGGGAACATTTTGCAAGGGGGGACTGTACAACGTCTTCATTTTATGCTACATTTTAAAAAAGAAAGTCATTTATACTGTTTCCAGTTGAAAATTCAGTTTTAAATGACCGCGCAACGGACCGAACAATGCGTAAGCAAGCCCGTAATGAAGCGAGTGAAACGAGCGGAATTAGGGTTTTTCCGGCAGTAAACACAGGATTCCATAAAAAACGGAGTTTTTGGTCCAGCACCCAAATCACCCTAATTCCACTCACTGCGTTCGTTTCATTACGGGCTTGCTTGCGGTACGACATTTTAAAAACCCCGTGACGATTCCCTGAATTTTAAAGTGCGATGAATTTAATGAGGAAATTCCCATGAAAAGAATTTTAACCGCCGGACTGAGTCCGTCCTGGCAGCACGTTTTGGAACTGAACTCACTGCAAATCGGAAAAGTGAATCGAGCCGTGAATTCCCTCTGGTTCTCCGCAGGAAAAGCCGTCAACGCAGCTTTGGCGATCCACACGCTGGGCGGAAACGTGCGCACAATCCTTCCCGCCGGCGGAATGTCGGCAGAAAAAATGAAGAAGGATTTCGACGCTCTGGGACTCAACGCCCGCATCCTCCCAACTCAAGCAGAAACACGCGTCTGCACGACCCTCGTCGATTGCACAAGCGGTGAAATTACGGAACTTGTGGAAAATGGGGAAGCAATGACGCCCGCAGAACAGACGGCTTGGGTGGAACTTTTTGCAAATGAAGCACGCAACTCGGAAATCGTCGTCATTTCGGGGAGCCTTCCAACAGGAACGCCCGTCGCGATGTACGAAAAGATGGCGGCCCTCGTTCCAGAAGAGACGCCTATGATTTTCGATTTTCGCGGCGAAGGACTGCGTATGTGCCTGAAATACCGACCTTTCGTGGTGAAACCGAACCGGGAGGAACTCGCTGAGACCGTAGGTTTCCGCATTTCCGACGAGACGCAGCTTTTGGCCGCCTGCCGGGAACTGAACGCACAGGGGGCGCAGTGGGTCGTGATTTCGGACGGTCCCAACGTGCTGTATGCGGTGAACGGTGCGGAATTTCTGCGTCTCACCCCTCCGCCGATTCCGGAACATGCGGGAAAAACGCTTTGTCCCATCGGTTGCGGCGACGCGCTGACCGGCGGGCTTGCGCTGGCGATTTCTGAAGGAAAAACGATGCGTGACGCCCTTTCGTTCGCGATGGAAGCGGCCGTTCGGAATCTTCTTCAGCTGACGTCCTGTCGATTTTGAGCGTTGCGGAACGTTTTTGTGCAAGGTTTTACAGTAACTTTTGCGTAAATTCGCCCACAGCCCCTTGTAATGAAAAAGAAGTTCGTTATAATGAGGAATATTTGTTACTCAACCTTTTCATTATATACCCGACGCATTTTGAATTTTCGCTTCTCCGTCGTTACTCTATCGAGAAACGACTGTCGCCGCAGCCGCCCAATGCGAAATTTTCAAGTGGAACGAGTATAATAAGATTTCTGTTTCATAAGGAGTGAAAAATGACGAACGAACGTTATGAATTAAATAAACAACTGGCGCAAATGCTGAAAGGCGGCGTCATTATGGACGTCACGAGTCCCGAACAGGCGCGCATCGCGGAAGCAGCCGGAGCGTGTGCCGTGATGGCTCTCGAACGCATTCCGGCAGACATTCGCGCAGCCGGCGGCGTTTCTCGAATGAGCGACCCTAAAATGATTCATGGAATTCAGGAAGCCGTTTCAATCCCCGTGATGGCGAAATGCCGAATCGGACACTTCGTCGAAGCACAGATTCTGGAAGCGATCGAAATCGATTATATTGATGAAAGTGAGGTTCTTTCTCCCGCTGACGATCATTTCCACATCGATAAAACGCAGTTTCAGGTTCCGTTCGTCTGCGGAGCGCGCGACTTGGGCGAGGCGCTGCGCCGCGTGAATGAAGGTGCGTCCATGATTCGAACCAAGGGCGAGCCGGGAACGGGCGATGTGGTTCAGGCGGTGCGTCACATGCGGCTCATGCAGCAGGAAATTCGCCGTCTCACGTCCCTCAGCAAAGACGAACTTTTTGATGCGGCCAAAACGCTTCAGGTTCCGTACGAACTCGTTCGATACGCGGCGGAAAACGGAAAACTCCCCGTCGTGAATTTTGCGGCCGGCGGCGTGGCGACTCCTGCAGACGCGGCTCTCATGATGCAGCTCGGAGCCGAAGGCGTCTTCGTCGGAAGCGGTATTTTTAAGTCCGGAAACCCCGCGAAACGCGCAGCCGCCATTGTAAAAGCTGTTACAAATTTCAGAGACGCGAAGATGCTTGCGTCCCTCTCCGAAGACCTCGGCGAAGCAATGGTCGGAATCAACGAACAGGAAATCAGCCTCCTGATGGCCGAAAGGGGCAAATGATGCGCGCGGCAGTTCTCGCGGTTCAAGGTGCGTTCCTCGAACACGAACAGCGGCTCAAAACGCTCGGTGTTTCTTGCGTCGAACTCCGTCAAAAACGGGATTTGGAAACTCCATTCGACGCCTTGATTCTTCCCGGAGGAGAAAGTACCGTGATGGGAAAACTCCTGCGGGAACTGGAACTTTACGAGCCGCTCCGACGCCTTATTTCATCGGGTCTCCCGGTTCTCGGAACCTGTGCGGGGCTGCTGCTTTTGGCGCGGGAAATCGGAAATAACGAGCGTTTTTCCCCTTGTTTCAGCACGATGAATATTGCGGCTCGCCGTAACGCATACGGCCGCCAGCTCGGCAGTTTTCATACGGCAGAAACGTTCGGAACACTCGGAAAAATCCCGATGACGTTCATTCGAGCGCCCTACATTGAAAGCGTCGGTCCAGAAGTCGAAATCCTCGCGCGAGTCGAAGGGAAAATCGTCGCGGCCCGTCAAAAAAATCAGCTCGTGACGGCTTTTCACCCGGAACTGGACCCCGACCTGCGTGTGCATGAGTGGTTTTTAAAGATGATTTGAATAATGTATACACCTTAATTGTGTACATTATTTATACGGATTCCACTTGAGATTTCAGCTTTCAATTTCCTGCATGAAAAGAGGGAAGATTTTCAAAAATTTCGTCAGCGAAAGTTCCAGACTTGTTCCAGCTTCGGCTGGGCGCCGGTGACGGGAT
>CAYTLK010000175.1:0-4604 GCA_964438515.1 uncultured Planctomycetaceae bacterium
TGTATACTCATTCTACTTGAAAAATCAGTTTTTAAATATTAGGAGTTTTCCGGGTGAGGGGTCTGGGGGTCGCGAGCGACGCTCTCGTTGGGGCGAAATTGCAAGCATTAAACATGTGCAGAAAGCCCCTCTTCCCGCGACCGTAAATTCTTGACGGGCAGCCAGATTCTCCCAATGATTGTCTGTCTCATTGATCAATTTTTAAGGATAAAGTTGAAGGAATTTACAATATTTATGAAACACTAGGCTGCGATGACCATAGAGCACCAGACTATTATTCCTCTAATTCTACGGGATTATTCTTTAATTGCTTCCTTGTTAGTCATGTTGTTTGGGGTTGGGTTTTGGGATGGTGGACAATTGGTTTGCACGATGAAGTTCAAAGTGATTCCGATGGTTGTGTGATGGTTTTTGTGAGGGTTTTTAGTATGATTCTTTTCTACCCACTTTTCCCTCGGGTAACTGCCGAATTTTTATACTTTATTTTTAAATAAATCTTCATTTATTGACGCAAACCATGGGAGGTTTTGAAGTAATTAAAACCCCAGACTTCGGAGACTCCCCTCAAAAAAAGGGCACGAACAAAAACTTGGGAAATCTCGGACGAATTCGGGGCGCAAGTCGAGCCGCGGACTCCGACGAAGAACGAACGCGGCGGAAAAAACCTCTACGTTGCGGGATTGTGTTCGCAGGACAAAACGTTGAATTGGAAGAATCTGCGGAACGGATTCCTCTTGAAATTTCAGCTTTCAGCTTTTAATTCCCCTCATTTTGTGCGCAAATCGACGCTTCAATCTGAACCGATTTCCGTGGGTTTCACGCCCGCGGCTTGCAATCGATACGATAAACGTACGTTCTTATTTTCCATCCCTGGTCGTGTTTCTCAACCGATTAGGACCGAAAATTTGTTTACGTGCGAAATTCAGAAAACGTAATTGAGATGCGGCATCTGACGCTTGGGCCGCTTCAAAACGACCTCATGCGGGTCGTTGATGGGGGGCTTCAACCGAATGACGTTGCGGTTCTCGACAATTTGCTGAAAATGCGTCCTGGTGAAAAGGTGGAATCGGCTGGAAAATTTCAGAAAATTCACGAAAACCTCGCGGCACACGAAACGGAGCCGTCTGTTTTTTGTTTCTCGACGTTGTTTTGTATGAAACTTCAGTTTGCGTTAATATGTTGTTCTAAAAATAGAGCGGGAGGAGGATTTCAGGTCCTCCTCCCGGCGGGTTTTATGTGAGGAATCGCCGTCATCGCAGCGTCGGTAAATCTTGCGTCTGCGCAATCTCAACCGGCTCGGCAGACAACGATGCAGACACCTGAATTCCGGGTGCTGAAAGGTCGGCGGGGGCAACGTAAAGACCGCCAAAAAACGTACAAATAATAACTCCCAGCGTGATTCCGGATGCAAAAATCAAGAAAATCACGGCAGGTTTTTCCTCGACTCCGCCTCGATAGGCTCTTTTGCAGATGTATTCCATACGGAAACGCTCCTTTATCGATGTGCGGGAAGGGTCGTCGACTCGGATGCCGGCGGAATGAATGTGGTACTTTTTTCAGAAATTTGTGCCGCAGTGTGGAGCTGGACGTCCTGGTAGTATTCCCAAAGTCCAAATAACACAAACGACAGCACAATCGTAATCGTCATCAGTAAACCGGAACGCAACGGATGATCATTTTTGGCCCAATCGGACTCTGCATATGTCGAATCTATAATATCTTCGTTCATTTGAATTTCCTTCATTTCAGAATTTTGAATCGTTAAAATCATTAAAATAGGAGTGATTTTTAAAAATATTCATACAATCAGCGTTCTATGAATGAAATTTGAATATTTCATTCGCTGAACGAATATTAAATCACACAGTGCCGCCGGGTTCGAATGAATCGACGGTTTTTCGAAAGAATTTCGATAAGAAAATAACGATTAAATTTGAAGCGGAGAATTTTTCTGTGCAGGCACGATGATATGGGACGCACGAAGACGTAAAGTGGAAACGGAAGCGTAAAAATGCGGATTTGTTCGTAAAAACATAAGTGAGGAAAGAATCCAGCAACCCGTCAAGTATGGATTTCGCATAATTCTGGCGGTCATCAACGACAACGGCGTCGTTTCGGTCAGAATGCAAACCATCTGATCAGTCGTTTTATCCGCAAGATCCAAATTGAGCGTCTGGGAACTGGTTTTGGTTCCATGAACGATTGGAATTTGTACGGATTGGGAAAAAAGAAACGATTGGAATAGCAGAACATAAATCAATACGACCGCAAAAACACCGCCTTTCGACGTGTTTTCCATTCTTTTTCCCGATAATCTATTCGTACACTTTTCCATAATGTTTTCACCCGGTTCACAACCTGCTTTGCCGTTTCAGCAATGAGGTTCCGTTTCCGATTTTTCGGCGGTCGTCTCGTCAACCACTCCGTTTTCTGCTTCGCGAATTCCTTTTTTGAATTCTGTAACACTCTGTCCAAAGGACCTGGCGATTTTAGGGAGGCGAGTTCCGAACAGCAGAAGTGCGATGACCGCGAAAATCAGCAGTTCGTTGGTTCCGATTCCTATAAAAGCAAAATTGACGTGAAACATGTTTTTCTCCTTCGAAAATACCGCAGCCGACACGCGGCGCGAATTAATTTTGCCAGGAAATAAAACGACCTACTTTATTCTATCGTATTATTTTCGTTCTGTCAAGCATCCGGGAGGAGATTTTTCTCAAAATTTGTCAAATATTTTGGAAAAATTTGAGGGAGAGAAACGTATCTGCTTGACAAACGCACCGCTTTCAGGTATAATAATGTCAAACTGAGATTTTCAGTCTGGTTTAAAGTGTTTTTGAATTGTTTTAAAATGGATCAATTATGGAATATACATATACTCCCACTGGCGTTTGTGCCCGTCAAATTTCGTTCGATCTGACGGACGGAATCGTTCGGAATGTTACTTTTTACGGAGGCTGTTCCGGAAATCAGCAGGGTGTCGCGCATCTAGTGGATGGGATGAACGTCGATGAAGTCATTGCGCGCATTAAAGGGATTCGATGCGGCGGAAAACCCACTTCGTGCCCCGATCAGCTCGCGAAAGCGCTGCTTGCCGCCAAAGAGAAACAGTCAAAAGAAAAATAAAAAAAATAGGAAAATAATCGGGATACTGCGGAAGGAAAATATTCATGACTCCTGATGTTCCAAAGTTCGTCTTTTTTGACCTTGGACGCGTATTGCTTCAGTACGATTTTGACCTTGCGGCTCGGCGTATTTCCGAAAAAACGGGTCTGGACGGCGCGGCCATTATGAATGCGACTCTGGCGGCGCCGACTCCGGTGTGCGAGGCGATTGAAACGGGAAAAATGTCGTCGAAAGAACTGTACGACTGGACGTGCGAAAACTTTGGAATGACGCTCTCCCAGCAGGATTTCGAACGTGCACACGCGGATATTTTCTCGCCGATACTGGATTCTTGGAAGCTGGTTCGGGATTTCAAAACGGCGGGGTTTCGTGTCGGAATTCTTTCGAACATTTGTGAGGTTCATTGGGATTTTTGTGTCGCAACGTTTCCGCAGCTTTTTGGGCTGTTTGACGTTCCGCTTTCGAGTGTGATGCTGGGTGCGCGCAAGCCGTCGCCGGAAATTTACGAACGTGCAGCGCAGCGGGCCGGGCTGGAACCGTCGGAAATCCTCTTTTTTGATGACCGTACAGAAAACATAGAAGGCGCACGAGCGGTTGGAATGCGTGCGATTCTTTTCACAACGGCCGACGCGGCGCGCGAAGAGCTGCAAAAGAGTGGAATCGTGTTGAATTCCGAGAAAATTTGAGGAACATAGAACGCCGAACATCGAACATCGAACGCAGAACGCAGAACGTTAAACATAGAACGCCGAACGTATTGATTTCGAGCGGGGACGTAAAAAGATGAAGCTGCGCGTTTTATCGGCGTGTCCTATGCTGGTTCTACAATGAAATTCAGTTTTCATTAAGACTGCAGGAGCCGTGGTGCGCAGCTCCAACGGCGGACGGGAAAACTGAAATTCAAAATAGTGTTAGTATAATATTGAATCCTGATATTGAATACTGTAAATTAAGCGGAATCTGTGTAAATGTTTCGTCGTCCAACACCTCGTCAAAGTGCGTATTCCGATTTTCTAGGTCTTCGAGCAGACTCGAAAGACACAAAAAGTTCCATTTCCGGCAAAATTGGCGCCCGGGTGGATGAAATCGGGGAGGGGGACGT
This sequence comes from uncultured Planctomycetaceae bacterium, assembly GCA_964438515.1. Classification (GTDB taxonomy): domain Bacteria; phylum Planctomycetota; class Planctomycetia; order Pirellulales; family Thermoguttaceae; genus RGIG3701. The sequence goes on from CAYTLK010000175.1 coordinate 4,226, forward strand.
TGAACTTTTTTGTCCGAATTGCGGCGAGCCGGTTCATCTGACGTACACAAGACGGCGTTTCTGCGACGCGTGTCGGAAACCGTTCTTTTTTTATAAGGGAAAATTGCTGACGGAGGAAGACGCGACGCGGATTCACAATCCTTTTACCAAAGAAGACGTCAAATCTTTCCGCCAAAAATATCGTTCGAAACCGTCTTCATCGGATTTTCGCATGCAGCGTTTCAAACGTCGGCTTCCTCATTTATGCTGCACGAATTGCGGGGCGTCCGTGGGTGCGAGCGTTATAAAACCCGACAAATATTGGATCTGTCCTGAGTGTGCCGCCATCAGTGTTTTTGATTTGAATTCGGGAGACTTTCTTTCACGTGACGATTATGAA
>CAYTLK010000176.1:0-4585 GCA_964438515.1 uncultured Planctomycetaceae bacterium
AAAAATTGAAGTCTTAGAACCCTACGAATCTGTAGGGCTGTTGTACCTTCCCCCAGAGGCATTCTATGCTTCCGTCAGGTCTTAGAACCCTACGAATCTGTAGGGCTGTTGTACGCCAAGCGGCAGAAAACAAAAATGTTGAAGCGTCTTAGAACCCTACGAATCTGTAGGGCTGTTGTACATTAAGTGGAGAATACAGTCCATCATTTACGGTCTTAGAACCCTACGAATCTGTAGGGCTGTTGTACGGAAAGGCGGAAACCTATCCGTGTATTGTGTGTCTTAGAACCCTACGAATCTGTAGGGCTGTTGTACCTATAAATATAGCGGAAAAATGAGGGGGTGCAAGGGGGGGAGAGGGGAATTTTGGCATTTTTTAAAAATTACTCTCTCCATTTGGAAGGAAAATCTCCAACTTCAACGAAAATTAAACGGAAGCATCGTTTGCGTAAACAACTGCGGAGGCTGAGGCGTCTCCAACTGATTTTGAAGCGCAGTCTTGCGTGCGGATGACAGCGCAGGAAGAAGCTGAAGCACTTCGGACGTTAAGTTTTCCAGCTCGGCTCGACAGGAACGATCGTCATAGTAAATCGCTCCGAGAAGCACACACGCAATCATCTTCAACGTCGCGCCCCCGTCAAGCGCCATGTCGTACGCCTGACGAAGAAGAGTCTTTTTTTCTGCCGAATCCTGAACGAGAAGCGCTCGGTAAAACAGAATCAGCTCCCACGGATGACCCGCGCCCGTCTTCCAGTCCGAACGCTTGGAAAGATAGCGTTTTTGCAGCTCAGTATCGTTTGCCGACACCAAAAAACGAAGGAGAATATGCTGCGCGTAGCTTTCTCCCGGCGCGTCGGAACCGGCCAAATGGTCTGCGGCGTCCGAAAGAGACATCGTAAAATACGTTTCCAATTCCTCCCGAACGGCCTCCGATGTGATTTGAGGCGCGTCCATCATCGCAATGATTTTGTACGCACGCGTCTGAAGAATCTCTCTTTTTCCTTCGTTCGGGTCGCTCAAATGCTCAAATTGTTCTATCGCGCGCTGGAACCAGCCGACTGCCTCCTGATTCCATCCGCAAAACGCCAGCAGCTGTCCGTACGTCGAAAGAACGCGGCCGTAGTACTGTCGTCCGAGGACCGTTACGGTCGTATTTTTCCAGCGTTTCACCACCTGAAATGCGCGGCGGAAATCCTGTGCGTCGATGCAGTGTACCGCAATGTGGAGCGTTGCGAGACAGACGAGCGGCGCGTCTTCTTCGTAAAGCTGATTGCAGAGAGCCTCAAATTCCTGCCAGACTTTCGGAAAAAGATCGATTTTGCCGCAGTGATTGGCCTCCGCAAGCATGACGCTCAGCCAAACGAGGCGCAAATGCGGCGTGAGCGAGCATTCCGAAGGCTGGTACTGCTTCAGCCACCGTACTTGCAGCGAGAGGAGAGGAAGATGAATCGATTTCGAATACAAATGCGACTGGACGTAATCCAAACAGCGCGTCCACAATTCGGGCGACGCTTGGACTTCCTCCCCAAAAAGACGGAGCAAAGCTGACGTGAGGGAATGTTCGTTTCCTTCATCTGCACTCATGAGGAGTTTCGACCATTCGTTCGGCACAAGCGGAGCGGAGCTTCCGAGTACGTCCAGCGCGTCTCGAAGCGGAAGCGGAGACGTCCCCAAAAAACAGGTTCCGAGCCAGCCGGTTTTTTTCAGAAGGCGTTCGTTTTGACAGCCCCAAAGATAGGACGCGGCATCCGCATAACCGTTCCACGAATTGTCGTCCTTCGAAATAAACGCAGCTTTCATCGTAATTTTCTCGGCACGTTCCGGGAAACAGCGCGACAAATGGTACAGATTCGCGCTGCAGATATTTTGAAGCATGGTACTGTGTTCAGGTTTGATTTCACAATGTTCCTCAATAAAAATATTGAGTTTCGTCTCTCCATCCAGAGGAAGAAGCCGTAAAATCAGGTCGAGAAGCGCCTCAATGCAGGACAGCCAAAGCACTCCATTCATCGGAGTGAGACTTTCTACCGGAATCCCCAGCACACCGCACGGATGGTCCAATAAATCTTGTACAATTTTCTGTATTTCATCCATCCCGCAATCAACTGCGTGCCATTCCGGCCTCAATTCCGGCAGAGAACAGCCCTCCGGCACCAGAATCGCCACGCACTTTCCCTTTTTCTGGTCCTCAAATCCCGGTGTGTTCACCTTTTTTGTAAAGCAGCACCCTGTTTCGTCGATCAGAATCGTCCAACTTGGAGCCGGGGCCAAATCTCCCAGAAAGTTGGAATGTACCTGAAATTTCATCTTTCGGCGTTCCGGGACCTGGATGGGGAACGCCACGTCCAACGGATGCGACTCTGCCGCTTCCAACGGTTGCGGACGCAGGTGCGTTCCTTGGTTTTCTGCCGCTTTTCGACCGTCCTCAAAAGAAATTTGGGCTTTGTTGCTCAAAAAAATGCCGGTCCTCTTTCTTTTCATCTCTTCGAGCAGCATTTTCAATCCAGCGGTATCGTTTTTCAACCCCAATTGATACGCCTTTTGCTTGCATTCGTAAAAGTACGTACCCCGCGCAATTCGTTCCTTTGCGTCACTCATGGATTCAGGAAAACGCATCTGAATTTCTGCCGTCACACTTTCCATCTGTTTCAAATTCTTTTGGGCTGCGTATTTTTGGAGATCTCCCAAAAGTTCCTTCACCCCCTTCCCGGAATTCAGCACCTTCGGATGGGTGTTTGCAGGCGTTTCAAGGACGAAAATCTCATTCAGTTTCGCAACCGCCTCTTTTCCGAGCAGTTTCGCCTCCTTTAAAAGACTATCGTACTCAATCGAATCGCGTTTGGCGCCCTTCTTTACGGCCGCCTTCGCTAAATCCTGTATCTGTTCGAACGTTAGAGCGGACATTTTCGACATTCAACTTCTCCCCGATTGAAAATTGTTACAGAATGTGCCAAAAACAGTGGTTCTGTGTTCCCTGTCGGCGTTTCTGTTTATCGTCTAAACTTTCAAAAAACTAAAGCCGTAAACCAAATTTTATTCCCCCGTTCGGCAAACTCCGCGCGAAAGTCTGCCGAGCGGTTCGATGCGTCCGAAAAATCAATCCCAACAGGCTTCGACCGTGGCGTCCGCTGCTTTTTCGCCGCAGATGTAACCCCCAATTCCTCCGACGATCCCGCCGACAGCGCCTCCGATGGCCGTCCCGACGAACGGAACGACAGACCCTGCCGCAGCACCAATCGCCGCTCCGCCGTAACCTCCCGCCGCCGCGCCGCTCCAGCCGCCAGCCATTCCGGCCGCGTTTTTCGTGTGTTTTTTGGCGCGTTCATTCCCGCTGATTTCGCCGCTTCGGTATTGATTTTCAACCTCTGCAGCCTCGACGACCCGAATACCTACATCGAACGCCGCAGCCGCAGCACCTGCAGCTTTTACCGCCGTCGCCGCTTTTGGAAGCGCTTTGGCGCCTGTTTTTGCCGCAGTTGCCGCTTTCGGAAGGGGTTTTGTACTGACCGCGGCCGCCGTTGCCGCCGTCGCCGCTGTTGCTTTGCTTTCGGCCGTCACGCAGGTTGGAGCCGCTTTCGGAAGGGTTTTCAGAACATTTTTGGCCATTTGTGCGGATTCCGGCGTGCTGTGAGTTGCGGCTTCCCAAAACGTTCCGGCGGGTTTGCCCAAATTGGTTTTGGTTCGAACAACGTCCACCGTCAGTTTGTTCTCGCCGGCCGCTTTGAGCACTGTTTTGGCGGCTTCCTTTTCTGCAGCGGTGGCTTTGTTGCTTGTCAGCGTGGATTCTCCCGCTTTGACCGCCCATTCCGGGGTCCCCTGCTTATATCCGTACCCCATTTCGAGAGTGCTTGTGCCTCCTTTCGCCTCAATGACGTGGATTTTGCCGTCCGAACTGCGCCAAACCTGGTCGAAACCTTGCGGATGACTGGGCGTTTTGTGCTCTTTCCCCAGGATTTTCGTCCAGCCTTTCTGTTCGGCCGTCCGCTGAGCGCCTTCCTCTCCGATTTCCTCTGCGAGAAGGTTGCGATTGATTTCGCCTTCCATCCATTGTTTTCCGTACGCTTCTTTTTCCAGGGCTGTAAAGCACTCTTTCTCGGCAGTCGGCGCGCAGACTTCGCGGCCCAAAGCCCCATCGGAAAACAAGCAGACAGACAAAATGAAGAGCGGCGCGCAAAGCGCCAAAAATTTTTGTTTCATAACGAACTCCTTAAATTTTGAAACCATGAAAAAGAAAACAACTACCTATAATAGCACTCCTTTGGTTCATTTATGACAGAAAGAGAAAAAATTTTTAAAAAAAACCGCACGTTCGAATTTTATGGCGAGCGGGGGTGTCTTAGAACCCTACGAATCTGTAGGGCTGTTGTACACATCGAACAGGCCGGATGGAAACGGTTCTGTCTTAGAACCCTACGAATCTGTAGGGCTGTTGTACGATGACACGAAACTCATTCGATATCTTATGGTCTTAGAACCCTACGAATCTGTAGGGCTGTTGTACTTGAAGTAGAATGCCCTCCAAGTTGTTACGAGTCTTAGAACCCTACGAATCTGTAGGGCTGTTGTACTCCGCGCCAATATATAC
>CAYTLK010000177.1:0-4472 GCA_964438515.1 uncultured Planctomycetaceae bacterium
CCCTAATTCCGCTCGTTTCACTCGCTTCATTACGGGCTTGCTTGTGCATTGTTCGTCCAGCGCACTTACAGCGGGCAAAAAGCCCGCCGCTCGCCTAGTGACGACGTTCCCGAATGTACGACTCCGTAGCGTCGATCGAAACATCCGAATCGGAAATCTCAAAAAAACGCGACGACTGCGACGTGTTGTTCAAGTATATATTTTCAAAATACAACGTACAAAGCGTTTCAGACGCTTCCTCCGTCTCACCCGATTCGTCCGATTCGTCTGCTGCATTCAAGTTTTTCGTTTTCTGTTCAGAAATTGGCGACGGATGGTTCAGCTGAATGCAGCGCGGCAAACACGTTTCACCGTCGAGATAAATCATCACCTCCGTCGGAATCTCCATCGGAACCGTCGTAAGCGGACGTTTTTCAAGAAACCAAAGATGATTTCGCACCTCCAAAACTCTTTTGGCCGCCTCCGGCTTCAGCGTTCCGGAAATTTGAAAACCACTCACAATTCTTCCCGCAATATGAAAATCGTACTGATCGAGAATGGACTTCAGAAGCGCATCGATCCCCGGCTGACCGAACCATGGAGGAGCCATGGAGGAATAATGATTGGGGGCACGCCGATACGCATCTTCCACACGCCGCAAATCCACGCGCGACATTCCCGTCGAGTGCGCGCCGTCCTTTTCACCGGGCTTCCGACGTTCCTGCAAGAACCAAAGCTGCTTTTGTTCTCCGTTCAGAACCACAATTTCCTGTTGCTGAAATCCTTTTAAATCGTACATCATTTCAAAACGAAAGGAGACCGCATCGTCTGCACTAGGAATACTGATTTTTTTCTGACACCAAGTTCCGCGTCCCATCGCCTCGGTGTCGAGCAAAACGATCTGAAAACGAAGGTCCACCGCAAAACTTTGAGCCGACTGAATCGTTTCAATCGCCGTGTTGAGCAAAAGCCGAGCGTTTGCATCCGCCTGTTCTTCACCAAAACTGGGCGAAATCCAAAGGACCATCAGAAGAGAAAGCGCCCAGAAGCGCCGCAATGACCCCGCAAAATTTACCCATTTTATCTGTTTTAACGTCTGAAAAAATATTTTATACCACATTTAACAATCTGAACGAATTTATCAAAGAAATTAGTTGTAACTGCCGAAAATAAACAGTGACGGAAGTTTCACCCAAAGGAAGCAAAAAATGAATCCTTTCAGGAGACGCACGTCATGTATCATTATTATACACGGACACACAGAAAGTTCCAGTCTTGACTGCACGAAAAATGCAAAAAAACCGGAAAAAAGTCCGAAATGATAGGGTGAATTATTGCGTATTTGTCGTTTTTGAGAAAAAACTCTCCTTTGGAGGGATCGAAACGACGGCGAGTGCGCTGCTGGCAGGATGCATAACAAGTTGAAGGAGTCAGATAGGGGGACAAAATGAGAACCTGGTTGACGTTGTTTTTTACACTCTGTGTCATGACTGTTCTGGCGGGATGCCGTGAACAGACGTTGGGTCCGTACACGCAGAGCGGTTACGATTTGGCCCAGCCTGGAACACCAGCTGGTATTGCCGGCCCGGGTCCTGGAGTGGATATGGGAAGCCCGAACGGGGCGTATGGAAGTGCTGCTGGAATGCAGGCTCCTCAGGCGCCGGCTGTCGTGAAAACTTCCCAAATCGCATTTGTCGGACCTGCGGGTGCGACGATTCGTTGGGACGTTTCTGCGCAAAGCATGTTCGATTCCGACCCGATGGTCTGCCCGTTCCGTCAGGATTTTCCGCAGAGCGGCATCTATCGTTTGAAACTTACGGACATTCCGGGTCATTCCGGACTGGAACTGTATCCGACGCTTGAAGTCGCACCGGCGATGCCGCGCACTCAGGCGTTTTTGGCGCACAGCATGATTCCGGTAAACTTCACCGATGAAGACATCATGCAGGTTCGCAGCGGAAACTTCGTGACGAAGGTCATTTACCTGCCGGATCCTGAATTCCAGGAACTGGCGCTGGCGGTGGGAACGCCTGACACAATCGTCAGTACGCGCCTCGACCCCGGAGTGGACCCCGTTGCAGAAGCGGACCGACGCGGTGCGATTCTCGCGATCATTCGTATGGGAAACAAAGCGATTACGCCTGAAGAAGGAATGGTCGGCGGTTCCAGCGTGATGGTTGATGGAAACGGAAACATGATTCAGGATGCGGCGGCTCCGACTGGAACCACACCGTCCAATTACATCTCGGGCGTTACGGGTCCCGAATACGGTCAGCCCATCACCGCGACGCCTCACGGCTATCCCGGACCGGTGGATCTTCCGGAAGCCGCCCCGGCTCGCAAAAAAGCGACGTACCCCACGCGCTGATTCATTCGCGCCGGACGTCAACTTTTATCCCAATTCTGCTGCGAATTGCTGACCGCTTCATTCCCGTTTGACGAGTGAGGCGGCGGCAAAAACCGCGCAAGATGCCGTTTCAAAGCAGAACGAGTTATGAAATCCACAGAACCCTCCCCATCTTTCGTTTCAGGCACAAAACGCCTCGAAACGTGAGTCGGGACCGTTTTTCTGGATGGTGAAACAAAACGAACGTAATCGCAGAAGGGATTCGATTATGCGCAACAGGTTTGGCTTTATGGAAGTACTGCTTGCGGGAATGCTCATCATCCCCGGCTGGTCGGTGTTCACACAGGCGCAGGAGTCTGCCGAGCCGCTCGACGCTGCGTCTGTTTTAAACGCAAACGACGAAAACGCTCCGTATTTTCAGCATGTACAAGTGCTGGCTCCGGACGGTGTCTGCGTGGCGCCTGCGGCTGAGGGACACTTTCTTGAACCGCTTCCGGCTCCGCAGCTGTACGCTTTTCAAGTGGGGACACTCTATCGGCTTCGCGTCACGAACATTCCGCTCATGACCGGCATCGAACTTTTTCCGACGATCGAAATTCTTGACCGGACGCATCCTCCGATTGGCGAGGAACTGCGGCACGCGGTCGTGATTGAAATGACGCAGGAAGATTTGTACGCTGCAATTCGCGGAAAATTCGTCACGCGCGTCATTTACATTGAAGATCCGCAGAGTGCGTTCCCAATTGCGTCACGCGACCAAAAGGGGCAGGGATACTTTGACGTTCCGGCGGAGTCGGATCCCATCGCGGTTGCAAAGACGCTGGGGCGTCCCATTGCGATATTGCGAATTGGCGGACGTGCGCCGGGAATTGACGAGGACCTCGATATGGCGTTTTTGAACAACTGTCCTCCGTTTTTGCATTATCCCCCGGCAAACTGAGAGGGCTTAACGTAATAAAATTCAAAACAATTCAATCAGGACCCGCCGATGTCACCGCGTCGACGGGTCCTTTTTGTATCTTGGGAGCCTTGTAAAAACATAGGAGAATTCACCGTCCCGCAGTTTGAGACAAACTCACTTTTAGAATAGCGAACAAAAATACGCAAACAGGTGATGACGGTTTGTAACGATTTTTTTCATAAATTTTCACAAAAAACTATTTTTTGTTTGTTTTTTCCTTGACTTTTCAAAATTTTGAACTAAAATATTCGTTAAAGTGTTAGACTTATTAATATTCAAATTTTATATATTGGTTCAATTATGAAAATTACAAGAATCCTGGCGGTTATTTATGCGGCGATGCTTTGCGCAGCAGCGTTTGCACAAACCGGAACGACTTGGACTTGGAACAATACCGGAGCAGACGGACAATGGAACAGCGGCGATAATTGGTCAAAAACAGGCGCAGCCGCAACATCGACTCCCGAACGCAACAGTACCAATCAGACAATTAATATTACGTCCGGCACGGCAAATAATGGTTCGTTCGACTTGGATTTCTCGACGACCATTATTAATATTTCCGGCACAGGCGCGTTAAGTCAGACGACGACGCACCATTCCCGGTTCTATTCGGGGCAGTTGAACGTCACCGACGGCGGGTCGGTGACCATGCGCGCCAATAATTGGCTCTGGGGTTCCGGAAGCGGGAATTCCTACGCGGTTAAAATTGACGGCGGGACAATTAATTATACCGGCGGCGATTCGGGGCTGAATATCGGGAACGACAAGGCAGCCACAACGGTTACACTTCAGGAAACGGTTTCCAACGGCGCAGGCGGGTTCAAAACGTCGACGTTTACGTCCAACGGACCGACGAATCTCGGTGTTGGTTCCGGGGCGTCCGGGACGTTCAACATGCTCGGCGGGACGGCAACTTTTACCAAGAACTTGAATATCGGTTATTCTTCCGGAACAGGCACGTTCAACCAGACCGGCGGAACGGTGACGGCGGGGGTTGTTACGGTCGGGAACTCGTCGTCTCTGACGATTGGGAGCGGCGCAGCGTTTACAAGCGGTTCCATCGTGAATACCGGGACGATCACCCAGTCCGGCACATTAACGCTAAAAAACGGCGCGTGGATTGATTCCAGTATAGGTACGTATATTATCGGCGGAACGGTAAAACTGGCAGACGGATATTCG
>CAYTLK010000178.1:0-4421 GCA_964438515.1 uncultured Planctomycetaceae bacterium
AGCACAACCGCGAAATCCTTCAAGGGGGGCACCGCCTATTTTTAGCAAAAATTTTATAAAATTCTTTTTTCTTCGCAGAAAACACGCAGGTTACTCCTCTTTTTGTTCGTTCTTATGCTCGACATTCATTTTGCAATGAGGACAGTTCCGCTTGAGATCGTGCCAGTGTTCTTCACCACACGGACACGATTTGAGAAAAGCGGCCAGCTGAACGAACTTCTGAATGATTTCTGGGGGTAAAATATGTTCCATTTTGCAAGCCGTCTCGTCCGCCAGCTCCGGCTGAACGCGCAGAAAGTCCATCAGAAACGCCCGAATCGTCTCGTGACGCTGTGTAATTTCACGCGCGTGCGCTTCCCCCTCCGACGTGAGCGTCACATGCATGTACGGAGCATAATTAATGAGGTTTCTTTCCGCCAAAGCCCGCAGCGCACCCGTCACCGAGGCGTTCGAAACATTCATCGCCTTTGCAATATCGCGCGGCCACGCCACTTCTTTCTCTCGCGTGACGTGCAGAATCACCTCAAGATAATCTTCCAGACTTTCCGAAAGATGTTGGCTGCGTTCCTCTTCCATTCGCGTTTCCTTTTTTAAAATTCATCGGCAAAAAAGCTGTTTTTTGATTTTTACGAACACTATTTTGAATTTCAGTTTTCCCGTCCGGCTGAAACTGCGCATCACGGCTCCTGCGGTCTTTATGAAAACTGAATTTCTTTCTGAAACCAGCATACCACAAAAAAACCGTCATCGCAAGGGGGCCTCCCAATTCCCCCGCTATTCGTTTCCGACTTCCCGCAAAATTCCCAGCATCGAGAACAAAAGATGGGTCGAAATCTGCGTTTTCGGAATCTGATAGTGCCGATGAAGCATCTCGCGATAATCCGTCATTTGCAGGCTGTGCCGCCGTATGAGTTCCTCCAGAACTTCATCGCTGTTACTTTTTCGCGTCGTTTTGTAATCAATGCAATCCGCCCAGTAAACCCGATGAGCGTCCCGAAGAAGAATCAGCCGATCGACGGTTCCCAAAAGGATTTCCGTGTCCGTACGAATCGCAAGTTCTTTCTCACAGTACACTTCCCAGTGAATTTCCGAATCGTCTTTGGAAGACTTGCGCAAAATCGTAGCTGGAACGCGTTCAGGAGGCAAAACGCCCGCTTGAATCACTTTTTCACGAAGCATCGGAATGTAGGTGCGCCAGTGAAGCACAAAATCCACTCGCGGCGACTTGAGCGAGCTGTGAAAATTCTTCAAGAGGCGTTCCATCACGTCTTTTGCGAGGCCAAACTGCCGGGCCGTCGCCAAAAGTTCTTCATCCGACGGAAGACTGTTCTCGAACCACGCAATTTTCTCGTACCACCCATGAAGTATCGTTCCGTTGATCGTGTTCATCTGTCGGAAACTCAGCTTTTTACCGAGATCGACGACCGACCGATCCTCAATATTCGACGGAGAACGACGTTGAAGCGTCCGGCTCGACCCTGTACCCTCCCGAAAACAAATCGGTTCCACTGAAACCCGTTCGGAAGATGAATTCTGTACAGTTTTAGATGGTTCAGACGTTTCGGAACTTACGGGAGTCTCCGAACTTTGAGCCGTGCGCAATAATGCTTTCGGCGTCTGTTCGTACCACTGCGGATTTCCGTCCCACGCCAGGCGTTTTTCCGCTTCAAACGGCGTATTTCCCGCCAGCGCGTAACGCAAAAGATCGGCCGCCGTTGAAACGGTTCCTTTTACACCCACTTTTCCAGCCGCAGAGTCGCTGGGACCCGGCACAAAAAGATACAAACCGTTCACCGCACGCGTCATTGCAACGTACAATAAACAAAGCGACTCGCTTCCCTGTTCCTGAATCGCAAAACGACAGGACTCGACAAACTGCGGATCCGAAAACTTCAACGTCTTCTGAAGCTCTTTTTTAATGAACGGCGTCACAAGCGACGCGGCGCTCAGAACGTCATTTTGCGGGTAGCCGGACACGAATTTCGGGGGGCGTCCCTTCAGCGAAAAGTACAGGTCGGGAAGCACCACCGCATCGAACTGCAGCCCCTTTGATTTATGAATCGACATCACAACCACCGGCGCCCCGGACGGATCTTCGAGTTTGAATTGCTTTACAGCATTCACAAAGTCGACGATTCTCGGAAGACGCGTCGTTTGATCGTAGTTTGCCGCAAAGGTCACCAGCTGCTGAAGCCGGCGTTCCTCTGTCGCAGAAGCGGAGGTTTTTAAAAACTGTGCGTTTTTCTCAACAAAATGACTGATTCCGAAAGCCGTCACCTGAGTGCGCAGCTCTGTAAGCGTTTTCGTTCGTGCGGAAACTTGCTCGTAAGAATTTCGTACACTTTTATTTTCTTCCCATCGCAGCGACGGATAGAGGTCGGCGAGCGGCGAATTCCCCACCAAAAACCACGAGGCGGTACTGTCGGGAAACTCAATGAACGAAAGCAGCGCCAGAATCAGACGTACGCCGTTCGAGTTCGTCATGGGATTTTTCCCTTCTTCACTCACCGGAATTCCCGCCTCACGCAGAAAACGCGTCAAATACGGCACATTTTTGTTTACCCGAAACAACACACCAATATTGTGCTCAGGTCCGATCTGATGGTACAACTCCGCAATCCGCTGCGCAGCCCAGCGACAATTCACGATCGTCGGGGAATCCTCCGAAAGCTCCTCCTCTTCCTCACCTTCCTCCAAAGCCTCATTTCCCGCAGCCGTGCGGCCCGCTCGACTCGGTTTCGGCATCGTATGAAGCTCCCAGTATCCCGGGTACTTTTCAGATTTTGGCGATGCTTCGTGTTTCTCGTACTCCCAACGGTCCCACGCGCTCAACATCACCTCATCCAAAAGCGTTCTCGCAGGAATCACATCGTTTCCTGATGAAATCGGTTCCGGTTCACTTTCCGCAGAGCCTCCATCTTTCCCAAGGCTTTTATTTTTACTATTTTTAACCTCATCAAGAAAAAGTCGATTCACACATCGTAAAATCTCGGGTGCACTGCGCCAGCTCACGTTGCTGTGTTCCTCTTCGACTCCCGGAAACGTCCGCTCAATCGCATCGAAAATCTCCGCACGCCCATTTCGCCAGCGATAAATCGCCTGCTTCACATCCCCGACGCAGAAAAACGAACGTTTATCTGAAGACGTACAGTACTTTCCGATCGGCTCGAAAATGTGCCACTGATCGATCGAAGTATCTTGAAATTCATCCAACAACAGATGCTCAATCGAAGAATTCATCCGCCAGAATAACGGCTGCATATTTCCGTTCTGACGCTCAAAAAACTCGGCGACATAACGCGTCACATCCTCAAAACAGAGGCCGTTCGCAGAAAGTTTTTCATCCGAATAATTTTTCGCAAAACCATCAATCAGCGCGTAGGCGGACCGAGTTTGCTCCTGCATGAGACGAAGCTGCACCGAAGAACAATGACGAGCGACGCGAGTCAGAGCGCTGCAAAGCTCCGGATCTGAAATTTCCTTCCGACTGTACGTGAGCGGCTCGGCTCCATCCAGTGCAGACGCCTGCTGAATCACCGCGGAATCAAGCAGTTCCTGCCACGCATCGACCCGCAGACGGGAAATGATTTTCTCAAGCGTCTTTCCAAACGTTTTGTGAATGGAAGACGCAACCTCGATTTTTCCTTCGAGCGTGTTTAACGTCTCCACAATCTGCGCCTCGTTCATCATTCCGTCCGGAACGAGCCTCTGAATCGCCTCCCACGCGTTCGGTCCCGCCTCCTGCCGGATTTTTTCGAGATTCTGAAGGGCTTCGTAAATATCGTCCGCAATTCGATGAACTGAATTTCCTTTGAAAAATTGACGGATGAGCGTCGGCGCGCTTTTCTCATCTTCCTCAAGCGTTTTCTGAATGGCTTCCCAGCGCAGATGCGTCTCCTCGACCGAATCCAGAACCCTCCAACCCGGTTTCAGACCCAATTCGTACGGAAAACACATCGCAATTCGATGAAAAAAGCTCCCCAAAGAACACGCCCGAATTTGGTTCAAACCCGTCACAAGACGAATCAAAACGTCCTTCATTTCACGTACAGAAATCGTACGGTTTAGATTTTCTTCCATCTCCGCACGCAGCGGGGCGTCGTGACAGGCTTGCGCGGCGGTGAGAAGAATTCTGTTCAGAATTTCTCCTGTCGCTTTTCGGGTAAATGTTGAGGCTAAAACGGACGGGATGGGCGCACCTTGGAGAATCAGTTCCAAATAACGGATACTGAGTTTCCGAGTTTTCCCCGACCCGGCCGAAGCACGAATAAGGAGCTTGGATTTCATAAAAAGGACTTGGGAATAAAGGAATTCGAAAAAGGCTAATCTATTCTATTTTACACTCAAGTAAACAATTTTGCAACACCCACAGCCCCCCAGAACCAAAAAAAACGGCAAATTTTTTTCTATTTCTTCACTCG
>CAYTLK010000179.1:0-4339 GCA_964438515.1 uncultured Planctomycetaceae bacterium
AACCTTCTGGAAGTGGAAGTTTACGGCGACGCCGCACAGCCGTACATTTTCATGGAAGCAAAAGCGGACGGAAGCGCGAGCGACCTCATTGTTCTGTCCGATACGGGAATTCTCAACTTGACGGGCGGTATTCTGGAGGTCAAATTTGACGATGTGACGCAAATCTCGCCCAACAGCACGTACAAACTCTTCCAAGTGGACGGAAACGGTCAGATTCTCGGCGACTTTGCCCAAATGATTTTGCCGGAGCTTCCCTATGGAGAGTGGATGTTTGACGTCAGAACCGGTGCTTTGTCTATTATGGTTCCGGAGCCTGCGAGTTGGATGATGCTTCTGTTTGGAAGTTCGCTCTTCCTCGCGGGTGCGTGGAGAAAAAGACGGGAATCCGTAAAATGCGTTCTATCTGAATGATGGTTCCGTGCGACGGCTGCTTACATACAAAGAAGTAAAATCCCCATAGGAATCAAATAGGCGGCAAACCAGCCGATGCTTCGGGTGCGAAGAAGACGCACGAGGAGTGAAAGTGAGCACAAACTCACGATAAAACAAACGACAAAAGCAACGAAAAGCGGCAGGAATTCAATATTTTCTGCCGTTTCTTCTTTAAAAAGATGAAGAATTTCCACCAATCCCGCCGCACCGATGGCCGGAATCGCCAAAAGGAAGGAAAACGTACCCGCATCTTGACGTTTCAATCCCGTACACAAACCAGCCGTGATGGTTGAGCCGCTTCGTGAGAGTCCTGGAAGGATGGCGCACGCCTGAACGCAGCCGATTCCGAACGCACGCAGATACGATAGGGTTTTCAGGTTGCGCCGCAGTTTGTGCATGTGCATGAAACGTGGATGGATAGCCGACAAACGATGTGCGAGGAGCAGCAGAAAAGCCGTCACAATCATCATCGTTCCCGTAAGCGGAACACTTTGAAGCAGCGCGTCGAATTCCGTTTCGAAAAAAACTTTTGCAAGGACGCCGACGATTCCAACGGGAACGGTTCCAACGAGAATCAATTTCAGTAAATGATTATCGTTTCCAATAATCATACGATGGATTGGGCGCCAATAGTAGCACATAATCGCGAGGAGGGAGGCGAGATGCAGGAGGATTTCCACCGTAACTTGTTCTTCGATGGGATTCCAGCCGACACGAACGTACAAAGCATTGAGAAACGCCATGTGTCCCGAGGAACTGACCGGCAGAAATTCCGTGACGCCCTGAAGTACAGCCATCAAAATCAGCTGAAGGTATTCCATGCGATTCGCCCTTTCTCCTTGATTTTTCTCTCGTTTTGTTTTTTGTTCTTTTGTTCTTTTTTCAGCACTCCCGCCAAAATGGAAGCGGGAGGCGGATTTTAGGTTTCTTTACATCTTTTTGAAGTCGCTGTAACTGTGATTCTGCTTTCGCAGCACCTTCATGTCGATGATTTTTGTCGGAATTTCGCCGGGATACGGACGCTCAGGATCGATACGTTCAATCTTAGAAAGCGTGTCCAACCCGCTGATGACGCGGCCAAAAACCGTGTACTGACCGTCGAGGGACTGATTCGGCAAAAACGTGATGTAAAACTGCGAGCCGGCAGAGTTCGGATCCATGGAACGCGCCATTGCGAGCGACCCGCGGAAATGCTTGCGAGCGTTCGGAGCCGAAAACTCTTCCGGAAGTTTGTACCCCGCGTCGCCCGTTCCGTCCCCTTTGGGACAGCCGCCCTGCGCCATAAAGCCCGGCAAAACACGGTGGAAAGGAAGATTCCGATAGAATCCCTGTTCCGCCAGAGTGATGAAGTTTTTCACGGTGTTGGGTGCTTCGTTTTCGAACAGTTCAATCACCATATCGCCTGCTGTTGTATGAATCATCACCTGCGGCAAATTGTCGGCGGCGGCGTCGCGTTCACGCATTTTCTGTTCTTTCGCCCATTCGTCGGTGTAGTACGTCTGAATGGAATTTGCGTAAACCTGAGCCTGACGGGAAAGCGCCTGTTTCGACTGTGTCGCAAAATCAAAACATTTTTTTGCCTGTGCAAAACGGTTGCTTCCGAATGCTGAGACGCCCGCCATTTCGAAAATTTCGGGGTAGGTTTTGTGCATTCCTTTGCTCAAAAATGCGGCAAAAAGAACGTATGCTTCGTCGTAATCGTCCGTGGAAAGAAGGTAGTTCGCGTACGAAAGCATGAAATCGTTCAAATCGGGATTTTTTCCGTCCGAAACTGCAAAAGCCTCTTTCGCGGCGGGAACGGTCGCGAGGTACGCCTGCTTTGCTTTTTCGAGAATCGGAGGCGCCGACTTCTGAATTTCCTGAACTTTTGCCGTATCGTTGGCCTTCGCCGCCGTTTCGAATGCTTCCTGAAGCGTCTGAATCTGCGCCGCAAGTCCTTTGTAAACCGCCACTTGCTGTTCAAACGCCGCCAGTTTCGGATCGTTCGACGCTGCGGGTGCGGCAGTCGGTGCGGATGCTGCAGCTTGTGCGGGTGAAACGGCTGGCGCGGGTGCGGGAACCTGTGTCGGCGCGGGCGCAGGAACCTGTGCGAAAATCATACCGATGGAGAGGACGGCTGACGTAAAAGCGGTAAAACGAAGAATTGTTTTCATCAAAAAACCTTTCTTAAGTAAACTTTTCCCAATTTAATTTTATAAAATGAATCAAAAATGAACGAACAAAGTTCGAAAACTGCACAATAAATATGTGTTTTTGGGACTTCCTATTTATTCAACTTTTCGGGTGCGTACACGTGGTCGCGGCGATTCAGGATGCGAATCCGCAAAATTTTATCCGATTTCGCCCCTCCGTCCGTTTCTCGAGTGCGTTCCAGTGACGAAACAACGTCCATTCCTTTCACGACTCGCCCAAAAACGGTGTACTTCCCGTCCATTTGAGGAATCGGAACGAGCGTAATGAAAAACTGCGCCCCGCCGCTGTTCGGTTTATCGCCGTGAAAAAGAACGACCGACCCGCGAAAAATCTTCCGATCGTCCGGACGTCCAAACTCATCCGCAATCGTGTATCCCGGCGAGGAGGAACCCACCTGCGCCTTAAAACCCGGAAGAACCAGCGAAAAATCGTTATTATCGTAAAATCCCTTCTCCGCAAGCGTCAAAAAATTCGCCACAGTGTTGGGCGCCGAGTCTTCAAACAGTTCAATCTCGAAATTTCCCTTCGTCGTCTGAACCGCCACGCGCGGCAAATCCCCTTTGACGGAATCCTGACGCCGAAGCGCAAGCTCCGTTTTCCACGCCTGCGTGTAATAAGGAATCAGCTCGTTGTACACGTTTCCGGTGCGAGTGAGCGTCTCTTTCTGAAGCGCTTCATTGAAACAGAGCCGCGCCACGTCGAATCGATTCATCATGAATGCGGAAATTCCCGCCATTTCGTACAAAATGGATTCATCTTCATACAGTTTTTGCGACATCATTTCGCGAGCAATCGTGTACGCCGCCTCGTACTGGTCGCCGTCAAGCGCCGCCGCCAGCAGTGAAAACATGTATCGAACCACCCGCGAATTTTTAGGGTCCTGACGCCAGGCCGGGCCGATGGAATCGAGGGTCTGATGGTAAAGTGCGTGAATCTTTTCGTCCAAAATTCGAATTTGGGAATGAATCACCTCTATATTTTGCGCATTCTGTGCGTCTTGTGTATTTTCGAGCGTTTGTTTCCAGTGCTCACGTTCCAGAACGGCCGCATCCATCGCGTTGTACACATCCAAAAACGTTTTAAGCGCGTTTAGATCGGAATTGGTCCCGGAAGGCGTGTCGGTCCCCTGAAAAATGGCTGCAAAATCAGGAATATTTCGACATTTTTCGCATTTTATTTCATTCTTAATTTGGGAAGATTGGGCAGACTGCGCAATTACAGGTGCGTTTAGGACGCATCCCGTTAAAAAGCAAAATCCCCAAAAAAAGAAAATACGAATCATCTTACATCTTTCTGAAAAATCGGTTCCGGTGCCGACCGGAGGCTGCACGCTCAAAAAATCGGAAAATCTGGGTTCCTTGTGTCGATTTTTGCGCAGCGATTGGGTTGCGTCCGCACGGGGAGGAAACTTCCGGTACATGAGTATGGATTTTCATTTTAGCATAAATTCGTATTTTCCACAATAGCAATTTCAGTCTTTCGGATTCCTTTTTGGAGTGCGGGAGTTTGTTCCTACATTAATAGATTGCGTAAAACAAAAAATGTTTGAAAAATCCTCCAAAACGAAAGTACAATAAACTGTATTCCTTTTGATTTTCGTTCCCGCAGATTAAACAGGTAAAACAAACCCTGAACTGCATAAATTACATGAAAATATAATTAAAAAATCCTTTTCATCTGTTTCATATAATTCAGGGGGGTGATTCAAAAAACC
>CAYTLK010000180.1:0-4331 GCA_964438515.1 uncultured Planctomycetaceae bacterium
AGTAGGTGTTGCCGGTTTTTTTATACCCAACGCTGTAGAAATACAGCGTTTTTTTATTTCTTGCGGACCGATTATTCTTTCCCCGCAGAGAAAATAAGTAAAATGAACCATGAACGGCATGAAAAACAAATTAATCCGCATCCTCCAGTTCCCAGAGTGAATAAGTCGTGTCGGAATTATTCAAAACCGGTTCGCCGCCAGAGTTCCATTCGTACTTAATCCACGGAAGTGGGGCGGACCGTGGCGGCTCCGACGCGTTTTGCGGCGCTTCGGACGCGGTCTCTTTAATTTTGCTGACCACGAATTTCGCAACGGGACTCCCCAGCTCTGCCGCCTTTTCAATCCAGAAAATCCGACGGTTTCGGAATGGCTCGCCAAGGTTTGACGTTTCGCGGAACGGCAGACAGGCTGTGTTGGAAACTTGTTCAATAATTGCGTCAATCACTTCACAAACACGTGCGTCCGACGCGTCGTCTGCGTTCGGTGTCGGACCTCCTGAATATTGGGCGATAATCGTTCCGGTAATCAGAACGGATTCCAGGTATTTTTTGGCTCGTTCCGTTTTCATAAATTCTCGTGCAAGATTCAGCGCTTTTTCGTCGTCGCGCGGAACGGACCAACCCATCGCGTAGACGAGAATTTCGTCTTCCGGCAGACCGAATTTCAGGAACGCCTCGCCCGCCTTCCCGAAGTCGCGGCGAAGCATGTACATGGTCGCCGACAAATAAACCAGTGCGGAGTGCGTCTCGTCCGCATCTTCCGGCGAGTAACCCGATTTTTCAAGCAGTTCTGCCGCCAGAACCGGGTCTTTCTCCGTCCCAATTCCCTCCGCACAGCAGAACGACAAAAGGGTTAAAAACTCCGAGTCCAGCAGTCCTTCTTCGTTCAGTTCGTTCAAAACCCGAACCATTCGCGCGTCGTCGCGATTCTTTTCGTCCGCAAAAAACAAAAAGATTGCGATTCCGTTGCGCAAAGTTCCATCGGAATCGTCGTAACCCGCTTCGAACGCTTTGTCGATCCAGGGAAGGAGATGAAAACCCGTGCGCGGGTCGTCGATCAGCTTCGAAAGAAGGAACAAATACATTTTTTGCGTGTCAAATTCGTCGTTTATTTTTTTCAGAGCTTCGAGCGCCTTCGTCTCGTCCGGTTCCGTGCCGAGTCCGGTCAAAAAGCAGAAAGCGAGGACCTCGCAGGCCGTCTCGTTTCCCGCTTCAGAGGCCTTTTGGATCCACTGAAAACCGTCTTTCACTTTTGCGGAGTCGCCGCTTTTCAGCGCATAAATCCCCGACGCGAGCATTGCGGGAACGAACCCTTTTTCTGCCGACTGACACAGAAGTTCGAGCGCTTCCGTTCGGGCCGTTTCGGTGGGCGTTTCGGCGAAAAACTGGTTCTTTTCCGTTCGTTTCGGATAAAGTCCCAGACGAACAAACGCGAATTCGTACTGTGCAGCGGCGTTTCCCTTTTTTGCCGACTGTTCGAAATCCTCGACGAAACGCGCGTACTGCTCGGCCGAGTTGGAAGAATCCGAATCTTTGAGTTCCTTCAAATAAACCATGCGAATCAGCGCCCCGCGTTCGTACAGAGCGTCCGCATCGCCCGTTTCGCACGCTTTTTCAAGCCGATCGAGAGCATTATGGAGCCAGAGCCAGCTTCCGGCCGGCGCGTTTCCTGCTTTTGCGGCCTGTTCGATGAGCGCTCGGCCTTTCGTTTCGTCTTTTTCGACGTCCTGACCGTTGAAGTACCGCAGACCTTGCTGAAACCGTTCTTCCGACAGGTTGAGCGGCTCATTCACCTTTTCTGCTTCGGTTGTTTCTGCTTCATCCACACGAAACTTTTCGGTCGGTGAAACGATTCGGGAACCGTACGATTCAACGTTCAAAAACAGTCCGTTTTTCCAGGAATACCGAACCCACGGAACCGGCATTTCGTGACCTTTCGGAAGATGCGCGACGTTTTCTTCAGTATTTGTTCCGTTTTTCGAACGCGCCTGTTTTGCTTTCTCGTACCACAAATTCTTCAGTTCGTCGAGCGGCTGCGGTGAGTCCGTCATTTCCAAAGTGAGTGCCAATTCGGGAATTTTCTCAAAAATCTCCGCGTCGGTCGGCGGCTCCACCAGCGTTTTCACTTCCTCCGGCTCACGTTCCTGTTCGTTCATTTTATCGATTTCTCTCTGAATCTGAACGAAATTTTCTCGTACGATTTTCACAGTCTGCGCCTCGTCCTTTTCCACGCCCCAGCCGGCCGCCAGACAGAGAACGCGGGCCGAAAGGAGATTCGTTTCGAGTAAAAGCTTTCCCGCAAGTTCCGTTTCGCCGCGACAGAGGCAGTAATTCGCTTTCAGAATCGTAAAATATTGCTGAAGCGCCGCGTCGTCCGAACTTTCAAACGCGGCACTCTCTTCACGGTATTTTTTGACGGCAGACGCCCAAAGTGCTTGCGCCTTCGTTTCGTCCTGATTCGTCCCCCAGCCCATCGAACAGCAGACCGCACGCAGCGCCAAAATCATGTCGTCTCCGTTGGAACCAAGCTCGCAGAGGAGACGATACGCCAGTTCGTCGTCACGCAGAATTCTGTCTCCGCGAATCAAACCGGCCGCCAATTCATAGTAAAGCTCGTTTTTTTCGTATCCCGAACGACTTTCCCAGCCGTTCTGAACCGCTTTGAAGAGCCATTTCAGTCGCTCGGCCGATCCGACTTTCAGCCTCCGTGCGACTTCGACGTCCATTTCTGCCGGAGATTCCAGTCCCATGGACGTTTCCAGCAGTTCGAACGCTTTTTCTTCGTTCGGTTCCGTTCCGACTCCCAGCGCGCAGCAGAATCCAGCAATCGTGCAGGCGGGGAATTTCGTCCAGTCGGAATCCTCGAACGCGTTTGAATTCTGTTCGTCTGCATCTTTTTCGGCTTTTTCCGCTTCTGCGACCTTCAGAATTTGCTGAAATCCCGCCTCCGGGTCGGCCTTTCCGTTTTCGAAGCCGATTCCGTTGAGCAGAAAAATTCCCAGCGCGAGTTCCGCAGGCGGAAACCCCTGTTCGGCAGATCTTCGCACATATTCCAACCCCTTTTGCGCGTTTTCATCGTCGAAACTGCAGTCACTCATGCAAGAACACAAAATTTGATGGATGAAAAA
This sequence comes from uncultured Planctomycetaceae bacterium, assembly GCA_964438515.1. GTDB lineage: Bacteria > Planctomycetota > Planctomycetia > Pirellulales > Thermoguttaceae > RGIG3701. The sequence continues at coordinate 3,128 of CAYTLK010000180.1, forward strand.
CTTATTTTCTTGCTCGTCAGGAGAAACCGGATCGATCTTTGTTAAAAGAATTCCGTACACGTATTGTGCCGGAGCCGACCCCGCTTCTGCCGCACGTTTAAAAGCGTCCAAAAACTCCGCGTCTCGTGTGATGAATCGTTGGAAAATAGAATCATTCTCCGATTGGGCTTTTTCGATGTACCGTTCCTTCTGAACCTGCGCGAATTCCAACAGCGCCGCCGCATCCCTTCGGTCGGGAGGAAGTGCGTCGATTTTCAGCTGTGCGTCTCGCATTTGAACCCAATTTGCGGCATTTTTTTCACCGCCTTTAGCCGCCAGACGAAATAATTCTTCCGCACGAACAGCGTCCTTTTCGACCGTCAGACCGTTGAGGAAGAAGAGTCCGAGCCGATACTGCGCGTCTGGCGACCCGGCCTGCGCCGCGCTCTGATAGTACACAAACGCTCTGGAAAAGTCCGGCGAAATCCACTCGCCGACCGGGTAAAAACAATTAGGCTCCCCTTCTTTTTGCTCGTATTTTACGACTCCGGCCTCGTAAATGCACCCGAGTTGAAAGAGTGCGGGACCGAACCCCTGCGCGCCCGATTTTTCCAGCAGAGCAAGCGCCTCCAGTTCGTTTTGATGTTCAAATCGCTGATTTTCCGCCCAAACGTACTGGCAGAACATGTCGCCCGCTTCGATTCCCTGTTGAATTTGTTGTTCCGTGGGCTGAATACTTTGAAAATCGAACGCCCAGACCGTCGCGTCCGTGAACGAGTTGAGCTTTTTCCCCTGAAAGTCTGCCGGATACGGAATCTCCGCGCAAAGTGCCGTCTGCAGCAGAAACGCCAGCAGCAAAACCAAACCAGATCGATAAATCATGACGAATCCTTTCGAATTTCCTCTTGTTGTATACGGATTATATACTCATTCCATTTGAAAATTTCGCAAAAGTCGCAACAACTTTTGTACGATAAATGTATTGTAAGGTTTTGTTCAAAAAGTGTCAAGGACCGAAAATGGAAAATTATCGATTATCACCAGAAATTCTCGAAAATTTGAAGCTGGAGCACCGACGCGCGAAAAAGAAGACGGATGCGGACAGAATTAAGGCGGTTGTGTTGCTCGGAAGCGGGTGGGCGGTCGGCGACGTCGCGGAAGTTTTGATGATTGACGAAAATACCGTTCGAAAATGGTTTCAGGCCTGGAAAAACGGAGGAACGAC
>CAYTLK010000181.1:0-4311 GCA_964438515.1 uncultured Planctomycetaceae bacterium
CCCCAATACGCAATCAGCGCGTAATGGTCGCGTTTCATGCCGGCAAAAAGAATCTCGTGACCTTCCGACCAGCCGTCATTGGGGGCGGAATAATCGATGCAGATCGGCGGTTCGGGAAGCGCCGCGTACGGGACTTTTGCGGACGGAAGCAGCGTTTCACAGTCGTCGTCGGTGAAGTACATTCTGCAAGCCGCATGTTTTACACCCGCAGGAACGTTTGCTTTGACGGCCGCAAAAACGTCGCCGTGACGCAAACCGATTCCGAGCGTTCCGCTTCCGCCCATGGAATTCCCGCAGAGATACACGCGGTTGGGGTCGATTTTATACGTTCGAATCGTCCACGCAACGGTCGCCGTCACGCGTTTTTCGCACGGAGTCAGTTCGCGGCCGGCTTTGTATGCGTTTCCAGAGTTTGGAGCTTCGTGAGCGCTGAGACCGCCCCACCACCAGTCGATTCGGTTCGCGGCGCAATCGACGTACAACGCGTAGAACGAATCCGGCGCATGATAAATGTCGTGATTTCCTTTGGTTTTCGTACATTCAATACAGCTCCGAACGTCGTGTCCGGCGGAGTGCAGCACCACATAAAGCGGCAAACCTTCCGCGTCGCCAGTTTTAGGATGAAGAACCGCGAACGAGTCGCTTTGTTCCGGATTCACCGCCTTCCACGCAGGGTCGGAGTCGTTCGTGAACCATTCGAGTTTCCGCTGCGTGACGGTTTCTTCCTTTTCGAACGCGGGTTTCCAAGCGTCTTCCGCACAGAGTGCCGTCACGCCGACGGCCGCAGTCAGGAGTGCGAAAAGGAATGAAGGACAAAGTTTTTTTAACATAAAAGTCTCCTTAAATATAGAGTGATTTTACTTTCATTACGGGCGCGGCTCGCGGGCGCCGGTGCGTTTCAGCCACTCGGCGAGTTCCGCATCCAGCTTCTTTACGAGTTTCGGCCGATCTTGCGCCAGATTCTTCCACTCCTGCGGATCGTTTTGCAGGTCGTAAAGTTCGTACCGAAATCCGTGAGGCGTGTAAAACCGAATCAGTTTCCAATTGCCGTCCCGAACAACCGAATACGGGTCCCAACCAAGCCGATAGTGCGGAAAATGCCAGAAAAGCGGCGCGTCAGAAACGTTTTTTGCACACGAATCGAACAACGTTCCGGAAACGTCCCGTCCGTCCAGCTTTTGAGCTTCCATCTGTTCGCCGCCGAGCGGCGCTCCAACGAGATGAAGAATGGTGGGAACCAAATCGTACGACGAAACAGGAACGTCGGAAGTCCTTTCGTAATCGTCACTTACGAACGTTTTTCCCTCGAACGAAAACGATTCGGGGAGGCAGACGACCAGTGGAACGCGCAAGCCTCCTTCGTACGGCGTTCCTTTTCCCTCACGCAGCGGAAAATTGTCGGTGACGCCGCAAAATCCGCCGTTGTCGGACGTAAAAATGACGATTGTGTTTTTCGCAAGTCCCGTTTCCTCAAGAGTTTGCAGAATTTTCCCCACTGCATCATCGACGCTCTCCACGAGACCCGCATAGTTGGGATTTCGCTGTTCGTTTACCGTTTGATTCGGATCGCGACCGTCTCGTCCGCCGTTGAAATTCTTCTTCAGATTGGGGTTGGTTTTGGTCATTTCATCGAGCCGGGCTTTGTAACGGTCACGCACTTCCGCACGGCACATAATCGGCGTATGTACCGCATAATGCGAGACTTGCAGAAAAAACGGACGCTGCGGATTCTGCGACGCATCCTTCAAAAAACGCACCGCCTCCCGCGCCTCGCGATCCGTCAAAAACTCGCCGTTCTTTTCCGGTTTCAGCGTGGTGATTCGATACTTCGGATTGAGTTGCGGATTTCCTGCATTCCATTCGGTTGAGTCGGGAAAATACGGGTCGAAGTAAGACGGCGGCTGACCCAGGTCGCACCCACCAATATTCACGTCGAACCCCTGCGCGTTCGGGAAGAATTCTTCGGGTCCCAAGTGCCACTTTCCGATGTACGCAGTCGCGTAACCAAGGTCGTGAAGCCGTTCCGCAAGCGTCGTTTCTTCGAGTTCCATCCAAATCGGATTTTTCGGACACGCGAGTTTTTCCCCTTTGTTTTTTTCGTACGGCCACACTCCGTTCACGAGCTGCGGCGCTTCACCGTTCTGAAATCGCGAACGAATCCAGTCGGTCAGTCCGAGCCGGGCGGGAGATTTTCCCGTTTGAAGGGCGGCGCGCGTGGGGGAGCAAACGGCGCAGGATGCGTATGCGTTCGGGAAAACCGTCCCTTTCTGCGCCAGTGCGTCGATGTGCGGCGTCTGATGGTACGAACTCCCGGAAAAACCGAGGTCGCACGCACCTAAATCGTCCACAAGAACGAGTAAAACGTTTGGCCGCGAAACGTCCTGAGGCGTCTGCGACGAAACGACCGCAGCCGTTCCGAAGAGGAAGAGGAAAAGGAAACTAAAAAGGATGGATTGAGGGAGAAATGAACGCATTTCGGATTTACTTTCTGATAATTAAATGATACTATATAAAAATAGTACAACAAACATTGTGCCTTGAGGTTTTTTCGTACCGCAGCGGTGTTTCCACCCTGACGGGAGGAAACAGTAACGCTCCCGTACTGTCGTGACGGTCGTGGGGAAAAAACATTTTGAATGTTGTTTCCCTCTCAGACTCTCCTTTCAAAAACTTTTTAATATTTTAAATATCGTTTTTTTAGGACACGCGCGCGTTCCGTAATTACGAGCGGCGCATCGTAAACCGGGATGTTTTTCAAAAGGACACGGGTTCCTGAATCGGATTCTGATTTCTGAACAAAATCTTCAGGAATTTCAAAGATTCGTCCGGAAACCACATCGACGAGGACGGGGTCGGTGAGAAAAACGTTCTGAAGCGTGAGCTGAATCGTTCGGGCGGAATTGTCGTCGGAAGGAATCGCAGTTCCATCCCAAAAAACCAACAAATCCTGCTTCTTTTCCGCATCTCGATACGCAAACCACGTCACCGTTTTTTCGGACGCATCTTCCACAACGCAGCCGCAGTCCGTACGCCGAACCAGTGAGTCGTCGAAGAGTGAAACGATATTTTGTACCGTGTAGTACGCTGTTTTAACCTTCGCGAGGTGCTGTTTATCGTTGATTTTGAGGAGGCCCTTCCGATTGATTTCGCGGCCCGAATGATCGAAGTCGCAGATAGTGAAAACGGAAGAAACGACATCGTGACCGAGGTCCCCAAGCATGCGGCGAGCGTCCCATTTTGCCTGCGTCAGTTCGGTCCAGGGATGATTCGAGAGTGCAAAACGATGCGCCATTTCGGAGGGACAGCCGTTTTCACCCTGCCAGAGCTTCAGAACGTGCGGATACGAACTTACGAGCGTCTGCAATTCCGTCACGTTTTTGTACGAAGAGTCGGGATTCGGCGCGTAACCGTGGTAGATGAGCCACGTAAAAAGCTGCATTTTTCCCTCACGTTCAAAGACGTCGAGACACGCTTTCGTGAATTCCGGACTGTTCGTTGCGAGCGAAAGCGCTCCGATTCGTGCTTCGGGCTGAATTCGTCGAATGATTTCGGCGGTTCGAATGTTAAAAAGGGCGATTTCTTCCGGCGTCTTTTTCTTGCCGGCAGTGTACTTTCCCGAAATGTCGGGTTCGTTCCACATCGCCCAGTCGCGAACTTTCCCTTTATATCGCGTCACAAGCTGTTCGACCCAACGGTCCCAGGCGGCCAAACCTTCTTCGGAGGTCGGAAAACCCGCGCCCAAATCCCAGTCGCCTCCGCCGGGATAGAGCGGATTTCCGTAATCCGTTTCGAGCCAGATTTCGAGTCCGCGAGCGCGGGCGTCGTCGATGATGGTGTCGAGCCACGCGAAATCATACACCCCTCGCTGTTGTTCGGTTTTTGCCCAGCCGGCTTGAAGACGAATGCGGCGAATTCCGAGCGACGCGACGTATTCTTTATACGTTTCCCAAAAAATGTAATCGCGGTCGAGCGTCTCACAGCCGAGCGTCCAGTTCTGCGAGTGCGTCACGTCGGTCACTGATTTTTGTACGACGGTTCCGATCGTTTTCCACTCGCCGGGGGTGAAGGTGGTTTGAACGCGGGAGTCGGAAAAATCAATCATCTGCCCCCAAAGCGGTGAGGCGCCGAGGATTCCGACGAGGACCAAAAGCGGCGTGACCGCCGAGTGAAAAAGGTGAGTGTGCATAGGAAACTTTCTGATTTAAGGTTCTTTTTTCGAATTCATGGAATCGTTACGGGGGTTTTCAATACGTCGAACCGCAAGCAAGCCCGTAATGAAACGAACGCAGTGAGTGGAATTAGGGTGATTTG
>CAYTLK010000182.1:0-4292 GCA_964438515.1 uncultured Planctomycetaceae bacterium
TTGAGGATTTTGCCGGTCCCCGTAGAAAAAATTTTTGCTTATGGTAAAATATCAGAAAATGATGAATCCCTTGGTCTTTTCTCAGGAGAAAATTGAATGTCCATTAAAAAACATTACACAAATTACAACAATTGGCGCAAAACCCATCCCGACGCTCCGGCCGTCAAACTCCCCATTTTTGAAGGATGGATGAAAGAAGTTTTGGGCGACGATGTGATTGCGTCAAACGACGCGCTCGAACTCACACGCTACACCGAGTTTGCCGCTTGGAAAACCGCAAAGGATGCGGAAAACGAAGAGGCAGACGCGAAAGCCGGCGCGATGAAACTCGAAGAGGACCGCCGTGAGAAAATGGCCAAAATCGTCGCCATGGGAATCGACCCTTGGGGACACCGTATCGACGATGTGACGCCCATTCAGGACGTGCGCGCGCGTTCCGCCGAGTGCCCCTCTGCCGAGGTGCGGGAAACCGGTGTTGAAGGTCCGAAAGTCCGAATTCAGGGCCGAATCATGCTGATGCGTCCGTCCGGAAAAGTCATTTGGATCAACATTAAGGACCGAACGGCAAAGATTCAGGTCATGATCGGAAAAAATCAGGTCGGAGACCGAAATTTCGAACTGGCGCAGTGCTTCGATCTCGGCGACATCGTGATGGTGGAGGGCGATTTGTCCTTCACGCGCACCGGCGAACTGACCGTTTTCGCGTCCAATCTCGATTTTATGTCGAAATCCATCAACACGCCCCCCGACAAATACAGCGGAATGAACGACCCCGAAATGCGTCAGCGAATGCGTTACGTCGATTTGATTCATACGGAAGGCTCGCTCGACACATTCGTTAAACGCACAAAAATCATCAAATCCGTTCGCAAGACGCTCGACGACCAGGGTTTTTACGAAATTGAGGGTCCGACGCTTCACGTCGTGGCGGGCGGCGCGGCTGCGAAACCGTTTACGACGCATCATAATGCGCTCAACATGACGCTTTACCTTCGAATTGCGCTCGAACTGCATCTCAAGCGGCTTCTGGTCGGCGGAATGGAACGCGTCTATGAAATCGGTCGCGTTTATCGAAACGAAGGAACCGACACGAAGCACAATCCGGAATTCACGCTGATGGAGACGTATCAGGCGTTCGGCGACTACCACGCGATGATGGATTTGTCGGAGAAAATCATTTTGAACGCGATTGAAGCCGTCGGACACGAAATCGTGCCGGGCGAGCCGATTATTTTGCCGTGGGGTGAGGAAAAGTTGGATTTCACACCGCCGTTTGCACGCCGCAAGTACTACGATCTCGTTGATGAGTTTGCGAAAATCGATTCTCACGACCCCGCAGCCGTCGAGGCGAAAGCGGTGGAACTCGGTCTCGATATCGTTGCAGAAGGCGTGAAAAAGCATCCCGACGTGATTTTGAACGACGTTTTTGAAGCAACCGTCGAGGAAAATCTCGAAAAACCAACATTTGTGTACGATTATCCTGCAAGTATCTGTCCGCTGACGAAGCGCAAGACTTCCGACCCGTCGATTGCGGAGCGATTTGAGTTGTTCGTGAAAGGGATGGAGCTTGCGAACGCATATACGGAGCTGAACGATCCGGACCTTCAGGAACGATTGTTCACGCAGCAGCTTGAGGGTCAGGCGGACGAGGATTCGATGGCGAAGATGGATCACGATTTCATTCGTGCGCTGCGCTACGGAATGCCGCCGGCCGGAGGATTGGGGATGGGAATTGACCGTCTTGTGATGCTTTTGACCAACTCGGTGAGCATCCGCGACGTGATTTTGTTCCCGCTGCTCAAGCCCGAAAATGGCTGAAAAAACAACATCAAAAAGTTTTTGAAAAGGGAGTGTGAGGGAAAAACAATTTTCAAAATGTTTTTCCACTCACCACCGCAACCACATAACGGGCAGCCAGATTCTCCCGCAGGGTGAATCGTGCGTGAAACCGAAGCCGAAAACCTCAATACTCAAAAACTCTAAAAGTCTCACACCCCGGTGTGTCGGTATACTTCGGTATACATCGAGATTCCGGGGTCGGGCTGTATACATCCTTTAACCGATTTATTCAAGGATCCCTCCAATGAAACGAATTTTTTCTGCATCCTTCCTCTTTTTCCTCCTTCTTTTCGTGACGGTCTGCGCGCAGGCGGCTCCGGAATACGTGCAGCAGGACAGTTTCGACTGCCATCCGCGTACGGGAATCGGAAACACCCTCGCGAAACTCCAGGCGGGTGAGGAAGTCACCGTCGCATATTTCGGCGGCTCCATCACCGCTCAAAACGGCTGGCGTCCCAAAACGTCCAAATTCCTCGGCGAAACTTTCCCCAACGCGAAAATCAACGAAATCCATGCGGCCATCGGCGGCACAGGATCGGACCTCGGTGTTTTCCGTCTCGGTTACGACGTTTTACGCTTCAATCCCGACCTCGTTTTCGTCGAATTTGCAACGAATGACGGCGGAAACTCTCCCGAAAACATCTGGAAACAGATGGAAGGAATCGTTCGTCAGATTTGGAAACACAATTCAAAGACCGACATTGTGTTCGTTTACACCGTCACGACGGCCACAGTCGGCGACTATCAGCAGGGAAAACTGGCGCGAGCCGCCGGCGCGATGGAAATGCTGGCCGACTTTTATGGAATTCCGACCATCAACTTTGGAAAACGCGTTGCGTCTCTCGTCGATGCGGGAAAACTCCTGATGAAAGGCGACTCCGCGCCCGAAGGCGTCACGCTTTTTGCGAAAGACGGCGTGCATCCCGGTGACGAAGGCCACGAATTGTACCTCGCCGACATCCAAGCCGGTTACGAACAAATGAAGGAAATTCCCGCCGTCGATCACGCGTCCCAGCTTGAAAAAGTGTTCGTCGAAGGAAATTACGAAAACGCCAAAATGGTTTCCATCACCCCTGAAATGCTTCAAGGAACTTGGGAACAAGTGAAAGAGGGCGAACCCATGTACGGTTTCACCAATCGGACGGGCGAAATGTGGCACTCCGGAACCCCTGGAAGCACCCTTACTTTCCGCTTCAAAGGAACGATGGCGAAACTGTACGATATTCTAGCTCCCAATGCGGCTCAAGTTTGGGTCACGGTCGACGGAAAACGCGGCGAGAAACCCGCAGCTCGTTACGACAGTTACTGCAGCTGGTCGCGCCTCGCGACACTTTGGGCGTTCAACGACGCAAATTCGGACCCCGAAACCGTTCACACGGTCGTGATTGAAATCGACGCGAATCAGCCGGACCGAACGGTCGTGAAAGAATACAAGGAAGGCGACCCGAAATACGACGGAACGAACTGGTGGGTCGGAAAAATCATGCTGATTGGCGACCTCGCCGAATGATGCGTAAAATAGGCAGTTTGTGCCGCCGCAACGACGGCACTTCCAGAAAGTTTTTCCGTCTGATTGCGTGCGAAATCATGTTCCATGAGTTTTCTGCGCTGCTGGAGGAACTTCCGTCTGAGGTGCAGGTCGAGCCGATTTTTCTCCCGAAAGGCCTGCATGACGTTCAGACGCACGAACGTCGTGAGGCGCTTGCGCAGGCGATTCGCGAGGCGGAGGATTCGGCGGCGTTCGACGCGATTTTGCTCGGTTACGGTTTGTGCAGCGGCGGAATCGTCGGCCTTTCGTCCCGAAAAACCCCGCTCGTCGTTCCACGTGCGCACGACTGTATCCACCTCTTCATGGGCGACGCTGTACGTTATTCAAACTATTTCTTTACGCATCCTTCGACCTACTTTCAGACGGTCGGCTGGCAGGAACTGGGAGACGATCTGACGCAGTTTCCGCCCGACTCGATTCAGGCGCAGTGCGGCGCCGGCGAGTCGCTTGAGACGTTCTGCGAGAAATACGGTCCCGACAACGGTCCGTTTTTGTGGAAGGAACTCGGAAAGATGACGCGAAATTACAACCGACTTGCGTTTTTACGCACGAATCCGGCGACGGACGCACCGTGTGAAAAACGTGCAATAGTCAAAGCGTCTGATGAGGGGTGGGAGCTGGATGTTCTGGACGGAAATTTAACGCTTTTGCGCGATTTACTGCTTGGAAATTGGGATTCTTCCCGGTTCCTCGTTCTTTCGCCGGGGTTTCAGATTTCCGAGTCGTTCGACGAGCGCCTCATTAAAAACAGAATATTAAAAAGTTTTTGAAAAAGGGGTCTGGGGTCGCGAGCCGCGACGGGCGATAGTGCTACCGCACAAGTGACGCCCTCGCTGGGGCGAAATCGCGAGCAGTAAACACATTCAAAATGTTTTTTCCCCACGACCGTTACGACAGTACGGGA
>CAYTLK010000183.1:0-4284 GCA_964438515.1 uncultured Planctomycetaceae bacterium
TTAGAAATTCCTTCAAAAAAGTGACATTCAGAGTGAAAAGCGGGCAAAACGCCCGCATTTGAAAAAAGACCGACGCTGCGCAGAGGCCGGAGTACCGTACGTTTTCACGAATGACGCATCACGAGGACCGATTGGTCCACATTGCGCTCCGAGAGGACTTTGTTTTGGAGATAATTCCGTGCGAGACTCAGGAAAAGTCGGGCGGTCGGCTGCTTTTTGTCGCTCAAAATGCGCCCAAGATTGCAGTTCACGATCATCCGTTCCATCTCCCGCCGCGATTGTATCTGGGCGGCGCTCAAGCTGTTTTTCATGGCTCTTCCCGAATCGGAAAAATCACTTCCGTGCATCAAACCATCGTTAAAAACGACCAGCGAATCCCCCTGATTGAGGTACATAACGTCTTCATGACAGTGAAACGCAGACGGTCCCGCAAGGAAATTTCCCGTAAAAGGAAGCGGCAAAGGGGTAAAAACACCGTTTTGACGAATGTGAAGCGCGCGAAAAACGCCGATTTGCGCAAAATGAACCATCAAATACGGCCCATCGTTCGAAACGAGACCGCAAAAAAGCGAGATTTTCGCGTCGGCCGCCAGCTGAAGCCAGAGCGTGTGATGCACATTGCGCATTAAATCCGAAACCGACTGTTCGTATTGCGCGTGACTGCGCAGCGCGGAACGAACGGATGCCGCCAGCATCGCGCCGCCCAACCCAGGGATTCCGACGTCCCCCAATGCAATGAGTGTCTGTCCGGACCGAAGCGTGAACCAGTCGTAGAAATCTCCGCTCACGGATTTTTCGTCCACGATGGAACTGGGAGCATCGCCGGCGTTATGAATCGGATTTCGAACCGTTCGCGATGACTTGCACCAGCCGCAGATGTCGAGTTCGCGCCGTCCGGGAAGCTGTATCGGAGCCTGAATTTTCTGGAGCGCCGCCGCCGTTTCGAGGTCTGCGGAATATTCCATCGCTCGGCCGTAACGTCGGAAAAACGCCTCTCGTTCGAGATAGATTGCGAAATGCTCGGCCAAAAGCTCCGCTTCGCTTAAAAGATGGTCGGAAACCGGCTCCTCGCCGTCCGAATAAAACCAGACGGTCCCCAACACCGAGCGGTCGGTCGTGAGCGGCATACAAATCCCCGTCTGGAAATTCTCGGGCATTAATTTTGCGTCTTCGGCCGGACTCGTTGAGTCGAAAACGAAAATGTTTCCATCGTGAATGGCGTGCAAATCCGCCTGTGCCCGTCCGAGTACACGTACAGGATTCATAAGTGAGTCCATCGAGAGACCGACACTCACGCGGAGTTTCAGACTTTGGCTCCCATTTTCAAGAAGATAAATCCCCACCGAATCCATTCCGAGAACTTTCGTTGCGTATTCAAGCAGCTTCCGAAAACGCAGCGCAAACGTTTCGTTCTGAAAGTCCTCGCGCTCGTTCAAAATCGTCGTACTCGACGCGGCCTCCATCTCTGCAAACCACAAATGGACGCGCATCGCCTGCATTTCCGCAAGCATGTCGCCCAGCGAAAACGCCATATTCCGCGCCTCCTCGAATGAGACTTTCGGTACAGAATTCGTCGCAGACGTCTGCTTCGGCCCCTTCGTTTCGCGTTTTTCTTTCGGCTGCAGATGCAGGAAACCGATCGGACGATTCAAAAACGAAAGCGCCCCCGGAAGTTCGGAAGAATACGGTGATTGAGCGGAAAAATCGGACGTTGTTTTTTCCTGACCGCACACACTCGGACCCTGCGCAGACGGCTCGGAACCCTCATTCTGATTTGCGCTTTGATTTTTATTTTGATATTCGTCTCGGTTTTCCGTTCGATGGAGACCGTTGCGTAGAAATTCCGTTTTGATTTCGATTGGAATCCACAGATTTTCGTCTTCCGCAATTTCTTCCAGAATTTCTTTTGGAAGCGGCGTCGGGAGTTCGTGTGCGGCCGAAGAAGTCAGAGTCACGGATTTTTCCGGGTCGCAGGACGTTTGAAGGAACGTCGGCACGGAATTTGCAAAGTGGTACGAAAGCCGCCATCCCGCCAATTCTCCAAAGTGTTGAAGGACGGAAGGGAGGCTGCCGATGCAGTGCAGTTCGCGTAAAAAATCGTTACAAAAATCGTTATTAGGAACATTCCCGGATGGGGAATGTGAAATTTGTGAGTTCACAGCATTTCCTCATAAATAAAGCAGTCGTAGAACTGATAGATTTATCGGAAAATCTTTTGTAAATTTTCAGACTTTGTGAAAAATTACATAATACGCGTAATATACGCAACGTACACAATGTGCGCAAGTTTCACATTGTGCCAATCAATTCGTTCGTAACGATTATAGCCTCGAACATGAAACCCACCCCCTTTTTATTTATTCGGCATATTCTCCTTCCTCACGACTCTTCTAGTAATCCAGTTCCACCACGAAACATCCCATGCAGGCATTCTATTCCCAAGAAGTTCATTATTTCGGAATGTGCCGCCTGCCGAATCGCAAATCCATACACCGTTCTGTGCATTGTTCGTGAATGTACACCTTTCCACCGTTGGATTGCTTCCTACGCCTTGAACAGACATTCCACAAGCTGCGTTCCCGCTGACGGTACAGTTGCGGAACGTGCCGGAGGCGCCGTCATAGACGAAAATTCCAGCAGATTTTCCATCGGTAAACTGACACCCTTCCACCGTCGGATTGCTCCCCGCGTCTTTGACCTGCATTTCCGAATAAGCGTTTCCGCTGGCGGTACAGTCGTGGAACGTGCCGGAAGCACCGGAAAGGACGGCAATTCCAGCTTCTTTCGAATCGGTGAACTGACACTCTTCCACCGTCGGATTGCTTCCTACGCCTTTGACCTTCATTCCGTCCTTAGCGTTTCCGCTGGTAGTACAATTACGGAACGTGCCGGATGCGCCGGAAAGGACGGCTATTCCAGCATCTTTCGAATCGGTAAACTGACACTCTTCCACCGTCGGATTGCTCCCCGTGCCTTGAACATACATTCCACACCCAGCGTTTCCGCTGGCGGTACAGTCGCGGAACGTGCCGGATGCGCTGTTACAGACCAAAATTCCAACGTCTTTTCCATCAGTAAACTTACACCCTTCCACCGTCGGATTGCTCCCCGCGCCTTGAACACACATTCCGCAACTCGCGTTTCCGCTGGCGGTACAGTCGCGGAACGTGCCGGAGGCACCGTCACAGACGTAAATTCCAGACTGTTTCCCTTCGGTGAACTGACACTTTTCCACGGTCGGATTGCTCCCCGCATCACTGACCTGCATTCCTGAGAAAGCGTTTTCGCTGGCGGTACAGTTGCGAAATGTGCCGGAAGCACCGGAACCTATGTAGAAGCCTTGCAGACCACAGTTGCGGGTCGTACAGCGCTGAACATTGGGCGTAGAGTCCTTCGTATTCACGATAAAACCACGTCCAAAGCGAGAGGTAAAAACGCAGTCGTGGAACGCACAACGAGAGGCAGTGATCCGAATAGCATCGTTCGAAGCTTTTTGTGACCCTTCTTTTCCTTCGTTTTGAATCGTCAGACCGCCGATTTCGGCGAAGCCGGATTGAACGTGAAAGATGTTGCTTTCGCCGCCCTCAAGAACGACGTATTCTGGGTGTTTTTCATCTCCAAGAATCGTTACGTTTTTCGTAATTGTAATCGTTTCGGGGACTTGGTGTTTGCCGCGATTGAGTTTAATCGTTCCTTCCGGCGCAATTTTGGCGTACGCATCCGCAAGCGTCGCGACGTCCGTGGGGACAGTCAGAATCGACGGTTGGGACGTCGAAACAACTGGTTTTACGGGTTTCGGAACGACGAGGGGCGGCTGAACGGGCGGCGGTGAAGGTGCGGCAGAAAAGGCGTCCATGAATGCGCGGCACGCGGCAAATCGTGCGTTTTGGTCCACCGAAAGAGCACGTTTCAGGACCGAATTGACCGACTCAGAGACGTGAGGAATCGGCGGAACGGATTTCATCGCTTTATTCATTCCAAGCGTCACGATATTCTCCGACTCAAACGGAGCATGACCCGATAGAAATTCGTACACAATTGTTGCAGGTGCGTACTGGTTGGTGGCGGCGGACTGAGGCTGCGATAGAAACTGTTCGGGAGCCATGTAAAGCGGCGTGCCGGTGGAAGATTTGCCGTGCGTCGTCGTCAGAGTGTCCGCAGAATGAAGCCGCGACGCAATCCCAAAATCAATGAGCCACGGCTCTAGGTCGGCACCGTCCTTTTTGAACATAATATTCCGCGGTTTCACGTCTCGATGAATCACTTTTTTCGCGTGCGCACGGT
>CAYTLK010000184.1:0-4269 GCA_964438515.1 uncultured Planctomycetaceae bacterium
ACTGCAGGTGAAACCGTTGGAGAAACGACAGCCTGCGTTGGGGCGGGGGCTTCTGGAACTGGTGCATAATTTTGCGCCCACACGGGCGCTGCGGCTGCGAAAATACAGACAGAGGCGGGAATCCAGCCGAAAATCCGTGCAAATCGGAAACTGTCCATTGATTTTATCTCCGTTCAGAAATGGATCCATTTCATTTGTACATTAATTATTAATATACTCATTATTAATATTGTAAGAACTGTAGAAGGAGTTCTCTCCCAACCTTCCAAAAGAAGGTACAGTGCGTCTATTTTAACACAAATACGCCGACAGGAAAAGACCAGATTTTAAAATATCCCCAAATATCCGCAAAATGGATGGAAATCCGCAAAAAATTCCTCCGAACGCGTCATTCGAAGGAATGTGTTTCTGAAATCGTCCGGACGGGGATTCTCGGACACAGGATTTTTGAATAGTTTTGATAATTCTAAATAATTTAAAACCTATTCAAAACGATTCCAGAACGATTCCCGTACAATCCCCGAAGAACGAACGCTCCCTATTTTCCGACGCTCCACAAGTAGCACGCGCGGGGCGAAGCCAGACTGCGCAGCACGTCCAAGGGGGTTTCTTCCATTTTATCATGCGTGGCCATCAGAAGCTGCGAAAACGTCGCGACCTGCTGGTACGAATACACCTGCGTCGTGTCCGCATCCAATCCCGCCAGCTCAATTGCACGATCAATCGCATCTTCCAAATATCCTTCTTTATCGACGAGTCCCGCCTCAAGCGCCATGGAAGTGCTGAAAACCTCGCCCGTTGCGTACTTTTCAAGCAGTTCATGATCGTCGTTAAAGACTTTTCGACCGGAATACACCACATTTTTAAAGCGTCCGAACGAATCATTGACGAGATTCTGCAAAATGGCGCGTTCTTTTTCCGTAAGAGGCCGCGCTGGACTTCCCATCCCCTTCAGTTCGTGACTCTTGATCGAATCTTCTTTCACGCCGACTTTATCCGCCAGCCCGGAAAGATCATAGTTAGAAATAATGACGCCGATGGAGCCGGTCCACGTCGTGGGTTCCGCAAAAAGTACGTTTTCGTTTTTGTTTCCGACGGACATGGAAATGTAATAACCGCCGCTTGCGCAGATGCCGCCCATACTCACAACGATCGGAATATCCTTGGTTTCACGGAGTTTGTTCAGCCGATTGTAGTAATAATCACTGGCGCTGACGGTTCCGCCGGGTGTGTCCATCCGCAACACGATCGCTTTGACCGTATCATCATTCAGGGCGTCTTCAATTTGGTCTTTAATGAAACCCGTGTCGGACATAATCGTTTCCGTAATTTCAATCACGGCCACTTTATCACAGGTTGAAGTCTCAAAATAATCATCCGGCCCCTGAATCGTACTGCGTGTGACGGTTTCTTCCAGTGAATTTCCGAAAAAGATTCCCAGAAGAAAAAGCATCACAAAGGGAAGCAGACAGCCGCTGCACCCGCATATGCACCCTTGAGGGAAAAATCTCCAGGAACGCGGGGACGTATTTTGCTGATTATACGGCGGCGGAAATGAAGATCCATTGTAACTCATTATTGCAAGTCCTTTCTTGTACCGTTTTCACTTTTGATTTTGCCTTGGAACGACCACAACCCGGACGTTTCTCTCTGAAAAAGGAAGGAACTCAAAAAAGTGTTTCGGATTTTACTCTTTTTATCTATTTTACATAGAATATTCAAAATTTCCAGTACTTCCTGCCAAAAATTTTAAAAATTCTGAAAAATTGGTCTTGCGTTTTCTCCATTTTTTCGTAAACTATGGGAAAACGGAAAGTCTAGTGGTTTTTTATGACCCGCTTGAGACTTTCTTGGAACTTCCCATGGAATATAAAGGAGTATTTGGTGTTTGTAGCCGCAACCACAAACTGTTTCTGCAATCTGCCGGTTTCACAGGCTCTGGAGAAAATTGCAGACCTGGAGTTTTCTCATGTTGAACTTATGTTTTACGAGTCGAACAACTCCTTGAAGCCGTCGTACATTCAGGATCATCTGCCGGAAACGTACTTGCAGCTGAAAAATCTCTATCGTTTGATTCCTTCATGTATCAGCGTAGAAATTACTACAGAAAATACGGATGAATATGTGCGTCAGTTCGTCGCCTGCATGAAACTGGCGCGCGTTCTTCAAGTCGTTACAATGACGGTCCGCTCTGCACCGTGGGGGTTCCCGTTCAATTCGGAAGTTGAACGTCTGAGAAAATGTGTCGAAGAAGGAAAAAAACGCGGTATCACCATCGGACTCCTTACGGAACGCGAAAGACTTACGGAAGACTTGGAAACTGCAAAATCCATTTGTTCGCTGGTTCCGGGCCTTAGTATTGCGCTTGATCCGAGTCATTATATTTACAAACATCATGAAAATGCCCGTCCGAATATCGAAAGTGTGCTCGACAAAGTCTGCCACGTTCATCTGAGGGACACGCGGGAAAAAAAGTTTCAGGTTTGCGTCGGACAGGGTGAAATTGAGTTTGGACACATAATAAGTCGGCTTATGCACCATCACTACAGAGGCGGAGTGAGCATTGACATTCTTCCGGAAAAAGACTTGGATGTGGCTCAAGAGATGCGTAAAATGCGTCTTCTGCTCGAAAGTTTGATGTAAGAATATCGTAATTTTATTTACACCTCGTTCGTACACGATTTCAAAAATAAATCGTACACGAAATCAGCAGGATGATATAAGAATCATTTTATTTCAAAGCACGAATCGAAAATTTCGTGCTTTAATCCTTCAGACTCATTCCCATTAAGAATCATAGCAGCATCCCTCGTTCATTAAGGAGAAATCATGAAAAAAATCTCGCTCATCCTCTCATTTCTGGTATTCGGCGCACTCTCGTGCTCGTGTTCGGCACAGGAAACGCCCATCCGACCGGAAGATTCCGTCAGCGACGAATATAAAGCCCTTTGGAACGATGAGCTGAATCAGGAAATCGATGCGCGTATCGAGAAATATCGTAAAGCCGATGCGGAATTTACGCTTCCAGATGCCGCCGGCTGTGAGGTTCACGCAGTTCAGCGGACGCATTTTTTTGAATTCGGCGCACAGATTTTCAACTTCGATCAACTGGGGTCGGACGAACTGAACGCCAAATACAAAGCACTTTACGGCGAAGACAAATTTTTCAATTCCGCAACCGTTCCTTTTTACTGGGCGGGGATGGAACCTGAAGAGGGAAAAATGCGTTTCGATCCGGAATATCGCGACTCTGCCGAATTCTGGAATCATGTGGAAGAACCGGCAAAAGAACCGCACTGGCGCCGGCCGTGTCCCGAACCCATTCTGGAATTCTGCGAAAAAAACGGCGTCTCGATGCACGGTCATCCGATCATTTATTGCCGGGTTTTGCCGAGCTGGATGTCCACAAAACCTGAATATAAAGAAACGATGACGCGGAAGTTTGAGGAACATGCACATCAGCTGATCGCCCGCTACCAAGGACGGCTGGGAAGCTGGGACGTCGTAAATGAATCGGTCGAACCGACGCCAGGAAAGTCGCGATATCCGATGACGCCGGACGATTACACGTTCAAAACGTACAAAATTGCAGAGGCCGAATTCCCCTCCAACGTGCGGCTGGCGGTGAACGATTCGTGGCGAAAAGTGTATCCGCCGTTCATTCATGAACTCATCGAACGAGGCGCAAAAATCGATATTGTGGGACTTCAAATGCACATTTTCGGCTCGCAGCCCATGCTCGACGTTGCGGCGGGAAAATCCGTTTTTCCGAATGGAACCTCTTGGAAACCGCGCGACGTGGAAGCCTATTTGCGCGAACTCGACACGTTGAAACGTCCGATTCATCTGAGTGAAATTACGATACCGGCTCCCGGAACAGACGCACTTTCGGAAGCGATGCAGGCGCAGGTGACTCGCGACATGTACCGTCTCTGGTTCTCGTGGCCCAGTATTTACCGAATCACTTGGTGGAACGTTGTTGATGATTGCGGCTATCGCGGCGAACCGACGAAATCGGGGCTTTTTACACGTCAGATGGAGCCGAAACCTGCTTTTTACGCAATGAACGAACTCATCAATCAGGAATGGAAGACGAACCTTACGCTCACTGCGGACGCTTCCGGACGCATTGCGTTCCGTGGTTTTCGCGGTAAATACACCCTCACGTGGACGGATAAATCCGGCACACAGCACACCCAGGAGGTTCGGGTCGAGTGATTTCCGCAAGACAAATCTTCTATCCCCCATTCAGGGGGTGGGAGATTTTGG
>CAYTLK010000185.1:0-4228 GCA_964438515.1 uncultured Planctomycetaceae bacterium
AGTTTTGCGGAAAGGTAAAAA
Source organism: uncultured Planctomycetaceae bacterium (assembly GCA_964438515.1). Classification (GTDB taxonomy): domain Bacteria; phylum Planctomycetota; class Planctomycetia; order Pirellulales; family Thermoguttaceae; genus RGIG3701. Next base: position 22 of record CAYTLK010000185.1, read on the forward strand.
TCATGAAAATCAAACAACTTTCAGTGTATCTTCAGAATGAACCGGGACATTTGAGCGCGATTTGCAAAATTCTGGCGGACGCAAATATCGATATTCTGACGCTGTCTCTTGCGGATACTCAGCAGTTCGGGATGCTTCGGCTCGTCGTGAAAGATTGGGAACCTGCGATGAAACTGCTGCAAGACGCCGGCTGCATGGTGAAAACCGTCGATGTAGTTGCGACCGAAATCCCCGATCGGCCGGGAGGTCTGGCGGAAATTCTCGGAATCATCGAAAAAGCCGATCTGAATGTGGAATATATGTACGCATTTACGTCGCATGTACGCGACAAAGCAATTCTCGTTTTTCGTTTCAACGATCCGGATGCGGCCGTAAATGTGTTGCACGAAAACGGCGTGAACGTCTTCGATACGGTCGATTTATATCAAATTAACTGACGTTTTTCAAAGAACAAGTTGTTAAGAACAGATTGTTAATAACAGGTTGAAAAAAACAGATTGTTAAGAACAGGTTGTATATGGCGGAATTATTTGAAAATTTACCGTTCGAAAATCTCTATTGGAGTCAGATGGAGACGCTGCCGCTTTCCCAGCTGCATTCCTGCCGGCTCGCGCGCCTCCAGCAGACGGCAGAGCGTGTGCGCGATGTCCCCATGTACCGCCGTCTTTACGGAAATCAACGTTCAAAAGACGGAAATTTCGATTTAAGTACAAAAGTAAAGAATCTGAGTGATATCGTACATTTTCCATTTACGACGGTTGAAATGCTGCGCGAGTATGCACCGTACGATTATCAGTACGTTCCGCGCCACGAAATCGCACGGATTCAGACGCAGAACGGAGTCGTAACGGCTTTTACGCGCCGCGACCTCCAGACGCAGGCGGATTTGGCGGCGCGGTTTCTGTATGCGGACGGAGTTCGAAGTAACAATTCCGTTCAGATTTCTCTCCCTTTCGGTCGTTCCGGAATCGCTTTTGCGCTTCAAAACGGCTTGGAATTGATCGGCACGGCGGTGGTTCCTGCTTCTTCTGAGGAAAATCGACAGGAAAATCTGCGTGAAAAGCTCGACGCAATCACGTTTCTTGGCGTGAACGGACTTTGCGACGAGGCTGAACGAGTTTGGGAATTGGGCGAGACGGCAAAAAATGCGGGAATTCCGCTGCGGTTGCGGTACGCGCATGTTCCGGCGGACGCGGCGTCTGAAGCTCTGCGGACGAAAATTCAGACGGATTATTCGATAAAAACGTATCAGTTTCTTTCCCTTCCGGCTTTTTATTCTGCCGGAATAGCGGCGGAGTGTTATTTACAGGATGGAATGCACCTGCAGGAAGACGTTTTTCTGTTTGAATGCATTGATTCAACCACATTGCAGCTGGTTCCGGATGGAACGCCCGGCGAGCTGGTTGTTACGGATTTGTACCGCGAAGCACAGCCGCTTCTGCGTTTTCGGACGGGAATTCAGGTTGTACTGAATTCAAAACCCTGCCCGTGCGGAAGAATCGGCAGACGTATGAAAATTGTACAAATGTGATTTTTATTGAAACAAAGCCGTTCCGATTCGTACAATCGTGGATCCTTCAGCAATCGCGGCGGGAAAATCGTGGCTCATCCCCATCGAAAGCTCGCCCTCGGGCAGAAGTTCGTCACGCAGCGCGCGGAGAGCGGCGAATTGTCGGTGGGCCGCCGTTTCATCCGCGTCCAAAGACGTCATTCCCATGAAACCCGAAATTTGAAGATGGGAAAATGTGAGGATTTCTGGAAACGCGCTCAAAAGTTCGTCACGCGTAAAACCATGCTTATTTGCTTCGCCGCCGATATTTACTTCAATCAGAACGCGCCGCCGCAAATGCAGTTCGTCGGAGAGGCGGTCGAGAGTCCGAAGCAGTTCCAAACTCTCTCCGGAATGAATCATCTCCGCAATTTCGAGGACTTTTCGTGCTTTATTTCGCTGTAAAGGACCGATAAAGTGCCAGTGAAACGCCGAGTCTTTTGAATTTTGCACTTCTTTCAGTGCTTCATATTTCGGCTGTAGAATCGGCAAACGATTTTCTCCAAAATTGCGACAGCCGGACTCAAGAAGGTTCTGAATTTCCTGAATACCGGAAAAATATTTCGTGACGGCCACGAGTTTGACGTCTTCAGGACGCCGTCCCGAATGTGAGGCGGCGGCGGAAATCTGATTTAAAATAGATTCATAATTGCGATTTTTCATTTTATCGTCTTTTTTTACCGCTCCTGCTATCGACTCAGCTCCACAATCGCCATGCTGGCGTTATCGTTGGGGTTCTGAAACACTCTGCACCCTTTTTCCGTATCAAGTGAAATTTGTCGGCGTACAGAATATCCTTTTTTGTCGCAGAACTGATGGAAATCGACGAGCGTTAAAAAACGTACGTCTTTCGTATTGTACCAAGATTTTTCGTTGTCGCATCCAATTCTCGGCATACGGCCTTCTTTGTACAGACGCGTGCGCCACGGAAGATACGCACTGTTCGGGAAACTGACGATTGCAAATCGACCAACGCGCAGCATTTCTTCGAGGACGTGTTCCACTTCCTTAATCGTCTGCATCGTGCAGGAAAGAACGACGTATTCGAACTGACGGTCGTGAAACGCTTTCAGTCCCTCATTAATGTCCTTCTGCACCACGTCGAGACCGCGTGCAACGCACTTCTGAATGCACCGTTCACTCAGTTCGATTCCCATGAGACGGCTTTTATCGCTGCGCTGACGCAATCGTTTGAGTAAATCGCCGTTTCCGCAGCCCAAGTCCAAAACACTTGCATGTTGCGGAATGAGTTCCAGAATGGATTCAAAATCGAGACGTCCATCGTGAGATCGGCCAAAACCATCCGAATACACGCCCGAATCGGAACCCGAAGCGGAATCGGAAGCGGAATCGGAACCGTCCGACGCTCCGGAACATTTCGGCACACTATGAATATCTGTAATAAAATTCATATCTTGCGTTTTTGACGTCTTTTCCGATGCAGTTGCAAGAGTTTGAATATTGTGTAAGTTATTCAAAAAATGTTCAATGAGGCCGCCGTAGGTGCTGAGCTGCAACGGGAGGAGGAACGCATCGTGACCCGCATCGCTCTGAATATTGCAGAAACTGACGGCTTTTTTTAGGGAAATCAGTGCATCGACGATCTGCTCAGACTGATACGCAGGCAGAAGCCAGTCGGAGGAAAAACTCATAATGAGCCACTTGCATTGCGCAGGTTCGAGATTTTCCGCAATTTCGGCCACATTATCGCCAAAATCCATAAAGTCGCAGGCGTTTGTGAGCGTAATGTAGCTGTTTGCGTCGAAACGTTCGTTGAATTTGGACCCTTGATGCGCCAAATAGGACCCAACCGCAAATTCGGTTTCGAACGGCGTGTCGATTTTACGCGCGTTGCAGCGGTCCGTCTCGACGTCAAACTTACGAATCATGGATTCGCGGGACAAATACGTGATGTGCCCCAACATACGTGCAATCGCGAGTCCCACGGCGGGACCTTCCGATTTTTCGTAGTAATCGCCGCCGTAAAAATGCGGGTCGCTCGTAATTGCGTTGCGTCCCACGACGTCGAACGCGATCGCCTGACTCGTGAGACACGGACTCGTCGCGAGTGTTACAGCGCCGCAAATCATTTCCGAATATTGTGTTGCCCAAATGAGACACATCATTCCGCCGACGGACCCGCCGACGACCGCCAAAAGTTTGGTGATTCCGAGATAATCGATGAGTTTTTTCTGAAGCTCCACATTATCTTCCATCGTCACTTCCGGAAACGACGCGCCGTACGGTTTGCCCGTTGCGGGATTGATGGACGCAGGCCCAGTCGTCCCGCGGCAGCTGCCGAGATTATTCGTACAAATTACAAAATATCGGTTTGTGTCGATGGATTTTCCTGGGCCGATGAGGATGTCCCACCAGCCCGGATTGTCCTTCATGTTGTGACGCGCTACATGCGAGTCGCCCGTGAGCGCGTGACTGAGAAGAATAACGTTATTTTTTGCGGCATTCAATTCGCCGTACGTTTCGTAAACGATCGTCACATCCTGAAGCGTTCCGCCCCGTTTTAACGGAAAAGAACCCTTAAACGTTGCAGATTTCGCGTACGGTAATTCAAACGCACCTCGCTGGGAATCGCTGCTTTCAAAAATATCGTCCATTTTTCCTCTTCGAATTGAATTTTCTTTCTATTGATTTTAGTGA
>CAYTLK010000186.1:0-4215 GCA_964438515.1 uncultured Planctomycetaceae bacterium
AGTTCTCCTAAGCTAAAAGAATCGTGAAGGAGCGTGAGCGTCTGCGGCGGGGCGAAGCGGGACGCCGCCCCGAAGCAAGACGTGAATGCGACGAAACGTTTTACGGAGCAACGCTCCGTCCCAACTCCTCCCCGCTTGCGGGGAGAAAATTTTCAGAGGTTTTTAATTATTGCACATTTTTCTTTTGTGGAACGAACAAAAACGCACAGTAAACCGCCACGCTCGTCGTGACGGGATAGAAGATGGAAGCGTCCAGCGGAGCCTTCACGCCCGGCGTCCAATAGTACGGAAAACCAAATTCTACAATGAAGAATGCTGCAATTCCGAGCAGGACCGACGAGAGTGCGGCGACAGCACGACAGCGATTGAAGCAGGGTAAAAGTCCAAAAACAAGCGGAACCGAAATCGGCCCCAGCAGCCCCGAAAACCATTTGACGACGAGGCCCACGATGCCGCCGAAAACGTCACTGTAGAACGCAATGAGAATCGTCAGCGACGTGAAAACAAACGCGACCGTTCGGGCAAACCAAAGCGGCGTCTGACCGTTTTCGTTCTGGAAACGTCGTGAAAATCGAGGCGCAATGTCGCGCGCAATCACGCTGGCCACCGCGTTGCAGTCTCCTGCAATCGTCGAAATACTGGCGGCAAACATCGACGCCAGGATGATTCCGACGAAGCCCGCGGGGAGGATGTCGCGCGCAAGAAAGGTGTAAACCGACTTCATTTGATCGGGGGGAAGATCGGGATAAATGAGCGGCGCCGCCCACATCGGTGCGAAAATCACAAGCGGCCAAATGAAGTACAAAAGTCCTGAGAAAATGGCGCTTTTTCTTGCAAACGAGTTGCTGGGCGCCGCCATGAACCGCAGTCCTGCGCCCCAGTTCCCGCCGGAACATCCGAAGAAGATCGCAAGCCAGAAACCGATGAGAAAGAGGAGGTTGCACTCCGAACTCAAGGCCGAGAAGTGTCCCGCGGGGAGTTTGTCCCACATGGAGACGTAATTGACGCCGCATTGGGTCGTGAGGTGCTGCAGGACGAAGAAGAACATCAAAAGACCGCCGACGAGCTGTACAAGAAACTGAAAAACGTCGTTTCGAGTACTTGCGAAAAAACCGCCCAAAGTGTTGTAAACGAGTCCGATGACGCCTGTTATAAGAACGCCCCACATGATGGGAACGCCGGCGAACCCGTAAAGAATCGTGGCCATCGCGGTCGTTTTACCTGCAAGATCCAGAAGTTTCAGACCGACGCCGCTCCAAACGATCACCTGCTGAGTGAGGACATTATATCGAACAGCAAGATATTCTGTCGGGGATTGGACTCCGAGAGATTTTCGGACTTCGACCCAGCGTGGAGCGATGAAAAGCCCGCAAATAAGGCAGCTGACCGCAAATCCAAGCGCCCACCAGATGTAAAGAGAAAAACCGTCGCGATAGGCGTACATCGCCCAAGCGGTAAAAATGACGGCACTGTAACCGCCGACGTGATGCGAGATTCCGCCGACCCACCACGGGAGTTTGCCGCCGCCGAGGAAGTAATCGCCGCTCTGACGCACTTTCAGGATGGAGAAAACTCCGATTCCGATGAGTGTCGCGAAAAAAAGACAAAGCATAATCCAGTCCAGAATTTGCATAATTTCTCCTTATTCATTCCATGTTTTTCTGACGGGGGGGTATACATTCTGGTTTTTTGTTTTATAATAACCATTTGTACGAACATATTTCTAATATAAACAAAAACTCAAAAGAATGCAAGGTGTACCATGTTGTTGAAATCAGGAAAAATCGATTTTTTAAGTTGGAGAGCGTATTCGGATCGTTCCTCCATGGGAATTGCGGCGGCAGCATACGCCGAAGGACTGATTCGCGCGCTGCTTTTTCAAAAAGAAGAAATTCGAATGATTTTTGCCGCCGCCCCGTCGCAGAATGAGGTACTGGAAAATCTCGCACGCTCTCCCAACATTCCGTGGGAACGAATCCATGCGTTCCACATGGACGAATACGTCGGATTGGACCCGAACGCGCCGCAAGGGTTCGGAAATTTCCTTCGCGACCGTCTTTTCGGCCGGGTTCCCTTCAAGTCTGTGCATTATTTACGCGACCCAAAAACCTATTCGGACCTTCTGAATGCGGCTCCCGTCGACATTTGCTGTCTCGGAATCGGTGAAAACGGTCACATCGCCTTCAACGATCCATGGGTCGCAAATTTTGAGGATCCGGAAACCGTCAAAACGGTCGAACTCGACGCAGTCTGCCGCCAGCAGCAGGTAAACGACGGCTGTTTCGCGCAGCTCGCCGATGTGCCGACCCATGCGATGACGCTTACAATTCCGACACTTTTTGCCTGCACACATCTCGTTTGTACGGTTCCGGCCGCCTCCAAACATGCGGCAGTTGCACGTCTTATTTCGCCTGAAACGCCCATTTCGACCGACCTTCCCGCGACGATCATGCGCCGTCACGCTTCCGCCGCCTTATTTTTAGATAAAGATTCGTACGGGAATTTGTAACGAAATTTTTGAGAATTTTTATAAAAAAGCGGAAATTGCTCTGGAACTGAAAACGAAAAAACGCTAAAATAACCTCGTGTTTGTCCCTAAAACCGAGGTTTGAAATGTTTTTTTCGCGTTTTCCTCAATTCGAAATTCGCCGTCTTTTGCGCACGGGAGTCTGTTTTTCCGTATGTGCGGCCCTTTTATGGACTTCGGGGGGGTGCTTGCGGCGCAGAATGACGATCAACAGCAATCCGCCGGGCGCGACGGTGTACGTGGACGGTCATCAAATCGGAAAAACGCCCGTTTCGACGGACTTTACGTATTACGGGACGCGCAACATCCGTCTCGAAATGGACAATTACCAGACGATGGTCGTTAAACAGAAAGTTCTGCCGCCTTGGTACGAATATCCGGTTTTCGATTTCTTCAGCGAAACGTTCAGCGCAGGCGAGGTGAAGGACAATCACGTCTGGACGTACGACATGCAGCAGCGTGCGATTTCGTCCGACGAACAAATCTTGGCGCGCGCCAGAGACTTTGCGTTTGAAGGAAGTCGAACGGTAAACCCCGACGGAACGCTCGGAACGCCTGTAACTGCCGAAAACTATCCGTACCGACGCCCTTCTTTGGGACAGAATCCGGATTCCGGTTTCGAAACGCCCGTGACGGCACCGATGCCGACGACAGAACCTCTGATTCCAGAACAAGAATCGACTGTGGCGCCTCCCGCAAGTTCGGAACCCACGTGGAATTCACTTCTTGAACAACAGCAGCAGGAAAGACCGTCCGAGAACGTTCCGCCTGCGAATCCGAATGCGTTTCCGTCTGGAAGTGCCGACTGGGACACGCCGAGTCGCTATCCGGGAACCAATTAAGAACGAGTTTCAAAATTATTCAAAGAATTCATATTTGATTAATTACTGATTCAAACGGGCAGATATTCAAAGAAAAGGATGTGTATCATGCTTCAATTAACCCAGCGATTTCCGGAAACTCTTGCGTGGATCTGCGAGATTCATGCAAATCAAAGACGCAAATTTCATCAGGATCCGTACATCAGCCATCCGCTGCGCGTGAGCGGAATGGTGATGGAGTGGACGGAAGATGAAGACGAAGCTCTGGCGGCGCTTTTACACGATGCGGCGGAAGACTGCGGCGGGCAGAAAATGCTGGACGAAATTGAACGTCGTCTTGGGGCGCGCGTTGCGTTGCTTGTGAAGCAGTGCAGCGACTCTCTCACCGCCGACTCCAATTCGAAAGCCGACTGGCGGACGCGTAAAGAGGCGCATATTGCGCGGACAGCCGAAGCCGATCCGAGTGCGAAACGCATTATGTTGTGCGACAAAATCGATAATTTACGCGCCATTGTTTCACGTCTTGCGGTTTCCGGCGAGGAAGTTTTCACTTTTTTCCGCGGCGGGCACGAAATTCTTTGGTATTTTCATTCGATGTATGATGTTCTGACGCCCGCAGCACCGGAGGAACTCGCGCGAGAATTCAAACGCTGTATTGATTTATTGGAAACTTATTCAAAGAAATCATCCTGAACGCCCTCCCGAATCGACCATGAAACCGTGCAACCCGTCCGTTAAATTTGCGGATGGGTGCAGATTTCTTCTTTTTTTATTCTTACACTCATCCCGCTTGAAAATTCAGGTTTTGATACTGAAATTCCATGTGATTTCCGCAAGACAAATCTTCTATCCCCCATTCAGGGGGTG
>CAYTLK010000187.1:0-4137 GCA_964438515.1 uncultured Planctomycetaceae bacterium
TAAAATATAAAGTACAGGTAAAGTATAAAGTACAGACAAAAATACGAAGGAAAAGAAAGAAAAGAAAAAAATTTCCGAAAAAATCATTTCCCAACCCTTGACGTCCTGCGGGCGCGTTGTTACAATAAAAGTACGTCTCTGAATTTTTTTGTTTCAAAATCAAAAACCAAAGGATTCTTTTATGAAACCAACCACATCCCGCCGTACGTTTCTCGCAGCGTCGATCGCCGCTTCCACAATTTTGAGCGCTCGTGTTCCGCTGAATGCAGAGGATGGAACGCCTCAAAACGCCGCCGCACCCGCTTCTTCCGGCGCTTCCAGTCTTTTCGGCTCGCCGGTCGTTCTTCAAAATCCGACCGAAACGGGAATCACAGCCGTCTGGACGCTTACAGCCCCCGCGACCGGCTGGGTCGAATGGGGAACCGACCCGGAAAAACTCGAACATCGAAATTCGGGTCCCATTTTTGGTCTTCGTCCCTATTCGGACCGCGTGATTTCCATTCCGATTTCCGGTTTGGCGCCCAACACGACCTATTTCTATCGCGCGGCTTGCGCATCGGTCGATTTTAGAGATGCGTACGACATTCAAATGAGCGACACGCCGGAATATACGGAGGTTTTTTCGTTTACAACATCTGGAAAAGCTGCGCCGTCTGCGAGTTTTGCGGTCATCAACGACACGCATCAGGTTCAGGACGTAATGGCGCTTGAATTCCGTAAAATTGCGGAGCTGAAGCCAGATTATACGCTTTGGAACGGCGATACGGTCCATCACATTCCGAATCACGCAACGATTGTGAAAAACGTGATGTTTCCTGCGTCCTGTGCCGTTGCGAACGACCATCCGCTGCTGTTTTGCCGGGGAAATCACGACACACGCGGAATTTGGGCCCGTCATTACTGCGAGTATCTCACTCCTTGGACGCAGCAGGACCCGGAATTTGCGGGTCTCGGATACAATTTTGTCGTTCGACACGGCGATCTTGCGATTATTGGACTCGATACGGGCGAGGACAAACCGGATTTCCGCAAAGAGTGGGGCGGACTGGCAGAATTTGAACCTTACATCGCGAAACAGGGTGAGTGGCTCCGAAAAGCTGCGGACTCCGAGGCGGTAAAAACGGCAAAATTTGTGCTGGTTTTCTGTCACATTCCGCTTTTTGACGATGCTCCGGGCGCGAATCCCGGAACGCTCGAGACGGGCTTTTCCTCTTGGAAGAAGCTCGGTGCGGATTGCTGGGGCGAAACGCTTCAAACGCTCGGCGTTCAGGCCGTCATTTGTGCGCACGTGCACAAACATCGTGTCGATAAACCGACGGAAAATCGCTGCTGGACGCAAATCACCGGCGGCGGATGCAGTGTAAAAGATGCGACCGTCATTTACGGAAAAGTCGAAAATGACGCGCTGCACATCGACGTTTATTCTGCCGAAACGGGAGACGTTCTTACGTCACTCGATTTTAAACCTAGATTTTAAACCTCAAAATTAGAATAAAGTACATAAAGTAATGTCTTTTTTATCCCCACCGAAACCGATTGCGCCTTTGCCGAAAGAGCGTGTCGACAGCACATACCGGCGGTATCGCTGGCAGGTTTTTGCCGGCATTTTTATTGGGTACGCCGGTTACTATCTCGTGCGGAAGAACTTCACGCTTGCGGGTCCGTACCTCATGCAGATGGGGTTTTCGAAAGCCGAGCTGGGTTTTGCAATGTCCGGCGTTGCGATTGCGTACGGTCTGAGTAAATTCATCATGGGAACCGTTTCCGACAGAAGCAACGCACGTCTGTTTTTGTCGCTCGGCCTGATTATTACGGCGTCGCTCACGATTCTCGCGGGCGTTTTTGCTTTGCCGGGGACGCTCGGAGCGGGGGCGAACGCCTGTTTGATGGTTCCGGGGGTCGAAATTCTCCACGTTGGCGGTCGTTACATCGGCTGGCCGACCTTTTCCGTACGGTGGATTCTGCTGATTTGGTTTGCCGTCCAATTCCTCATCGGATGGTTCAGCGCCTGCGGCTGGCCGCCCTGCGGACGCGTGATGACGCACTGGTTTTCCATGCGCGAACGAGGCCGAACGATTGCACTTTGGAACGTCGCGCACAACGTGGGCGGCGGACTCATTGCGCCTCTCGCGGCTCTCGGAATCTTCCTTTTTGGGGCCGCGCACTGGGAATACGGCGTCTTTTACCTTCCCGCTGCGGTGGCTCTTGGGATTGCAGGAATCGCGTATCTGCTGGTCCGCGACACACCCCAATCGTGTGGTTTACCGCCTGTCGAAATTTACAAAAACGACATTCCGCCGGAATATTCTGAGAAAAACGAGCAGGAACTTTCGGTGCGCGACATCGTGTTTCGTTACGTTCTCAGCAACCGAATCCTTTGGTTTGTGGGGATTGCGAACGCCTTCATCTACATGCTGCGCTACGGTGTTCTGGATTGGGCGCCCACCTACCTCGCGGAAGTAAAAGGGTACGATATTCATGAAATCAGTGCAGCTTATTTTCTGTACGAATTCGCCGCCATTCCTGGGACTCTCATTTGCGGATGGATGAGCGACCTTGTTTTTCGCGGACGTCATGCGGTCACGGCTATTTTTTTCATGGCGCTGACGCTTGCGTTTGTACTCGTCTACTGGTTCAATCCGCCGGGACACATCCTCATTGATTCTCTTGCGCTTGTGGCGATCGGCTTCCTGATTTACGGTCCGGTGATGCTTACGGGCGTGCTTGCGCTTGAGATTGCGCCCAAAAAAGCGGCGGGAACGTCGGCGGGATTCATGAGTTTTTGGGGTTATTTCATCGGAACGGCCTTTCTCGCGCAGTGTCTCATGGGGATTATTGTGGATAAAACGGGCTGGAACGGCGGATTCCTCTTCCTTTGCGGCGGCTGCGGACTTGCAATGCTGTTCATGTTTTTCGCAGCCGTTGCGGAAGAACGCATTCGGCGAGAGAAAATAAAATGATTTAAATTGTAAATATCAAACAGTTTTTGAAAAGGGAGTGTGAGGGAAAAACAATTTTCGTTCCACTTGAAAATTCAGGTTTGACGGTGAATTCCCCTGTGTTTTTATCGATGCGAGCGGCGGGCTTTTTGCCCGCTGAATGTGCGTCCCCTGAAAAACGGAATTTTCCGGTCGAATTCATCCCATCGGCTTGCGCCGACTGCCGAGGACTCACAGGGCTTGCGCAGGTGGATTCCCGAAGTCTCTCACTCTGCGGCCGACTGCCAGACGCGCAGAAATCGATCGAAAAGACGCTCGGCAAATCCTCAAGGTCGGGCAGACCGTTCCATTTTTCCATAATTTCCGAGTCGAACATAATGTGAAGCGGATTTTTATGAAACTCGTTGGGCCGCCGCCAGCGTTCCTGACCGTCCACAAACCACACGAGCTCGCTCTCCGTCCAAAGAAGACCGAACGTATGAAAATCGCTCACAAAATCATGCGGCGCGACCCATTTGGAACCGATGGATTGCAGATCAATGCGTACGAGCGTCTCGACGTAAGGCGTTTTTTGCCGATGAACCGTCATGTAGCAGGTGTGAGCGATCTGCGGATTGGGATGTTTTCCGAAAATTTCGAAAACGTCGATTTCTTCCGTCCAGTTTCCCGGAACGTACTTTTTGTCCGGGTCGAGCGGGTCGTAGAGCCAAAAGGCGCTTGTGGCTCCAGAATTCATGGCGCGGCATCGGGCTTCGAGATAGCCGTACACGAGGCGTTTTTTGCTTTTTACGATAGCCGTTGCGAAGGTGTGAAAGCCTCGTGTTTGATTTTCGACGGTTTCCATTGATTTCGGCATCCGTGAGGCGGTTAATTGGAGACATCCGTCGGCGACCGTCACATTTTCGCGGCAAAAGAGTCCCGGCTGGCGTCCGATGAACGTGGAGGGGTTGAAGTCCCGCCATTTTGAATCATCCAAAGAAATTTCGTTGAATTCGTCCGAGAATTCTGGACAAAACTTCCACGCACCTTCCAACGGACATTTGGGTTCCTCCGCGAGCGCCCCTGCGACGCTCCCCGCGATGCTCCCCACGACGCAAACTGCCGCCAGCGTCCAACTTGAACCCATGAAAAAACAATTTGAGCGCATCATTTTCCCTTTCTGTTTTATTCTCCCAACTCACGAAGAGCTTCTTTTGCT
>CAYTLK010000188.1:0-3998 GCA_964438515.1 uncultured Planctomycetaceae bacterium
CCTAATTCCGCTCGTTTCACTCGCTTCATTACGGGCTTGCTTGTGCATTGTTCGGTCCGATGCACATTCATAACAAATTTCAAATCGCAACCGAATTCTGGAACACGAGGCCGCCGTTTTCAGAAAAACGCTCAATTTTCAGTACGCACGTACGACGAACTCACCGCGGCCGGGTTTGCTCAGAAGGGCGTTTGCCGCCTCGCAATTCGTAAACCGTTCTGACGTCGAATCCACCTCGAGCGTTTGCCCCAGCGTAAAACGAACGTCTTTGTGCAAATCACGACCTGGAATCGCGTTCTGCATGTTTTCGAGCGTCGCGTCCAGCCGTTTTTGAAGAATCGGCTGGGTTCCGAGCGCCGCAAGACACTCGTCGAGCGACGCATCCCGCCCCGTTCGATACGAAATGTTCGCCAAATGGCAGAACGAAGCGGAATAATGTCCCTCTTCAATCGGCGCGTTCAGTTTTTCCGGCGTGTTTGCGCGCACACTATTGATGAAGTTTCCGAACGGTCCGCCCGGCTCCGCAGGCGTGAATTCGACGTCGATCGGAACACGCGTCCCGTCGTTCGTCACGAAATCTTTGCTCCCGTCGAAGAAACCGTCTGTCGTGTGGAAAAAACTGTTTTCAATCGGTTGCCAGTTGCTGTTTTTGTCGCGGAAGTTACACGATTCGAAGTAGCACGGAATTCCGTCCATCTCGTAAAGCGCCGCCTGGAGCCGAGGCGTTTCCGCTTGGTCGCGCCAGTCGTCGTTCGGAGCGTTCACGATGCGCGTTCCAAACGAGAAAATCCGTTTCGGCTGTACATGCGGATCGCTGAGTCCGAGTCGGCAAATGTCGAAAAAATGGACGCCGTTGTTTCCAATTTCCCCGTCGCCGGTGTTCCAGAACCAGTGCCAGTTGTAGTTGAAAAGATTTTCGTGATACGGAGCGTAATCCGCCGGTCCCAGCCACAAATTCCAGTCGAGAACCGTCGGCGGGTCCTGAATCGGTTTGAATCCGACACCGTTTCGCGTTCGATTTGCGTGCGCAAACACGGCGACCGGTTTCCCGTATTTCCCGCTTTGAAACGCCGCCGCAGCGCGTCTCCAAACATCATCACTCCGGCGCTGGGTTCCGTGCTGAATGCAGACTCCGTACTTTCGGGCCGCATTCACGAGCTGACGCCCTTCAAACAGCGTGTGGGAACATGGTTTTTCCACGTACACATGCTTCCCGGCCTCCGCGCCCCAGAGCGTCAAAAGTGCGTGCCAGTGATTGCACGTCGCGACGGAAACCGCATCAATCGACGCATCTTCGAGGATTCTTCGCGGGTCCTGAAACGCCTGAATTTCGCGGCCCGTTTCTTTTTCCCAACGTGTTTTAGCCGCCGACATTCGATCTTTATGCGGGTCGGCAATCGCAGCAAGCTCGACATTTTCGAGCTTTGAGAATTCCTTACAATGGTCGTTTCCGCGGCCGCCGACGCCCAAAACACCCACACGAATGCGGTCGTTTGCGCCTTTTGCGGAGGCTGGGAGGACGGAAACGCAGCACACACCGCACGCACCGAGCGCAGCGGCTTTCAAAAAAGAACGGCGAGAGGACATTTTTTTCTCCTTTCAAAGGATTGTTTGGACGAATCTCACGGACCGCCAAACGGAGGGAGGCGACTTTATACGATAAATGAATTATACGGTTTTCTTCCGAAAAAATCAAGGGCAGGAAATAGAAAAAAATCAATTCTCTCAATAAATTCTGCACGAACTGAAGCAGGACTGCCGACGCACGAGCAAAAACCGGATGACCGACGACGTTGATAAACTTGGTTCACCCGACAAAAGCGTGTCTGTTTCTGCAGATTCCGAGGATTTTGAGGCGGAAATAGGCGGCGTAGGACTGACGATTGAACGTCCTGATTTTGTTGTTGATTCCATCACGAAAAAAATGCCGTCGAGGTGTATACTGATTCCGCTTGAAATGAATTAAACTGGAAAAATTTCTGTTGCGAGCCGAAGATGTGAGTCCCCGGCAGTCGGCGCGAGGCGATAGGATGAACGAAACCGGAAAACGCCGTTTTTCAGGAACGTACGTTCAGCGGGCAAAAAGCCCGCCGCTCGCCAGAATACGTTTTTTATCGGTCCGAGGTGCGTCCCCGATGTGACGGCTCCGTACGTTCAGCGGGCAAAAAGCCCGCCGCTCGCCTTGGGAGGGGGTTACTTCAGCGGCGGAACGTCCAGCGACGTCTTGAGCCGCGCAAGTTCCGCCTCAAGCCGCTCGCGAACGGACGCCAGTTCCGGATTCTGAATCACACTTTTTAATTCATTCGGATCGCTCTGCAAATCATACATTTCCCACTCGTCGATGTCGTCGTAAAAATGAATGAGTTTGTAACGCCCGTCATACACGCCCTCATGTTTTTTCACCATGTGAGAGGCCGGATACTCGTAATAATGATAGTAAAACGACTTGCGCCAGTCGGTCGGCGTCCGTCCTTCAAAAATCGGAACGAGACTCGCTCCCTGCATGTCGTCCGGAATCTCCGCGCCCGCGATGTCGAGGAACGTCTCCGCATAATCAAGCGGCGATACGATTTCTGTACATTTCGTCCCGGCTGCGATGCGTCCCGGCCAGCGCGCAATCATCGGCGTTTTGAATGATTGTTCGTACATAAATCGTTTATCGAACCACCCATGCTCGCCGAGGTAAAAACCCTGGTCCGATGCGTAAATCACGAGCGTGTTTTTGTCGAGTCCGCTTTCCTTCAAATACGCAAGAATTTCGCCGATACTGTCGTCGACGGCCGCCGCGACGCTGAAATAGTCGCGCATGTAACACTGGAATTTCCAGATCGTCATTTCTTTTTCCGAGGCGCCGCGGGCTTGAAGCGCCTTAAACTCCTTAATTCTGGGGTCGTACATGGTGTGCCAGTCGCGTTTTTGCTGTTCGGTCCAGTCGTTATTGGGGCCGTCGAGCTTCAAATCGTGAGGCGTGAGTGTTTTCGCAATCATCATATCCTGTTCGTGCGCGGCGCGTCCTCGGCCGGAATAGTCGTCGAAAAGGGTTTCGGGAAGCGGAAACGTGAAGTCTTTGAACCGATTATAATATTTCGGCGTCGGCAGCCACTCACGGTGCGTGGCTTTGTGCTGGCACATCAGCAGGAACGGTTTCGACGTGTCGCGGCCATTTTTCAGCCAGTCGAGTGAAAGCTGCGTGATGATTTCGGTCGTGTACCCTTCGTGACGCTCTCGTTTTCCGTTGCGAATCAGGACGGGATTGAAGTACGGCCCCTGCCCGACCAGCACATCGGAATAATCGTATCCCTGCGTCGCTTCGCACTGCAAATGCCACTTTCCGACGATGGCGGTTGTGTAGCCGGCCTTCTGCAGGAGTTTGGGAAACGTTTGCTGATTGGGGTTGAACGGCACACCGCGTTCGTTCACGAAAAACCCGTTTTTGTGACTGTATTTCCCGGTCTGAACGACGGCCCGCATCGGTCCGCAGAGGGAGTTGGGGACGCAGCAGTTTGTGAAAATCATTCCTTCTTTCGCCAGAGCGTCCATGTGAGGCGTCTGACCGAATTCACAGCCGTACGCGCCGATCGCCTGAAACGCGTGGTCGTCGGTGTAGATGAAGACGATATTTGGCCGTTCCTCCTCCGTTTTTTTCTGCTGCTGAGCTTCCGCCCTCGTTCCTCCCGGCACGAAACCGAGAATAAAAGCGCAAATAAGAAATAACTTTTGCATCACATCTCCTTAAAAAATGAACACGAAAAACACGATATGAATATTACAACGTTTGAACCTTGTGCGGCCCGATTTACGTTAAACGTATTGATTGCGAGCCGGAGGCGTAAGCCCCCTGAGAACGCGGGCGTCTCGCCCGCATAACCCCATGAATGAACGTTCCTTTGAGGAATCGCTCCCTGGAGGGATGAATGGTATTTGGGGGTCAATCGCCCAAACTCCCTAATTCCACTCACTACGTTCGTTTCATTACGGGCTTGCGGGTCTCAAACATC
>CAYTLK010000189.1:0-3904 GCA_964438515.1 uncultured Planctomycetaceae bacterium
GCTCGTTTCACTCGCTTCATTACGGGCTTGCTTGTGCATTCAGCGGTTCCATTCAACCAATCGGCTTGCGCCGACCCACCGGGGACTCACATCCCCGGCTCGCAATCAATATGTTTCCAAGCAAAAACTTCTTTTAACTAATTGAAAACGGGAACGTGAGGACGTCTTGAAGCGATTCGGCGCCAAAAGCAAGCATGAGAAGACGATCGAGGCCGACTGCCGTGCCGGCACAGGGGGGAAAACCAGCGTCCATCGCCGAAAGAAGACGACTCTCAACCGGAAGCGCCTCGTGTCTGTCCCGCAGACGCAGCGCGTTCGTCTCGACGTTTCGACGCCGAAGCTCCGAGGGACTGCACAGCTCGTGATAGCCGTTCGCCAGCTCCACACCGTCCGCGTAAAGCTCAAAACGCTCCGCAACGTCCCCGCGCGACACCGCCAGAGCCGCCTGCGACGCTGGATAATCGTACAGAATTATTGGTTTTTCGTACCCTAATTTTGGCTGAATGCGCTCCCCGAGAAGAAAGTCGAGCCATTCGTCACGGTCTGCCGATTCCGAACGGTCAAAACCTTCGGGAATCACCATTTTTTCGCGCTGTGCCGTCTCAACCAGCTGCGAGATGGAGGCGGTCAGCGGATTCAGCCCCAAAAAACGTTCAAACGCCTCGCAATACGAGACCCGCTGTGCGGCTCCGCGCGCAAGAATCGCATTCTGAAAATCGTCCAGCAACTGCATTCCCCGTTCGAAGTCGTCACCGGGATTGTAAAACTCCAGCATCGTGAATTCGGGATTGTGGATGGTTCCGCATTCGTCGCGCCGAAAGACTTTGCAGATCTGAAAAATCGGGACGTTCCAGGCCGTCACGAGACGCTTCATCGCAAACTCCGGCGACGTCTGCAAAAAACAGCGCTTTCCCGCCTCGCAGAGCGACATGGGTTCAAGATTCCGATCGACGACGGTGTCGGCACTGAGAATTGGCGTTTCCACCTCCAAAAACCCGCGCGCCTCGAAGAAATCGCGGATTCGATGCATGTAAACGGCCCGACGCTGAATCGTTTTCAGCGTCGCTGTGGGTCGAAACTCCAAAGGTTCCGCCTCGTTTTTTGAATTTTTGTTCATAATTTAAAATGGGGATTCTGCGCCATGTTTTCAAGAATCAACGCACATGTTCGCGCGTCTTCCAACGCATCGTGATGCTGGAAATGAATATTGTAATAATCAGCAATCGTATTCAAACGATAATTTGCAAGCGGATGACAAAGTACCTTCGGGAAAAAGGAACGCGCCGCCTGACACGTACACTTCCACGGGTTCGAAATCGGCGGAAGATTGTAGTATTCCAAACATCCATTCAAAACGGAACGATCAAACGGCGCGTTGTGCGCCACCAACAGCGCGTCGCCGATGAACGCATGAATCGCGTCCCACTGAGCGTCAAACGCGGCACAGCCTCGCACGTCGCTGGGCGTAATTCCGTGAATATCGATAAAATCAGGACGAAACCAAAGACGCGGCGGACGAATGAGCGTCTGAAATTCCTCGGTAAATTTACCGTTCACACACCGCACGAGACCGACGCTGCACGCACTGTACGCAGCCGTGTTTGCCGTCTCAAAATCAATCGCAACGAAATTCATATATTTCAAAAATTTTCATGAAAGGGATGGTTCAACGTTTGCGGCGTCTCATCCCAAAAAGCATTCCCGCGCCCAAAATCATCAGGACCCACGCAGCCGGCTCCGGAATGGCGCTGGAATTGATTGAAAGGGAAAAAACGTTTCCATTAAGCGCCAAATTCCAGAGGTCCGCACCGCCCGCCGCCGAAAAATCGAGGAAGGACGCAAGCGCCGCGACGGAATAATCGTCGGTCTTCAGGAACGTGATTTCTTTGCCGACAAACTCGGTGAAATCGTCCGAGTCGCTTAAAAATTGGATGAACGCGCCGTCTGCAAGCGACAAATCGCCGGAAATCGTCAGAGGATTGAGCGCGTCGCTCGCGAGCCACTCGTCGATGTAAACCCGAATCGAACCGCCGTCGTCAACGAAGAGATTCTTCGAAATGGTTCCTGTACCGAAAATGGAGGCGCCGTTTTTGACGGTCACGTTGGAGCCGGAAAGCGCTGCATCGAGCTGAATCGCGCCGGATTGAATGGTTGTGGCGCCCGTGTAGCTCAAGTTGGTTCCCGTGAGGCGCCAGGTTCCGGCTCCGGTTTTGATGACGGAAACGACTTCATTCGCGGCGGTGCTGTTGTTGTAGATTTGACCCGCATACGTGCTTGTTTCCCCAGCCGCAATGGCTGCGCCGACCTCAATCACGACAGGAGCTTTCGACCCAAGGCGTGAACGGAGGGCCGCAGAGGTGAAAGAGGATTCCAGTTTGCCGAACTTGAAGGTTTTTCCAGCGTCGGAGGCTTTTCCTTCGAGGAAGTAAATGACGCCGCTTCCGATTTTCCAAGCCGCAGCGGCGCTTCCGGAGTCGGTTCCGACGAAGCCGAGCCAGCCGGATTCATTGTTGAAAGTGCCGGAAAAGCCGCTGTTGTCGCCGTTGAGGAATAAGTGTCCCTGACTGTTATTTCCCGTGTGCGTGAGCGTTGCGGAGCCGGTGAGCTTTCCGTTGAGATTGATGAGGTGTCCCGTGACGGTCCCTATTTTCGAGTCGGCGGTGACGCTGATGTTGGACGTAATCGTCTGGTCAAGCGCAGAATCCCCTGAAAGACGTCCTCCCGCCAGGTCGATTGAGCCTGTAAACGCACTCCAATTGGCGGCAGAAAGGGTTCCGGCAGAGATTTTCAGGGTTCCGGCTCCGGAGACGGCAGACAGTCCAACGGCATTCGTCGTTGTGGAGGTTGGTGCGTAATCGACGATTCCGCCGTTCAGAACGAATGCCCCGGTGAAAGCAGTAATGTTTCCCGTAAGATGAATCGTGTTGGTCCCCATCTGTTTGAAGGTTCCGGCCCCGGAATACGTGTTTGCAAGCGACAGTTCAATTCCGCGGTTGTACGCAAGCGTTGCGCCGGACGCAATCATGACGGCTGAACTTCCGCTGATGTTTCCGCCGGTCGAGCCGCCGTTTCCAAACTGAAGGGTTCCCGCCGAGACGGTCGTGGTTCCGGTGTAACCGCAGCCTTGAGTCACAATCCACGTTCCCGTTCCGACTTTATTGAGGGAAAGTTTTGCCGAGTTTCCGCTCAGATCCGTCAAATTGCCGTTGAAGATGCTGGAATCCGTGATCGTCGAACCCACTTCGAGCGTCACATTTTGTCCGGCAGTTCGAGGCCGAAATTCCGTTACAACCGCAGTTCCATCCGTAAACAGATTTCCGATTTTGTAGGTTCCCGCTGAACAAAGAAACGCTTTGGTTCCGGTATTCATTTGAACGGAAGCGTTCGAAAGGTCGATGCTGGAATCGAGACCGATCCATTCTTGTGCAATAATCAGTTTTCCAGTAAAAGCCGAGCTGTCGCCCGCAAGAATCAGGTGTTTATCTCCGTTTTTCGAAAGGGTTCCGGCCCCCGACAGCGCCGCCGTGACGCGAATGTTGCTGCTCGTGGTGTTCAACGTTCCCGACGCATTACACTGAATCGACGCAAGCGCCGCTGTTGGAAGCGTCGCCTCGCCGCCGGTCAGTGCAAAAGCAAGCGTTCCGCCGTTCAGGAGGACGGAATCGTAACCCGTCAATCCGGAAGTCGTTGTAATCGTCTGCGTTTGTCCCGTTCCAATCGTGATCGTTTCTGCTGAAACGGAGGCACACAGCGCGAGGAACAGGGAACAAACGAGTGATTTTCGTACGTTTGAGTCTGAAATAAGGAACATGTTTCACTCCCGATAGGAAATAACCAACTATTTATATATACTGAATAGCATTATATTCCGATTTTTCGAAAATGCAAGCAAAAAAGAAAAAAA
>CAYTLK010000190.1:0-3899 GCA_964438515.1 uncultured Planctomycetaceae bacterium
CATTTATCTTCTCATGAAAATCGACGCAAGTCGTGTGCGTATCGATATTTATGAGTCCGTCGATGCGGATGTGCTGTCGGCCGCAATTCGATTTCTATTCGTGTTCTTTTCCGCACGTCGATGCTCCAGCTTCAAATTTTCGATAATTTTCCATTTTCGGCACTTGACACTTTTTGAACGAAACCTTATAATACATTTATCGTACAAAATTCCGAGGCTTTTGCAAAATTTTCAAATGGAATGAGTATACATATTTGATACGATTCCAATATCTGTGACCCAATACAAACCTCAGACGAGTCTTTACCCTCAGATTTTGGAAGGTCTGAGGTCCAGTCTTTCAGATGGACTGGGCGGAGTTGGTCCCCTTATTGACGGATTTTCCGCAATGTCCCCTGCAAGTGACGCCGTTTGAATACTACACATCTACGGAAGGTCAAATCCAGTTGAACGAGTTTTCCGAAGGGTGGTTGCACTGGGAGCAATCGGGATGGAATAAGTGTGCCCATTTTTTGAAGAGGGCTGAGAAAATAGGCGACTTCCCGTTTTTTTATCTCTCCGCTTGACAAAACCTCGCGTGGAGGATAAACTGAATGATTATGATGAAAAATGAGCGAATTTCACAACCGATACCGCCTCCTCTCTCCAATCTTCCCCGCCGAAGGAGACAGGGAAGGTGTGTGCACCTGCTTTACGCGGCGACTTACGGCGACTTTGACCGAGCCGCCTCCGTCCCCCATTTCGTTTTTTGATTCAGCGGAGAGGTTTCCGTTCCTGATAAACGCACCGAAATCCTAATCCGTAATTTCGGAAAAAACAGGCGGAAGGCTCGCGGTGAGACGAACGCATGTCTCCTTCAGGGGAAAACCAGGCGCCGCCGCGGTTTACCGCATTGTCGGAGATTTTCGCGCCCGTTGGGTCGGTCTCCTTTTTGGCGAAATTCGTTGTGTAAAAGTCGGCGCACCATTCCCACACGTTTCCGTGCATGTCGTACAGTCCCCAGGCGTTGGGTAAAAAGCTCCGAACCGGCGCGGTTTTGTCGAAACCATCGTCGTGAACGGGGTCTTGATACGGAAATTCATTGGTGTTGCTTCGGTCGCAATAATTCGCGTATCGGAACATTTCCTCATCAGTGTCTCCAAACGAAAAAATCGTCGTGGAGCCTGCGCGGCACGCATACTCCCACTGCGCCTCGGCGGGGAGGGTCAAAGGGGTTCCGGAACTTCGCGCTTTTCGACAGAATTTTTGGCAGTCGTACCACGAAACGCACTCCACCGGAAGCGTTTCTCCCCGAAAATGACTGGGATTTTCCCCCATAATCGCTTTCCACTGTTTCTGCGTGACTTCATTTTCCATGAGCCAGAAACCTTGCGTCAGCGTGACCTGGTGGTACACTTCACGATCCCAGCGCTCCTCGTCACTCTGCGGCGCGCCCATCCAAAACGTTCCCGGCGGACACCAGCGGAACGCGAATTCCTCTCCCATAATCGTTTTCGTCATTCGGTCCCCCGGTTTGGGACTTTCCTGCGCGTTTCCCGCAAGAGACAGACCGATCCAAAGACAAAAACACCCCAATGCGATTCGATAAAAGGTCGTTGTCATCATGAAATCTCCTTTTCAGTTACTGCCCCAAAACACATCGAATTCCGATACACACCGCATTGGAAATCGGAGAGTCCGCGTCTCGTTTTGCTGAACGGGAATGTGCTCGGTTGCTCTGCCAGTTCGACCCGCGATACACTCGGTATTTTCCCTCTTTGGGACCTTGCGGGTCCTGTACCGATTCCGACTGGAACGGCGCGTAGCAGTCGGAACACCATTCGCAGACGTTTCCGTGCATGTCGTAAAGCCCCCAGGCGTTCGGTTTCAGCGCACCCGCCGAATGCGAGACGTTTTGGCTGTTGCTCTCAAACCACGCCATCGAATCCAACTCGCCCGCAAATTTCCCCGTCGTTCCCGCCCGACACGCATACTCCCACTGCGCCTCGGTGGGCATTCGAAGCGGAAGTCCCTGCTTGCGCGCCTGCTCACAAAACGTACGAAAACCATACCAGCTGATGTAGTATACGGGTTTTTGGGGGCCAATTCCGGAAAAATCGCTTTGCGTGAGTCCCAGCTGCATTTCCCGCTGGACGCTTTTGTAACCTTTGATTTCCTCTGAAAACGAAATTCCCGTGACCGCCAGCCACTGCGCCTGTGTGACTTCAGTTTCCATCATCCAGAACCCTTTTGTTAGCGTCACGGAATGCTGGGTTTCGTTGTATCCCCTCCCTTTTTCGGACGTCGGCGACCCCATCAGAAACGTTCCCGGCGGACACCAGCGGAAGGCGAATTCCACACCGCCCAGCGTTCGTGTGATGCGTTCCCTCGGCTCTTTTCCATCGGGAATGTCGTATTCTTTGAGCAAATTTCGACTTTCTCGACGCTGCAGAACGTACCGTCTGTCGTCGTCGGAAAGATCCTTCAGGGAAACCGTCTCGGAATTTTGTTCCGTTTTCAGAAGAATTTGATCCGCCTCGGAATCGCGCGAAACATCCCACTCAGCTTCCAGCGTTTTTCCGTTTTTCCACTCCCACACACGAATCGGCTCCGTATTTTCCAAAAAACTGGGCAGAGCTTGAAAACAAAGAAAGAGTACGACATAATTCATGGGTTTCCCTCCCCTTCCATAAAACAAAAACGGAATCCGACATCGTAAACGCGCCAGTCGGCCGCGCGCCAATTTTCTTTCTCCAAACTTGCAGACGTTCCGTACCAGCTCCCGCCGAAGTGCAGCGCTTCTGTGTCTTTTTGCTCGGCCGCGCCGAAATGAATCACCTGATGATTGTACTTTCGGCATTCGAAACACCATTCCCACACGTTCCCGCACATGTCGCAGAGACCCCATTCATTCGGAGCCAGAGTTCCGACCGGGTGCGTCTTTTCTTCACTGTTTGTACGGAACCAGCCTTTAGAAAGGAGGTTTTTCTCCTCGGCAGAA
Organism: uncultured Planctomycetaceae bacterium; assembly: GCA_964438515.1. Classification (GTDB taxonomy): domain Bacteria; phylum Planctomycetota; class Planctomycetia; order Pirellulales; family Thermoguttaceae; genus RGIG3701. The sequence goes on from CAYTLK010000190.1 coordinate 2,981, forward strand.
AACGTTTTTCCGGCACTGTTTGCGTAAAGCCACTGCAGCCCGGTGGGAAGCGTCGCTTCCTGCTTCATCAGCTTGCTCATTTTCTGACAAAACTGGCAGGCATCGTACCAGTTCACCTGATCGACGGGGCGATTTTCGTCCGACTTGAAATGTGCGGGATTGCTCCCCATGACCGCTTTCCACTGTTTCTGAGTGACTTCCGTTTCCGACATCCAGAACCCTGGAACGCGGAACTTCACGATGGCGCCGTCGTTCGGGTAGTAAAATATGCCGGGCGGACACCATCGGAACGCGAATTCCACGCCAGAGATGATTTCCGTTTTTCGTTCGCCTGCTGGACGAGCCGCCGTGCCGTCAGAAGAATCCCCGACTGCGGCTTTGGGAATCAGCAGAAAAAGCATCAAAAGAAGCGTCCAAACGTAACGCATGATTTTTCTCCTTTGTTGGGATTCAACTTGACGGACTAAATTTTGCTCCATTCAGCAAATGCGTACCTGTCGTGGGGAATTGAAAGGGAATATGATTTCTGATAGAATAGTGAAACTTAAACCATCATTTCTATCGGAGCGAAACCCTTTCATCCACCTTATTGTACCACATTCAAGGAGTTCGTCAATACAAATTGGAAAAATTTTCCTAAAAAAGGGGAAATTTATTTTCAAAATAATAATAAGGAAGTTCCAAAAACCCCTCCGATTTACAAAAAATCAAAATCGGGTATCATGTCGATTGTGAGGTTTGAAAATCGGCGATCGAACGGAAGTGCCCGCAAAGCTGATTCCGTGGGAAATGTTTCGGAATGAATTGCGTTCGGTCCGCGAAATTACGGATCCAAAACGCGGCGGACGCCCATCGTACGACGTTGTGATGATGTTCAAAATCCTCATTTTACAGGGATTGTGAAGTGCCGGACGCAAAT
>CAYTLK010000191.1:0-3892 GCA_964438515.1 uncultured Planctomycetaceae bacterium
CTTCTGCCCGACGATTCATGCAGCCTGAACGAACTGAGAGGACGACCACCCAAATAATGAGCGGTCTCCTACTCGATTCTCGAAGATTTTCGTTCAATAATGCGGCGGTTTTTCCATCTGCGGATTGAACGGGTCACGCAGACACTCCCGCAAACGGCGCACTTCCTCGATCAGCTGTCGATTCTCGGATTCCAGCTTTTGAAGACGCTTTTCCATTTCAAGAATCGCTTCTCCGAACGTATCGCCCGTATGTTCATAAAAGGCGAGCCGTTCTTCCATCTGAAGAAGCCGTTCTTCTGTGGTTCGTTCCATAAAATTCCTCCTTGAATTTTCTCTCTAATAAGTATAAACCCCCCATTTTCACTAAACGTACGTTTCGTCTGAAATTTCAGAAATCATTCCATCTGGACGATAAAAGGGAAAACAGGTTTTTTTGTAAACTAACTTTTGGATGGCATTATGATGAAAAACATTGGGAATGACGAATCCGGAAGCATTGCTTTCGAATGGATTTTCGTATTCACGCTGCTCGTCATCGGAATCGTTGGCGGTCTCGCACTTCTGCGCGACGCGGTGATTCTCGAAGCGGGCGAGACGGCTGAGGCGTTTCTGAAAATGGATACTGCGTACACGGTTCAGGCTCCGCCGAAAATCGCCATGACGAACATGAAAGGCGGAACAACGTCCCGTGAATCCGGCACACTTTACAGTTTCTCGCTGGCCAGTCAGGTTGAAAACAACAATATTACTGCCAAACAGGGAAAATAAAGCGGTTCGTTTGCTGAAATCCAAAGCGTTGAGCCGGAATTTGACGTTCCGAACTCGACGCTTTCATTTTCTTGTCGTTTCCGCTTTCGGTCAGTCTGGACGTTTTGCACGAACGACGCCCGCCTCGAAATTCAGGTCGAGATCCGCGAAAAGCCCTGCCCGATAGCGCTCCCAGGCGATGGCGCCCATCACTGCATTATCGGTACAAAGTCTCAAAGGTGCGGTATAAAACTGGTATCCGAACTGCTTTGCGTCGTGTTCCAGTCGGGCGCGCAGGGCGCTGTTTGCCGCAACGCCGCCGCCGACGCAGAGGTTTTTCATCCCGGTTTTTTGCAGAGCCTGACGCGCTTTTGCCGCCAGCACATCGACGACCGCCGCCTGAAACGAAGCCGCAATGTCGGAACGCGTCTGTTCGGAAATCTCAAGTTCGTCAAAATTCTGTTTTCCCGTCCCGACGAGCTGATATCGGACGGCAGTTTTCAGTCCGCTGAAGCTGAAATTGAGGTTTTCCGAATCGTTTTTGAAGGTTCTTGGGAAATGAAACGCTTTCGGATCCCCGTTTTCTGCCGCTCTCTGGATGTTTGGCCCGCCCGGGTACGGAAGCTGAAGCATTGCTGCGACTTTATCGAACGCCTCGCCGGCCGCATCGTCAATCGTCGCGCCGAGAAGCTCGAATTCGAGAGGATGCGAGCATTTGTAAAGGCTTGTGTGACCGCCGCTTACGATGAGTCCGACGCAGGGAAAAACCTCTTTTCCGGATGCGACTCGGCACGCATAAACGTGGGCCATCAGATGATTTACCGCAATGAGCGGGACGCCCAGCGTCAGCGCCAAGGTTTTTGCGCCCACGACCCCCACCAGCAGCGAGCCTGCGAGTCCCGGACAGTTCGTGACGGAGACGGCATCCAAATCCGAAAGTTTGATATTTGCACGTTTTACCGCTTGATCGATGACGGGCAAAATACGTTCGAGGTGAGCGCGAGACGCCAGTTCCGGAACGACGCCGCCGTATTCTGAATGCAGTTTTGCCTGGCTTGCGACGACTTCCGACAAAATCGCGCCGTCGTCCCGAATGACGGCCGCAGCCGTTTCGTCACATGAACTCTCGATTGCAATGAGCAGCATAAGTTCCTCTATTTCTTCAGGCGAAAGCCCCAAAAATACTGGTTCGAATTGAAATTTCGACTTTATCGGTTCGCATACGTCGGCAAAGCGAAAATTCAAACGTTCCCATTATACCAAAATTCCAAAAAATAAAAAGGATGGGGTCCGCCGAAGAAGGAGAAATTTTTTGGTTCATCCGAAGTACGCACCTGAATCTGTGAAGTCATAGAATTTCATGACAAAAATATGAGAGGCGTGAGTGAATCGTTTGCAAAACGCCGTAAGTATAGTCTTTCGTTTAAAATAAATCTGTGGTACAGGACTTGCACACGTTCCGCAAGTGCAGAGCGGAATCATGATGACGTTCAATTTCGGAAATATTTTTTCAATTTGTCTTGACAAAATTCTTGAATTTCGGATGATTCTCAATACGAACAGGCATATACGAAATTACTTGATAGAATTTATGGGGTGGATATTCAAAAGAAACCTTTATTGGGAGAAAATCCGTTTGCAGATAATTTAGCTCAAGAAATTAGTTTCAAAACAAAAACAGAATCTTCAAAATATTCATCGCCCGCTGTGTGTGGAATAGTCTCTTTTGACTACAGTAACAATAATGGAATCTTCTCAATCGGTTCAGGAAATTGTGAAATTAAAACAAAATGGAGTTCTGCTGGAACAAATATGATTCATGCCTACATGGACTGCTGTTGTAGAATCGGTACCTTTCTAATGTGACGAAATTCCCTGTGTATCAAGATTTGATTAATTTTGATTACTCTAGTCGAGTAAGAACAATCAGAACAGGGCAAGTTGTAATATACCAGAATTCCTTTCGCTATTTTGCAGCAGTGAAAGTCGGTACAGTTCAAGCTATAACTCATGGAGGGAGGAATAACTATATGGAATTTGAATATAAAATTTACAACAAATGTGAATAAAGTGCCACGTTACGTTGTAATCCACTCATTTTGATATATTATACCCGTTTAAACTGTATATTTCATACTTAAAATAGTAAGCAATTTCATCTTGTTGTTAGATGGGAAATTTTTTGGGGTTTCATCCGAAGTGGCACCTGAATCTGTGCAGTCCGAGAATTCTGCGACAGAAATAAACGGGCGTGAGTGAATCGTTTGCAAAACACCGTAAGTATCGTCTTTCTTTTAAAATAAATCATTCATTCTGGAGTGCGGGAGCTTGCTCCCGCTTTTAGAAAGAAATCGACTGCTTGTTCCCGATTTTATACGTGACTCGGAGCACTGACGGGAGCAAGCTCCCTGAATCCGAAAAAGAGGTGTGATGATGGGAAAGCGGGAGCAAGCTCCCGCACTCCAAAATTCGTCGATATTTTCAAAATAGCAGTTTTAAAATGAATCCGTATAACGCTGTGTGCAGGACTTACGCACGTTCCGCAAGCGCAGAGCGGAATCGTGATGACGTTCAATTTCGAAAATATTTTTTCAATCCCATCGGCAAATACGCATTTACTGACGTTACGAAAATGGTTCGCGTTTGTTCCACGCATTAATAGTTGCGACTTCGGTTTTAATGTCCTGGCCCGTTTCCGGGAGGGTGGGAGAAACATCTGCGGGAGAGGAACAGGCTACGGAATAACGCGACTTTCTGACCCCTGCGACGCGTCCGGCGCTCCTGCGACCCCGTTGCAAAAGGGACAAAGGAGTGCGTTTTCAGAGATTAAACGATTGCAAGTCATTTCTGATTCTCATTCTTTTCCTGTGCATCGTTCTTTTGCTGAATGATTCTGGCTTGCTCCTGATTCCAGCGACCAGAAATGTAATCCCGTTTGAAGGCGTTGAAAAGTTCCAAGTTTCGAGCAAGGAAACGTGAAATCATCTCATCATCATGGTTTACGAGAATTGCGTTTCCGCACTCTTTGCAACTCACCTTAATTCCGGTTTCGTTTTCCTCTGCTTGAATATGCTCAGATCCGCATTTCGCGCACTTTTGAATTCTCATTTCTTCCATTTTGTTGTTCCTTATGGAGTGGATTATA
>CAYTLK010000192.1:0-3867 GCA_964438515.1 uncultured Planctomycetaceae bacterium
TAATCAATCTTTCCTATTATTTTTATCAAGAGGTTTTTTATGAATACGAATCGCCGGAATTTCTGCAGTTCTGTGGCCGGAGGTCTTTTGTTCCTCGCCGTCCCCGCGTCTGCGGAGGAGTCCAAAAATGACGCAAAATCGAACGACGCTTCCAACACGTCCGAATCCGCCGCAGCGGCGTCTGAACAAAACCCCTGTTTCAGCGGAATTTACCCACGGCTCGCAAACTGGAACCGCGAAGGTGAGTGCGGAACCGGCGCCGTCGTTCCGTGGGCCGGAAAACTCTGGGCCGTGAGCTACGGTCCCCACTGTCCGTACGGATCCAGCGATAAATTGTACGAAATCGACGAAACGCTTCATAAAACGACGCGCCCCGAATCGATCGGCGGAACGCACGCAAATCGAATGATTCATCCCGAATCGAATCAGCTGTTCATCGGCTGTTACGCAATCGACGCCGATGGAAACGTTCGAGTCATTTCGTACGAAAAAATGCCCGGACGTCTGACCGGCTGCGCGCGAAATCTGAAAGATGCGGTCAACAAAATCGATTTTGCGACGATGGAAGAGGGAATTTACGAAGTGGACGTCCACTCCCTCGCCGTGAAGCAGCTGTATTGCGACTCGAACCGAAAAGATGAAGGATACAAAGATATTCTGCCCGGCTACCACGGAAAAGGGTTTTACTCGACGCAAGGCCGACTCGTTTATTCGAATAACGGCGAACAAACCCGCGAGGCGCAGCGCTTTCCTGACGTTCCGTCCGGCTGTCTCGGTCAGTGGCTCGGAACCGACTGGGAAATCGTTCTGCGCAACCAGTTTACCGAAGTGACCGGCCCCGGCGGAATCCTCGGAAGTGACCGAAGCGGTAAAAATCGCGACACACTTTGGGCGGTCGGCTGGGATTTTCGTTCGTTAATTCTGATGGTCCTCGACGGCGGCGTCTGGCACAAATACCGTCTTCCGAAAGCCTCCCACTGTTACGACGGCGCGCACGGCTGGAACACGGAATGGCCGCGAATTCGAGAAATCGGCGACGATTCCGACTTTTTGATGACGATGCACGGTTTATTCTGGCATTTCCCCTCCGATTTCAATGCGAAAAACGCCTGCGGAATTCGGCCTCGTTCGACGTATTTGAAGGTCATCGGCGACTTCTGCCGCTGGAAAGACCGAATCGTGTGCGGGTGCGACGATACGGCAAAAAGCGAATTCATGAACAAAAGTCCCTTCAAAGGAACGCTGGCCGAGCCGGGACAGTCGAACTCGAACTACTGGTTCCTCGACCCCGCACTCCTCGATCGTCTCGGAACTCCGCTGGGACGCGGCGCCGTGTGGTTCGACGAAGCGGTTGAAGCCGAAAAAGCAAGCGAGCCGTTCCTTTTTGCCGGCTGGAACCTCCGCGGCGTCCATCTGAAACACGATGCAAACGAAAACGTCGATTTCCGTTTCGAAATCGATCGAGCAGGGGACGGAACGTGGGAAACTTTGAAAAACGTAACGACCAGCGGGAGTCTGTGGGTCGAATTTCCGAGCGAGACGGAAGGGGAGTGGATCCGCGTCACGTCCAGCAAGAATCTTGCACACGCAACGTGTATGTTTCAGTACAAAAATCAGCCGATTCATTCCGACGTTCCGGACGACGAGCGTTTTGCGGGTCTGGCGGCTCCGGGAGCGAAAAACGTTTACGGCGGTCTGCTTTGGGTGCGTGCCGACAATCAGCGGCTGGCGGTCGTTTCGGAACGCGTAACGGACGGCGTGGCGCAGGAGGCGCACTACTACGAACTCACCGAAAATAGCGAGCTGGTTCCAGCAGCAACGACGTATGAAGGCGGCGAGGCGGGAACCATCGAACGAATTCGTCAGAAAGTGGCGGTCCCGAAACTCCCGGAAAACGTGTATCGTGCGGACGGTTTGAGCGTCGTGTGCACGTACGAGGGAAAAGAATATCGGCTTCCCTCCGCGTGCGAGGAAATTCTGACGCCGCAGGTTCTTCCGATGCGTCTCGATCGGGAGGCGGCGACCGAACGCGACTTGTTCCACTGCGCGGGAATGTTTTACGAATTGCCGGCCATCAACGCAGGCGGAATTCCGAAAATCCGACCGATTGCACGTGACGGACGACTCATTACAGATTACGCATCGTACCGCGGACTCCTTGTTTTAACGGGAATTGATCCGGCTCAGGCGAAAAACAACCCGCACATCATCGTCTCTGCCGACGAAAAAGCCGCAGTTTGGGCCGGCGTCATCGACGACCTTTGGGCGTTCGGAAAACCGACGGGAAAAGGTTTCTTCTGGAAAAACACTTCCGTGAAGGCGGGCGATGCGTCCCTTCCGTTCCTAATGACGGGATTCGATCGTAAAACCCTCATTTTTACGAACGAAACGGCTTCCGATGCGACCGTTCGGCTCGAAACGGACATTACGGGCACAGGAATTTGGAACGTTTTTCAGACGTTTAAGGTTCCTGCAAATTCGACGTTCCAGTTCGAGTTTCCCGCTGCGTTTCAGTCGTACTGGTTCCGATGTGCTGCGGAAAACGACGCAACGCTTACGGGTGAGGCGATTTACGCGTAAGAAAAAACGATCGAATTCGTCTTGCAATAAAAATTAAAAAAGTGTATGCTGGTTCTACAATGAAATTTAGTTTTCACAAAGACTTCGGGAGCCGTGGTGCGTAGCTCCAACGGCGGACAGGAAAACTGAAATTCAAAATAGTGTTAGTATAAACTAACGAACGTGGAAATTTCTGCGTTCGTTGGTTTCGTTGTTTTACGTTGTTTTACACGACGATTTCAAGTAGAATCAGCACACACGATCAAAAAAAGTAACAAAATGAGGGGAAAATATGAATAACGTTTCACGTGTCGGGATCGGGCACGATACGCATCGTCTCATCGACGGCGACGGAATTCGGCTCGGAGGCGTGTTTATTCCGCATGAAAAATCCCTGTTGGGCGTCAGCGATGCGGACGTTCTGCTTCATGCAATCATCGACGCACTTTTGGGAGCCGCCGCGATGGGCGACATCGGCGAGATGTTTCCCGATACGGATGAAATCAATCGGAATCGTTCTTCCGTCGAGATGCTTCAAACCGCATACAAAAGGGTTCAAGCCGCAGGCTGGAAGGTGCAGAATCTGGATTGCATCGTTTTTGCGCAGCGTCCGAATCTTTCAAAATACAAAGCCGACATGGTATTTTGTATCGCTCAAACGCTCGACGTGACGCCGGAACAGGTGAACGTGAAGGCCAAAACGGGTGAAGGCGTCGGAATTGTGGGGGAAGAAATCGTGATCGAGGCGCAGTGCGTCGTGCTTCTCGTTTCGAATCAGTGCGTTTCGGGAAAATCCGCAAAAGCGCTCGCCGCCGCTCGGCCCGTCACAGCCGTCCCGCCAGTTCAAACGGTTTCTCCGGCTCTCGCAGGAACGACGAAAGCAAACGCGCCTTCCAACGAACCGTTTTCGACGATTTTACCCATTCGTTCGAGCAAAAATCAAAACCCGTAGTGAATCGGTAAAAAGTAAAAAGCTTGGGAGATTTGGGAGGTTTGGGAGGTTTGGGAGATTCGGAAAGCTGAAAAAGAGGGAAACGATATTCCATGTGTTTCCCTCTCATAATCTCTGCGTCTTTACGAGAGCGTTTAATAATCTAAGGAAGTTTTTAAAACTCAATATAGATTTTGTAAAAAATATTATTGTACATAAATCATGCTGGCGTGTTCCTTCTTGAGAGGCTTTTTTGTACGCGGCGGTGTTTCTACCCTAACGGGAGGAAGCAGCAGCGCTCCCGTACTGTCGTGACGGTCGTGAGAGGGAAACATTTTGAATGTTGTTTCCCTCTCAGACTCCCCTTTCAAAAACTT
>CAYTLK010000193.1:0-3844 GCA_964438515.1 uncultured Planctomycetaceae bacterium
GTGGATGAGTTGAAATAAAACTCGAAATGAAAGTCTTAAAATTTAAAGATCAAGAGTTTTTGAAAAAGGGGTCTGGGGAAAAAACAACATTCAAAATGTTGTTCCCCCACGACCGAGAGCGACTTACGGGAGCGCTCTTGTTTCCTCCCGTTAGGGTGGAAACACCGCCACGGTGCAAAAAGCCCCTTGAAGTATAACGTTCATTGTACGTTTTTTGTACAGTAATTGTTTTTGTAAAAATATCTAAATCTGAGGTTTTTAGAACTTTCTATACCCGACGCATTTTGAATTTTCGCTTCTCCGTCGTTACTCTATCGAGAAACGACTGCCGCCGCAGCCGCCCAATGCGAAATTTTCAAGTGGAACGAGTATAATTAAAAATTCCTCTCATGTTTTTTATGGTTCCATTCAGAAAACCACAAAACGTACATTATTTAAAAACTTCTTCTGCCCATTTTTCGAGACAGCCGATTCGAACCGCAACGTCGAGGATGGTGAAACGACGGCGGGCGTGCTGCGCGCGGATGAAACTTCGGCGGAGTCGGTCTCTCGAAATTCCGATTTCTTCCGGTTCCTTGGGCGCTCCGACCAGCTCAAACTGTCGCTGAACCTCACGAAACGGGACCAACTGTTTTTTCAGCCGTTCCTGAATTTGCGGCCACCGATTTTTCAGCGTTTCCAACTGTCGCCTTAATTCATCCGGCGAGCAATATTTTGCGGTGATTTCCGTCACGCCCAAGTCGGGAAAATCGGTTCCTGCGAACATTTCGGCTGCCGTTTTCTGCTGTTCTTCAAGCGTCGGCCACGCACGCACACACGCCTCCGCGTCGAGATGGGCGATATCCGTTTTCAGAAGCTGTTCGTACAGTCCAATCGACGCAAGTGTGCCGATTGCGACCTTGAAACCATGTGAGGGCGCAGTTCCCTGAAACGTATGATGTTCCATGTCCCACAAATGGCTGAATTGATGGTCCGCACCGGACGCAGGACGGCTGCTTTTGCTCGCCTGCATTGCGAAACCGCTTAAAATCAGTCCTTCGACAAACGGAACGAACGTTTTAAAGTCTCCGGCCGCCACACCTTCCGGATTGGAAAGCGCGTCGTGAAGTCCCCCCTGAACCACGTCCCAAACGTTCGGGTCCATCGGTTCCACCCCCAGCGCGTCGGCCAAAATCCAGTCTGCGCCTGCTGGAATCTTTGCGAAAAGGTCCGCGTACCCGGAGGCGGTCATCGGTTTCGGGGCGGCGGCTGCGATTCGAACATCGACGAGAGCCGCTTGAGGTGCGGGACAGCTGAAAGTCTGTTTTTTCCCTTCAAACGTTACGGATGCGCCGAACGAGGTGTAACCGTCCATCGACGCCGCCGTTCCGCAAACCATGTAGCGCCGGCCGTTATGGTGGGAACAAAGTTTGCAGAGGTCGTTGATGGTTCCCGACCCGCACGCGATGGGGATTGCGTTGTGATTTTTCAGATTTGCGTCGAGCAGCTCGACGTAATTCCACTCTGCATGCAGCCCGTCGACGTCAAAGATGAAGGGTTCTTCCTGCTCGACTCCTGCTTGTGCGAGAGCATTCGACACGGATTTTCCTGCGATAGGAAACGTGATTGTATCTGCGACGACGATTGCGCGTTTTCCGGGAAACTGACGTTTAAAAAGCTCCGCCGCTTGAGAAAGAACATCGGCTCCCACGATCAATTCGCGGGTTTCATCTGCACGTTCGAGTGCTTTTTCGACACGAGGATTCATTGGTTTTGTTCCATAAATAATATTCAACAGAAACGACTTGGCAGAACGAATCATACCACACCATTTTACTATTTTACACTTTTTTTCAGAAAAAACAACGCCGTCCCGTTTCCATCCGATAAAAAATAGAAAAATCTTTCATTTTTTTGAAAATTTGATTGACATTCCAAATTTTCTGTGTTATAATGAACCTATATTAATGTTCAGGAGGCGTGAAACTTCGTTGCATGCTTGTTCCACAATGAAATTCAGTTTTCATAAAGACTGCAGGAGCCGTGGTGCGTAGCTCCAACGGCGGACGGGTCAACTGAAATTCAAAATAGTGTTCGTATAACATTGTGTATCAGGGATATTCCATTCTGTGAAAGGAAATTCTAATGAAAACGGGAAAGACTCATTCGTTTTTAACCTTGTTCGTATTCTTCATTCTGACCGTTGCTCCGTGTGCAATGCAGGCCGAAGATGCGCTGTTGGAACCGCCGCTCACGTGGTCGGTCAACTCCATTCAGATCGTCTGGTCCGTGACCGAAGGCGCAACCAGTGAACAAACCGCCAAATACCTTTATTCGGCAGATAAAACGAAATCGGAAGATAATTCTAGAGATCGTTCGAGCGTGACGTCTGAAAAATTCGCACAAAACGTCAGCGCCGGCGGACGGGTCAGCACCTCTGGTTCCATGAATTCCAACCCCTTCGAGTTGTTCGGTTTAACTGGCATGCGGGCGGATGCGTCCGGTTTTTTGGAGGGTGGAATCACATACTCTGCCGACAGTCAGAACTCGCAAACCAATCAGTGGACCGACTCCGAGCGCACGAACGTTCAGGCCGTCTTTTCGGCTTCTGAAACCACTTCGGTTCAGAAATCTGTTTCCAACTGTCGTTTGGTTTTCACGATTGATTTCGTCAATCACACTGCCAGTCGGCTTTATTTTGACCCGGAATCTTCCAACACGGTTCCGATTTATTGCGGAAGCACTCATTTAGGCGACGCGGCGCTCACGGCTCCGAACATGAGTATTGCGGCCACCGGCGCGCCCATCCCCTGCCAGTTTTCCATGCTGTTGGACGACACGGGGAAGGAAAAGCTAATTGAATACCGTCCGAAAATCCGTATCGAACGTGGTCAGCTTCTGATTCGCACGATGGACGGCGCACGCGAGCCGGTTGAGGATGCGGTACAGGAATCGCTTGTAAAAGGCGGTTTCTTCACGATTTCTCTCTTTCAGGGGGACCGAAAGATGGAGTGGAAATTTCGTTATCTCCGAAAGAAGCCCGTTTCGGTTTCCGAAGCATTGGAGGCGATTAACGAGAAAATCTGTTCCGACCTGAATGACGACACGCGTCAGTTGTTCGACCTCACTGCCGCGGGCTTGCAGTCCGTTTGCGGCATCCCGGTTTCTGAGACCTCTGACTCGGAGTGGACGGTTGTGATTTCCGACGTTACCACCCCGGACGACCTTTCCTCCCTGCTTTCGAGCACTCCTCGCCGCGGCGCCGACATTCAGTTTCGACTCATCCAAACGAAAAATCTTTCACTCATGAAGTCCGCCGAACAGGGAGACGCGAGCGCGCAGTTTGATTTGGGAATGCGTTACTTGGACGGTGACGGTGTGGAAAAAGACGAAGTACAAGCAGCCGAATGGTTCCGGAAAGCGGCGGAACAGGGAAATACCGAGGCGCAGTGCAGACTTGGAGTATGCTACCGTAGAGGTTTGGGTGTTGAACAGGATGACAAACAGGCAGCCGAATGGTTCCGGAAAGCGGCGGAACTGGGATGTGCGGCTGGACAGTTGGGGCTTGGAGCATGTTACCTTGACGGTTTAGGTGTTGAGCAAGATGATAAACTAGCGGCGGAATGGTTCCGGAAAGCGGCGGAACAGGGAAATACCGAGGCGCAGTGCAGACTTGGAGTATGCTACCGTAGAGGTTTGGGTGTTGAACAGGATGACAAACAGGCAGCCGAATGGTTCCGGAAAGCGGCGGAACTGGGATGTGCGGCTGGACAGTTGGGGCTTGGAGCATGTTACCTTGACGGTTTAGGTGTTGAGCAAGATGATAAACTAGCGGCGGAATGGTTCCGGAAAGCGGCGGAACAGG
>CAYTLK010000194.1:0-3794 GCA_964438515.1 uncultured Planctomycetaceae bacterium
TTTGACGAAATTTTCCCAAACGAAACAAAAACGGAGGTTTTTAGAACTTCCTTTATGTATATTTTTCGATTTTTAATCCAGAACCTCTTCCGTTTCACGAAACCGCAACACCGGATGTTCTGGAGATTCACCACGACTCTGCGAAAGTTTCCACCCCTTTCAACCCTCACTCTTCGAGCGCGTTTTCACGTATCTCGCGGAACTTTTCGTTCAGCTTCAAAAGTTTCGCCTCCCAACCCTCCGGAAGGTTCGACGGCAAAGAGCCTGAGTAGTAGCTTTTGTCTTCATAAAGGTTAAAATAGCGATCAAAACGATACAAACGATGCGTCATCGCGATCTTTTGAGGGAATGGCCGAGCCGCAACAAACTCCAACAACTGGGAAAGTTTCTCCGCATCCAGCGTCTCGTCCGATGTATGAAGATACTCGGAAATCATCCGCGACAACTGAATTTCGTCCCGAGTCGTGCAAGGCTGTAATTGATTTTCGTCCGCATTCCAGGCTGTGTCGCCAATGAGCCAGTCTTCGAGAAACTGTTCGGGAATATCGGAGGATACCGACATCTGGGGATAATCGTACCACTGCGTAATAAGCGCAAGTTCCGTGCCGTCCCGTTTCACGTAAAGGTTTTGGGGACCGTAGACGCAGTAACCTTCCGCAGCCGGAAGCTTCAACCGAAAATCTTTACTGACCCATTGCTGATGCACAAGATTCGCATTGCTAACCTTGACTCTTTCGGAAAACGGTTCCAATTTTTCGTGAAATACCTTAAACCAATTCAGCCGCGGCTTGCCGGCAGCCAGAGGCAAAGGGTAGGGATTGTAAATCTCCCATGGAGAATTAATTTCTCTTTGGATGAATGCGACTGGCTGAAAACTGTACGAATCACTTCCCAGCATCCCCTTCCAGTCTCCTGCAACGTGAGGGACTTCCGTGTCGGAGACGTTTTTGAATACGGAAACGGAATAGACAAAATCACCCTGTTCCTTTCGAATGGGATAGATGTAAACCCATTCCTCAACCTCCGGCGTGTGCTGATTTATTTGAATGTACAGGTTGTTTTTTACACTAAATTTTGTCTCGCCGTCCACAGGAACAAAAAATCGCAGCTCGGCTTTTTCACAAGCTTCTTGAGCCCAGCGAGCCTCCCGATGTTCACGTGAATACTTGGGATTGTTTATCGGCTCCGCATCATCAGAAACTTCCGGCAGTTCCGGCACTTTCGTGTCTGGCGGCAGCGTGAAACCAAACAAAACCGCCGACAAAAATAAAATTGAAATTTGCATTCGATTCTCCTTGAAAAAACAGTTTTAAAAACCAGGTCGCGAGCTGCGACGGGCGGTCGTGAACCACGATGGGCGATGGCGCTACCACACGAGTGACGCCCTCGTTGGGGCGAGAACGTCAAAAGGTTGAAACGCTAAAAACCCCCTGAACGTAAACCTTTGACGGACAACCAGATTCTCCGAAATGGGGAATCGTGGGTGTGACCGAAGCTGAAAAACTCATTCCGATTTCACTTGAGATTTCAGCATCAAAACCCCTTCAACACTCACTCATTGAGCGCGTTTTCACGTATCTCGCGGAACTTTTCGTTTTTTGAAGGAGGCGGAGCGGACAAAAACGTCAGATCCACCCCTCGAGTTTGCGTGTCGCCAAGAAAAAGACGGCACACAATGGGGTCTTTCGACACATTTTCACGAATAAATTCCCAAAACGGAGAGGCGGAATCTTCCGGTTTGGGAACCTGAAACACGTATTCACCCACAAGCACCGTTTCGCCCGGCGCAATCGTGAGTTTCACATCGTCGGACGGCTGAACCGGTTCTTTCTGCGGAATCTGAATTGCATATTTTTCCTCCAAAAGACAGGTTAAAACGGCCGGTTTGCCGCTTTTCGTGACGGAAAACGGAACGGAACTTTCATTCTCCGCATACCGCCGAACCGTAACGCTCTCGCCGACCCGAATCGCCCCCGGCGTCACCTCCAGCCACTGTTTTTGTCTCTGAATTTCCTTTCTTTTTTCCACCAATTCGTCCCAAGTACCCGCAAACGGCTGTTCGGGGGCAGAATCCACATAGCACTTCGTGTAAAAAAACGGTTCCAAGCCCGGCCGACAGTTCTGATTTTCGAACTTCAAATTCGATTCTGCACAAGCCGCCAGAACCAGCGTGAATCCGAGATCTTTTCCGAGCTGAAACGAACGAGGAACCACCACGAACGACTGATTTTGTTTTTGAAGTTCCGTTTCTTTTTTTCGCAGTTCCTCACGGCTCGTCACACGTTGAAAATCTCTGAATTTTGGATATTCATCCAGCAAAATGAGGCACTTTTCCCCCTCCCAAACGTCTTCTGTTTTTCCTCCGTCGTTTTCCGACTCCCCGCCAGCCGCACAGACAGGCAGCGCCAGCAGAAGAGCCGTCCCTAAAAGACACAAAATTTTCATATTTTTTCCTTTATTCTGAGGCTCCCGAACCTCTTTTTTAATTTTCGTACACGCTTGTATGAAAATAAAAAAATTAAAAATACAATTTTCAAATCTTTCGTCAATAATTCAAAACCCATCCTTTCTCACCCAACACTTCGAACCCTGAATCATTCTAAATCTTGCAGAATTTCACTCTCCGAGCGCATTTTCACGTGTTTCGCGAAACTTCCATTCATTTTATACCCGATGCAATTTGAATTTTCGCTTCACCGTCGTTACTCTATCGAGAAACGACTGCCGCTGCAGCCGCCCAATGTGAAATTTTCAAGTGGAACGAGTATACCGTCAGAAACGGATGCTCGTTTCGCCTAAATCCCTCATTTTTTTCTTGAATGCCCGCATGGGAACCGTGCTGCGGTCAGAGTTTAAGTCCAACGAACGCATAGACATCGAAATCCGTTGCGGCAAAGGCCTGTTTTGCAGCCATTCGACTAAATCACCGAGTTTTTCCTCAGATTCATTTTCATTTTCAGAAAGTTCGAAAACCATTCTTAAAAACTGAACTTCATCTCGAAACGTGGACGGACTCAACGATTCTTCAAGATGCTTCCACTCCGGGACGGTTTCAGGAATGTTTTTCATTTCAGGCTTGAAAATTCCAGGACGTGAAAAAACACGAACAAACGAGCAATAAACGTCCGGTTCAAGCAGCGTCATTTTAATGTCCTGAAAATCCTGAAGCCTGAAATCCAGACCGTTGGAAGGCGGATAGGCAGACTGCTTTTTCAATTCGGGATTCAGAATGCGCAGCATCTCCAGAATGCCCGTACATGAGCCGGTAATTGAAGGAGTACATGAAGAAAAACCGCGGTGCAGTTCACTCAGAACGGAATCTTCTTCGGGCTCGCGCGGCAACAATTGCACCTGAAATTCGGCCGTATTCATCGCCATACAACCCCGAATCTGAACGTGAAACTTCAACATCACCGGATCTGAACCGGGCGTTTCTTTTGAAATCGGTTCCAGAAAACGAATATCGTCCGGAAGGGGAATTTCCCGAGCGAATGCGTCAATCAGATGCTTCTCGGGCTGGGTAAAAGCCTCATGATACATGGACGCCCAGATTTCATCTTCATGAAAACGTGAAATTGTGAACCAGGGATTCGTATCTTTAAGAACATAACGTTCATCAAGTAGTTCGAACGGAACGCCAGCCTTTCCATTTTCGTACAGAGTGCAGGAAATACGGGGTTCCAGCTGATACCAGAATGCCATATCGCAAAGAATCGGCGGCCACTGTTCCTTGTTTACGTCTGCGTTGCGCAGTCTTTCTTCCACGCAAAAATAAATGGTGTCACCGGGATGTA
>CAYTLK010000195.1:0-3671 GCA_964438515.1 uncultured Planctomycetaceae bacterium
GCGCAATCTGTTTGGTCGTCGGAATTCCCAGTTCCTTCCACGTCTCAAACTGACGAATCAAATTTCCTTTTCCAGCACAAAATTGCGTCTGCATCGCGGCATACGCCTTCTGTGCGTTTTTCAAATAATTTCCAAGACTTTCAAAATTCTGCGAGATCGTCGCAAATTTGTCGTAAATTCGGTTGGCCGACTCGATGATGGAACGCACATTGTCCGTCTGACGCTGGCTCTGCCACAGAAGACGAATAATATTGAGTGAAAGCATCAAATTCGTCGGATTTATAATGATTATATGATTTCTGTACGCATCTAGCGCGATGGACGGGTCGTTTTCGAGCGCCAGGAGAAAACTTCCTTCGTTCGGAATGAACATGAGGACGTATCCGACCGTATTCCGGACGTTTTTCGCATAGTTTTTTTCGGAAAGTTCCTTGTAATGTTTTCGGACCGAGTCGATGTGTTTTTTCAGAAAACGCTTGCGTTCGTCTTCATTTTCGCTCTGCATGTATCCCAAATAATCGCGGATGGAGACCTTCGAATCGATGATGATGTACGATGGTTCCTCCTCGTCGGGCTGCTTCGGCAGAAGAATCTTCACGTCGGGAATCCTCAAGCAGTCGTTTTCGTCGATTTCTCCTTCCTGTACGAAAAAGTCGCGTCCTTCCGTGAGTCCCGATGCTTCCAGAATGTTTCTCAGCACCGCTTCCCCCCAATCCCCCTGTTTTTTCGGGTCGGCCTTGAGTGCTTTCGTTAAATTCTCCGCATCCTCCCCAATCTTCGCAGTTTGACTGAGCAGTCCTTTAATCGCGGTTTCCACACTGGTTTGAAGTACGATCTGCTGTTTTTTGTGCGCGTCGAACTGCGTCGTAAAATTGAGAATTTTCTCCCCCAGCGGCAGAAGCAGCTTCCCGACGCTTTCCTGATTGCATTCCTGCATATTTTTCTGCTGTTCTTTCAGGTATCGATTCGTCAGATTTTCAAATTCCGTCTTCATGACGCCCATTTTTTCTTTCCACTGGCGTTCCATCTCCGCACGCGCATTTTCGTGGAGCGTCTGAATCGCGTCTTTTTCCTCCTTCTGATGCTCAATTAATGTACGTTTTTCGTTTTCGAACTGTTTTTTGAGTTCGTCGAGGACGTACGACTGACTTTCGCGTAGCGTATTCATCTGTTCCTTTGCGGCTTCGGTCTCGGATTGTGCCTGAATTGCTTTCTGACTCCATTCGGATTGGGATTCCGCGAGCAAAATCTTCCATTTCATGCGGGAAAACAGGAACCCGAGAAAGAAACCAAGGAGGAGTCCAGGAATCGTACCAAGAATCAAAAACAGAAGATTTTCCATCAAAATATTCCCTTCCGAGCGGCGAGGCCCTCAAAGCGGTTGAATGTTGAACTCATATACATCAAAATATTAGGAGTTTTCCAGGTGAGGGGTTTGGGGAGAGGGGCGGCTTGCAAAAAGCCCCTCTCACCACGACCGTAAATTCTTGACGGGCAGCCAGATTCTCCCGTTAGGGGGAATCGCGCGTGAAACCGAAGCCGAAAAACCAGTAACGAATCCTTGAATTTTAAAGTGTGATGGGTATAAACAGAAATAAGTACAGAAAAAAACTCCGTACCGAACGATACAGAGTTTCAGCGGAAGACACGAGATTCGAACTCGCAACCCCTGACGAGGCACCTCATTTCCAATGAGGCTGCTAGCCATTCGCTTATCTTCCAAAAGTAATAAAACATTTATACCCGAATTTAAAATTTTCGCAAGCCCCCCCGGAGAGATTTTGTGGGAAATTCCTCAAATTTTCCCCGAAAGTTTCCTCCCAAACGTTCCAATCGGCCCGCAGCGTCTACCAGTCGTCGTGAAACCGTCGATTATTTTTCTTTTTGGACTGACGGGCTTTCGTTTCGAGCCTCCGATGGACGGACCCGCGCGTAGGACGGGTCGGCACCCGATTTTTGGGCCGATAGAGCGCCTGAAGCAGAATCGTTTGCAGCTTTTTCAGGCAGTCGAGCCGATTTTGAGGCTGGTCGCGCGTTTTCTGACTGGAAATCACCACCTCGCCGTCTTTCGTGAAGAAGGAAGGATGCTGTTCCATCATTCGGGCGATCGCCTCGGTTTCCGAGCCGAAGACGGCACTTTTTGAGGGATTCCAGATGAGTGTCGCTTTGCTCGACACTTTATTCACGTTCTGCCCGCCGGGACCGCTGCTGCGTGCGTAAATAAACTCGATTTCTTCGGACGGAATTTCCAGTCCGGGACGTATAAATAGAGGCATTTTGATTTATGTACTTTCAAAAAGGTTCCGTTTCTTTTTCATTTTATCATAATTAATAGAAAAATCAAGAAGCCCCCTCCGACTTTTTCGGGACGGGGGGTGTTTTTTTTTCTGAAATCGAGTATAATACGTTCACTGTCGCTTTTTTCCCGCGGCAGTTCAGCTGGATACACAATTCCCAAAAATTCAAAAGGAACGGAAATGGTAAAAGAATATCAGGCTATTACTTGGTGCGGCGCGGTTGAAGATGATTTTCGTACGCTCCTCGATATCGCGATTCGTGAGGACATTGAGTCGATCGGCGACCTGACGTCGCTCTCGCTGATTCCCGAAAAATCCATAGGTCGTGCCGCCATCGTCTCTCGTTCTGAAGGAATCATCGCGGGTCTGCCCACGGTTGGAATCATCTGCAGCGCCATTTCGGCAGATTTAAAGTGGGAACCTTTGATCGAAGACGGCGGACGCATCCGCGCCAAACAGCGAATCGGAATTCTGAGCGGTCCCGCACGCGCCATGATGCAGGCGGAACGTCTGATTTTGAATTTTGTTGCACATCTTTCAGGGATTGCATCCACCACCGACCTGTACGTTCGTGCAATTGCGGACACGCGCGCGAAAGTGTACGACACTCGCAAAACCACCCCCGGCTGGCGTCTTCTTGAAAAGTACGCGACCTGCTGCGGCGGTGCGCAAAACCATCGGGCGGGGCTTTACGATGCGATTCTCATTAAGGACAATCACCTTGCGCTTGCGGCGGGACGCGCGGGACTTGGGGCGCTCGAATACAATCCGGCAGAGGCGGTGCGGACGGTCCGAAAGTTTCTGGCAGAACAGGACGAACTGGGACCGCGTCCTCCCGTTCACTGTCACGGAAACCTCGTTGCAACGTGTAAAATGCGCACGTCTCTTCTTGCGGCTGTCGCCGAAGTGACGGGTTCAGCCGTTTTGAGTCAGATTATTGCAAACACTCCGTGTCACATGCTTGAAATCGCCCATAAGGAAAACGAACAGGTTCCGCGAAAGCCGGCCGACAACTTTCCCGCAAAAGAGGTGATTGTGGAGGTTGAGGTCGACACATTTCAGCAGTTCGAGTCGGTTTTGGCGGCCGACCCCGACATTATAATGCTCGACAACATGAATTGCGAGCTGATGGCGCAAGCCGTGAAACTGCGGAACGAGAAGAATCCGTCGATTGAGTTGGAGGCTTCCGGCGGAATCAATCTGAAAACCATACATGATGTGGCGCTGACGGGCGTGGAACGCATCAGTGTCGGTGCGCTCACGCACACATTCAACATGTTCGACATCGGTCTCGACTGGCTCGAAGCCTGATTCAGTTTAAAGCTGTTATTTTGAAAATATCGACGATTTTTGGAGTGCGGGAGCTTGCTCCCG
>CAYTLK010000196.1:0-3648 GCA_964438515.1 uncultured Planctomycetaceae bacterium
AATGAGGGCGCGGCAATGATACAGATGCTTAATGAAAATCAAACGCCAACAGTGAATATCTCGCTTTCCGGAAATTCTGGAAGTTCCAGTTTTTCGGTCAATGAAGGGAGTGCGCTCGAGCTTCAACTGACGCGAGACGTTACGGAAGGAAGTCTCACGGTGTATTACGTCGTGCAAAGTTGGAATGACAGTTGCCGACGCGGTGCAGATTTTATCAGTACGGCAGACTATTCGACGCCCGGGACGGTTGTTTTTGCGGATGGAAGCAGCACGGCGACGCTTTCAATTCAAACTTATGACGACAGCTACATTGAAAATGACGAATCGTTTTCCGTCGAATTAATCTACTATCCCAGTTATTATAGTTGTAATTATATGTTGGGGACCTCCGGAGCGTCTTGTACGATTCTCGATAACGACGACTGGACCGTTTCTGTTACAAAAACTGGCGACAGCATGTACGAAAAAGACGGAACGGCCAGCAACGGAAATGCATATTCTCTGACGAACCCGAAATTTACAATCAGTCATACGGGAATCACGGATCCGAACGACACAAACGCTCCGGATTTGCGTGTCTTCTTCAATCTTTCCGGTACAGCTTCCTCGGACGATTATGATTTGTGCCGCGATGCAGGTTCCTGGACGAAATACTACAATCAGCCGAACGAGTTTCATTTCAACGGAGAGTCTTCTTTTGATTTGTACATCAATCCGTACAATCATTATTGTGACCCGGAAGAAAATGAAACCATCACGCTGACGCTTATAACCAACCCGAATTCGTGGGGCGATGCCGGCTGTGACTACACGATTAGCGGTACCGCTTCGCAAACGATTACAATTCTGGATGACGATCATTTTGATGTTGTGATTGAAGCAGTCGACGCAGTTGCAACGGAACGTATGGACGGAGTGGAAAAAGATCCGGGTTTCTTCAAAGTCTCTCGAGTTGCGGCGGCCGGCTGGTCGGTCGTGGATACAAGCTACAGTTTGAATCTGACTCTGAAAACTGAAGACTGCACCACAAACGGCAATTCCATTTACGGTACAACTTATTATGGCTCTGGAACTTATACGGATTACAATCTTTCCGTAACCGCACAGGATTCGAGCGACACGAGAACGTATTTGTCTTCGTGCACGAATTTTGGTTCAAACGACATTTACGAAAACGGCCAATTTCTGTACCGTGAGCGCAGCTTTAACGCGGCGCTGCAGTCGGGAGCCATGGAAGCGTATCTTCGTGTGGACCCCATTTTTGACTGGATAGATGAGGGAGACCTCTTCAACGGCACCCAGGTTTCCGACGCTTTCACGCAGACGGGCGAGTTTGTGCAGCTGGACATGACGAACGTCCGCTGGAATTACGAGCACAGTCTGAACATCCATTCCAGCTCCACGGGGAAAACCGCCCGAGTGGAAATTAAAGACGGGGCGATATTCCAGCTGATTTCCGACATCAACAATGACGGAAGTCTCACCGCTGCGGACAATCCGCGTGAAAGAGACCCCAATGCACTGGGAACCATCATTCGGCAAAATACGGATGATGATAATTTTGACGGTGTTGCGGATATGACTTTACCTGTAAATTATATTCAACCCATTTCGAATGCACTCATTTTTGGCGGTGAAGAACCTGACAATACGTATATTCAAAATGAAAATGATTTGGAACCGACTCGTATGGTCGCAGGGGTGGAATCGCTGGCTGGGGCAAATCTGAATGTGGATGTGTATTTTTCGATTGATTCAACGTTGGAGCTTTGGGTAGATTCCCACAAAGAGTTCAACTTGCACGAAGCAGAGTTCAGCAATAACCGAGTTACCGAAGCGACAAAACTGGCTTCACTTTCCAGTAATCAATTGAGTTTTTCTGATGTTTTTTATGTTGAGTCGACATCTTTATCTTGCGGTAATTTACAGTTATTTGCGGAAACGTACGATACGGGCGGCATTCAGAAAAATTCGATTACAGTGACGAACCGATTTGTGCCATTCACGCTGAACCCTTACACGCCGGACACGACGTACATTGATCCGATGATTCTTCCGGATTCGACATGGACGGACATTGGCGTCGGCATCCGCCGCAACACGGATACGGACGCTGCGGGTGCGGAAAACGATTTGATTCGTGTAAATCTTGGTTTCGAAACGACCTCACTTTCGTATCAATATTGCGTGGAGCGTTCGTCCAGCAATCTTCAGCTCTGGCAGGATGACCAAAAACAGGGAGCTTACACGTTCAACAGCGACAACGAGCTTTCATTCGGCAGTTCCGGCAACGTCTGGGTCGAATACGTTTCTTCGGGCAACACGACCGAAACGCTGACATTTTCCATTCGTTACGGTTCCAACGTCCTCTACGAAGAAGTCATGGAATTCAAACCGTTTAACGGCATCACGATGGCTTTCGTTGGAGAGCTTCAACAGGCGGGTAATGCCGGCGTCTCTCCCGGTGTAAATGACTGGGTGCTTCAAGAACTCCGCGCGGGTTACGATGTTCATGTCTGGGATGATGGTTATGATTTAAACACACAAACAAGCGGTGAATATAATAATTGGGCTGTCGATTGTAATAGTAGCGGTGAAGGTCGCGCATTTGATGAACTGTGCGCCGCAATTAACGACCGGGGACAGACGAATATTTCTCTGATTGGTTACAGTCACGGCGGCGGTTCGGTATATAATCTGTCCCGCAGAATGGCGTTTGACGGTATTTATGACGCTGGGAATGAAATCACATACGCAGACCGAATCTCTCAAAACTACCAACTAGTTTTCACTTCCTATATTGATGCTATTGCGAATACCATATCTGGAGATTTTTTCGCAGAAGTTCGGCTTCCAATTGGAACGGCTTTCCATACAAATCAATATCAAAAATCATCTTTCTCGGAAGCTCTATATAACGCTTCTCCTTGTTGGGGTGATGCTGTCGTCGGAGCCGCAGACAATTTGGATAGAACATCTCTCGGTGTCATACATTCGACAATCTCTCAAAATTCTATTGTTCAGGATCTTTTGACAACACGCTTTGAAGATCATATGATTCGATGAAAGGAATTTTTTATGTTTCGCAAATTTTCATTGTTAAACTATCAGATATGTGTGCTTTTTTCATGGGGGTGTTTTTTCGCAATTGCGTACTATTTTACTTACTGTTACCCGCGCGGGACGCAGGCGGTAACGTGGGATACGCCCATGATGTTGGCGACGGTAGCCGCACCGATTGTCGGGGGACTCTCCGCCTGTTTGGGACTCTGGTACGCCTCGTGTTTTGAAGGTCGAGTGAGAGATAAAGCGGTTTTGCTCGCAGGAGCGCTTCTGCCTCTTCTCGTTCATTTTCACGTCCAAATCGCAAGATTAATGTATTATTTTCGTTGAAAGAGAGGCTGCAGATGTTTTTCAAATCGACTGTGTTCAAATGTCAGATGAACGCTTTGCTTGGATGGCTTTGCTTTTTAGTCCTCGCGTTTTGTTTCACATACGACAATTTGGTTTCAGGATGGCTTTTCCTCGCGTGCGCTACGATGCCAATATTAGGTGTTTTTTTCTCTTGTATCGGTTTATGTTTCGCACTGATATATCGGGATGGCCCCCTAAAGGATCGAATCGCACTCATTCTCGGAGCGCTTTTCC
>CAYTLK010000197.1:0-3601 GCA_964438515.1 uncultured Planctomycetaceae bacterium
CGAGCTGCAATTCGTCGTGCAAAAGCGCGTTGATGAATTTCATCGGACTGATTTTCTCGGTTCTCGCCTTCGGCAAGCAGCGCGCGGTGACATTCAATTGTTTTTTGTGAGCTTCATAATACCGTATTTATCGGCATTTTGAAGGAGATACTTGCGTTAAAAGTGAACACGCCCTAATTTGAAAATTCAGTTTTGACGGTGAATTCCCCCTCTTGACAAGCAACTGTGTTTTTATTCAGTCGAGCGGCGGCCTTTTTGCCCGCTGAACGTGCGTTCCTGAAAAACGGATTTTTCCGGTTGAATTCATCCCGTCGGCTCCCAGGGGCCGCCCCAACGAGGGCGTCACTCGTGCGGCTTGGGGACTAAAATCGGCGAGCCGGCCGTCGTGAGACGAATTTCAAACCAGCAGCCGTCGCTGGTCGAGTCTGAGGAACGGATGGAGACGCAGACAGGCTGATTTTGCGGGGTTTGGAAGGGACCAACGATTTCAGCCGGGAGGGTCCGAAGGAAATTCCAGTTTCCATCGTAAACGGTCACGCCGCCGCTGAGGGGTTTTTTCGCGTCAAAAACGAGCTGCTCGCCCGTTCGGACGGCACCGCGAATTTGGAGTGCGGAATCGGTTCCGAGCCGGATTTCAGGATCGATGAGTTCCGCGTTTCGTTCTTTCAGAAAACGAATTTCTTCGACAAAAATCTCCGTCCGGGTCTTCGGCGGGACGGTTCCGAAACCGAGCGCAAATTGACCGACGTTTCGAAAATCGGGTTTTTTCGTATCCATCCGATAGTTCCAGTCGGACGTGAACCAGGCGGCCTGCGGAAGCGGGATTTCGACGTACTTTCTCCCGACAAAATGGATCGGAACGACAAAATCCATCCCGCGGCTCTGAAAGACGAGAACCGCCCCGCTTCCGTCGCCAGTAACCGTCATTCCGACGGCCCGACAGTCTGAAAGATCCCGTCCGGGAAGCGTCCAGCGGGCGTGATGCGTCACGTTCACGCGCCGTCGGTCGGTCAAATTCTCTGTTTTCAGACGAATGGCGTTTCCCGCTTGAAAATATTCCGTCAGGTCGTCGGAATTGGATGAATCTTCGACTTTCAGCTGCTCGGCAGTCGGCTGAACCGCGTAGTTTTCCGGACTTTCCGGGTCCGTTTGGGACAGAATGCGAACGTAAAGCGACGGTGTTTGGGCGGGCTGGTTATTGAAAATCGTTACGTTTTTATTCTTCTGAATGTACTGACGCGGCGAGACGGGACCGTGTTCCTGCGCAAGCGTCCAGAGCGTGTCGCCTTTTTCACGAGTCAGAACCGTCGTCGGGGTCAGCGTGAACGCATCGGGACGTTCCGTCAGAACGTAAACCGTGTCGGACGCCAAATGACGCATGGGGTTGGGATACTCGCCGGCGCCGCGGCTGAACGATTCCCAAAGCGTTTGGCGCTGCGAGTCGGAAAGGAGCGCTCCGCAGCGTTTCCACTGCGACAGAAGTTTGAGCGTCTGGCCGGTCTGGCCGTGCTGTTCCAGCGTCGAGGCAGTCAGTCCGAACATCGGTTCCGGTTTGAGGATGCTGAAATTGCAGGCTCCGCGCGCCGCCATCTGCGAAAGCATAAAATTCACGTCCAGCAGATTCGTCGCCGGACGCGCAAGCGACTCAAGAACGATGGACGCTTTTCCGTCGTTGTGGTCGCCGATGGTTTCCGGAATCATTCGACGGGTTGAGTTGAATCGGTATTCCAGGCTTGCTTGCGCCGGAACGCCCGCACTTCCGCCGGTCGTTATTGGATGGTCCAGACGATTGTAAATCAGCGCCGAAAATTTGTTCCAGCCGTAACGATAGTGCGGGAGTTCGTAACAGTCGATTTCCATTCCGTCGTACTCGATGTGGGAAATTTGGTTCCGATTGAGGAAATCCGCGTACTCGCGCGCAACTTCGTCGAGCAATGAAGACGCATTTTCCGGCACATAGCAGCAGCCGTACGGAACGAAAAGCCCTGAAACGCGTGTTCCATCGCGGTGCGCACGCTCGGACGCGTTGTTGAGGTTCCGATTTTCGATTTGAATCAGCCACTCACCCGACGGTTGTTTTTCGACCGATCGGACGGTTACGATTTCGCCGCCGATTCGGAAATGATTTCCGTGAAAGAATCCAGAAACGTGCGGGTAGTAACCCATCGATTTCGGCTGATCGTCCGACAGAGAGCCGGGAACGAGAGCGGGGCGGAAGGATTCGTCGGGACGAAAGCGGAACGTTGTGGAATCGTCTTCGGCCAAATCTCCGATGAGCGTTCCGTCGACCCAGGACGCCAGACGCGGGTCGGCTTCCTTTTCAACGTACAGGGGGTCATGGAACCCGATCGTGCCGCTGAGATAGTGTGTCGTCAGTAAAAGCCCCTTGCTCCGCACGTATCGGGAGAATTCCTGAAAGTCCGACTCTCCGTTTTTGAAGAGGTCGGTATTTACGCCCCAGTTGAGCGTTTTCGACTGCCAGAACCCCTCGCGCCAGACGTCCGTAAACAGATAAATCTGACGAATATCCGCTTCTTTCATCCGGTCGACCATCTTTTTGAGCGAGTCGAGCGCGCCGGGCGCCTTGAAATCGTCGACTGAAATGTTTCCGCGCGACCGGTCCGCAAACGTTTTCTGCCAGCGCGCGAGCCACTCTTTCGCCCGCTCGTAAGACCATTTTCCGTCGGCAGTTTTCGGGAAACGCGTTTCCTGCTCCCCCCAAATGTGCAGCATAATTTGATCCGCTTCGTCAGAATCGTCCGCGAAAAACAGCGCAAAAGCACCCAGTGGGTCGGAATCCCCCGTCTGATTTTCTGACATTTTTTTCAATCCGGAAACACACGGCCAGCTGACCAGCGTTCGATGATCGTTGAACACTTCGGTCGCGTAATCCAGTCCCCACGCCGACAAACCGTGACGCGGGTACGGTAAATCGAACGCCAAAACCGTTTCGGCCGTCGGATCCTCGAACCCCGCAAGACTCAGAATTCGAAACGCCAGGTACTTTTCGCCGCCGACGACTCCGACCTGAACGCGAAACCGTCCGTCTTCGGATGCGAAATTGAGCTGGTTTTTCGTTCCGGAGACGCAAACGAGCGGAATTTTCGACTCGTTTCTTTGCGCAAAGAACCCGCCGGAGCGTTCGTACAGCGGAGAATCACTCGCAGCCGTTTGTACCGACGCAATTTGCGCCTCGCCGGGCGTAAAAACGAACGAAAACGTCTGACACTGAAACATGTACGAATCCTGTGCCGCAACCGAGGAGCAAAAATTCAACACGGTACTGAAAATTGCACAAAAAATAACAATAAAAGCGATTCGCGCCCGGCGAACAAAAAGGGATGTATGCATTTTGGAGGAAAGTGAAAAGTGGACGGTGAACGGTGAAAAGTGAACTGCGTTAAACGTATTCCTGGCGAGGGACGGGAAATTTACGCAAAATTTGCAGCGACTTTTGAATGATCGATAAATTATAAGAGGCAACCTCGAAAAACCTCCACAGTTTTCGTTTGGTTGCCATCGTTCAACGTCATTAGTATAACACAAGTAATTTGCGTTGTCAAGTAGAAATGCGGAGGGGGTAATTTTTGAAAATTTTTAT
>CAYTLK010000198.1:0-3600 GCA_964438515.1 uncultured Planctomycetaceae bacterium
CATTACGGGCTTGCGGGTCTCAAAAATCTGCGAAAATCTGCGCAATCCGCGGGACCGTGAATCAAAATAACACAAAAATCGGAATAGTGAAAAAAAGAAGTTTCCTCCCCCCTTTTCTTAAACAAAAGTTTGTGATAAAATAGGGAAATCGTAAAATTTATTTCAACTCCAGCCTTTAGGAATCATGAGGATTTTCACAATGAAAAAAACTCTCTTCAGCTTTCTCTCCGCGACACTCGCAGCATCCGCAGCCGTTTTGACCGCCGGTGAATGGAAAAGCGGCATCGAATGGGTCGAACCCGCCGTCGTGAATCCAGGTCCGGAAACCGCCCCGGCAAACGTTCCGTCAGATGCAGTCGTTTTGTTCGACGGAACCAATATGGATGCGTGGAGCAACGGCGAGAATTGGCCGATCAAAGACGGAATCGTTTATTCAGGAAAAGGTTTCGTCGAAACCAAACAGCATTTCGGGTCCGTTCAGCTGCACGTCGAATTCGCGACCCCGTCGGAAGTGAAAGGCGAGAGCCAGGGTCGCGGAAACAGCGGCGTTTTTTGGGGTCCGTACGAAGTTCAGGTGCTGGATTCGTACGAAAACAAAACGTATTACGACGGTCAGTGCGCCTCCATTTACAAGCAGAATCCGCCGGCGGTCAACTGCTGTCGGAAACCCGGCGAGTGGCAGTCGTACGACATCATTTATATGCGTCCGGAATTCAACGAAAAGGGCGAAGTCGTGCGTCCGATGTACGTCACCGTCTTCCAGAATGGAATTCTCGTACAGAATCATCTGCAGGTTAAAGGCGAAACGTACTGGCATCTGAAACCGTTCTACACGGCTCACGACGCAGCGATGCCGATCCGGCTGCAGGACCACGGAAATCCCGTGCGTTTCCGCAACATTTGGGTCCGTGAAATCGCCGACACACCCGTTGCGCCGATCGAAGAAACGTCGCCGGTAAAACCTGCGGAAGTGTTCGGCTCGCAGGAATGATTTTTGATTTAAGACGGATTCATTTTGATTTAAAATTGATTTAAGTTTGATTCAAGATTAAATTTAATTCAAACTCAAATTCAAAGATTCGAGAAAAACGGAGGGAAACCTTTTTTCAAACGGGTTTTCCTCCCTCATTTTATTTTCAACCCTATTTTTTCAGCATTTTCTTATGAAACAGCTTTGGGTCATCGGCGACATTCATGGTTTTTCACTCGCATTGGACCGTCTTTTGGAACGAATTGCGCCGGATTCCGACGACACAATTGTGACGCTCGGCGACTATATTGATCGCGGTCCCGAC
Organism: uncultured Planctomycetaceae bacterium; assembly: GCA_964438515.1. Classification (GTDB taxonomy): domain Bacteria; phylum Planctomycetota; class Planctomycetia; order Pirellulales; family Thermoguttaceae; genus RGIG3701. The sequence continues at coordinate 1,296 of CAYTLK010000198.1, forward strand.
TCGCGCGGCGTTATAAATCGACTTTTGACGCTTCAAAAGGAGTGCAATCTTGTGCCGATTCGCGGAAATCATGAAGAAATGCTTCTGACGCTCCTTGCGCGGGAACGAAACGGAACCCTTCATCCTTCCGTTTGGCAGAAAATCGCCGCGTTGAGTCGGAAAAAGCCGCAGCTTGAAATGACGGACTGGCTGGATCTTGGAGGACGTCAAACACTGGCGTCCTACGGTCGATTTACGACACAAATTTCACAAATAGACGCAGCGCATCTGGATTTTATTGGGAAAACGCTCCTTTATTACGAGACGGAACACTTCATTTTTACGCATGCCGCCTACATTCCGGAGTTGAAGATGGAGGACCAGCCGCAGGAGGTTTTGCTGAATCATCGTCTTCGGATTTCCGTGCCGGACCCGCATATTTCTGGAAAAACGGTTTACGTCGGGCACTCGGCGCAGCGAAACGGTGAGATTTTCAGTCGGGAACACCTCATCTGCATCGATACGTATCTTTATGGCGGCGGCTGGCTCACGGCCGTGGAACCCTCGAGCGGCAAAACGCTTCAGATCGACGCCGGCGGAAGGTTCCGCTGAAACGCTGTCGGTCGCGGGGAAAAAACATTTTGAATGCTGTTTTTCCCTCACGCTGTTTTTCCCTCACGCTTTCATTTTCATTGAGCTTCCCCGTGCGGTCTCGAATTCTTCCGCAAGTTCTTTTGAAATTCATTCATTTTCTGTTCCATCTCGCGCACCTTTTCCGGGTACTTTTCGGCCAAATTCTGCGTTTCGGAAACATCGTCTTTCAGATTGTAAAGCCGATATTCCGGACGTTCGACCTGAATGTAGCGCGTCGGATTGGGTTCCGGATACTCGCGGTACTTTCCCGGAACATAAAGTTTCCAATCGCCTTCCCGAACCGCCTGATTCTGATAGAAAAAGAGGTTTCGTGCGGTTTCCTGGGACGCGCCGGAGAAATAATCCCACTGATCCACCCCGTCGATCACGCGGTCCGTCGGAATTTTCGTTCCTGTGATTCTCGCAATGGTGGGGAACAAATCGATGCTTCCGACCAGCTGTTCGCGCACTTCACCCGCCGGCAAAACTCCCGTCCAGCGCATGACGCAGGGCGTTCGGTGACCGCCTTCGTAGCGGGTTCCTTTTCCCTGACGCAGCGGCACACAATGACCGCCGTTTTTGCCGAATGAGAGCCACGGACCGTTGTCGGACGCAAAAATGATGAGCGTGTTTTCGTCCAGCCCGTTTTCATGAATGGCGTCCGTCACCTGCTCGACCGACCAGTCGATTTCCTGAATCACATCGCCGTAAAGACCGTGTTCGGAACTCCCCTGAAACTCCGGCGACGCTGCGAGCGGCACGTGCGGCATATTGTGCGCCAAATACAGGAAAAAAGGTTTTTCCCGATTTTCCCGAATGAACTGCACCGCCCGCTGCGTGTATCGTTTCACCAAAAAGTGAAAATCGGGGTCCGTTTCAATCACGTGTGCGGAACGATCCTCGCCGTTTACAGGCTCCACACAAGCATCGTAAAGCGGTAAAGGCGGATAGTTCCCGCGCCACATATCGTGCGAGTACGGCAGACCGAAAAAGGAATCAAAACCTTGTTTCGTCGGCAAAAATTCCGGTGAATCGCCCAAATGCCACTTTCCGATGCATATCGTCGCGTAATTTTTCTGCTTCAGCAACTCCGCCATCGTGATTTCGTCGGGATGAAGCCCTACTTTTCCGTAACCGCGTTTTTCCGGGTCTTGAGAACACGTCGGAAACAGGACGTCTCCAAGATGAATCCGCAGCGGGTAGCAGCCCGTCAGAAGCGCGGCGCGTGAGGGGGAACAGGAGCTTTCCGGAACTTCAAAGTTCGAAAAACGACACCCTTCTGCTGCGAGTCGGTCGATTGCGGGCGTTTTGAACCCTTCGGAGCCGAAACAACCGAGGTCGGAAAATCCCTGATCATCCGTAAAAACAACAACAATATTCGGCAAACGTTCCGCATTTTCCGCCTCTACGAGCATCGCCGTCCCGGAAAGAACGAACAGAAAAAGGGAAAAAACAAACTTTGGAAATCGATTCATGATAATATGGGAGAAATGTAAAAATGGTGAAAATAAACAAATAGCGCAAGTACAAACATATATACTTGTTGAATTTAGGAAAATACTTGAAAAGAGGGACGGCTCGCAGTGCTGAGTGCGAATGAACCAATCCCCCCCCCCCCTTTGGTGCGCCGGGTTTTTTACCCCCGGTGTGACGGCTCCGCACTTACAGCGGGCAAAAAGCCCGCCGCTCGCCT
>CAYTLK010000199.1:0-3411 GCA_964438515.1 uncultured Planctomycetaceae bacterium
GAACACTATTTTGAAATTCAGTTTTCCCGTCTGCCGTTGGAGCTGCGCACCACGGATCCTGCAATATTTGTGAAAACTGAATTTCATTGTAGAACCAGCATAAACGAGGAAATTGCTTCTTCGTTTCGTTCATTTTGTTTTAAGGAGAATTTTATGTTCAAAAAACTCACCTGTGCGGCCGTTCTTTGCGCCGCAGCTCTGTGCGGTTCAGCAACGGCGGACGAAGAAGGTTTCGTCTCGCTTTTTAACGGTCAAAACCTCGACGGATGGACCGTCCGCGGCGGAAGTGCGACGTATCAGGCGGAAGACGGCTGCATCGTCGGAACCTGCACGCCCGACACGCCTCACAACACCTTCCTCTGCACCGAAAAAGATTACGCAAACTTTATTCTGAAACTCGACTTCAAATTCCTCGAATCGGGAAACTCCGGCGTTCAGATCCGTTCTCACTATCGTCAGAGCGGCGAAAACGCCCCGAAAATCACGTTCGGCTACCAGTGCGAACTCGCGGAATATCCCGCTTTGGGACAGATTTACGACGAAGGCCGACGCGGATTCCAATTCGGCCGTACGTTCCTGGACGACGAACTGACGCCGCCCGAAGTGAAACAGGCCGCATTCGATACGTACAAAAAAGGGGAGTGGAACACGCTTGAAATTCAGTGTGTCGGCCCCTCTATTCGTACGTGGGTGAACGGAAAACCCGTCGCAAACATCCTCGACCCCATGGACGCCGAAGGATACATCGGGCTGCAGATTCATGCGGGAAAATCCGGTAAAATGGCGTGGAAAAACATCCGAATTAAGGAACTGCCGAAATCCGAGTGGAAACCGTTCTTCGTGAAGGGAGACGATGGAGCGTGGAAGCTCGCCGACTGCCGTTTTGTGCTTCCGGAATGCTGGAGTTTCAACGAAGCCGGCGAACTGTGCGGAAAACATGAACGAGGCGAAGTCCGAGACGGTCTCGTTGTGACGGACAATAATTACGACGACTTTGCGGTCCGCGTCGATTATCGTTTTCTGGCGGGAAACAGTGCGCTGTACTACCGTGCGGAAGAGGTTCCGACGTCGTGGCTGCTGCGCGGAAACCAGAACGAAATTGCTGGAAACGAGAAGGATTCGGCTCTCTGGCACACGGCTGGCGACAAGACGCCGGGACGCGGATGGGTCGCGACGAACGACGAATACATCGCCAAAGTGCGCAAGCCGAACGGAGAGTGGAACTCGCTTTGCACGATTGCGGTGGGAACACGCGAGACGCATTTGCTGAACAATTTCCGTACGATTGATATCGTCGATCCTCTTTGCGAAAGAACCGGCAAATTCGGTCTCCAGCTTCACGGCGGAACGGATGCGGAAACGTGGTTCCGGAACTTCGAGTACATGGAAATCACGCCGGAGATGAAAGCGCTCATCGAACGCGACTGATAAATCTGCGCGATTTTCATTCAATAGGCAGAAACATCGAAATTCTGGGTGTTTCTGCCGTCTTTTGTATTAAACTTCTGAATTTAAGGACATTTATAGGAGAAAGAAATGCGTACGTTTTTATTTTCGACGCTTTTACTGTTCGGAATGCTGCAGTGGGTGCAGGCGGAGGTTCCGCACAAAAAGTTTATCGAGCTGGGTTGGGACATTCCTTCCACACAGTTTTTACGTGAAAATTACAAAGAAATGCAGGAAAATACGCCATTTTCAGGTGTGATTTACAAACTGCATCCATCCAATGAGGGTTCCTCCAGTGAAGGAATGTTCAGCGCCAGTCCGTGGAAACGGGAGGACTTTCAGTCGTGCATCGACGATCTGAAAGCATGCGAATTCACGACGTTTACCGACAATTTCATCCGCGTGAACTTCACGCCCGCCACGATTGCTTGGGACGACGATGCGGGCTGGGAGATTTTGGCGGAAAAAGTCGCAATTACCGCATGGGTCGCTCGGGAAAGCGGGTCGAAGGGCCTCGCGCCGGATTTCGAGAGCTACGGAAAAGCAATGTTCCACTGGATGCCGGACTCGGGTTTGACGTTCGAAGAAACCAAGGCTCTCGCACGCAAACGCGGCGCGCAGTTCGTGACGGCAGTCGCGTCGGAATATCCGAATTCTGTGATTCTCGCACTGTGGCTGAATTCGATTAACCGTTCTGCAGGAACGAGTTCGAACCCCGACGCACTCCTTTCCACGGCAGGTTACGGCCTGCTTCCCGCCTTCATCGACGGAATGCTTGAAGCGGCGCCGGCAGAAATGGTTTTCGTCGACGGCTGCGAAAATGGTTACTACATCGAAGGGGCGGCGTACACGCAGCACGCGCTCGACATGCTGAATCTGACGGGTCCCTGCATGAAGCTCGTTGCGCCGGAACTGCGTCAAAAGTACCGCTCACAGGTTCAAAGCGGGTTCGGTTTCTACCTCGATATGTACACCAATCCGGAAGGAAACGTTTACTATCGCGGTCCCAAAGAAGACGGCGGAACGCGTTTCGACCGACTCTGCGACAATTTGCAGGCCGCAATCGACGCCGCAGACCAATATGTTTGGGTGTACGGCGAGAAAAACCGTTGGTGGAACGTTCCCGAAACGCAAAATCCCGAATATCCCTGCATTCATTGGGAAACGGCGCTTCCCGGTCTCACCGACCGCATTCGAATGATGGCCGACCCGGAAAACGCGCTGAAAATCCTCGAAGAACGCTGCGCCCAAGGAAAATATGGTGAAAATCTGCTGAAAAACGCGGGGTTCGACGCCGTGAAAGACGGTGTTCCGGAAAACTGGAACTTCTGGCAGGATGAGAAAGCCCCGACGGGAAAGCGTCTGGCGGAAACGCTGAACGGCGAAAAAACCGTCGTGAGTTTTCGCGGCGTCACAAGCGGCTGCTGCTTGCAGTCGGTTGAAGTAAAACCCGGCGAGCATTATTACATTGAGGCGCACGTTCGTTCGTGGAGTTCGTCTTCCGTTCGAGCGTCCGTCGGCTGGCAGAATGACGGCTGGGTTCGTTGGGACCTCTTTACGAGCTTCGCCGCCTCAGCAGATGAATCGAACGATTCCGAATGGAAAACGATTCGCGGTCTCGTGACGGTTCCCAAAGAAGCGACGAAACTTGCGATTCAGCTCGGCGTCTCAAATCAGAAAAACGACTCGGATTTTTGCAGTTTCGACGATGTGAAAGTTTATCGTATTTCCGAATAGCACGAAACTCATCGAGTAAAACCCCTCAAAAGTATTCCGCTTTCGGCAGATTTTGAGGGGGGTTGTTTGGTATGTCTTGCATGAATTCTAGCATCGATGGTGAGAGACCATTACAGGCTTTGCAGCAGGAAGCGGGACGCAAAGTCCCGGCTCGCCGTCAATACGTTTAACGTAAATTCCCCGGTGTGACGGCTCCGCACATTCAGCGGGCAAAAAGCCCGCCGCTCG
>CAYTLK010000200.1:0-3325 GCA_964438515.1 uncultured Planctomycetaceae bacterium
TAAAACTGCTTTCAGGCTTGTGAAAATGTATAAAATAAGTCTGAACTCACACTAACGGGAGAATCTGACTGCCTGTAAAGAATTCACTGTCGTAAGGGGTGGGCTTTTTGCAAGTCGGCACTCTCCCCAGACGCTTTCCGCTCGACGTTTTTGCCCGATGGCGTCACTCGCTCGGCTGCGCTATCGCCAATCGCGGCTCGCGGCCTGGAAGACTCAACGTTTATGCGTCTCCAAGTAACTGCGAATGTACCGAAATTCCTGCCGAAATTGGATCTTTTCCGCATTTTCGAGAAGAAACGCCTCGATCGCCTCGCAGGATGCGGTCCGCGAAATCTTCCAGAATAACGGCGGCTGTTCCGTATGTTCCATCCGTTTTTGAATTTCGTCTGAAAAAGCTTGCTCGATTTTTTGATATTCGTCACTTGATTCTTCCGTCGTGACAAGCAGTACCGCATCGGAATTGCGAATAATCGTTTCATAACGTTCGTAGGGGGATCGATTGCTCCAAATACTTCGCCACCAAGATTGAACTTCCATTCCCTCCTCGATTTTCCACGTCAGAGGCTGTGGCGCAGGACCGGGAAGGAACTGAAGACGCTTCCAGCCGCAGCCGCCCCCGGAGTCGCCGCACCCAACGAGAAAAATCGTAATCGGTTCGGAATTCTTGCGGTAGAACAAGTGTCCGCTGTAAAGTTCCATTGCGTAAACGCCCGTAATTTCAAGGAGATAAATCACAAAACTGCATTGAAAGTGTCGGCTGAATGAGGTTAAAATTTTCTGATTGACCATCCGTCGAAACTCCAGCACCGTGGCGGAAATTGGGTCGAACCAGAGGATGCGCCGATAAATATTGTAGATTTTTGTGTACCATCGATAGATTTTCAGCCCTCGAAGAACATCGCGAACCCGCAAATAATCCATCCCCGGAAACTCTTCCGCAAGCGTCTGCTGCAGTCGGCGAACCACGATCTGCTGCGCCTTGAGAATTTCTGCGAGCGTAATATTATACTGCGCTTTTTCTCCGCCGTTATACTGTCGGTCCACCTGTTCAATCACGTTCTGAAAGTTTTTTAAAATCAAAGAAAACGTACTAAAGTCGCTTATATTCTGGCTTTCAATTCTGTGAATAATCTCGTTGAACTGTTCTTTTTCACGTTTCGGCCAAAACTGTGAGGCGGGATCGACCGTCATCGGCGTCATTTTTGTGTGATATTTCAGCCAGAAAAACACACATCCAATTCCGAAAACCGTCCCCAAAACACCCCAAATCTGACTGGAAAATTTTCGATAGAACGCATTTTTAGTTCCTGATTCTGCGGGTTTCAACGTTGTTTCTTCCGCAGTAACTCTCTCGGTTGAGGACGCAGTAGAAGATGAAGACATCGCAGGAGGCGCAGTTTCTTGCTTCAAAAACCGAAGCGCAGCATCCTGAGTGTACAAAATGCCGCCGAGAGCCAAACACAAAAGCGCGACGCTTCCGTACAGTGCCGCCAGCCACGACGGACGAAGGAAACGCGACCTGAAAAACCCTTTTTTTGAACGAAACGACGGCAAAATCCGTGAAATCGACAGTCCCTTTCCGCTCGAAGCAGGTTCTTGGGCCAATTTTCGCATCCGAAGGGGTTCCTCAAGCGTTTCGCAAAACGTTTTCAGAGCGTCGAGAGGCGGGACTTTCGCACTTGATTCCGATTTTTTTTCGTCTGTCGGTTCAGAGTTCGCCGAGGGTGCAAAATGCGTTTCAACCCGGAACTCCTCGGGTGAAAGATTCAGCATTTCGGCAAAAAAAGTTTGAAAACGTTCTGCCGTTTCAGAGGGAATTTTGACCGAAAAGACGGGAAAAGGACGTTCCAATTTAGGCAAACGTCTCCAAGAAACAAACCATCGTTGAAGCTGTGTTCGGAACGACGTCCATTCGAGCGAATGAATAATGTTTGAAAAATCTATAGAATCTTGTAAAATCAAAATTGAATTCAAAATATTTTTTGGAACAAGAATCAAAACAATGTCCCCATCTAAAATTTCCGAAGGAAGATCAATGTGCTGCGTTCGCAGCCGCGAAAACCAACCGCCGTCGGATTTTTGAGGTTTCGTGCGTTCCGAAAGAAATATCTCACCCCAATTCTCGTACGAAATTTGAAACGTTTGTATTTCATTTGATTTTCGAACGAGGTTGTATGCGTCATTTTCCGTATCTTTAAGCTCGGTCTGAAGCCAATCGCGGACGTTCCAAGGGTTGGAAACGTCGGTTAAAACGGAAATTTTCAGCGGATATTTCCAAGAATCCTCGTTTTCCGCTGCGTAACGGAGACTGCCGCTGTAGAGCATCGTAGAATAATGTCCAACAAGTCGAAACAATCGTTCAACTATCTTACGATGCACCCATTGCGGAACGTACATCTTTTTTTTCGACTCGGCTGCAGAAACTTCCGGCTCCTGCTTTTTCTCTTCCTTTTTTGATGCGCTCCCGGTCGGCAAAAAGCGCAAAAGATGCTTCAATTTGATCCATTCAAGCGGATGAAACATCATAAAATGCGCATTGTTCTTCAAATATTCGAGCATGTCGCTCGAAATTCTCTCAACCGCCAGCAACACAAAACTCACGGGAACATCCAGCTCTGGCCTCCTTGAACGAATTCCGTACGTAAAAGCAACGCGTCGGTTCAACTCGCAAATGGCCTCTAAAATCGCTGTCCCGTCCCATGATTTGATTGTACGATAATCAAATTCAAGAACAAAACTCTCGATTTCTTTTTTTGCACGAAATTCAAGCGCTGATGTGGAACGTTTCGGAAGGCGAGAATGTCGAATTACAAAAATCAATAAAAGAAATAGAAAAAACAAAACAGTCGAACACAGGAGAAAATACAGCCAAGAAGTGGCTGAAAACCACCAGAAACCCAAAAATACGAGTACAAAAAGAGGCGTCATCAGACCTGCAGTAATAGGAATCAGCCACAAAAACTGATTCCAAAACAGGGACGCGAGCAAACCGGGACGACGCTGCATGAGATAAATTCCTATGAAAATGATTTTTTAATCTTTCGTTATTGGTTATTGTACCATAGTTTTTGAGAAATTGAAGGGGGGATAAAAAGAATTCTTCCCGCCTTTCCCTCTCCCCCCTTGCGAAAATGTTAGAAATCGTATACAATCGAACATTATTGATTTATTTACGTACATTCAGGAGCGAAAAATGACGAATTGGAATACCGGCGGAGAGGAACGCACCCTCGGCGCCAGAAACGACGAAAATAACGACACGTTGATTGCACCGGGAACGATTCTTTGTGGAAATTACAAGCTGCTTGAGCCGATCGGACGCGGG
>CAYTLK010000201.1:0-1105 GCA_964438515.1 uncultured Planctomycetaceae bacterium
GGAAAACTGAAATTCAAAATAGTGTTAGTATAAAACTCGTTTTTATTTGTCGTTCAGTCGTTCAGTTGTTCAGATCTTCAAAAAGCCAGGTCGAGAGGTAGCGCTCGCCGCAGTCGGGAAGCAGCGCGACGATGCGTTTTCCCGCAAATTCCGGGCGTTTCGCGACTTCCAGCGCCGCCCAAAGCGCAGCGCCGGACGAGATTCCGATGAGGAGTCCCTCTTTTCGCGCCGCCTCGCGCGCCGTATTTCCTGCATTTTCGGCAGAAACACCGATGATTTCATCCAAAATCGCAGTATTCAAAACTTTTGGTACGAAATTCGCTCCGATTCCCTGAAGTTTGTGCGGACCCGCCTTTCCTCCCGACAAAATGGGACTCGTATCGGGTTCCACCGCAATAATTTTCACATTCGGATTGCGTGCTTTCAGCACCTCACCGACCCCTGTGACGGTTCCGCCGGTTCCGACTCCCGCAACGAACGCATCGACGTTTCCGTCCGTGTCGCGCCACAATTCTTCCGCCGTTGTAACTCGATGAATCGCCGAATTCGCCGGGTTTTCGAACTGCTGCGGAATCCAAGACCCCGGATTTTCCTTTTGAATTTCAAGCGCTTTATCAATCGCACCCTTCATCCCAAGCGGACCGGGCGTCAGAACGATTTTCGCCCCGTACGCCTGAAGGAGCTTCCGACGTTCAACGCTCATCGTCTCCGGCATCGTCAAAATCAGCGGATATTCCTTCACCGCAGCGGCCAGCGCCAGACCAATCCCCGTATTTCCGCTCGTCGGCTCGATGATGAGCGCGCCGGGCTTCAAAACTCCTGATTTCTCCGCAGTTTCAATCATCGCCAGACCGATACGGTCCTTGGAACTTCCGCCGGGATTAAAATATTCCACTTTCACAAGAACGTCGGCCTGCGTTGTATTCAGTTTCTGAATCCGCACGAGCGGCGTGTTTCCGATGAGTTCCGTAATCCGATTTGCAATATGAGCCATAAATTTCTTCCTTTCAATCACTACCATTATGGTTGTGTTCTACCAACGTCTTATATTATACAGCAATATTTACGAACTGTCAAGCGGTTTTCGGTGTTTTTAGAGGGAAAA
>CAYTLK010000201.1:1205-3278 GCA_964438515.1 uncultured Planctomycetaceae bacterium
GGATTAAACCTCCGGAACGACGAACTTTTCGCGGCCGGGCCGCATTTCCATGAGCGCGTTCGCGGCGGCGCCCGACTCACCAACGAAACGGTGCGTCTGCGCGTCCAATTCCAGAACGGGACTCAATCGCATGGAATCCATCGTCGTTCCAATGTCGCTCACGTGCTGTTCCAAGTCAGGCAAAATGCCGGCTGTTTTTCCGCTTCCAACGACGTCGAGGAAGGCGTCTTTCGAATATTCTTTCCCAAGTCGGTACGCGACATTTGCGGAGTTGTACCACATGGAATCGTCGAAACCGACCTGAATGTCGCAATTGAGATCCTCACGTTTTCGGGTTCGAACCGCATCAATGAAGTTCTGGAAGTGGGCCGTCCCGACGCCGAATTCCTTACTCACGAACTTGCGGATTTCTTTTCCGTCTTTATCGAACGCGGTGCCGTCCACCATTTCTTTGAAAATCGTACCGCCCTCACACACGATGAGATAGCCGCTGTCGGGACCCTCAAAACGACCGGTATAATGTCGGCGCTGCGGAGGTTCCACACCCGAAAAGGTCAAAACGACCGGCACGCTTCCCGTGTCGAACCACGTAAGCATCGTGTTGGGCGTCTCACCAGCGTCTTCCGGTCCGAGACGGCCTCCGAGCGACAGAATTCGGCGCGGCGCAATCACTTTATCCTGAAAAACATCGCTGCGGACGCGATCGAGAAGGTGCGACCCCCAGTTTCCCGTCTCGCCGTTTCCAGTATTCCACATCCAGTGCCAGTCGTAATGCAGATTGCTGCGGAAAATCGGCTGATCCTGCGCGGGACCGAGCCAGAGATTGTAATTGATCGAAGCAGGAATCTCAAGCGGAGCGGCGCGTTTTCCGATGGGCCGACGCGGGAAAAATCGGTTCGCACGCACAAAAAGAATCTTTCCGAGCGCTTTTTCTTCGTGCAGGAATTTCTGAACCTCATGACGATACGCAACGTCCGAACGCGACTGCGTCCCCACCTGGCAGATGCGGTTATATTTCTGTGCAGCTTTCAGAAGTTGCTCCCCTTCCCAGAATGTAAGGCTCAACGGTTTCTCGACGTACACATCTTTTCCCGCCTGCATCGCCCAAATTCCTGCCAAACAGTGCCAGTGGTTGCACGTCGCGATCGTCACCGCGTCGATTTCGGGGTCCTCGATGATTCTCCGCATGTCGGTGTAAGATTTTTCGAGATGAAACTTTTCGTTTCGAGCTGCCAGACGGTCGGAATCCGGGTCGCAAAGTGCGACGACTTTCACATTCTGCAAACCATTCATCACATCGGAATGAATGCCGCCGCGTCCGCCGAGACCGATACAACCGACACGAACGGTTTCATTGGCGTTAGCCGCAATCAGGCGGGGAACAGGAAAGGCGCTGGTCAGACCGAGTGCCGCACACGTTTTTATAAAATCACGTCGTTTCATGGATTTTTTCTCCTTATGAAATTTAAACTTCTGATTAAAGGTAGGTTTTATTCGTTTTCAGTACGATTTATTTATGATTTACAAATGTTTTTTGTTTTGATTTATTTAAGTGTTCCAAAAAAGTAAAAACCACAGGATGTATGACCGTTCATCGTTCGAAAAGTAACCTCTTCAAAACACTTCGTTTGAAAATTCTGAAGACGTTCCTCGACCGTTTTCCGTTCGTGGTGTCGCAGCAGCGCGCCCTCCGGCAGTTCGAACACCCCATACGGAAACGCCCCCTGAAACTTTTCCGCAGCCTCCGCATAGCGCGTCCGATTGCGCTCGTCGTTATTCAAAAGAAAATCATTAATGTACAGTATTCCTTCAGGGCGCAGCACACGCCGAACTTCGGAAAGAAGGGCCGTCTGCGCGTCGTCGGACGCAATGCAAGTAAGGACCGCAATGAGACTCACCGCGTCGAAAGCCGCATCCGGGAAGGGAATCGATGAACCTTGTGAAACACGTAAGTCGAGGTGCGGAAACAACTTACGGCCCCGCTCAATCATTTTGCAGGAAAAATCGATTCCATGAAGATTTTGAAAATTTCGTTCGTGGAGCTGTTCCAGCGTCCGGCCGTACCCGCAGCCG
>CAYTLK010000202.1:0-3253 GCA_964438515.1 uncultured Planctomycetaceae bacterium
AAACGGAAGTGACGCAGGCGCAGTGGCAAGCGGTGATGGGCGAAAGCATAGAGACCAAAGCGAAACAAGGGACATACAGCCAAAGTTTGCGTGGTACAGGGCCGAATTACCCGATGTACTATGTGAGTTGGGCGGAGTGTAAAGAATTTTGTACGAAACTTTCTTCTCAGGGGCTAAACGTTTCCCTTCCGACGGAGGCGCAGTGGGAATATGCGTGTCGAGCGGGTACGACGGGCGCGTATGCTGGAAACCTCGACGAAATGGCGTGGTACGACGATAATTCGGGTTCGACGACCCACGCAGTGGGTCAGAAGAAGCCGAACGCATGGGGCTTGTACGACATGCACGGGAACGTTTGGGAATGGTGTTCGGACTGGCGGGACAGTTACTCTGAGTCGCCAGCGAGCGATCCGACAGGCCCAGACACTGGTGCGATCCGGGTGAATCGCGGCGGCAGTTGGGACGACGACGCGCAGTACTGCCGGTCGGCGAATCGGTACGACAGTACGCCGACGAATCGGTTCAGCATTATAGGCTTCCGCCCCGTTTTTCTTCCCCAGTTCCCCTAAGCAAAAAAATCGTGAAGGAGCGTGAGCGTCTGCGGTGGGGCGAGGCGGGACGCCGCCCCGAAGCAAGACGCGAAGGCGACGGAACCCTGGGAGCGCGGGCATCCTGCCCGCAAACTTTATTAATAAACGTTCCTTTGAGGAATCATGCGGGCGGGACGCCCGCGCTCCCAGGGAATGAATAAATCACTTTACAAAAGGAGTTTTGTATGAAAAGTTTGAATAGTTTAAAGATATTTGTGTTGATATTCAGTCTGGTGTTCACGTCGACGGTTTGGGCCGAGATGATGGATACGAACGCAATGGGCGAACAAAGCGTCGTCTTTGAGCTGCAGGACGAGACCGCACTGCGCGTCGATGTCCTCGCAAATAATCTGTTCCGTGTGCGCCGCGGAAAAACGAACCAGTGGACCGAGTCGGGAATGAACCGTTACGGAATCTTGAAGTCCGATTTCGCTCCCGTTCCTTTTACTCGCGAGGAAAATACAATCAAAACGCCCGGTTTTACGCTGAGCGTCGACGTCACAAACGGTGACCTGCGTCTGAAGTCTGCCGTCTCGGCGGCCGAACTGGCGATTTCGCCGGCGCTGGAGGGAAAGGGTTTTGCAATCCGTTTCGGACTGACGAAAGAGGAACGAATTTACGGACTGGGCGACGCCTCGCGCGACAACCTCATGCGCCGCGGAGCCGCTTACGAAATGTGGGTCCGAAACAATCTTTGCAACATTCCGATTCCGATGACCATCAGCAGCAACGGTTGGGGAATGCTCCTCAACAGCACGTGGCGGAATGTGTTCGACGTCGGTAAAAGCGACCCCGACGCGATGGTCTGCACGGCTCCGGAAGGGAGCGTCGATTTCTATGTCTTCACGGGACAGAACTATCGCGAACTGCTCGACACGTACACGCAGCTCACGGGGCGGCCCGCTCTGCTTCCCGTCTGGGGGTACGGTTTCACGTTCGTCTGCAACCAGAATATCGACCAGTTCAATCTCGTCAACGACGCGCTGCGGTTTCGTGAGATGGAACTTCCGTGCGACGTCCTCGGTCTGGAACCCGGCTGGATGCAGAAGTTTTACGACCAAACCACCAAAAAGGAATGGAACAAAGAACGGTTTTATTTCCCCTACTGGGCACCGAAAGGCGGACACACGTTCCCGGCGGCGCTTGCTCGCAAAGGCTTCAAACTGAGTCTCTGGCTCTGCTGCGATTATGATTTGAGCCGTTACGAAGAACAGCTCGTCGCGGGTCAGGTTCGAGCGGCCGGCAAACAGCCTGTGCTTCCGGAAGGGATTACAGAAACGTGGACCGATGACCGAATCGGAAATCCAGACGCCGCCGCAGCCAACAAAACCAAGGCGGCGGACGAGTATCCCGAAGGAACGCAGCCGTGGTTCGAACATCTGAAAAAGTTCGTCGATCAGGGAGCGGCCTGCTTCAAACTCGACGGATGCAACCAGTTCGGCGAGCACCCGACCCGGAAATGGGAAAACGGAATGACGGACGAGGAAATGCACAACCTCTATCCCGATATCTACGACAAACAGATGGCGCGAGGTTTCGAAGAATACACAAATCGCCGCTCGATGGTCTATTCTGCCGGCGGCTACGCAGGGGTGCAGCAGTACGTTGCGACGTGGGCCGGCGACACTGGAGGAGGACTGCGGCCGCTTATGTCTCTCCTGAATCTCGGCTGTTCCGGTCATTCCAATCAGTCGTGCGACATGGATATTGCGAATATCGAAAGTCTGCATTTCGGCTTCCTTCAGACCTGGTCGCAGCAGAATAACTGGGATTACTGGTACCAGCCGTGGCTCATGCAGGACGAAAAAATCCCGCCGTTCCGGGAGTACGCGAACCTTCGGTACCGTCTTATGCCGTATCTTTATACGATGGCCGCCAATGCGTCGCGGACGGGTTGGCCGGTCATGCGGGCGCTTTCGATGGAATACCCCGGCGTTCCCGAATACGATTCGTGTCAGGGCGAATATCTGCTTGGCGACTCGCTTCTGGTCTCCGCTTTCACGAAGAAGGTCAAAGTCCCCGAAGGTGTGTGGCACGACTGGTGGACCGGCGAAACCGTTCAGGGCCCCTGCGAGCGTGATGTGATTTTGACGAAAGAACACGGCGGAACGCTGCTCGTCAAAGCGGGAGCGATCCTTCCCGCGTGGCCGCTCAAACAGCACGTCGAAAAGGGGTGGAACGAACAGGTTGAGCTGCTGGTTTATCCCTCGGCGCCCGGCACGTTCACGCTTTATGAGGACGACGGAACGAGTCTTGAGTATAAAACGGGAAAATGCGCGCTGACGAAAATCGAGTGCAAACCGCTGGAAAACGGCGACACGTCACTCGTCATCGGTGCGAGAAGCGGTTCCTATAATGGAATGCCCAAGACGCGTGATTTTTCGGTTGTTTTTCATTTGACGGAGAAGCCTTCGAAGGTTTTGGCCGACGGTGCCGAAGTGCCTTCCGAATGGGATGAGACCTCGCACACGCTCACCGTTTCCCTTGGTCCCTGCGGCGAAAACGCCCGAGAATGTCTCGTCGTTGCGAGCCGCGACGAGCAATAGCGCTTCCGTGAGTGTGCCGCCCTCGTTGGGGCGGCATATGATTATTGTATACATATTAAAACCACACAAAAAGAGGAACTTTCAATGACGGACGACGGACGAACGATGGGCGCGAAC
>CAYTLK010000203.1:0-3221 GCA_964438515.1 uncultured Planctomycetaceae bacterium
TTTCGGCCCTTGACACTTTTTGAACTAAACCTTATAATATATTTATCGTACAAAAATTGTTGCGACTTTTATGAAATTTTCAAATGGAATGAGTATAATAACACTATTTTGAGTTTCAGTTTTCCCAGAGCTGCGCACCAAGGCTCTTACAGTCTTTGTGAAAACTGAATTTCATTTTGGAACCCGCATAAAGATAAAAACAGCGTCACGATTCCAGCACGTCGCAGACGACTATCGCATCCAGCTGGGCGGAAAGCTGCGCAAAGCTGCTGTTCAAATCCAGCGTCTTGATGAAAATTCGGCCGCGGTCGAGAGGTATCGTCTCCTCCGGAGAAACGCTCTCCGACGTTTTGGCGTAAAGCAAAAGCCCGGAAACACGCCCAGTTCGCGCAGAATCATAATTTTTGACGTACGTGTAAATCTGATAAAGGTTCCCAGAATGAAATGTCCGACGATTATAAAACGTCTGAAAAACGCTCGAATAATATTTTGTGTCGATAATCAAAGTTTTGTCAGTTCGTGGATTCCGAAGGAGGATGTCGCTCTGCATGACCGGCAAAAACGCGCATTGGTCCTCATCCCGCCCGGTTTCGAGGTTCCATCGGATTCGCGGTGAGGAGACCTTCAGATGTCGGTGGTGCCGCCTGAAATATTCCAGTACGAATTTCTCGAAAAGCCTCGCCATATTGTCGTCGGAAAAGGCCCAAAGACGGTGCGAGCCGGAGCGAGTCGTTTGCAGCCAGCCTTCGATCACGAAACGACAAACATTCACGAGCATTGCGTAATTTTGGTTGTTTTTCTGAAAACGGAGGCCGTTCCAGGGAATCGCAGAGGGGTCCAGAACGTCGATTTCCTCGAAAAACGGAAACAGTTTCTTCAATGCGGCTCGATGTTCCTCGCGGACGAACCGTTCACGAATCAGAAGGAACATCGTCGTTTTCAGAATCTGATTGAACGTGTTGTTTACGGTAAATTCGTCCCGTTCGCAGGCGAGCCGCAACTGACGACCCGCCCTCAGCCGCAGCGTTTCGTGAAATTGGAGCTTTCCCCGCAGGGTTGTAAGCGTTTCGCGCTGTGAAACGTACTCCCGAAAAAGTCCCTGCTTGAGCTGCCGGGCTGCGCCTTTTGCGAGAATATGGGCGAACAAGTCGGCCGCGTTTTCGAACGATTCCGCCGCGACATTTTCGTAGTTTTTTTGCCGCAACGCGTGAAACGCATACGTCAGCATGTAGTAAATGTTTTGAATGAGGATTCCTTTGTCGTCAGTCATGGAAAATTCCTCGCAGTCGACGGCTCCATTCTGTCACTCTGTCGGAATCGTCGAACCAATATTCCTGCAGGAGCGGCAGAATCTCGTATTCTACGACCTCTTCCATCCACGTACAATCCCCTTGTTTCGGACCGCAAAAGTAACTGTGACCGATACGAAAGCTGGGACCCAAGGCGCTGTCGGACGCAATTTCTTCGTTCAATTCAATCATTTTCTCAATCAGACGGTCAAAAACCGGGTCGTTCAGACTCTTCCGGCAGTTCATGAAACCTTCCGACTGAAATCCCGGCTCCATTTCAAAGAAACGAAACCTTCGGCGCAGCGCGTAGTCGATCATCGCCAAACTGCGGTCAGCCGTGTTCATCATACCGATCAGGTACAGATTTTTCGGCACACAGAACGGCTCGGACTGATACGCGAGCGTGATGGACGTTCCGCGATATTCTTTTTCGATGAGCAAAAGCAGCTCCCCGAAAATCTTACTCATGTTTCCGCGGTTGATTTCATCAATCAGGAAGAAAAACGGTCTGTCTGGTTCCTGTTCTGCGAGTTTGCAGAATTTGTAAAACACGCCTTTTGACAGTTGGAACCCTTCGCCGGTCGGTTTGTAACCCATCATGAAGTCTTCGTACGCGTAATTCTGATGAAACTGAATCGTTTGAATACGTGATTCGTCCTTTTCACCCATCATCACGTACGCGAGCCGCTTGGCCGCAAACGTTTTTCCCACGCCCGGCGCGCCCTGCAAAATCAGATTCTTCCCTCGTTCCAGCAGCGAAAGAAGCGTCTTCAACTGTTTTGAGGACAAAAAGACCTCCGACAGAAAATCCTCCTGCGTGTACGGCTCCGCACACACTTCCGGCTCTGAATCTGGTTCCGACTCTGGTTCCGGCTCTGGTTCCTGTTCCGTTTTGCGGTATTTATTGCAGATGTAAAACCCCACATCCATCGTGAGGGTGTGAAAAGCCGGGTCGGAATAACAATCTGGCGTCAAAACGTCCTGAAACATTTGAATCAGCTCGGAGTCTGCCGCAACTTGTTTGCAGATTTCGTCGTAAAACAGGAACCCATTTGCAACGGACTCGGTTTCCTGTTTCGGCACATAATCACTCTGGAGCGTCTCGGCCGCCGTACGAAAGACCGTGTATTTGTACAGGTAGTATTTGTCGGGAAACCGCAGCCACAAATAAGTACTGATGGAATTGGAATTCTGAAAATGCCTCTTCCATCCCTCTTCATCCTTGAACTGATTCCACAACTCCCGTGCGGCAGACTGAAAATTTGCGATTCGTTCCGTGAGGCCGCGAGTTTCATCGTACAGCTGCGCGAACATCGTCCGAACGGTTTCAGGCTCTTTCTTTGCAAATTGTTGAATCATTCCTCTTGGAAAATAATTATAAGAAGCAAGCAAATTCCGGGTTTTTTCCGTTGCTTTGGTGAACATTTCTGCGAAATCCGGGGCGTTGAGGTTCCAGTGTTCCTGAAAACATTGCACCGCCTCCCACTTGTATTTTTCGCCCGGCCACCAATCCTCACGAAAGTCCTTCTTGTAACATTTCAACACGTCCGCCAATATTTCGTGATTCAGCACCGAGATTTCTCCTTCCGACATTGAACGTTTTGCCGCCATGAACTTGAATTGAACGCACGTACGCTCATCACACTTTAAAATTCAGGTTTGACGGTGAATATCAAGGCGAGCGGCGGGCTTTTTGCCCGCTGAACGTGCGGAGTTTTCTGCGTCCGCCACACATATACTCGTTCCACTTGAAAATATCACATTGGGCGGCTACAGCGGCAGTCGTTTCTCGATAGAGTAACGACGGTGAAGCGAAAATTCAAATTGCATCGGGTATAAAAAGAGGGAAATTAAAAGTTGAATTTTCAAGTGACCGTGCAACGGACCGAACAATGCGTAAGCAAGCCCGTAATGAAGCGAGTGAAACGAGCG
>CAYTLK010000204.1:0-3123 GCA_964438515.1 uncultured Planctomycetaceae bacterium
CCGTGGTGCGCAGCTCCAACGGCAGACAGGAAAACTGAAATTCAAAATAGTGTTAGTATAAGGCGAATTTGGAAGCAGACGCTTGAAGAGAGTGCAATTTATACTGATTTCATTCGAAAATTTCGCTTTGGACGAACACAATGACAGTTATTTCACGACAGCGTGAGCAACGGACAGGTGAAAATTCAAAATGTGTCGGGTATAGAAGGCTTTGCGTTGCGTTTCACTGCGCCTCGGTTTCAATGGTTGATTGTTTCTTTAAATTTTCTGACAAAAACACGTTCGAAATCTGTTCCGCAGCATATTTCAGTTCAGAAAAGGAATGTGCAGCATTAATCGCAATCCGAATACGCGCCGTTCCTTTCTCGACAGTGGGGTAACGGATGGCAGAGACCCAAATATTGCGTTCGAAAAGTAGATTTGCAACTCGAACCGCCTTTTCTTCGTCACCGATTATCAGAGGAACAATTGCGCTTTTTGTTTGTACAGGAATGCTGCGTTGAGTTAAT
The DNA here is from genome assembly GCA_964438515.1 of uncultured Planctomycetaceae bacterium. Lineage (GTDB taxonomy): Bacteria > Planctomycetota > Planctomycetia > Pirellulales > Thermoguttaceae > RGIG3701. The sequence goes on from CAYTLK010000204.1 coordinate 510, forward strand.
GCGTCGCAAAAGAAACGTACATTATTCTTTAGCTTCTCTGAAATCGTTGGCGATTCGTTTAATACACGCAGTGCCTCAAGCGCTGAAGCTGCAACAGAGGCCGAAAAAGAGCTGGAGAAAATAAAACTTCGAGCCTTATTTTTCAAAAACTCGGTCAGAATTTTGGAGCCGCAAACGCATCCGCCTTCACTGGCGAGCGCCTTGCTGAGCGTGCATACGGAAATATCCACGAGATTTTCTGTTCCGAAATGTTCTTCTATTCCCCGTCCTGTTTTTCCCAAAACGCCTAAAGCGTGCGCCTCGTCCAGCATCAGCAGCAGACCGTAACGTCGAGCAAGACGACTCAATTCCAAAAGCGGCGCGAGGTCGCCGTCCATACTAAAAACAGCGTCCGAAACGATTAACCCACGTTTTGCCCCGGAATTTTTGATTTTTTCTTCTAAATCTCTCCAGTCGATATGTTGGTACACGATCGTTTTTGCGCGCGACAGTTTACATCCGTCGATGATGCTTGCATGATTCAGCGCATCGCTGAAAATGAAATCTTCCGGTCCGCACAAAGCCGAAAGGGTTCCCGTGTTCGCCATATAGCCGGTGTTAAAAAGGAGGGCCGATTCCGTTTTCTTAAAACGTGCAAACTGCTTTTCAAGTTCCTCGTGCAGAACACTTCCGCCTGTCGTCAGACGCGCACCTCCAGAACCGCTTCCGAATTTGGAAATTGCGTTCTGTGCCGCCTCTTTCACCGAAGGATGAACGGTGAGATTCAGGTAATTGTTCGACGCAAGCATTAAAAGCTTTTTTCCGTGAAAAACGACAGACGTTGCGGAAGCACTCTCGATGCTGCGGATTTCACGCCGCAAATGTGCTTTCTCAAGCAGCGCCAGCTCGTCCTCCAGACGCTGCATCGCAGAGGATGAAGAATCGTTCATCTTATTTTCCTAAATTTCCTTCTTCCGTTTCTTTCAAAATCCACACGGGCTGATTCTGTAAATAAAAGATGCAATCCTCAATCTGTTTCTGACGCGATTTTGTACCGTGTAACGTTCGAAAAAGAAATATTCTTCCGCCATGAGAATCACCGAAATGTTTCAAAGGGGAAATGCGCTGATAGCCCCGTATCTTCGAAGCAACGTAACCCGTGACGTACTGCGGGTCGTCCGAAATACAGATTTCCGCAACAATATTCGGATGCGCAATCACCTTGGACGCAAGCGCTAGGGCCTCAAGAAAGTGATTTTTCGACGTTGAATTGGGAGGATACACGCTCTCTGCATCAAAATAATCCATCCATGTCGCGCGTACTCCTCGCTTCCTGTCAGGTTCCAGCCGCTCCAGCGTCTGACTGTCCAAAAGCATCGCTCCGCGCATCGGACCTGTTTCCTCCAAAAGACGCATGATTTGAGAAACATTTCCGATTCCGAGAAATTCCAAAAGCCGAACTATTTCCTGATGTCCCTCTTCCGGTGTCGAAAATGTAACGGAAGAAACTGGAAGCGCTGGAATTTTCTGAATGCGTGAAACGTCGATCTTTTCAATTTTCAGATGAATAGAATCCGGCTCGCCAAGACTGTGTTTGAGGGCGCGCTCAAGCATACTTTGGGTTGCAATTCCGAGTTCTTCACGCCGAACAATCCGTTCAGCGCCGGAAATGTGACGCGAATCGCAACATGAACCATCTGCTGACATTGCATCGGATTTTGAATCGCTGATTTTTTGGGAGGCACGCATTTTCACACAAAAAACGGTGTCCGCTCGTGTACCCCCTTTGTTCTCTGAACTCAATATGACTTTCCTTTCCAATTAATTTCGAATTATTTGTCCGCCGGAACAATCTCAACGGAGGCTTTTTCAACGCCAGAGACTGTCACTTCAAGTGAATCGGCGCGTCCGATGAGACCGCACAAACCAAAATCATCGCTTTACCGTAAAATAACGGATGCTCGGCGTCCTTCAGAACGTCCATCCCCGTAAAAATTCGTCCGAAATTCCTACAAGCCTCCAGCCGTCTTCCACTGAGGCGTGAATCGTACGCATGTCGAGCGGACAGACCGCCCCTCGTGCATCCGTCACTTCCGCCAGTACGTAACAGAGGTCGCCGACCGCATAAAACACCGTGTTTTCGTGGGTCAAACGGATTTTCACAGGCGTTCCGGCCGTCTGAACCTCCGTTTCTCCGATTTTTGCACCGTTTTTATACACTGCCGTTTTCAGCGTCCCCGGCTCAAACTCGACGTCCTCCAGCCGCTTGAAATTTTCGCAAAATTCGCAGCAACTGTTGTACGATAATTGAATTATACGGTTTTGTTCCGCAAAAATCAAGGCCAAAAATGGAAAATTATTGACTGACGCCGGAAATTATCGAAAATTTGAAGCTTGAACATTGCCGTGCAAAAAAGAAGACGGATGCGGACAGAATTAAGGCCGTTTTTCTTCTCGTACGCGGTTGACGGCTGGTTATGAGTCGAGAAGTATTTATGAATTCTATACAGTGTGAAATTTGTGTCAGAGGGTCAGAAAATACGAGCGAAAACGATGTTTTTTCATTGAAATCAATTCGGCGCGGAAAAGAACCCGAATTGAAATCGAATGGCGACCGTCAGCACATCCGCATCAA
>CAYTLK010000205.1:0-3064 GCA_964438515.1 uncultured Planctomycetaceae bacterium
AGCGAGTGAAACGAGCGGAATTAGGGTTTTTCCGGCTGCAAACAACGGATTCCATCTCGCCCAAATCACCCTAATTCCACTCACTACGTTCGTTTCATTACGGGCTTGCGGGTCTCAAAAATCCGCATTTACAAGGCGAGCGGCGGGCTTTTTGCCCGCTGTAAGTGCGGAGCCGTCACATCGGGGGTGCGCCTTGGACCGTTAAAAATCGAATCCAAAGAATGAACGGGATCCTACTCGATGAAGTTTATCGCGCAACTTCGAGGAGGACGCTTCGGCACGGAAGCGGCTGGGGGGCGCGTGCGTAATGGACGGCTGGAATCCCATAAAGTATCACGATTTTCAATTCATGCGTTGATGGAATTTGAAGACGCGAACGAAACGCTTCGTCTGCCTGGAACAAGTCCGTCAGCATGCCGCCCCAGCAAGTCCCAAGACCCAGCGACGACGCCAAAAGTTCGAACTGTTCGGCCGCGATGTACGGATCAATATGCGCGTCCTTCGACTCCGGAGGAACTGAAATTGCTGTAAAATGCGGGGCGTTCCGAAAGAAAATGTCCGCGCCGGCCTCCAACGCAGCGCGAAGATTCGCGAAATGCGCAATCGACGGCGGAAGCGTGTCGGAAACGATTTTCTCAAGCACAAGGTTCCGAGCCGCCTCCCGAAATGAATCCGTTACAGCAACGTCGTCCGAACGACTGAAAAAAAGCCGATGATCGTTGCAGCCCGTCGGAACAAAATCCATCGCGCGAAAAAGCTGCGAGAGCTTCTCCGGCGGCACATTTTCACGTCGGTACGCACGGATGCTGCGGCGCTGACGAAGCAGATTCATCATCTTTTCAGGCTCCGGCGTCGGCCCCGGAATTTCCGAGTCGGCAGAGTTCAAACCGTTCCAGGAAAAAGCGCCTGTGGGACAGACGGACAAGCAGTGCTGGCAGCGAAAACAGCGTTCCGCACCGCCGGGAATGAACGCCGGCAGACCATCGGCGCCGAACGCAAGAATCTTCGGAAAACAGTCGCGCAAGCAGGCTCCGCAATGAACACACTTGGACGAATCGACTTGAATATAAGGTTTTGAAAGCATTGAATCTCTCGAAAAATAAAGGGTTTCCACTCACTGCGTCTTCTGCTACGGCAACAGAAACAGAATTTCGTACTTTTTCAAAAATCGCTCGACAGCTTCCCGACTGTCCGGCGGAAAGTCGTTCTGACGGGCTTTCACGAGTGCGTAACAGGCGGAATGATTCGGAAAAAGCGCCGCGTCCTGAATGTCGAGAACGTCCAGCTCCGATCCGCCCAGTTTCACGTACTGAAGTCCCAGCTCGAACCACTCTTCCGGCGGGCGCAGCGTTCCGAAGTACCGAAAGATCACGTCCGCAGGATATTCGTCACGGGAACATTCCTCTTCCGCGTCCCGCCACGCCTTGCGTTCAATCTCACCGCGAAAATATTCCGGCAAAACGTTCGGATACCGCGAATCGTACAGTTTTATTGCATCGAAAAATTCACAATCATACAAGTTTTCCAGGCGGAGGGTCTGGGAGGAGGAGAGGCTTTCAAAAAGCCCCTCTTCCCACGAGCTGAACCCTTTGACGGGTGTGAAACCCTTTTTGATATTTATACTAACACCCAGCATATTATAGTACTTTTAATCCTGCAGCGTCGCGACATTTCCGTCGGCTTTCTTTCCAAGATAGGAATTGATTTCCGCATCAATGCTGTACGAAATTCGGTGTGTGGAACCGTCGCACATCGTCATTCCGAACGTTCCTGCATGCGCACTGCCGAACGGGGCGCAAATGTCGTATTGCGAGCGGTCCTGACGCGGTGTGCAGGAAGAATTGTTGTTGCTTTGCCGCACGTTGTCGTTGTCGACGCCCTCGTAAGGTCCGTGGTCGTCGCCGTTTGCGTAACACGTAGAGGTCGGCTCGTATTTTGCGGAGTCGAGATACTTTTCGCCGTACAGATACGTGTTGGAGGTTCCGTCGCGGATTTCGCCCATCGTCACATTGCTTTTAAAGTCAGTCGTTCCTGTAATCACGTGGGAAGAATTCATACTCAGCCCTGCGTCGTACGAGGTCGGCAAACTGCTTGTGTCGTAACCGTCGCCGCAGCCGGCAGCATAATCGTTTTTGGCGCTGACGCCTCCCAAATCCTTGCAGTTGTACGTGTACGCCCAGCCCCAGTACGTTTTGCAGGCGCGGCGTGAGGGACAGTTATAAAATGAAAGAGGCGTCTGCGCACGAACAACATTTGCGTTTTTGATCGTGTCGTCTGCAGTTTTGTTTCCATCCTGACCGAGCCCCCAAAGCACTCCCTGTTCGAGAAACGGAAGAATTGAGTAACGCCAGCTGCCGGGCTGCTGCGGGCCAAAACCGAAGTCCGGATCGCCTTCCCAGTACGCTCGCCACCCGCCGGAAGGGAGGATTTTGGAGGTGCTTTCATGGTTGAGCGCCCCCAGCCCCATTTGTTTGAGGTTGTTTCCGCACTGCATTTGCCGAGCCGCCTCGCGAGCCTGCTGAACAGCCGGAAGCAGAAGTCCGACGAGCATTCCGATGATTGCAATCACGACCAGAAGCTCCACGAGCGTGAACCCCTTTCGAGGTCGGAAAAGCGTAACGGGATGATTGAAAAATGTTCTTATTCCAAAAAAGTCTGATGATGTCCGCATACGATCCCCCATTGGAAGTTTGGACCTAGAAATTGTCATTCAGATAAAAAAAATTATCAAATAATCTATCTCTTATTATAATCGAAATTTTAAAAACTGAAAGTAGAATTTCCCAAAATTCTGAAAATAATCTGAAAATATTCGAAAAAAATTTTTCTCCCCCTTGAGAAAATCTTGCGATGGGGATACAATCGAACATGATTGATTGATCGCTTCCAAAGTTTGCCGCCCCAACGAGGGCGTCACATCGGGGGCGCGCCTCGGACCGTAAAAAACGTATTCTGGCGAGCGGCGGGCTTTTTGCCCGCTGAATGTGCGCCGGACCGAACAATGCACATGCAAGCCCGTAATGAAGCGAGTGAAACGAGCGGAATTAGGGTTTTTCCGGCAGGG
>CAYTLK010000206.1:0-3043 GCA_964438515.1 uncultured Planctomycetaceae bacterium
GATTTTCAAAAAGTTTCCACAAAATTCATCGTTCCGGGAGGAATCGACTCCATCACGCCTCGCGTCGTTGGAAACGAAACGGACGATTCACAGACGTACAGTATTCAATTTAAGAACTTCACGCTTCAAAAAACAGGCGAGTTGAAAATCGACGAAAACGCTTCAAACTACACGCTCGAAAACGATGCGCTGAAAGTTACATTTTTCGGAAAGAACGCGTCTTTTCAGGTCTGCGACAAACGTACGGGCCGCATTTGGAAGCAGTCTGTTGCGGACGGTACTTTTTATCTGAAAAGCATTCAAAAATCGAAAAACACCATTCGCTGCACGCTCATCAACGCTCAGCCGATGTTTGAATTTGGTGCAGAAATAACTTTGAAGCCGAAATCGTCAGAATTGGTCGTAAAAGTAACAGGAGACGCGGAGACGGCGATGCAGACGCTGGCGTATCCGGCTGCATTTGAGAGCGAGGCGGACGACCGAATTATTCTTCCGGTAAATGAAGGAATTTCTTTTCCTGTGACGGAAACCGACCCGCACATCGGCCGACTTTCCACCTACGGCGGACACGGACTTTGTATGGCGTTCTGGGCGCAGTGCGAAGAAACGTTTGAACCCGATTCGAAAGCGTCGAAAGAGGCGTCCAGCGCGCCGAACGCACCAGGTGAAATCGTTGGAAAAAGCGGATACATTGCGATTTTCGAGTCCTGCGACGATGCGGGAATTGATTTGCTTCACCATTCCGAAAACGAGAATTTCCTCACCGTTTCTCCGTATTGGACGGCACAAATGCAGAAATTCGGTTACGATCGGACGCTGCGTTACATCTTCTTCGAGCGTGCGGACGTGACGACGATGCTGAAATACTACCGACGCGACGCTGCGGCTCGCGGTCTCGTTGTGCCGTTCGATGAAAAGGAACGACGAAATCCGAATTTGAAACAGGGGTTCGACCTTTTAATCGGCGCCGCAAACATTTGGTACTTCGGCGGGAACAAAATCAGCGTGTACACCGACTTGCAGAATCTCGGCGTGAAAAAGATTCTTGCGAGTGCTGGCGGAAATTCGGACGAAATTCGAAAAATGAATGAAATGCCGGGAATTCTGACGAGCCGGTACGATATTTATCAGGATTCGATGGATCCGAAACGCAAAGACGACATTGGTTATTACGGTGACTCCTGGACGGGCGCGGCCTGGGAACGCGACGAATTAATGACCGACGCCGGCGGAAACTGGATTCGAGGCTGGGAAGTCGATCAGAAGGACAAAACAAAACCCAGAATCCCCTGCGGCGTCCTGTGCGACACGTGTGCCGTCCCGTACGAACAGGAACGTGTGGCGGAAGATTTGAAGAATCGACCCTTTCGTGCACGTTTTATCGATACAACAACAGCGTCTCCGTGGCGGGAATGCTACCATCCGAAACATCCGTGCAATCGTACAGAAAGCAAAAATGCGAAAATGCAGCTGCTCGGAACGCTGGGTTCGGAATTTAATCTCGTGACGGGGTCCGAAACGGGTCACGAAGCGTCCGTTCCGTTCTGCGACTTTTACGAAGGAATGATGAGTTTGGGGCCGTACCGCGTGCCCGATTCGGGACGAAACATCCCCGACATTTGGGACGAAGCGCCCGAAAAGACCGAAAAGTTCCAAGTCGGCGAGGCGTTCCGTTTGCCGCTCTGGGAGCTCGTGTATCACGACTGCACGGTTTCGTACTGGTATTGGGGCGATTACAACAACAAACTTCCGTCACTTTGGGCGAAACGCGACCTGTTTAACGCACTGTACGGCGTCCCGCCGATGTACATTTTTACGGACGAAAATCTCGAACGGTTCAAGGCGCAGATTGTGGAAAGTTACAAAGTTGCGCAGCCGGTTTCGGAACGGACGGGACGCGTAGAAATGACGTCTTTCCGCATTATTTCCAAGGATCGAACGGTTCAGCAGACGGAGTTCGCGAACGGGGTGCGTGTGACGGTCAATTTCGGCGAGATTCCCTACACGATGTCCGATGGTTTTGTACTCGGCGCGAAGAAAAGCCGAGTACAAAAATGAAAAGAAGTTTCAAAACGAAATAGAAAAAATTCCTTTTTTCTCATCAGAGCGAGGACGAATTTTCCTTCTTCGGCAAACGACGCCATTTCCACGGCGGAATGGCGTTCGGCTGCGTCCAGAGTCCGCGTTTTTCGGCCTGCGCCTCACGCTGCGCCTGCGCCAGTTTTTTCTCTTGATTAAAGTACGAATAGTGCCACGCCATTCCTTCGCGCAGCATAGTTTCTTCCACATCCAGACCTTTTATCTCTTTTGATTTTTTCGACTTCTTTGAAATTTCCAGTTTTTTTGATTTTTTGATTTTTTTGAATCGTTGGAATTTTCTAGATCCTCAGAATCCGCCAAACTTTCTGAAATTTTCAAATCTCCCAAATTGTCAGAATCACCCGAATTACCCGAATCATTCAAACTATTCAAACTATCTAAATCCCCCAAATTTTCCGAATCTTCGAGCCAGACGCGTCCGACCGTTCGTCCGTAGCGGTCTGTTTTTTCCACTTCAACCCGAACTTTCTTTCCAAATACGAGATTTTTCAGCACTTCACGGGACGCCTCTCCAAAATTCTGGTCGCGTTCCGGTGCGTCGATTCCCTGAAAACGGACGCGAATTTTCTCATTTTTATCCGTCAAAAGGGTGATTGTGTCGCCGTCCGCCACCTGAATAACGCGTCCAACAAGGGGTTCATTCGTTCGTGCTGCAATCGGTTCCGGATGAATATACGACAAAAAGCACGAAAAAACGCACAGAATGATGAAAGTCCAAAATGCTTTGGAGGAACGTGAATACCGTCTCATTTTACAAACCTCTATGTACAAGAATCCTAATTTTCGGAAGCTCCGTAATGTAAAATGAAAGGATTCCCCCGAAAAAGCCGCAGGCGGGAAATGAGAAAAAAAGTTTTTGAATTTTGCAACATTTTCCGCTTCACCTATTATAAGGAAGTTCTAAAAACCTCCGTTTTTGTTTCGTTTGGGAAAATTTCGTCAA
>CAYTLK010000207.1:0-3023 GCA_964438515.1 uncultured Planctomycetaceae bacterium
CCAATGCCAGAGTTGGACTGGTGTATCACTTTCAGGCGAGGGTCGCGGGCGGCGTAGTCGTCGAGAATCTGACCGGAAGCGTCACGGGAACCATCGTTCACCGCAATGATCTCAATGTCCGAAAACGTCTGAGAAAGAAGCGAATCAAGGCACTTCGGAAGGAATGTTTCTGCATTGTATACTGGTACGATAATCGAAATCTCTGGCATTTATATTCTCCTTTTCTTTATTCATCGTCATTCGGGATACAAAATTTTTCCTTTTTTTCCTTTTTTTCCTTGACTTTCTGCAAATTTCAGGTATAATGGAGCGCGTTCGTTGTAAATTGGCGCAGTTTCGTCCGCCGCAGAACCTTTTGGCTCCGTTAAAACCTCGGCTGGTTGATGAACGGAAGGAAAGGGAAGGGAATAAAAAAGGAATCGTCCCATGAAAATCTCTCGTAAAAACGTTGGTTGCTCCTTTGGCTGCTTGATGGCGCTTTTGACGGCGCTTTCGGACGGTTTTCTTCCGTACGCCAGGGCCGGATACGTCTGGACAGAGAACGCGTCCGGCTCCTATTCCGGCGTCAGCACTCCGTGGTATGAAGATGCGGAGCGCTCCGGTAAATGGGTCCTCGGAGGGACGACAAACGTCTTCAGTTCCGAATTGAACGTCTCCACAAAAACGAATGCCGCCGACAATGTGCTGACAATCGACGGCGCGGCCGTTTCCTGCAGCCACCTCGTGCGCGTAAGCGAAAACAGTACCGCCAGCTACTTGAACATCCAGAACGGCGGCTCCCTGAGTCTGACAAACACACTCTCAATTTCCGATGCCAGCGGAATCTCAAAAGGGTACGTCAAAGTCGATCATGCGGCGCTGAACTCCACCAGCGAAATCCGCGTCGGGTTCCACTGGCTGGGGTATTTGGACGTCCTCAACGGCGCAACCGTTTCCTGCAGCACAATGTTGCTGGGCGGCGGTACTCGTAAGGGGCGCGGATTCGTAACCATCGGCGGGCTGGATTCCGAAACGAATACTGGAAGCGTCACCGCAACGTTATTCACGATGGGCGCAAACGGAACCTCTTCCGTCGATTTGAACCGCGGAACCATGAACGTCGGGTCCGCTACCGTCGGAACGTCCGATGCAGCAACGGAAACCGTCGATGTGATTTTCAACGTCCGCGAGTTCGGAACGCTTGCAGTCACCAATACCCTGAGTCTCGCAAATCACGCTTCCAAGAATGCACAGATGAACGTCTTGGGCGGAACCGTCTCGGCAAACCGCATTCTGCTGGGCGATGCAGCCGGGGCGGGTACAATGAATATTGAAAATGGGGCCGTCAATGCAGCGTCCGTCACCGCAGCGGAAAACATCGTCGTCGGAAACAAAGGAACAGGAACGCTGAACCTGAAATCAGGAACTCTGCTCGTTGCAGCCGTCGGCGAAACCACGACGTATAACGCTCTTTATATCGGCGGGTTCGACGAAGGCGCCTCCGGGACCGGGGTCGTGAACGTTTCGGGCGGAACGCTGAACGTCGGTTCCATCTACGCAGGCTCGTACGCGGAAGGAACGTTGAACGTCACAGGCGGTACAATCCACTCAGTCGGCGGTTTGAATATCGGACAGTATTCCTCCGCGAACGGCCTCGTGAACGTCGGTTCGGCAGACGGTCTGAATGTTCCGACACTCACGTTCACCGGGGACGTTTCCATCGGCTTGAAAACCACTGGAACTATGAACGTCACAAACGGAACTGTGACGGCTGCGAATTTCCAAGTCGGATGCGCCGCCGGAACCACCGGAACGCTGAATCTGGGGTCCGCAAGCTCTGAATCTGCCGCCGACATCCATCTGACGGGGACTTTAAACGTTGCGAAAAACGGAAACGGCCTCGTCTCGGTCCTCAACTCCAACGTGACGCTCGTCGGCACCGCAAACCTCGGCGCCTCCGGCTCTTCCACCGTCGGATTGCTCGATATCGGACGCGGCGGCGTCTTCACCATCAAGGGCACAAACAACCTTCTCCGCATGGGTCAAGGAACTACTTCGGGAATGATCTCCATTCATGACGGCGGACAGTTCGTCTTCAAAGCCGCCCGTTTCCTCGCAGGAGACTCCGCCAAAAGCCGCAATTACATTTCCGTCACAGGGGACGGAAGCGTCCTGAAATCCGAGACTACAGATTTTTGTCTCGGATATCATGGTGCCGCGTACGTCACGATCGCAAACGGCGGAACCCTCACGAGTCCTTCGATTCGGCTTGGTATTAATAACTCAGGCGGCACGGTTCCTGCTTCAAAATTGCTGATTGCTGGAAAAGGCTCGCTGCTTCAAACCTCGGGCACTCTGGCCGTCGGAAACGGAACGACCCAGGTCGGCGTCCTCACCATGGCCGCCTCGGAAACCGGTTTCGGAACCGTCGAAGCACAAACGATCACGCTCGGAACCGGCAGCGCGATCAACGTCGGAGTGGACCACAGCATCGCCATCCTCCGCAACTATACCGAGGCGGGGTACATCGTCCTGAAAACGCAGTCGAATCCGACCCTCACATCCAGCGGTTTGTGGAGCTTAAACACCTCAGCGGCCGACGGCTGGAACACGACCATCGCGACGCTCGCCGCCGACCATCAGCAAGCGGGAACGCTCGCCTCCGGAAGCGATACAATCCAAATCGACGCGGGTTTGAACGAAGCGGGCTGGATTAATTCTGATTTTAGTACAGAAACAAAAGTTGAGCTTTCCTTCACGGGACTGAATGATTCGGCAGAGACGCAGCTTTTGGCCGAATGGCTCGCGGAAAGCACGGACAGTGCGTTTACCGCCGAGGTTTCAGGAATCGGAACGCTGACGCTTTTTGACGTTTCGTCCTCCGCAGGCGTTTTTGTGTGGGATTTTAGCGACTTTAACACGGAATACGCGATGTCGGTCGGTCTGACGTCCGCGACCGCTGCGGTTCCGGAGCCTGCGGGATGGATGTTGCTTTTACTTGGAACGGTGTTGTTTTTACGTAAAAAGAATAGAAAAATAATGTA
>CAYTLK010000208.1:0-3022 GCA_964438515.1 uncultured Planctomycetaceae bacterium
AGACAGACAGACAGACAGACAGACAGACAGACAGACAGACAGACAGACAGACAGGGAATCGTACATTAATCAAGAATATCTGTGTTTTGAATTCAAACTCACGCCGGAGTGCTTAATTCGCGAGTGTTTTGATGCGGCGCCCGTTCTTTCTTGCGAGCAGATTCACGAACGTCTTCCGTATGTGCCGCTTCAGAAAATCTCGCAGTTTTTAGCCGGTTCTTCTGATTTTCTTCGGGTTTCTAAGGACGTTTATGCTTGTGGTGCACAAATCAGTTTTGCTTCTGCGGAACGGGACGACAATCTGAAAAAAATCGAAGAGGAAATTCGTGAGTTCGGTTACATTTCCATCATGGCGCTCGACGTTTCGCAGACGGTTGAGTGGAATCCGCAACTTTCCGTCTCCGCGGCAAGGCAGTTTTTCTTTCAGGAATTTTGTACAGACAAGTATGAAAAAGATGGGAATATTCTGAAAAGCATTGGAAAACCTTTGAATTCAACCGCCGTTTTCCGTGATTTTTGTCTCTCAAGGAAGGAAGTTTCTTTGACGGAACTTCTGGAAAAAGAGTGCGAAATTTATGGGAAAAATACATTTGTGATTTTGAAAATTGCGCTGGACGTCATGATTCGTGTGAGTGCGGACCGATTCGTTTCGGATTCCAGTCTTTCTTTTGACGCGCAGGCGGCTGACCGGGCGATTGAACGCTTTATGACGGGGAAAGCCATTCCGATTCAGGACGTTACGAGTTTCACCTCGTTTCCGTTTATGGAGGAATATCCGTGGAACTGGTTTTTATTGGAGAGTTTTTGCCGCAGGTTTAGTCCCAAATTTTGTTACCAAAGTTTGGTCTGCAGCAGTGCCAACGTCGGTGCGATTGTGCGCAAATCCGCTCATTTTAAGTCTTATACGGATGTAATGGCGGAAGCTCTGGCAGGGTCGTCGGTTCGGGAACTGGATACCGTTTCGGCAGGAGATTATTTGACAGAGAACCACTTTATTGCGCGCCGTACGGACGTGATGGAGCAGGTCGCGAAAAAAGCGCTGATTTTACGGGACAACCAGAAGGACAGTAAATAATGTATGATTACTCCTGGGATTCAGAAACCGGCGGACTCCTTTTGAACGGACGTTCTCCGCTTTTTTCCAAAGAACCGAGGCCGGTTTATGCGCGCGAGATGAATATTCTGGGCTTTGATGAACGCTGGAAGTATCCAAAACAGGATGATTTTCCGTACATGTGGGCCGAGTCGAACTGTTATTGGTATCGGGGTGTAATGGCGGCCAAGACGCGCGGCGGCTCGCTTTACGTCAAGCCGGAAGTGGAGTACCTCCTCAATGCGGAGGGTCAGGACGCGCTTCCGGCCGGCACGCGTCTCGAACCTGTGGATATTTCGGCCATGTGTGAGAAAAATCGGGATTTTTTGGAAGTGCTGGAGCAGATGACGATTCAAAAAATCTTTGACGTTTACAAACGGTACCGAAAAAAGCTGGATTGTTTTCACGTTGCATTTTCGGGCGGCAAAGACAGTATCGTGCTTTTGGAGTTGGTCAAAAAAGCGCTTCCTCCGAGCAGTTTTGTGGTTGTTTTTGGCGATACGGGGATGGAGTTTCCGGACACGTACGAGGTGATAGATCAAGTTGAGGCGCAGTGTGTGCGAGAAAAGATCGAGTTTTACCGAGCCGCGTCGCACTTCCGTCCGGAGGAGAGCTGGCGTCTTTTTGGTCCCCCCTCCCGCGTTCTCCGCTGGTGCTGTTCCGTACACAAATCCACGCCGCAAACGCTTAAATTAAGGGAGATTTTTGGGAAAAATAATTTTGTGGGAATGGATTATGTGGGAGTTCGCGCCTCTGAAAGTGTGACGAGGTCTGGCTATGAATATGAGAATTTTGGGAAGAAACAGCGTGGGCAGTACTCGCACAACGCTATTTTGGAATGGAATTCTGCGGAAATCTGGCTTTATATTTTCGCGCACCAATTAATTATCAATAAAACGTACAAAAAAGGAAATTCACGTGCCGGCTGTCTTTTTTGCCCTATGGGAAGCGGAAAATCGGATTTCTTTCGATATCAGGCCTACCCGCAGGAAATAGAGAGATTTATTCATTTGATTCAAGAAACCGTTGAGGATAATCATATAGAAACATACATCACAAATGGTGGATGGATTGAACGTAAAAATGGGAGAGATTTACGCAATAATCGATCGCATTATACGGAGGAACGCAAAAACGGTCACCTTTTCATCACCGTGACAAATCCTTCAACCGACTGGAATGAATGGATAAAAACACTCGGAGAAATTCCATTCCAATTTAAGTACACAGAAAACGAAGATGGGTACACCATCCAAATTTCTGAAAGTATTGAAAAAACTCCATATATCAAGCAATTCAAACAGGTTTTTCATAAAGCGGCTTATTGTGTTTCCTGCCGAGTTTGTGAAACAAACTGCAGAAATGGCGCAATTTCATTTACGAATGGCCTGAGAATTGATAATTGCCTGCATTGCGGTGCTTGTCATAATATCGACGATGGCTGTCTTATTTATCATTCCATCCAACTTCCTTTGAACGGAGGACATTTTTTGAAAAGCTTAAATACATTCGCCGACCACGCGCCGAAAATCGAGTGGCTTTCTTCTTTTTTTGAGAATCCGAAAAACTTCCTTAAAGAAAACACGTTGGGACCGATGCAAATCGGTATGTTCAAGCGTTTTCTTTCGGATTCCGGATTGATTCTTAAAAATCAGATTACTGATTTTGAGGGATTGATTTCCAGAATCGGCTGGGAGTCGGAAAATGCTTGGGGTCTCATTTTAACCGAACTGACTTTCGCTAATCCTCAAATTCGCTGGTACGTCGAAAATATGTCCGTTGATATTTCCTTTCATCGGGAAGATCTTGAAGCAAAACTCACAGCATTGGCGATCAGCGAAAAAGATGCAAAATCTATCCTGAAGTCTTTTATCCGTCTTTGCGAATTACCGCTGGGGACGACGCTGCATTTTGGGACGGTGGTGAAGG
>CAYTLK010000209.1:0-3008 GCA_964438515.1 uncultured Planctomycetaceae bacterium
CGGAAAAATCCGTTTTTCAGGAACGCCCGTTCAGCGGGCACAAAGCCCGCCGCTCACCTTTGAAAAAACACAGGGGAATTCACCATCAAACCTGAATTCTAAAGTGGGATGGATATAGAGTAACGACAGAGAAGAAAAACGGAGAGTTTTCGAGTGTATTCTCGACCGGGACGCCCGCCCAAAGAATGAACGGGCGGGTGCTTGATGAAGACGGATGAATCACATATCGTTATCGAATCGGTCATACGGCGTGAATTGTCGGCTGATGTACTTTGCGAGACGGCGTATAAACTCCCTTTGGAAGTTCCATTCGTTCATGTCGGTCGAAGGAATCACGTAATCCCGCGGATACACGTATTCCGGCAGAGAATCCGGCTCATACAGTACATTTCCCGTTTCGACGTCGATGAGCTGCACATTCATGTCGGCGTGTCCCTGCCAGACGTTCGTCCCCGCGATGTGATTGAACCCCAGCAAGTCGACCGCAATCACCTGATCGGCTCCTACGGCACGGCCAATTTCGACGAAATCACTCTCGGCTTCCATTCCGTCGCAGTACTTTTCGATTTCCTGCTGAGGAATCAGATGAACGCTTTCACGTTTCTTTTTCTTTCGGAATTCTTTCAGTCCCATTTGGATTCGGCCATTGAGAGCTTTTGCGAGTTCGATGGAGACGTCGCCGTACTGGTAGGAAGTGGAGGCGCGCGGACGACAGACGATGGCGACTTTTCCTTCCATCACCATGCAGGGAGGATCCACATTATCGCCCATGACGCCGCGCATGAAGACGCCCAGTGCCTGACCGCAGCCTGTGACGCCGGCGAAGCACACTCCAGCGAGGGAGATGGCGAGACAAATCGTAAAATAACGATATAATGAATACGTAACTGATGATTTCATGGAATCAATCCCGAAATTTGAGTAAAAAAGCTGTGATGTATTACAATAGCAGAAACTTCCAACGAACGCAAGAGCAATTTTTGTTTTTTTTGCGAAATTTTCAAGAGAGAGGAGTATAATATGCGTCCGTTTGAAAATTTGGGAATCGTGTTGTTGTTTCACACAGGATTTTTGTTTTTTGCGGGTCTTGAAATATTTAGGGATTTTGTTATAATGGAAAGAAATGTATTTTTATACCCGATGCTTTTGAACTTTTCAAGTGGATCGAGTATACTCAAACAAACTCAAAAACCTTCATAGCGTGACTTATGGCCAAAAAATCCTCCTCAAAAAATGAACATGAAATCGATCCGCGCCTGCAAATGAACGCAAAACCCTCGAAGCCCGCAAAGCTCAACGAGAAAGATCGACGCACACTTCAGGCCCTGCGCGGTCTGTCCGGCAGAGTGTCGCAAAGCGCGGAAAATCGGGAGGATCCAACCATTCAAATCCCCTCGCGCGCACTCTCAAATACGTGGTTCAATACCGAACGCCGAATCATCGAAATGGGGGACAAAGCGACAACGCGTACACTTTTCAATCTCGCGCAGGCGCGCAGCTTCATGCAGACGATGCTCGTTGCGGAGGGCGCAAATCAGCTCATCACGCAGGGAAAAACGCTCAGCATTCGAGGAATGTACTACCAAACGAAGCACACGATTAAGGGTGCAAAAGAGGAAACGTTTAACGATCAGTCCGAGAGCGACCCGATTATTGAGGATTTGGAGGTCGTTCTTGAAACGCTGCGTGAGGAACTTCATCTTTACGCGCAGAAACGGGGCGACATGGTGGGAGAAATCACCCTCATCGACCGCGGGGACCGCATCGACTGCTCGCGCATGGGGTCCGGCGGGTACGGAATCCCGTCGATTGTGGAGCCGGACGTCATTACGCTCGATCCGGATCTGTGCAAAGCAAAATTCGTCCTGCACGTCGAAAAAGACACTGTGTGGCAGCGGTTCAATGAGGATAAATTCTGGAAGAAACACCACTGCATCCTCACGCACGGAAGCGGTCAGCCGCCGCGCGGGGTTCGGCGACTGCTGTACCGGCTGCATTACGAACTGGGACTGCCGATTTACTGTCTGCTCGATAACGATCCGTGGGGGTACTACATTTACAGCGTCATCAAGCAAGGCTCGATTAATCTCGCGTTTGAGTCGAAACGCATGGCGGTTCCGGAGGCGAAATTCATTGGGATTCGGTCAGACGATTTTGAGCTTTGCGGACTTTCGCCCAGCGTGACGATTGCGCTGAACGATAATGACCGCAAACGTGCAAAACAGATTGCGGAGTATCCGTGGTTCTGCGACAAACCAGAGTGGCAGAGTGAGATCGAAAAAATGATGAAACACGGTTTCAAAATGGAGGTCGAATCGCTCATCAGCAAAGGAATCAGCTACGTGACGGAAATTTACGTTCCTCACAAGCTCGAAGAGGGAATTTTCCTGGATTAAGACCGAGGCTGAAAAACGGGTCGGCCGTGCAGGAACGCATCCGCAAAACCTTCTTGACGTCACTGCCGCCCCGCATCTTTCGAGCAAAAACCGGCATTGATTTTGCTCGCGAGATGGTGTTTCAGCTTCAAATTTTCGAGAAAATTTTTGGGAATGATCGAGAATTTTCCATTCCCAACCCTTGACGTTTTCGGAGCCAAACGTTAGAATTCATTTATCGTACAAAAGTCGTTGCGGTTTCTGCGAAATTTTCAAATGGAATGAGGAGATATTATGAATAAAGTACCGCGTCGTAATTTTATGAAAACAGCAGTAGGACTGGCTGCAGGATTGGTTTTTTCTGGATTTTCCGCAGTCGTGAGTGCAGAGGAAGCTAATCCTAGAACAAAAATGACAGAGGAAGAAAAAAGATTGGTTCAGATTATAATAAAAACATGTGTTAAGCCAGACGATTTAAAATTTTTAATAGAGGGAATTAAAATCTTAGAGTTTTTCAGAAATATGGGAAAAAGAATCTTTGTGCCAAAAGAATTGCGAGAGTCTTTTTTTAATTTAAAAGGCTCTGTCACAACAAATGGTTGATTTTTGACGAGAAATAGCGTATAATAATAG
>CAYTLK010000210.1:0-2908 GCA_964438515.1 uncultured Planctomycetaceae bacterium
TAATTGATTTTGAGTCGATTGACGTCTCTCGCTCTGTTTCGAATCGAACAAGGATAAAAAAATTGAAAATTTTTCAGAAATTCTTTTCAGACCCCTTGACACGGAGTGAAAAAGGGAGTATATTGGTTCTTATCAAACGTAGGATGTTTGGACATTTGGACGGTTGGATATTTAAACGGTTGGACATTTGGATAATCGGATCTATGGACGATCGGACAATTGATCAAACACGAATTTTCACCTTTTTACAGGAATTCGAAAAATGGAAATTATTCATGACAGTGCTGCGTCTCTCGAACCGTTGACGGGCAAAACTATCGCAATTATGGGTTTTGGCGCTCAGGGCCGCAACCAGGCATTGTGCCTTCGTGATTCCGGCGTTCACGTCATTATCGGCGTTCGTCAGGGAAAATCGTTCACGGCGGCTCAGGAAGACGGCTTCGAAGTAATGAGCGTGAAAGACGCTGCTGAAAAAGCGGACATCATCCAGATTCTTCTTCCCGATGAAAAACACGGCGAAGTGTATGAAAATGAAATCAAGCCGGGACTGAAAGCCGGAAACGCACTTTGCTGCTCGCACGGTTTTGCGTATACGTTCAACACGATTAATCCTCCGAAAGACGTCGACGTCATCATGGTTGCGCCGAAAAGCCCCGGAACCGAAGTTCGTCGCCGTTTCGTCGAAGGTTTCGGCGTTCCTGGACTCATTGCAGTTCATCAGAACGCAACGGGCAAAGCTCGTGATTTGGCGCTTGCGATCGCTAAAGGTGAAGGTTTGACGAAGGCCGGCGTTTTGGAATGCACCATGCAGCAGGAAACCTACGAAGACCTGTTCGGCGAACAGAACGTTCTTTGCGGCGGTATCGTCGACCTGATGGAATGCGGTTTCGAGACGCTGATTGAAGCAGGTTATCCGCCGGAAATGGCGTACTTCGAATGCATTCATGAAGCCAAACTCATCGTAGATTTGATTTACGAGGGCGGTATTCAGAAGATGAATCAGGTCATTTCCAACACGGCAGAATGGGGCGAATACAGCAATGGTCCGTTCATTCTTCCTCACGAACAGATGAAGGCGCTCATGAAAGAGTCTCTCCGTCGAATCGAAAGCGGCGAGTTTGCGGCAAAATGGCTGGCCGAAGCCAAAAATGGCGCTCCGACTCTCAATGCAAAACGTGAAGCGCTTGCGGAACATCCGGCTGAAATCACCGGCAAACGTATTCGTTCGCTTTTCGAACGCAAATAAGTTGCTGAAATCGTAGAAATCGATTCAACTTTCATGTACGGCTTTCCCGTGATTCTGCGAGAAGGCCGTATTTTATAGGAAGAAAAGGGAAAAGGGTGTGTCTCATGGAAATCAGAAAACCTAAGCGCGTCTCACTTTCTGCACAGATCGTACAGGAAATGGAACGTCTCATCAGTTCCAGTCAGTGGAAAGTGGGTGAACGCATTCCTGCTGAACCCGAATTGATGCAGCTGTTCGGAGTGAGCCGTAATACGATACGTGAGGCGGTACAGTCGCTGATTCATTCCGGCCTTCTGGCTGCGCGGCCTGGAGATGGAACGTACATTAATGGTCGTTCCCGCTTTGAAATCCTCATTTCGCACGAACTTTCCGATTCGGAATTCGAACAGATTTTTGAGGCGCGTGTGGCTTTGGAAACGGAAATTGTTCAGCTGGCGGCGCAGAAACGTTCGTTTGAGGATTTACAGACG
Organism: uncultured Planctomycetaceae bacterium; assembly: GCA_964438515.1. Classification (GTDB taxonomy): domain Bacteria; phylum Planctomycetota; class Planctomycetia; order Pirellulales; family Thermoguttaceae; genus RGIG3701. The sequence goes on from CAYTLK010000210.1 coordinate 1,717, forward strand.
CTGAAAACGACGCTCAACTGTCGAAACGAGAGCGGAAATCAGCAGGACGATGCGGTATTTCACATGCAAGTTGCGAAAATGACGCACAATCCGCTTCTTTCCAAGTTTTACAACGAAATTTGTCTCTATATGTCCAAACACATGGCTAACAAACCGTTCACCGAGGAAATGCGGACGCATGAAATCGAAGTTCATAACGAACTGTTCGCTGCGCTGACCGCTTCCGATCCGCTGCACGCCAAAGAAATCACGCAGGAAATCCTCAACTTGTACCATAATCGTTTTCTGAACGAACATAAATGAATATTGTACAATGATGTATGAAATCGAACATGTATTTTGTGGCGCTTTTCAATTGGCTTGTGAGTCGTGATTTTCGGCGGAAATGTTTGATTGTTTTGATTCCTGAACCTGTTGAACGCGTTCGAGAAATTGACCGTCGAGCACTTCCTGTTTCAGCTCGTCGATGGACGCGTAGATGTGATGGCTCAGGAATTTGACCGCCCAATTCTGAACGAGGGGCGTAATAATGAACACTGCGGCGCCGTGCAGCCACCCTTCCCAGATTTCGATAGCGGTTCCCATGGAAGCTTCGGGGACGAAAGCCAGAATGACGTCCATTTCGCGGCAAAGAAAGTTGTGTCCTAGAAAAACTTTTTTTCCTTCTTCATCGGAATAATGGATGGAATTTTGATGATTTTCGAATGGGTCGAACACTTCCGCACCGGGAAGGTGTTCTTCTAAAAAGGTTTTGAGAATCGTACGATATTCTTGCGAGTGCAGACGCATTTCGCGAAAGGATCCTTGCATGATGCCGGCCAAAAAAATACGCATAAAGTGGAAAACTCCATGAAATGAAGGGTTTGAATGAACTTTTTGATTGGTAAAACGAATGGATTACGGAGTTTATGAAAAATGAACAAAAACTTCCTATTTCCTTTTCTTCACGATTTTATTCTACCATTCATTCCAGTTTAAACCAATCCTGGATTTTGTCAAGTAGCCGTCCCTCTCCGTTTAAATTTAACGTTTTATGCTGGTTCCACAATGAAATTCAGTTTTCACAAAGACTTTGGGAGCCATGGTGCGCAGCTTTAACGGCGGACAGGAAAACTGAAATTCAAAATAGTGTTAGTATATAGTCGTTTAAATTAACAATTCCGTTTTTTAAGACTGGCTAAAATGGCTACTT
>CAYTLK010000211.1:0-2896 GCA_964438515.1 uncultured Planctomycetaceae bacterium
AAAAAGCAGACGATCAAAATACCTTTTACCTCGCCGAACCGCAGGAAAATTCCCGTCGCCGTCCCTCGTTTGATTTTACGATTAATTTCAAATATTTTCATAAATGAATCCTCCGCTACCGCCACGGTGCAAAAAAGACCATTGAAACACGATGTTTATTATATGTTTTTTACACAGTAATGTTTTTTTGTAAAAATTTCTAATCTGAGGTTTTTATACTCATCACACTTTAAAATTCAGGGAATCGTCCCGGGGGTTTTAATACGTTGGACCGTAAGCAAGCCCGTAATGAAACGAACGCAGTGAGTGGAATTAGGGTGATTTGGATGTTATACTAACACTATTTTGAATTTCAGTTTTCCCGTCCGCGGTTGGAGCTGCGCACCACGGCTCCTGCAGTCTTTGTGAAAACTGAATTTCATTGTGGAACCAGCATAGACCAAAAACTCCGTTTTTTATGGAATCCTGTATTCACTGCCGGAAAAACCCTCATTCCGTTCGTTTCACTCGCTCGCTTCATTATGGACTTGCTTTCGCATTGTTCGGTCCGTTGCGCGGCCACTTAAAACGGAAATTTCAACTGGAATCAGTATTCAAGGAAGTTTTCCGAACGGGTTAGGAATTTGTATCAGGCTCCTCCAGTACACTTTTTAACACGTCATAAATTCCATCGTACCATTCCGGTTTGCGTGTTTCGTCGTCGGGTGAACCGTAAGGAACGTATAACACCATCCCCTGTCGGGCACGGGTAAGAAGAACGCGGTATGCGTTTTTCACGTAATCTGAGTTGATTCTTTTACGGTTCCAATTTGTACCGCGAAATTCATAGTATCTCCAACTTCCATCTTCAAAACGCATGTTCGCATCCCAAGCGAGAAGGGTCCAATCGAGTTCAAGCCCTTGAATTACAAATTCCGTAGCAGTACATTCGAGAGCGTCGGACGAACGTACGTCATCGGCAGAATTGAGGAACCAATTGGGCGCATTAATTTCCTCATCGACCCAGATTCCCTCCGGTTTCAAACGCCGTGCGCCAGAACTTGCGATGATTCCATAGCGTTCGGAACCGTGAGCGTGCGAGTGAAGCCAGCTTTTCGCCTCATCCAAGTTGCGTGTGAGATAAATCGGATAGTTGTTACGCATTTGTCGGTAAAAATTTCGGGCATTTTCCAAGTCGCCTTCCAAAAGGAATTTTACGAAACTGGATACATTTTCACTTCGGAAAGAACGGAGCGAAACGCCTAAATGAAGGTCGGGACTTTGGGTGCTGGAGAGACCGTTCAGTAACTCCGAAATCGGATGATTGTGTGAATATTCCAAGTCCTGAATTTGATCGGAATAGTAAACGTCCCAGAACGGAAAGGATCTCCGCAGGGCCTCGAACCATTCCAAAATACCCGCCTCGCCAGTATTAATTTCCTGTCCGCCACCGACCAGACAAATGATGACCGCCCAATCCGTGTGGCGATTCATAACGCTGATGAGAAACTCGGGTTCTGACATTTCAAAATCAGGAACCCCTTTTCTCTTTTTCATGAATTTTTTCAACGTTTTTTGGTCCCATGCGCGCTGCGCTTCATCGAAAATTACGACTTTTTCTATCGGCGGAGTTTCCTTCAGATTCAAAGCATCGTCTCGAAAATGATGAATGAGTTGAATGAATGCTTTTGCTTTTTTCAGCGCCTCGCGTTTTGGAATCCGGTCTCTATTTTGCTCGTCTCGAGCGAGAGCTTCTTGCAAAACATCCACCAGGGGTCCGTTTCCGGAGAGAAAGACTGCATGTTCTTCTTCCACAAAATTATGACGTTCGTTCGCGATATTTAGTCCCGCCAAAGTCTTACCGGCTCCTGGAACACCCGTCACAAAACAGATGGATTTCCGATGATTCGCCTTACTTCTTTCGATGATTTGGCAAATATTTTCTGTCGTACGCCCGAGGTTAATCGCACCCGCATCATTCCGAGAAATTTCCGATACGTTGTGCCCGTGATAAAGCGCTTGTGCAGCTTCAATAATCGTTGGCGTAGGCATATAAATCGATTCGAACCAGTCTTGTGCGTTAAAGTCGGGCAAAATTTCACTTCTGAATACCCCTTCGATGGCGGTTCGCAGATTTGACGCATTGCACGAAATAACATTTCGGATTCCTTCCTTCATTTTGCCAGTCGAAAAAACAACCTTTGGAGCTTCGGTCGCAATGAGGATGGGAACCAGTGTTCGAGACTGGCTTTCTCGATGAAAGTTCTTCAAATCGAGTGCATAATCGATGACCTGATTCCGCGCATCCTTCTGATACTGACGGTCACCCACCTTAAACTCTAGCAAAAACACAAATCCGCGGCAAATAAGAACATTATCGATACGATTTCCGATTCTTGGAATCGTATATTCAAACGCCAGTGTTCCATCCAACCCATTCAGTTCACGTTTCAGAATCTGAATTTCCGCCTCCCATGTATTTTTCTGCAGATCGTTCAAATCGAACGAATTATTTCGCGCAAGTGTTCCTAAAATCTCATTGTCCGATTGTTCCAAAAAAGATTCAACTGTATTCATATAAAAGCTACGCGGCATGGTGATTTCGATTCCTTATTTTCACTGATTTTTATGGTTCGTCCGGCAAGTGCGTACCTGTCGCGGGGGATTGAAAGGAAACAGGATTTCTGACAAATTGAAAATTTAACCATTTTTCTATCAACGTGAAATCATGTACTCTATTTATTGTATCACATTGAATGCTTTCGTCAATATAGGAGGAAAAAGTGCCGCCTCAAAAAGGGGAAAAAAACTCGGAATCCACTGGAACAAATACATTCTCGTCGGAGGAAGCTTCATTTCTTGCATTCCTCCCCATTTTTTCACTTCCAACCCTTGATTTTTTTCGAACAATGCGTTA
>CAYTLK010000212.1:0-2727 GCA_964438515.1 uncultured Planctomycetaceae bacterium
GTAATCATAGAAAACAGGGACGCGCAGGGTGAAATCGTGATTCCTGCCGAGATTGAGGGGCTGCCCGTCACGGTGATTGGAGGGGGTGCGTTCTGCGGATGCAAGTGCGTCACTTCGGTGACGATTCCCGAAAGTATTACGGAAATCGGAGACTGCGCGCTGTCCTGGTGCCCTCGCTTGACCACGATTACAATCCCCAACAGCGTGACGAAAATCGGAGTTTTGGCGTTCGAAGGGTGCACTGGGTTCACGGACGTGACGATTCCCGAAAGCGTCACGACGATTGGAGAGTACGCGTTTGCCGGTTGCTTGAACTTGGCCGCAATCACGATTCCAAAAAGCGTGACGGACATGGGAAACTGGACGTTCTCCGGAGACCGAATGGTCGTCTTTTACACGAACAATCCCCTCGCGATAGAATATGCGATGAAGTACAACCTCTCCTTCTGTCCCATCGAAGAAGACGGAAAAACAGAGCAATCCCCTTCCTTTTTCGAACGGCTTTCCAACGCGCTGGGTTTGACCGAACGTGAGCCGAAAAAACCTTAAAATTGAAGGGTCTCGGACCTGATTGCGTCGATGAAAATGGGTATCTCGGTTCCACAATGAAATTCAGTTTTTACAAAGACTTCAGGAGTTGTGGTGCGCTACTTCAGCGGCGAACGGTGAAACGAAAATTCAAAATGCATCGGATATATAAATAGCAAATGAGGCAAAAAATGAGATTTTATTGTGAGTGTCAGCATGAGTGGAACGAGAATTCCACACCTGAAACGTGTCCGCACTGCGGGAGTTCCCGGTTTGCCGCAGTTCCGAATCTTTACGTATCGCTCTTTTTGGTGCCGATAGCAGTTGCGCTGTTTATGGTACTCGGAGGCGCACTGGTTGCAGGATTTACAGAGGTGAAAATCTATCTTGTCGCCGGCGTACTCGGACTCGTTCCCTCTCTGTTCCGTGGATGCAGGAGCGTTTTTCGATATTTTCACGTCGTAAGCATCAGTAACCGGAACGCAAGAGAAAAAAGGAAAAAAATGGAGACAGAGGGGGAAATGGAGACCGTTCCGGACGAAAATCGAAAAAAACATTTTTCTCCCGGACCGATTTTGACCGCCATTGTGCTGTTCCTTTATTTCCTCGGAGTGCTTTACGCGTTCATAATGGCTTCCGCGTTTGCGTACCATGCGGCCGTCCCGATTATGCAGGCGATTTCTGCAGATTTCACAACCGTGACGACCCATATTTCCATCACACTTTGAAATTAAAATCGTACGATAAATCGGATTTTTAATTTTAACCCCGAAGCATTTTGAAATTTCGCTTCTCCTTCGTGACCGCCCAATGCGAAATTTTCAAGCGGAACGAGTACATCAACATGAATTAAAAGGAGAAATCAATGACTACATGGCAAAATATCCGGCATCCTTCCCCCTGCTTAATGGCCCGACGTGGAATTCGGCGGTACACGTTCAGTTTCCGCAGACGGGCTGCAAAGTTCTGTTCGATTTGGGGTTGCTCGAACACCTGACCTACGGCGAGCTGCTTGAAATTTCGCATGCGTTCGTCTCGCACACGCATTTCGACCACTTCGTCGGGTTCGACGCACTGCTCAGAGCAACGTTTCCGCTCGAACGTCCCCTCGAAATCAGCGGTCCAGCCGGAATCATTCAAAATGTGCTGGGAAAACTCAACGGCTACTGCTGGAATCTCGTGCGGCCGGGACAGGTAAACGTGCTCGTGCGGGAAATCGACGCGTCAGGAAACGTGAAAACGTAAAATCACGAACGAGCCGACTGGGTTTGTCGTGCTGCCGACCGAGACCGTCGCAACGCAGTTTTCCGACTCCATCAACCCGCCGCTCTTTACGGAACCGGCTTCCCCCGTCGCTTTCGTCGCGAATTTGAAAGGAAACGTACGTATATTTGCGGTCTGTCTCGACCATTGCGGCACGAACTCCGCTGCGTACGGTTTCGTCACTTCTCGAACTTTGCAGATGAAAGAGGAACGTTTTTCAGAACTTGGTTTGAAGCCGGGCCTGGGCACTGGGCGGGGAATTTTGCTTAAATTTTCGACTTTTTTTCTGAATTTAAAGGTTTTCAGGGCGGGGCAGCCTTGTTATTTCCTGTCGGGATGTTAAAATTTATAGAGAGGGGGGAATTTATGAATTTCAGCCGTTCAAATGAAAACATTTCAGGTTCATTTTCAGCGAGAATATCATGCAACGGAACACGCTTGTACGAAGCGCAGGATTGAAAAAAAATAGTCATTCAAAGAACATCTCGTATCGTTCTTTACGGATGGAATCGCTGGAAAAACGGGAGTTGTTGACCGTTGTCGGTCCTGCAAGTTTTGATTCGGTGCAAAATGAAACAATTCTTCAGGATGGTGTTCTGTTTTATACGGTTATCGAGAATAATACGGCAGATACGCGGACGTGTATGTACGTCGACGGGACGCAGCTGGGTGGGAGCGGCGGAGCGGCAAGCGTCGCGTTTCCGGTCAAGACGGGCGATTCGCTGAAGAATTTTGAGATTCGAGAGAACTGCAAGTATCGGTATTCGAAGGGGGATGATGACCTGTTTGGGAAGTACAAACTCGAAGATGCTGTCGATGATGATTACAACGATTTGGTTGTTGAGATTTCGTTTGTGCCGACGTTTGCGGGAACGAAGGAATATGGATGCGGAATGAACGCAGCAGGAGTTTCTGGACTGAATCTTGCGAATCTCG
>CAYTLK010000213.1:0-2699 GCA_964438515.1 uncultured Planctomycetaceae bacterium
AAATCAAGATGAGAAAAAAATGAACACAAAATTCTTGACGGCTCTCTTTTTTTCGTGTTTTGCTGCGGTTTTAACAGCACAAGATACGAAAAACGTTGTAAAATTCGAAAACAATTACTTTCTAGTGACGGCCCAACATGCGCAGGAAAACGTTTTGCAGAACGATTCTGCGGCTTTCGCCAATCGAGGGTACGTCTTTAAGGACGTTCAAAAACCCTTTTCCGGTGTGAAAATCATACGGACTTTCGGCGGTGAAAATCCGGAAATCGTCGTCACTCTGAAAGAGGACGCAACGCTCATTTTTCTCACCGCAGACGTCGGGTCGGGCGACCTTCCGAAAGACTGGCTCCCGCTGCGCGACAGCGTCTGCTGGTACAATGATGCGGGAAAAACCCTCCTGAGAGCGTTCTTTCGGATCTCAAAAAAAGGTGAAATCGTCACGATTCCGGAGGTGAACTGGCACGGTTCCATGCTGCTGCTTCCGGAAGATCCGCACGTTTTTGACGCTGTGCCGCGTCCGAAGTATGAAATCGTACGAATGGAATACCGGAATCCGGGGCTGTTGGACGATTTGGCGGTGGGATTGCGCAGTTTTCCCGCCGTTTTCGACATTAATGAGGACGGAAATCCCGATTTTCTCGTCTCGACGGGCGATGTGCCGTACAATCAGACGGTTCTTTTCGAAAATCTGGGCGTTTCGGAGAGTCGAAAGGGCGTAGGAAATCCGTACGGTTCCAGCAATCCCGTCGAAAACGCAAAAATGCCCGTCTTTCGGCGGGTTCCTGGAAAGGTTTCCTCTCAATTCGGTTTCACTGCGAGTGTTGTGGACGGAAAATGCCGACTCCTGACTCCGGGATGCGAGTACACGGACCCCGTTCATTCAGGAAATCGCGAGACGAAACCCGTTCCGTTCGATGCGTCGAAAATAACGGCAGGAAAAAGCGTTCGTGCAAATCAGTGGGCGTACACGGATTTTGACGGCGACGGACGCACCGACCTCCTCATCGGTCTCGGCGACTGGAAAGAATACGGCTGGGCCGATGCTTACGACGAAAACGGAAACTGGACGAACGGTCCCCTTCACGGAACGGTGTACATCGTGCGAAATGAAGGGTCAAATGAGGAACCCGCCTACAAAACGGCCGAACAGCTTTCGGACTGCAACGGAAAAGTCGTCGATACTTTTGGCTGGCCGACCCCTCAAATGGCGGATTTCGACGGCGACGGCGATCTTGATTTGATGTGCGGCGAGTTTATTGATAAATACAATTATTACGAAAATGTCGGCACTCGGACGGAACCGAAATTTGCTCCGCAGCAGTTCGTGACGCTCGAAAACGGGGAGCTGGCGCGTCTCGACATGGAATTTGGTCCTTTCTTCGTCTGCGACTGGACGAAAGACGGATTTCCCGACCTCATTGCGGGCGACGAAGGCGGTTACGTGATGCTGTTTGAACATACGGGAACGTTCCGAGACGTCGAAAAAGACGGTGTAAAGTCTCGCGTGCCGGTCTTTCGCGCTCCGCTGAAGTTCCAGCAGGAAGCATTCGAAATGAAACTTGCGTCCCTCTGCACCCCTTGCGCGTACGACTGGGACGGTGACGGCGATACGGACCTCGTCTGCGGCTGCGGTTCCGGTTACGTCGCGTGGTTCGAAAATCTCAGCGGTTCCGGCGTCGAATTCCCAAAATGGGACCGTCCCAAATATCTCGAAGCCGACGGGAAAGTGATTCATATTATTGCAGGTCCAAACGGTTCCATTCAGGGGCCGGCTGAGGAAAAATGGGGGTACACGACGCTGACGGTCGGCGACTGGGACGGCGACGGCGATGCGGACGTCCTCATCAACAGCATTTGGGGAAAAGTCGGATGGTACGAAAACGTCGGAACGCGTACCGCCCCGAAACTCACGGCTTGGAAAGCAGTCGAAGTCGAGTGGGAAGGTCCGCAGCCGACGCTCGCGTGGGGCTGGCTCCGACCAAACGGAAAGGAACTTTTGACGCAGTGGCGCACCACGCCCGTGATGTGCGACTGGAATCGCGACGGACTTCAGGACCTCATGATGCTCGACACGGAGGGGTATTTGGCGTACTTTGAACGGTACAAGGATGCGGACGGAACGCTTCGTTTGAAGTCTCCAAAACGTCTTTTTACCGATGCAAACGGCTTGCCGATTCGTTTGAACGGAGGAACGGACGGAGGGTCGGGACGACGTAAAATCTGCGTCTGCGACTGGAACGGCGACGGTCTGATGGATTTTGTCGTAAACTCCGTGAATGCGGAAGTTTGGCTCCAGCTGGAACCTTCATCCGATGGAAAATTACGTTTTAAGAGATGTGGAAATGTGGACGACACGCGTCTAGCGGGCCACACATCCAGTCCCACCCCCGTCGATTTCAACGCGGACGGAAAGCCGGACCTTGTAATCGGAGCGGAAGACGGATTCCTGTATTATTATCGTCACGAATAACAAATAAACATGCGGAATGACGCCGTGAAAGAACATTTGTAGGCGAAGCGCCCTGGGACCGAGGGCGTTTCGCCCCACATTCCCCCACACAGAAACCCGTACATTATCTTCAAAGTTTTACCAACCCCACATTTAAACCCACATCCAAAAACAAAAGCCGTAAAATACGGCATTCTAGTGTTTCATCACTCTTATAAATTAGGGTAAATGGACTTCAGTTTAACTCTCG
>CAYTLK010000214.1:0-2682 GCA_964438515.1 uncultured Planctomycetaceae bacterium
GACTTTTCCCGAAGTGTTGTACGTGTAAGACGTTACGGCACCGTTCAGGTCGATACTCTGAACGAGCTGTCCGGCGTTGTTATAAATATTTCTAGCAGTTTCACCGGAAGCGTACGTCGTCGAAACGAGCCGATCGAGATTGTCGTAAGTGTAGCTGGTTGTTTGATTTAGCGCGTTTGTCACGCTGGTCGTCCGGTCGGCGGAGTCGTACGTGTACGTCGTGACCGCCGCCAAGTCGGTTCCCGACGCGATGGTTTCTGTCAAAACATTGCCGCGAGAATCGTACGTATAAGAAGTCGTGACTCCCAGTGCGTCCGTCACGCTCGCAAGTTTCCGATTTGCGTTGTAGCTGTAAGTCGTGAGCACATCGTCAGTTTCGCCGTTTTCCGCGCTGTCGGCAAGCCCCACCACCTGTCGTTCAGCTGTCGTCAAACCGGTTGCAGTGTCGAGCGTATAAAGCGTCTGATTTCCCAGCTGGTCGGTGTAACTCAGCATCTGGTCAAAGGTTGCGTCGTACGTCCATTGTTCGGTCGAGCCGTCGTGATATTTGATTTGAATCAGATTTCCGTTCGCGTCGTAGGCATATTCTGTACTGCGCCCCTGCGCCCGCCCGCCGACCATGACGGATTCCGTTTGTTTGAGAAGCCGACCGTTTCCATCATACATAAAAGTGGTGGTCATGCCGCCGGAAGTCCTTTGCCAGACAACTTTTCCGTTCGCGTCGTAGCGGTATTGCGTCGTGTTTCCGGCGAGATTCGTGTTCTCGCCGACCGTGTCCCAAGCCGTCGGAAGCGTCGCGAGATGGTCTGCGTCGTAACCCGTCACCGTCGTGTCGACAACGGCCGAAAGTGTGAACGGGTCTTGCGTGAACTGCGTGACGCCATTCACGGTTTTCGAGACGACCTGCCCCTCGCGATAGGTGTACGCCGTCACGTTCCCCGCACCGTCCGTAACCGTCGCGACACGGGAACTCGTGCCGTCGTAAGTGTACGTAGTTACAGGACTTGTGAGATTTCCAACCCCGTCCGGGTCGGGTTCCGTCACGCTCGTCAAACGCCCCAGAGAATCATAATTGTACGAAGTCACGCGTCCCGCAAAATCGGTTACGGAAGAAAGCATTCCGCTGGTGTAACCGAAGGTCGTCACGCGATTTGCGTCATCCGTTTTCGTCGCCGCAGTGCCGTCCGCATTGTAAGTCCAGTTCGTGACAGCATTTGTGAGATTGCCTGTCCGCGTCAAAAGTTTTCCGGACGCATTAAAAAGAAAAGTTTCGCCCTGATCGACCAGAGTGAAACTTCCATCTAAATTCTGAATGAGACTGGAGTTAAAAGACTCCCCCGCCTCCGGCGTGAAATCCGTTCCGTCGAACGCGAACCAGACCTGTTTCCCGCATGAACGCTCCCAGTTGATTCCGCGTTCTGTCGCCGCGTTTTGATTCGTTAAATTTAGGCTCGAAAGCCCCGTCAGATTCAGACCGTTTCCGTATGCGCTGTCCGCAAGATTTACGACGTTTTTCTGTCCGGAAATCGTCTCGGTCTGCGTCGTTCCGTCGGCCAATTCGTACGTCAAAGTCATCGACCAGTCGTACCGCCCGCTCGCGAGATTCGACGTGTCGAGGTTCATTCCCACAGCGAATTTCTCCGAAGAATCAAACGCCGAAGTGTCGTAAAAAACGGACTTTGTTTGATTTCCCATCTGAACCGTCGCGGTCATCGTCTGCGTCTGGGCGGGCAGACTTTTTTGTGCGAGAATGTTCGTAAATCCCGTATTGTTCGGCTGCGCACGATACGGAATATCAGCCGTTTCCATGCCGTTCGGAATGTTCGTCGAACACGCGCAGGTCTGGCAAACCGACGGTTTCAACGTTCCGTTTGTGTCGGCCACAAAAGTGACTTCGACCACCAAATCGTTGTAGTCCGCATCCTTCCAGTCTTCAAGCCGAATCGTCTGCAAAACACCGTCATCAACCCGCGAATCAGCCCCTTCGGAGCTGGTAAATTCAGGAAGAAAACCTCCTTTATGAACTGCCACACGCGTTTCCCCGGCACCGCCGTCGCCGCCCAACTGCACACCGTTCACCGTGATGGAGGTGGCTCTGTTTGCCGTTTCGTTTTCCACAACCGAATAGACGAGCCATCCATCCTGCGTGAGCCGCCCGTTTGTGTCCAGCAAATCTCCCGAATTCCCCGCGACCGTCGAAAGCAGCTCCCTCCTTTCCAGCGATTCCATTCTCAAATAACGATACGAGACATTCTTTGAACGGCTAGAAACTTTTGAACCCCAACTTTGCATAATTGTATTCCGTCTCATGATTCATCTCCTTGGAAATGAAAACCATTTGAATAAATGGTAAAATTCATAAGAATTCCCCTTATCTTAAATTTTAACTTACAGGAAGGAAATTACAAGCGCGCCCCCACTCAAAATCATAAAAAAATCTCAAAAAAAGTGAAAATATTTTAATTTTTTTGATGAGAAACTTAAGTTTTTGGGAAATTTTACCGCTTTGGGTGATTTTTCTCCTTGTTTCTTTCAAATTTTCTACCGAAAAGATTCATAACGACGATTCAAATTCCCCCGCCCCCGGGTTCATGCCCGCCCAAAATTTCGCAGGGACAAATTTATCTTTATTTGCGAGCGATAACAAATTCCCTCGTCTCTCCGTTCTGCGTGGAGAACCCA
>CAYTLK010000215.1:0-2640 GCA_964438515.1 uncultured Planctomycetaceae bacterium
TTGACCCAAAAACACCGATTTTTATGGAATCCTTTGTTCACTGCCGAAAAAACCCTAATTCCGCTCGTTTCACTCGCTTCATTACGGGCTTGCTTGTACATTCAGCGGTTCCATCGGCTTGCGCCGACCTTTTTGCCCGCTGAATGTGTGTTCCTGAAAAACGGCGTTTTCCGGTTCCGTTTATCCCAACGCATTGTATTCGTCTGCGTCGATTTCTACTTTTTTGTTTTTCCTCTTGACAAATTTTGAAAAAATCCGTATTTTCAGTAAAAACAGGAAAAGGGGAAAATCAGGGTCCGTATTTTCAAACGCCCGTAGAGGTTTACATCACGCTGATGAAAAAAGTGAAAATCGGTCTGTCGACAAAATCATAACGACATTCCGACCTGCTTGAAAGCGAGAATCCAGGGTGCTTCGACGATCCGGATAAAACGTTCATCAAACTCTACATACGGAACGCTCCCGGACTTCCTCGACACACTTTACAGTCACGATTCCTAAATAATAAGGAGATTTTTATGAAACGTACATTTTTCATATTGTTGCTTTCGTTCTTCCCGATTCTTTTTGCGGCGGCGTCAGCATCGGCGGCACAGCCTAACGTCATTATTGTTTTGGCCGACGATTTGGGATACGGCGATTTAAGCTGCTACGGCGCCGTTGTTCATCAGACGCCCCACATCGACCGACTTGCAGCCGAAGGTCTGCGGTTTACGCAAGGTTTCGCGACGAGTTCGACCTGCACCCCGAGCCGTTTTGCACTCCTGACCGGCCTCTATCCGTGTCGGCAGAAAGGCGTTCAGATTCTGCCCGGAAACTCGCCGCTCATCATCTCGCCGGAACATCTGACGCTTGCGCGCACCTTTCAGAACGCCGGCTATCGAACGGGCGCGGTCGGAAAGTGGCACTTGGGACTGGGGGTCGGTGTCCAGGACTGGAATCAGGAAATTCGTCCGGGACTGCGCGACCTGGGATTCGATCAATCGTTCATTATGGCCGCCACGAACGACCGTACGCCGACGGTTTTCATCGAAAATGGATGCGTTGCGAATCTGGATCCGAAAGACCCGTTGTTCGTCAATTACAAGCAGAATTTTGAAGGCGAGCCGGAATATCACAAAAATCCGGAACTCGTGACGAAACAAAAGTCGCTGTACGGTCACGACGGCAGCGTGCATAACGGGGTTGGACGCATCGGATTCCAAAAAGGCGGCGTCTCAGCGCGGTGGATCGATGAGGAAATGGCGGGGCTGTTTCGTTCGAAAACTGAGGATTTTATCCGTGAATCTGTGCAGGAATCGAAACCGTTCTTTCTGTATTACGCGCTGCATCAGCCGCACGTTCCGCGTATGCCGGGCGCACAGTTTGCGGGGAAATCGCCGTTGGGACTGCGCGGAGACGTCATTCTGGAAGCGGACTGGCAGGTCGGCGAGCTTGTGCGGCTCCTCGAAGAACTGAAAATCTCTGAAAATACGATCGTTATTTTTACGTCCGACAACGGTCCCGTTTTGAACGACGGTTACGCCGAGCTGGCAGTCGAAAAGAACAAAGAGACCGGTCACACGCCGAGCGGCGTCCTGCGCGGAGGAAAGTACAGCAATTACAACGGCGGCGCGCAAGTCCCATTCATCGTTTACTGGCCCGGAACGGTTGCGGCGGGAACGTCCGATGCGCTCGTCTGTCACGTCGATTTCATCGCGTCGTTTTCGGCTCTTTTGGGTCAAAAAGTCCCGGAAGGCGAGGCTTACGACAGTCAAAACGTCCTCGACGCACTGCTTGGCCGCTGCAAAAACGGACGCTCCGAGCTGCTTGTAAATTCCCGAACGCTCCGTACGCCGGACTGGCATTTGGTGCCGGGAAAGAAGGCTCTTGAGCTGTACGATTTGACGCAGGATCCTTCCGAAACCATCAACGCGGCGTCGACACATCTGGACCTCGTGCGGCAAATGATGCAGCGGCTCCAGCAAATACAGGAATTTACGGGGACTCCGCAAAAGAAGTAAGAATCGTGAATCGAAGCCCTGCGAGTGACGCTTTAATTTCCGTCTTTTCAAGCCTGTGCATTGTGCGGTTACGTGCCGCATTTTACGACACTTATGAATTTGCGAATAAAAATTGCACCCCAAAATGCACACCAGTGCAGTTTGGGGTGTTTTTGTTGGGCAGGCGGGGAATGGGAGGCTCAAAATGGTATATTGTACCAATATTAGATTTGGGAGCACAAGTGGGGAGGGGAGTGAACGAACACGAGCGTTCCCGCCCCTTCACGATTGGGGAGCGGAGTGAGAATGGAGGCCGGAGACGAACGATTGGTTGGTCGGAAAAACAGCCACAAAAAGGGCACTGGCTGGCCCTGTGTGAGGCGGGCAGATACGAAAAGTAAACAGAATTAAATATTGATATTTGGTACAAAAACACTGCTCAAATAGGTTCTTCCATGCAACGCAGTGCTCTTCCCAACACTCGATTGAAATTCCCGAAGTCCGAGAGCACTGGGCGGGGGAATTTTGCTTAAACTTTCGAGAAAAAATCTCTCAAAATGGAAAAAGTTCACGAATTTTTAAGTTTCTTGAGAAAAATCTTTAAAATTTTCGACTTTTTTTCTGAATTTAAAGGTTTTCAGGGCGGGGCAGCCTTGTT
>CAYTLK010000216.1:0-2523 GCA_964438515.1 uncultured Planctomycetaceae bacterium
AGTAGCCATTTTAACCGGTCTTAAAAAACGGAATTGTTAATTTAAACGACTATAACGCTTTGAACAACATCATTTTTTGAGGTTCGGAAAATGAGAAGGTGTTGTATATAAAATTCGATAAATCGGATTCTGCTTTTTGACTGAACAGGTACTTCCTTAAGGCGCTGCCCCATGCGGCCAGCGCAGATTCCGACAGGTTGCTGTAGTTGTAACGCAACACGGATTCTAGAAACCTGCACACATCGGCTCTCTGCTGATCACTTGAGAATTCCATGACTTCAATTTCATTAAGCTGCTTTTGAAACTCCGGCAGTGTTATCGACTGGGCTTTCATTTTTGATCCCTTCATGTGTTCTGACGGTTAACCCCGGTTCGTCTTGTAGAAAAGTATGAGGTGACGGCGGTTTTCAAATCCAGCGGTCAGTATATCGAGGACCCAGAGAGTTGCCAATCGTCGGTTATTAATAACCCGTTTTCGTCTTTCTTATTCCGCAGTCGTGCAGTTCGGAGCGATACTTCGTCTTTTGAACCATTGAAACACAAAAAGCCTCTACTCGAAAGTATAGGCTTTTTCAGTCGATTGCAAGGATTTTTGGAAGTGCGTTTTTGTATGCGAAATATGGGAGGAAAAAATCAGACAACCGCAAAATCATTCTTCTTTTTCGCAGGGTCCTGAAGCAATACTTCGAGAGATATTTCCAAACCGTCATGAAGTGCACGAATCATCGAAAGGCTCAATGGTCTTTTCCGATTCAGTACTTCGGACACCTTGCTGGCACTCCCGATATATTTCTGAAGGTCTTTTTGTGTCAGTCCATCCTGTTCCATTCGGAATTTGACGGCTTCAATCGGGTCCGGGAGCGATACTGGATAATGTTCGTTCTCGTATTTTTCTACAAGCGTTGAAATTAATTCCAATTCGTCCGTCTGATCCTCCGTCAGATTCTCTTCACTGATTTTTAGCAACTCATCAATAACGGCAAGTGCTTCATCGTAATCTGCTTCGGTTTTAATTATCTTTATTTTCATCAGATTTTCTCCGCTTTTATTTTATCGTATTCCTTGTGCGTTCCAAAGAAACGAATGTATATTACACTTATTTTGTACGCAATCTGGACAACAAGCCTGAAATTATTTCCGCCGATATTAAACACAACCCGATTATTTTCTAAAATTGAAGCGCTGCCGTATTTTTCCTTGATCTCAGAGGGGTTTTTCCAACTTGCATTCTTTGCTTCATAGTACCAAGCCTCCAGTTGTTGTGCCGCCTGCGGATACTTTTCCTGATAATTCCGAATCGTTTTTCCAGCAATAATTCTCATAAATTCCTCTTGCCAAACCTGTAACTCTCCTATTATATTCCCTTTTTGGGAAAAGTCAAGAGATTATTTCCCGATTTGGGAAATATTTTGCAGGAATTTTTCTTCATTTAAAAACAGAAGGCGCATGGGAACGCGCCTATGAGGAAGAACGGTTAAAATTTACGGAAGAGGATACGCCATTCTGGAAGCGTATTCGCCTCTTCCGTCGGGTTTCTGACAATCTGCTGCGGAATGCCCGTTAGAATTCCGTCGGATGGTGTCTCGGCGGCGGTACAAAATCGTCCGCCAGTTCTTCTTTAAGCTCGTCGTAAAGCGTCAGCATGCGCGTTATGCGGTTAAGCGGCGGAGACGGCAGTAAGAAGGGTGCGCCGGGGTCGCTGTCGTCGAGAGGTTCCGGCTGTGCGTAAGGGAGGTTCAGCGTCTCCCAGATAATCGGAGCGTATTCCGTGCACAGCGTGTAGTAGGTCGGCGTCTTCGGCAAGTCCAGCAGTTTCTGATAGTCAATCTTCCCTTCCGTGTCGATAGACTTCATAAGCTCCAGAGCCTCTTCAAGATAGGGACGCGCGCAAGCATGCCGCTTTCTCGGATCCCTGTCCTGAATACAAGCCGCCGCCAAGAACAGCCGGGCCTGTCGTTCTTTATCGGATAACTGCGTCCACTCTTCCGGCGCATCTTCCAGACGGATAGCGGACCGCAGCTGCTTCCAGCACATCTGGCGGAGTGCGTAACGTCCGAATTGCCATCCTTTCGGCAACTCAAGAATATGCGTCAGCAGTGCGTCGATCATTTTCTGGTGAATCGGACGCGGGACATCCTCATAATCGTGAATGATAAAGAGCAGCTGAGACACGGTTCCTGCCGGGCTGAATGCGCAGAACACTCCCGTTCGATAGGCTCCGATGACGCCCAGTTGCAATATTTCGTCTCGCCGTTTTGGAGAAACCTTTTCGAAGTTCCCTTCGCGTAACTCCCAATAATAGGGCAAGTCGTTGAAACATCGGCGAAACCATCTGGCGAATGCGACGCGCATATCCATGAAATTCGTGCCGTCAATCGTTTCGAGATCTGCGCCGAACATGGACATGACCGTGCTCTCCGTCTCTTTGTATGGGATTTCTGAAAGTTTTTGAGCCATTCTGTATTCTCCTTTTGATTCAATGAATTTGACAAACCGCAACCGCAGTCAGTGTACCCCGATCCG
>CAYTLK010000217.1:0-2455 GCA_964438515.1 uncultured Planctomycetaceae bacterium
TAATTCCACTCACTTCGTTCGTTTCATTACGGGCTTGCGGGTCTCGAAAATCCGCGCTTACAAGGCGAGCGGCGGGCTTTTTGCCCGCTGAAAGTGCGGAGCCGTCACACCGTGGGCGCGCCTTGGACCGTTAAAAATCGCATCCAAAGAAAGACTGAACCACCGGGGGCTCACACTTCCGGCTCGCAAAAAGGTGGGCGGAAAACGGTTCGTAGAATAGACTGCAAAAGTATATATAATATAAAGGTATAAAAACAGAGAAATTTAAGGAAAACGAAACATGGAAAATCAGGAATCCCTGAACAACTCTCAAATTCAGGCGCGGCTCGTTTTTGCGGCGGAGCTGGCTCGGAAAGCGGGCGAAAACACACTGAAATATTTTCAGAACAGCTCGCTTCAAGTGGAAATGAAGTCCGACGCCACGCCTGTGACCGTTGCGGACCGCAGCACGGAGGAACTGATGCGGCGGGAAATCTCGGCGGCGTTCCCCGAAGATGAGATTCTGGGCGAGGAGCTTCCGACGCGGCCCGGCACGAACGGTTTCCGCTGGATTTTGGACCCGATCGACGGTACAAAAGCCTTCATTCACGGTGTGCCGCTCTACGGAACGCTCATCGGAATCACCCTCAATGGCGCGGCGGCGGCGGGTGTTATTCGGATTCCGGCGCTTCAAGAGTGCGTCTTCGCCATGCGCGGCGGCGGCGCTTGGTACCAGAAAAACGACGATAATCCGATTCCTGCACATGTTTCAAACGTCGAAAATCTCCGCGACGCGCTGGTTTTGACGACCGAAGAAAAAACTTTTTACGAAACCCATCGTTACGAACCTTGGCGTTCCCTGATGCTGACGGCCCGACTGGCGCGAAACTGGGGGGATTGTTACGGTTATTTGCTCGTTGCGACGGGACGGGCGGACGTTATGGTGGATCCGGAAATGAGTCTCTGGGACACTGCGGCTCTTGAACCGATTATTCTCGAGGCGGGCGGAACCTTTACCGACTGGCGCGGCGTTGCGACGTACACGGGCGGCGACTCGGTGGCGGACAATTCCCGGCTGCATGATGAGGTGATGCGGCTTTTGAACGGGAACTCACCCTCCTGAAATTCAGAAAACACCGAAGAAAGACCATTCTATGCGAAAACGCTTTATTTTAATAACGCTCTTTTTGCTTTTCGGGTTCCTTCCGACACTCGCGCTGCTTGTGTGGGGCGGATTCCGTCAGTCGGGATGGTACACCCATTTTTACAACTCGTGGGCCTCGAACGCGCTGGAAATTCCTGTCGAAGCGGCTGCCGTCACGCATTCTACGCCCTCGCACTCGCAACTGACGGGAGTGACGCTCTTTTTGCCGGTTCCGTCTGCCGATGGGAAACCGCGAAAACTTGCGGCCGCGCCGTGGATCGACTGGCTCGATTACGAAATTTATCGCGACGGAAAGGTCGTAAAACTCACAAAATGGACGCTTCCCGAGTTGACGATCGACTCAGATTCGCTCGAAACGCTCTGGAATTTGCACGCGAAAGCCGTTTCAACGCCGGATTTTTGGAGGTCGCGCGAGCTTGCGCTCTTGGTGGAAGGACCGGTACACGTTGGTTTTGCTGAAAATTCGCTCGAACTCCATCAGGCGGAAATGCGCATCACGTGGGTCAAAAATGGTCCTCAAACTGACATTGTGTTTTGGGT
Source organism: uncultured Planctomycetaceae bacterium (assembly GCA_964438515.1). Taxonomy (GTDB): domain Bacteria; phylum Planctomycetota; class Planctomycetia; order Pirellulales; family Thermoguttaceae; genus RGIG3701. The sequence continues at coordinate 1,685 of CAYTLK010000217.1, forward strand.
TCCGGAACAGGAAAAAAGGGCGGGAGCCGAACTTTTGCACGAGGCGCAGCTCACGCTTTCACTCAAGCCCGTCCCGCAGAACGCCTCGCGTCTCATGCAGGCCGCGCTCACGACCGACTCCGGAGGGATTTCTGTACAGTATCTAAAACCTCTTTTTCCCATGCTGGAACAGCTGGGGCCGCAGTGTCGTTTCACGGGGGCGATTGCGATTCAGCAAAGTTTCAGCCGTTGGAGCGGTTATTTTCGCGGAACGTTTGAATCTGTGGATGTTTCCACCTTTTTCTCGGCTCGCGACCTCACGGGGACGGGGACGCTGACGGTCGATAAAGCTCGTTTTGACGGTGCGCGCCTCGTGTTTGCGGAAGGAAAATTTCGGGCGGCAGAAGGAACGGTGAAGCGTTCGTTCCTCGATCGAATTCTTCCGGCGACAAAACTTGCGATTCGTTTTGATTTTCAAGATAAAATTCCGTATCGTGAGATTGCGTTTCGTTTTCAGGTTCGGGACACGCAGATGCAGATTTATGGCGAGTGTGCGAATGCGGGCGCCGGCGTCTTTATGATGGGGGCTGCGGGGCCGATTTTGTCGGAACCTTCATTTCCGCGTGAGCCGTTTTCGCGTGCCGTTTTTCTCGAAACTTTGCAAAAATAAATGCAGAATGAACGTAAAACATCCTGCGTCAGATGCGTTTGAACGAAGAAACTGCACGAAACTGCGTGAAAATGCAAGAAACTGAAGAGAAACTGAGAAAAAAGTGAAAGTGCGTTTGGTGT
>CAYTLK010000218.1:0-2428 GCA_964438515.1 uncultured Planctomycetaceae bacterium
TACTGTAATCAGTTGCTGATTTTGTGTATTTTTATACCCGATGCATTTTGAATTTTCGCTTCTCCGTTATTACTCTATCGAGAAACGACTGCCGCCGTAGCCGCCCAATGCGAAATTTTCAAGTGGAACGAGTATAGGCTCGCCGCACGTGAAAATTCAGGGAATCATCTCGCTTTTCAGCTGTATTTTCTCGCACGTCATTCCAATTTCGAAAGAAGATGCACGGATAAAAGACGCTGCGGCTCTGCATTTCCTAAAATTTTTTCTTTTCCGGCACTTGACGGCGGCTTCCGATTGTGTTACAATTTCCTGTATCACGTGCGGAAGCGGCGCGCGAAGTGCAAAAACAGTTCACGTTTCATTTCTGAGGGTTTCAAAATTACGGTTCGGGGAGAAAATAAATGACACAAAAATCATATCTCGCGGTGGACATGGGGGCGTCGTCCGGTCGGCACGTGTTGGGACGCTTCGACGGTGAAAAATTGTCCCTCGAAGAAATTTACCGCTTCGAAAACGGCGGAATCGATCTCGGCGGAACCCTCTATTGGGATCTTCCAGCACTTTGGAAAAACGTACAAAATGGGATGTGTGCGGCTGCCGCTGCGGATTCCGACTCCATTCGAAGCATCGGCGTCGATACGTGGGGCGTCGATTTCGCGATGCTCGACGCAAACGACCGTCTGCTTTCGAATCCCGTAACCTACCGCGACCACCGCACCGACGGTTTCCCGGACGCCGCGTTCGAAACGGTTTCCCGTAAAGAAATTTTCGCGCAGACGGGGCTGCAGTTTATGCAGTTCAATACTTTGTACCAACTCATTGCGATGGAACGGGCGGGCGACCCCCTTCTTCAGGCGGGACGGCGGCTCTTGCAGATTCCGGACGTCTTCCACTGGCTCCTGAGCGGCGAAAAGGCGAACGAATTCACGAACGCCACCACGACGCAGTTTTTTAACCCGTTCCAAGGGGATTGGGCGCGCAAACTTCTCGAAAAATTTGAGGTTCCCACCCAGTTTCTCGGTCCCATTTCCCTCCCCGGCACACGTCTCGGAAAGACGACGCGAATCGTACGGGATTCTACTGGACTGGATGTGCAGGTGGTTCTTCCCGGCACGCACGACACTGCGAGCGCCGTGATGGCGGTTCCGGCAGATTATGAAATCGGTACACGTCCGAATTGGGCGTATATTTCGCTCGGAACGTGGGCGCTGATGGGGATTGAATCTCCCAATCCGATAGGAAATGACCGAATGATGGAGCTGAATTTCACGAATGAAGGGGGCGTGGGCGGAACGTGGCGCGTCTTGAAAAACATTACAGGAATGTGGATTCTGCAGGAGTGCAAACGGATTTGGAATGCGGCGGGAAAGACGTGGAATTGGGACGAACTCACCCGAATGTCGGACTCCGCGCCGTCTTTGAAGCGTTTCATTGATGCAGAGTCGAGCGAATTTTTTGCGCCGAAAAACATGGTGGAACAAATCGTTTCCTTCTGTGTGCGTACGGGTCAAAGCGTCCCGCAAACGGAAGGTGAGGTTCTGAAATGCGCGGTCGAAAGCATCGCAATGCGGTTCCGAGACGTGTTTCGGATGTGTGAAGAGATTAATGAACATAAAATCGAAACGATTCATATTGTGGGCGGAGGCACGAAAAACCGTCAGCTCTGCCAAATGACGGCCAACGCAACGGGTCGTACGGTTCTGACGGGTCCGATCGAAGCAACTGCGATTGGAAATATTCTGATTCAGGCGATTTCGGACGGCGCGGTGCGCGACATTTCCGAGGCGCGCGCGATTGTACGGAACAGTTTTCCAATGGAACGTTTCGAACCGCAAAACGTCGAAGCGTGGGACGCGGCGTACGAACAGTACGTGAAAATTAAAAACATCGGAACGAATCCATAAAAAGGTACGAAAAATGAAAAATGTTTCATTATTTTTATGTTTTCGCGGCGCTCGTGCTGCAGATTGCGGCACTTTGGAACGCAGCGTACGCAGAGGATCGAACCACTTCGGATTTCAACGATAATTGGTCGTTTGCGCTCGTAAAATCAGGATCCGAACGAACCGAGGACGTCAATTCCCGAAAAATCGGCGATGCTTGGATTCCCGAAGAAACTGAAGATTCGAAAACTGTACAATTTCCTCACGACTGGGCGATTTTCGGACCGTTTCGACATGAAGAGTCCTGGGGGCAGGAAAAACTGCCGTGGCGCGGCGTCGGTATTTATCGCAGAACTTTCACTCTTTCCGGTTAAAATGCACAAATTTCCGTTCAGATTTTCGACCCGCAGGGTGTTTCATTCGGGAAGTCGGATGTTTCAGTCGGAAAAAATGAGGGAGGTTCGACCAGCAAAAATGCATACCAGAACCGTTTGGTGCCGTGTTTTTAAGGGTTTGGCTTCAGGCACGGGGTACAGACACCATGA
>CAYTLK010000219.1:0-2313 GCA_964438515.1 uncultured Planctomycetaceae bacterium
TTCCGGCCCAAATCCCGTCCGGCTGCGCGTCGAATCCTCGTTAAAAACCCGCGTCTCCGATGTGGTTTTCGCCTTTGTTTTACGGGTCGAAAGCACTTTCACAAAACTCGACGCGTGCGGCCAATTCAGCACCTTGATTCCGTTTAACAAGTACTGTTTTGAAATTCTGGAGTGCGAGAGCTTGCTCCCGTCAGTGTTCCAATTTGCGGATAAAATGTACAGCAAGCTGTCCATTTCTTTCATAAAGCGGGAGCGAGCTAAAAACACTCCATCTGTGAAATCAGCGGGTGTTTTGATTTTCGGTCCCGCAGATTACGCGGATTTACGCAGATGAAAACAAGTAAACAGAGTAGAAAATCCGGCCAATCGACGTGTTTTCGCCGGCAGTCGCCCTGAATTTCCACAAAACACGCGATTTATGAAAATGACGAATAGAATATTGTTCAATTTATATTGAATTCTGTTCTAGTGTCGTCCGGGTCGAAAACCTTGGTCAAACCGTCGTATTTTGGATTTTGGGAAACTCGTCGTCCTCGTAATTTTGTAAAATTTTCGGATTGATTTTACTTATTTTAGCCATTTTATCACTCCATTTTTTGTGAAAGTCCTCAATAAGTATCGGATTTTCCGGCACCAAAACATGAATCGTTAAATTCTACCCCGTTCATGCGCCTGGCCTGGGGTGTGAGCCCCCGATGGTCGGCGCAAGCCGAATGGGGTGAAATTCCGTTTTTCAGGAACGTCCGTTCAGCGGGTACAAAGCCCGCCGCTCGCCTTGAAAAAACACAAGGGGAATTCACCGCCAAACCTGAATTTTAAAGGGTGTTTGGAAGCGTATTTTCACAACTTTTCAGCAAGTCGTGGGTACAAAAATCGATCCTTCAGTTCTGTCGCTCGACAGCAATCGGAACGATGGTCCGCAAGGGCGTCTTTTGCTCAAAAAATCGGCAAAAAGTACCCAAATTCGTGCGTTTTGATGGACAAAGCGTATGAAGGAAACGCGACACGAAAACAGGTTCGCGACCAGAGAATGACGCCCATCGTTCCGGCAAAATCTGGTCGAAAAAATCCATGGAAGTACGGTACCGAACGAGTTCTCCGACGAATCAAGGATTTTCGCCGTTTAGATAATGTGTTTGGAACTTTTTTGTTTTTTACGCTGATTTTTGAATTTCTACGATTTTTCGCGTGAGACACGAAAAATCATCTTGATGTATACATGAAACAAAGAGCGCCGGAATTTTTTGATTTTCCGACGCTTTTTGATTTCTAATCATATTTCACAAGAGTTGCGTTTTTTCGTCTGAATCAGCCGAAATAGCGTTTCAGAAGTCCCGCGAAACCCGCACCGTGGCGCGCTTCGTCTTTCGCCATTTCGTGAACAGTATCGTGAACCGCATCGTATCCGAGCTGTTTCGCACGTTTCGCGATTTCGAACTTCGCGGCACAGGCGCCTGTTTCCGCTTCGACACGCATTTTGAGGTTCGTTTTGGTGCACGGAACGAGCACTTCGCCCAAGAGTTCCGCAAACTTTGCCGCATGTTCCGCCTCTTCGAACGCGTAACGTTTGTACGCTTCTGCAATTTCCGGATAGCCTTCGCGCTCCGCCTGACGGCTCATCGCCAGGTACATTCCGACTTCCGAGCACTCACCGCTGAAATGCGCACGCAAACCAGCGAGAACTTCGGCGTCTTCCACTTTCCCGTCGCCGATCGAATGAACCGTTGCGAAAACAGGCGCTGCCGCTTTCGCGCAGGAACCGGAAGCGCAGGCTTTCTTTTCTTCTGCTTTTCCCGCTGCCGGGACGGCTGGTTCTTCAACCGCTTTGAACATTTCTTTTCCGACGCCGCAGACCGGGCAGGATTCTGGAGCTTCGTCGCCTTCGTAAACGTAACCGCACGCTTTGCAAATGAATTTCATAATAACTCTCCTTGAAATGATTTTGCGAAAATGATAAAAAGTATCATTTCCTTAAGTTTGATAGATATATTGTACCAAAGAGATTCTTTTTGTCAAGGGGGGAATGGGGAAATTTTCAGATTTTTGTAAAAAAAGTGAAAAAAGTCTTAAAAACCCAATATTCAAAATATTGTTCCCCCACGTTGTATACACGTTCCACTTGAAAATTCAGATTTGACGGTGAATTCCCCTGTGTTTTTATCAAGGCGAACGGCAGGCTTTTTGCCCGCTGAATGTGCGGAGCCGTCACACCGTGGAATTTGCGTTAAACGTATTGATGGCGAGCCGGAGGTGTAAGTCCCCTGGGAGCGCGGGCGTCTCGCCCGCATAACCCCATGAATGAACGTTCCTTTG
>CAYTLK010000220.1:0-2262 GCA_964438515.1 uncultured Planctomycetaceae bacterium
GAGCGTCATGCGCTTCGACTTTACACCTCCGAAAGACCAATCGGCTTTTTGATTTCAACCCCTGGGAGCGCGGGCTTCCAGCCCGCATAATTTCTCAAAGGAACGTTAAATAATGTAGTTTGCAGGCTGGAAGCCTGCGCTTCCAGGTACGCGCTCCCAAGGTTTGTCGCCCAACGAGGGCGTCACTCGCGCAGAAGCACTATCGTCTGTCGCGTCTCGCGACAGCGGGCGGGACACCCACGCTCTCAGAACAGATTCTACCGTTGCTGCGTATTCGTTACAACTGTTGCATTTGTTGCAATCGTGCATCTTTCCAGTTATTTTCTGGAAAAATTCTGATTTTCACCCAAAAATGATTTGACAGTCGGCGGGTTATGTGGTTAATTAAAGGTAGGAAATAGTGTTTTGGAAAACCTATTCAGAAATTTCACGCAGCATACAACCGTCGTTGAAGGGATTTCAGACGCATTGGAGGCAGGGAATGCATCGTTTTCATTATCATCTTTTCGTTTTCGGAGTGGGAACCGCCCTCCTGTGGAGCGGAACGGTCGTTCAGGCGCAGGGGACGCTCGTCGTTCCGTTCGGAAGCAATAAACAGCTGGAACCGGCTCACGAAACGTACCGATTTCCGTACAAAGAAAACTACATTATGCTTCCTCTGACGACCGGCACCGTGACGTCGCCCGATGGAAGTATGACGGTCATCGTGAATAAACCCGTGACGATCAGCAATCGCCGTGCAACGGTGATTCCTCTGGGAAACGGCGCGCCGAACGTTTCACCCGCCCCGGTTGTGCCGCAAGGTTTTAACGGCGGGGCGGTCGCGCATCCGGTCGCCTCGGAAACGTCCTGCGAACGCGGAACCGTCATTCGTCGGTACGAACCGGGATATTCTGCCTATTCTTCGCCCTCGTCGTCTGTCGACACACCTCCTACACCTCCTACACCTCCTACACCTTCTACACCTTACGCACCTTACGCTGCTCAGTCTGCGGAGTCCGTTCCTGCGGCAGAGAATCCTTCGGAAACTGCCGTCCCGCAAACCTATATGCCGGAATCTGCGCCTTCGGAATCGTCGATCGTCGTTCCGAACACGAACACGGCACCGCTTCCTGAACCCGAAACGCCCGCAGAATCCACACCGCTTCCTGAACCCGAAACGCCCGCAGAATCCACTCCGCTTCCTGAACCCGAAACACCGACAGAATCCACACCGCTTCCCGAACCGGAAACGCCCGCAGAATCCACTCCGCTTCCCGAACCGGAAACGCCTTCGGCTCCGGATCCGTATGTTCCCGCTGCGCCCACCGCTCCCGCAACCAACACTGTAACAACCTCAACCGATTCGCTCGCTCACGGGGTGGAATCCTACGCGGACAATCCGTACGATATTCCAAAAATTTCGGTGCCTCAAGTGGAGCAGAAGTCGCAGACGGACGAAAGTGTGAGCGGGTCCCCGATGCTCCTCAGTCGGCCCGACGCGCAGCCTGCGGTGAGGACCTCTGAACAGAATGGGAAACAGACGGTGCAAAGTTCAAAACCTGCGGTTGAAACATCGCCAACAGAGGCGGAAAATGCGGAAAATAGCGGCAATTCAGCGGCTGCATCGACTGAAAAGGTGTGGGATTCGGTGGAAGTTCAACCTCGGCGCCGCAACAACAGCCGACGAGTGATTTCGGGGCCGACGTCACGGGGGTCAGCCTCCTCAAAACCGAAAACGGCTCCGACTCCGGTTCCCTCATCTACACCCCAGGTTGCACCATCGGAACCTGAAGTACTTCCGTCAAAATTACCGGCTCCCTCCGAGGAACCTCGAAACAATACGCCTTCCGAAGACGATCGAAAGGTGTAAACAACCGCGATTTCTGCGGTTCCGGTCGAGATTTTCCAGGCGTTTTACGCCCGATGCATTTTACTTTTCGCTTCTCCGTCGTTACGCACGTACTGGAAGAACCCGAAAAGTTCGCATCACGAACCGATCAAAAACGAATCTATGAAAAAAGTTTTCGTCTCGCGAACGAAGTCGCAAAATTGCTCGATGTAACGGTTTGCAAGGACGTTTTTCTTGAAAAACTTCCACAATCGTTCGGTCGGATTCAAATTTTGAGAATAGGACGGAAATTAGAATTACATTCGTTTTATAATGAAATTCGAACATACAGTTTTTGATTAATTATTGAAATACGTACACATTGTTTTGGCATTTATTGTCTCAGGAAAATCGACGCAAGTCGTGTGATTGTCGATGTTTACGAGTCCGTT
>CAYTLK010000221.1:0-2223 GCA_964438515.1 uncultured Planctomycetaceae bacterium
CAGGCACCAAAACATGAATCGTTAAATTTTACCCCGTTCATGCGCCAGCCCTGCGTAATCCCCGTCGGGACCTCTACCGTTTTCTTCGTTACAGTCAGCTCGCCGCCGGAGGCTGTGATGCTTTGAATCGTTCCAAACGTCACACTTTCGGCGGCGAGAAACGGCTGGATGACGGACGTTACAAGCGTGTCGTCGTCCTCGGCGGTTTCAAGAGTGCAAAGGGACGCCCCTTCATTGAGCGTTACGGACGCTTCGACGGTTTCCGATGTGTACGTGATGGAAGGCTCGCCGGTCATGGAAACAGAAACGACGGGCGACGCTTTCAGCACCTGAACGGTTTCGGTCGTTCCAACCACATTGCACCCGTCCACCGAAACGGACGTTACAACCGTTTTTTCCTCGACGGCTCCGGAAAGGTCCACATCAAAACTCACGCCCGTCCAGTCCAGTCCCGACGCTTTTGGGAGGGTTACACGGACTTTCAGAGCGCCGGGGGTCGTGGTGATTCCTGTGATTCGGGGTCTTGTAATCGTTTCGGCAGTTCCAGGGACGAGAACTGCAGAACTTAAAACCGTTCGATTCGTGGTGGAAAAACCGATGGAAAGGTCGGAAAGACTCACATCGTCCACCACCTGAACGCCGGTCGTTTCGAGCGTGAGATTGTGCGACGCGCTTTCTACAGGGTGAAGAACGGCACGAGTCGTGCTCAACGTGACCGCTTCGGAAGAAACATCCGTCACGACGGTTTTGTCGGTCCCGGACAGTTCAAACGTTCCGCCGGTCGGGAGCGTGACGGTTTCTTCTCCGGAAAGGTGAAAACCCGCGGGACGCACGGTGATTCCAGAGGCGATTTCTTGGGCCTGCGTTTCCAGCTCCAAATCGGTGACGACAAATCCGGAGGGGATGGGAACGTCTTTTTCCTCGAACAGCTGAATCGTATCGGTCACAAGATTTTCGCTCTCTTTGCAGAGTTTCCCGCATTTCAGAGCGTAAACAGATGTGGAGTGCGAAACGTTTAGAACGCCGCACTCGGACGCGCCTAACGAAACGTCGGAGACCGCACTGAACGCGCCGCCGTTTTCGGGAGGTCCGGGAACTTTAGGGATTGTGACCCATTTTTGCAGGTATTGAACCCACCAAAACAGTACGGTTTCCCCGGTCTTCCAAACGGCAGAACCCCCTTCGGAATCCGCACCCTGCGCCCATTCACCCTCGCAGTCGCATTCCCCCGTTTCCAGACACGCAGGCCCGTAAACGGTTTTAATGATAGGGCACTCCCCGATTTGCGTTCCGCATTCATCCACGGGTAAAAAAGGCGTCGGTACGGTCTTCCCACGTTGCGGCCCCTTCTGCTTTCAGAACGCCGAACGGTTCCTGGTCGTATCCGCTGGAATTTTCGATTTTCGCCTGGTCGTAATCCCGGTTGTTGGTTTGAAGGCTGATCGGCTGGTCTCTTTTGAAAGTCTGCGTTTCGGTCAGTGCGTTCCACGCTCTGGCAGAGAACTGACGGTCGCCCGGTTGTTTTTTGGGTCCGAATTCACTCATAATGATTTATCCTTAAAATATTCAAAAGTTTTCTGTTTTTTTTGTAAAAAAGGAATTCAGGGGGTTGAATCATTGGAAACCTGCGGTATAATAAAACATAGATGTTTTTTTGAATTTTCATGGGAGGTAAAAATGAGTACCAATGAGGAACTTTTCAATATCGTCTCGGGTTTGAGCGATGAAAAACGTGGAATCCTTCTGACTTTTGCGCGTTTTCTCCGGGAGGATGATTCCTGCGACGAAGCGACACGCGAAATCGAAGCGGATTCGGAAATGATGCGAAACCTTCGAATTGCGGAACATGAAATCAGTTCCGGAAAAACGCAATCTTGGGAATCCGTCCGATGAAACTTGAACTTTCTGAAACAGCCGTGTCGCAATACAAAAGTATTCAGGAACCTTTTCGGTCACAAATTCGAAAAAAGCTGGATTCGTTGGCACTGAACGGTCTGGCGCTTCCAAATCTGAAAGCTCTCACTGGGAATCTTTCCGGGTGGTATCGTCTGAGATCTGGAGATTATCGAATTGTTTTTCGAGTGAGTTCCGACACGGCATTCATTGCTGTAATTCAACATCGAAGGGATGTTTATTCGGATTTTCAGTAATTCAGGACTTCCTCTTTCTACCAATTCAGGTTATTAAACCAGCTGTAATCAGCGTAGGGGTACACGGTTTCGA
>CAYTLK010000222.1:0-2218 GCA_964438515.1 uncultured Planctomycetaceae bacterium
TTATACCCGATTTTGATTTTTTGTAAATCGGAGGGGTTTTTGGAACTTCCTTGAAGTATTTGTCGTCGATATTGCGAAACAAGATGAAAACATGCAGGCTTTTGTGTTCGGTTCCGTTGTTCAGGCTGTCCAAAAGCTGAAACTTGGGGAATTCGATGACAAGCTTACGGAAGAAGAAAGGAAACAGATTCCAGACCGAATCATCATATTTGTGGATGAGTTAAACAAATACGCTTCTAATGATACACTCAAAAATTCCCCGATTCTCCGGCTTTTATTGGATATTGCGGAACGCGGAAGGTCGCTTGGAATTGTTCTTTTTTCGGCAGAACAGTTCAAAAGTGCTATTCATAAGCGGATTTCAGGCAACTGTGCGATGCATGCTTACGGAAGAACGAACAGCATCGAAGTTACGGAAAAGAACTATTCTTTTATCCCTTCAACGTACAAAAACATTATGACTCGGTTAAAACAGGGACATTATATCATTCAAAATCCTATTTTTCGTTCGTTGCTGAATATCCAATTCCCAATGCCGCTGTACAAACAGGATAAAGGAGACACCTGATGGACGAGGACTTTAAAATTGGAAAGAAGCTTCTTTTAACATTGACGACAGGAATGTATGTCGATTCGCTCTTTCTTTATCGCGAGTATGTTCAGAACGCAGCAGACGCAATTGACGATGCCGTTAAGAACGGACTTATGTGCTTGGAGGACGCTCAGATTGAGATTCAGATTGACGCTGAGGCACACACGATTACGATCGAAGATAATGCAACGGGTATTCCCGCGCAGGATGTGCATAAATCGCTTGGAAATATAGGAGACTCTGCCAAAAATCCACAGGAAAACAAAGGGTTCATTGGAATTGGGCGTCTCGGCGGTTTGGGATACTGTAAAAAAATGATTTTCGAGACCTCCTACTCGGGTGAAGACCAAATGAGTATTGTTGAATGGGACGCTGAGAGACTTTTCCGCATAATTGGTGACTCGCAACTTGTTGAAGATGCCAATGAGGTACTGAAGCAGACGACCCTATTCCGTTTGAAAAAGTGCAAGCCCGAGGAGCATTTCTTTCGTGTTCGTTTGGAAGATGTCGCTGAAACACATGGTGAATTGCTGGACGTAGAAAGAGTCCGCCAATATTTAAGTCTGACGGCTCCTGTACCGTTTAAGTTTTCCCGTTTCAAGTGGAAAAATGAGATTCGCCAGTTCGCCGAGGAGAACGCACTTCCTTCATTGTGTGAATATACAATCAATTTGAATCACGATTCCATTTACAAAGGCTACGAATCGACTGTCGAAATTGGTTCGGGACGGAAGGTTGAAATAAAGGAAATTGTTTGCGGACTTCTGGAAAAGGAAAATCAGATTTTCGGTTGGTACTGGTACGGCATTACATGTTTTGACGGACAGCTTCCTTCAAAGTGCCTGCAGCGAGGATTGCGCCTGCGGAAAGGAAACATTCAGATTGGAGAGGCAGACTGTCTGCGGAACAAGAATTTGTGGCCGGAAGATCGTGGAAATAAGTATTTTATGGGTGAAATTCATGTGATTCATCCGGATTTAGTACCCAACGCTCGACGTGATTATTTTAATACAAATACCACGTGTCGGATTTTCGAAGATTTACTCCGAGGGCTGTTTAAGGACCTTTGGGAAATTTGCCGCGGAACATCGCAGGGGCGTTCCTGTGTCAAGAAAATTGAAGCATCTCAAACGAAAAAGCAACTCTTCCATGAATCGGAAAAGAATGGTTATTACAATAACGAAGAGCGTGAAAAAAAGATTGAAGAAATAAAAACTGCTGACCAGGAAGAGCAGAAAGCACGAAAAGATCTGAAAAAAATTCAGGAAAATTTTCAGTCAAATGGTGATAAAAGTCCAATGGTTCGTACCGTCGTTTCAAAGACACTGGAAGAATACGCCAACATTCAGGAAAAGCACAAGCCCGTGGAGGACGTTATTCCGACATGTCCGACACCGCCCGTTGCGTTCAAATCCTCTGAACTTTCAAAAACTCAAAGAAAAGTTTTGGATAAAGTGCGTGCAGTCTTGGAGAGTCAGCTCTCTCCGGAATCGTTTGAAGCAGTGTGGAACGAAATTCAGAAAGTGTTTGGAATATGAAGCGAAAAGTTCTGTTGCTGGAACCTAATTACAGTAAGGAAGTTCCAAAAACCCCTCCGATTTACAAAAAATCAAAATCGGGTATAAT
>CAYTLK010000223.1:0-2160 GCA_964438515.1 uncultured Planctomycetaceae bacterium
GCGCGTCGATGCTCCAGCTTCAAATTTTCGAGAATTTTTTGCGGGAATCCATCATTTTCTCATTTCCAGCCCTTGATTTTTGCGGAACAAAACCTTATAATTCATTTATCGTACAAAAGTCGCCGCAATTTTTGTAAAATTTTCAAATGGAATGAGTATATATCCATCACACTTTAAAATTCAGTTTTTTCTTCCTGCATTAGAAGTTTTCTGTGATTAGTGTACTAAGGACTTCTCCGTGAATATTTAAACATTTTTTCTTTATTTTGCCGACAATTAAATTGAAGACCAAAAAATGGCACGAACAAAAATGGGAAAATCTCGGACGAATTTTTGGCGGAAGTCGAGCCGCAGATTCCGACGAAGAACGGATGCCGCAACAAAAACAGTACGTACAAATGGAAAGCAGGAGGCGGTCGGAAGCGCAAATAGGACGACCAAACGTATTTTTCCGCTGTCGTTTACGTTTTGTTTTACGAACGGGAATCCTATAAAATTCAATCCTGCGCGAATTTGGGAGGCGGGTTTGAACAAATTCGACGAACTCGAAGGCCTCGATTGGAAACACTCGACGGTCTTGAATGAAAACAGAGACAAAAATCATAAACCTGGCGGAGGGGCACGCATCCCGCTCTCTGTCGTCGCCAGCGGCGTAAATCTTCATGATTCGGCGATGCTCGAACTGCTTCCTGTCGACCGTTTTGAGTTCGCAGAACCTGATTTCGAAAACGCTCTAAACCTTTGTTTTGACGCAAGTTACGCCGGACAGTCCTTCCAAATCCCGACTTTCACGCACGTCGTTGGGGTCGTTCACGCGTTCCATTCGCGGCGGAAACGTTACTGCAAATGGTGTCCTCGTTACGAAAAAACGGACCGATCCTTTTGCGCCCTCCTTCACCTCGCCGCCGACATGATTGCACTGCAATAAAACCGTCACTATTTACGGATAAGTCCTTAATAGAATAAGATGCTTAGATTAATGTGCAAATATTTCTGATTTATGCACGGGCGATTCGCTGGCCGGCTTCGCGTTTCACAAGACGTTTCATTTCGAGGGAGGTGAGGGACGTCATGATTTTCCAGACCGGTAAAGACGTACGCTGCGCAAGCTCGTCAACCGTGATTCCCGATTGTGGAATCGCGTCAAAAACGACCCTTTCCGTCTCCGAAAGCATCACTTCTGCCGGATGTTCGGCCGCAACCATCTCGGGGACGCCGCTGTTGCGCGGGAATCGGTCGCGAATGGGTCCCAACGCCTCCAGAACGTCCTCGACGCTTTCCAGCAGATGCGCCCCCTGACGAATCAGACGGTGACACCCGATCGAAACGCGGGAATCGACGGGACCCGGAAGTGCAAAAACCTCCCGACCGTATTCGAGCGCAAACTCGGCCGTAAGCGTCGTTCCGCTGCGAAACCCCGCCTCAATGACGACCGTTCCGAGCGTCATTCCCGCAATAATCCGGTTCCGCTGCGGAAACGTGTACTGCGTCGCTTCTTTTCGCGGAGGATACTCGCTGACGATTGCGCCTCCGCGCTTCAAAATTTCTTCCGCAAGTCCTTTATTTTCAGGGGGATAGACCGGCACACCCAATCCTTGACCGAGCACTGCAATCGTTCGTCCGCCGTAATCGAGCGCCGCCTGCTGTGCGATTCCGTCGATTCCGCGCGCGAGACCCGAAACGACACTGAAGCCCGTCTGAACGAACTCGCCGACGAGCCGCTGCGCCTGTCGTTCGCCGTACATGGAGGCGTGACGCGTTCCGATGACCGCCAGCGACACGTTGTCGCACGCACGAAGCGTCCCTTTCACGAACAAAACTCCCGGTGCGTCGGAAATTTCGTTCAAAATCCGCGGATATTCCGGGTCGGAATCGAGAAGAATCCGAATTCCTTCTTTTCTGCAAATCTCAAACTCTTTTTCCACATCGATTTTTTCGGGCGCCTCGAGAATCGCGGAAATCAGCTTCCCGCCGACTTCCGGAACCTGACGCAGTGCAAAAACATCTGCGCGAAACACCTCCGAAGCGGAGCCGAACGTCGTCAAAAGGTTGCGTCGAATGCGCGGCCCAATCCCGCTGATGAGCGTCAGACGCACAGACGCTTTGCGTTCGTCTTCGGAAAATTCAGGTGTTATTGGGTCGTTCATCGAGGGACTTTCG
>CAYTLK010000224.1:0-1438 GCA_964438515.1 uncultured Planctomycetaceae bacterium
GCCGGAAAAACCCTAATTCTGCTCGTTTCACTCGCTTCATTACGGGCTTGCTTGTACATTCAGCGGTTCCATTTATCCAATCGGCTTGCGCCGACTACCGGGGACTCACATCCCCAGTGACCGAATGGTTCAGCAAGCAGTCGCACAGGTTCTGACGTTCATTTACGAGCTGAAATTTTCGGGTCGCGAGCCGCGACGGGCGATAGCGCTTCCGCGCGAGTGACGCGCCAAGTTGGGCGCGGGAAGTTTAAGCGGTTGAAACAGATTGCGAGCCGCGACAGATGATTCGGATGAAATTTGATGTAAGTACCGACGACCATCCTCGAAGGGCGTCTTCGTCTGACTGTGAATCGAACGAAAAGCCAAATCGGAAGTCCGAAACGGCTTAAATTTCTGGGATTTTCGTGCGCAAAATGCTGAATTTTAACCGCTTGATTTTCTCGTGCACGTACCGCCGTATGCCGAACGCCACGTACAGTGGTGTGAGAGGAGACCGCCCAAATAATGAGCGGTCTCCTACTCGATTGGAAAAATTTGTGAGGGGAAATCGAACGACGCCCCCTTGTAATTTTGAGAAAAAGATGGTATAATTGGAATTGTTAAATTTTTATCCTTTTCAATTCTTACGCTTTAAGGAGAGTGTCGTGAACAAAGACGAACTGAAAGCTGCTGCGCTTCAATTTCATTCGGAACCCGTTCCGGGGAAAATATCAATCAAAACGACGAAACCATGTTTCACCGCCGACGAACTGTCGCTCGCGTACACGCCGGGCGTGGCGGCTCCGTGTCTCGAAATCCAAGAAAACGTCGAAAACGTCTGGAAATACACGGCCCGAAGCAATATGGTTGCAGTTGTGTCGGACGGAACCGCAGTCTTGGGGCTTGGAAACATCGGTCCCGAAGCCGGAATGCCCGTGATGGAAGGAAAAGCTGTTCTTTTTAAGCGTTTTGCCGACATCGACGCGATGGCGCTCTGCATCGGAAAAGTGTTTCAGGAAAACGGACGGACGGACGCCGCTAAAGTGATTGAAACGGTCGAACGGCTTGAACCGAGTTTCGGAGGAATCAATCTCGAAGACATCGGTTCGCCCGCGTGTTTCGAGGTGGAACAGACGTTGAAAAAACGGATGAATATTCCTGTTTTTCACGACGATCAGCACGGAACCGCCATCATTTCGCTCGCAGCGATTCTGAACGCGATGAAGCTCGTGAAGAAGGACATTTCGAAGTGTCGTTTCGTCGTCAACGGTGCGGGAGCGGCCGGGATTTCATGCAGCGAACTCTACGTGACGGCCGGCGCGGACCGAAAGAATTTCCTGATGTTCGACAGTAAGGGCGTCATCAGCACGAAACGTACCGACTTGAACGCGGAAAAAGCGCGATTCGCAGCCGAAACCGAAGTAAAAACGCTCGCCGAGGCGCTGGCGGGAGCCGACGT
>CAYTLK010000224.1:1448-2119 GCA_964438515.1 uncultured Planctomycetaceae bacterium
GACGTGTTTCTGGGATTGAGCGTCGGCGGATGCGTGACGCCGGAAATGGTAAAATCAATGGCGCCGGGAGCCGTGATTTTTGCAATGGCGAATCCCGTGCCGGAAATTGACCCTGGTTTGGCGCGCGAGGCGGGTGCGGCTGTCGTCGGAACGGGACGAAGCGACTTTCCGAACCAGATTAATAATGTGCTTGGATTTCCGGGAATTTTCCGCGGCGCGCTGGATGTGCGGGCAACCGACATTAATGAAACAATGCAGTTGGCCGCCAGCCGTGCGATTGCGGAAATCGCGTGTGAAACCGTGCCGGAAGAACTGAAAGAATATTTGAGTGTCGCGTATCCGAACGATTACGCATCGGGAATGTTCGAGCCGGAGTCGCCGCTTTCGCTGAATTATGTGATTCCGAAACCGTTTGACTCGCGTGTCGTTCCGCGTGTCGCTCGAAATGTGGCGGCCGCCGCGATGGAAACGGGCGTTGCGCAAATCCGAATCGACGATCTCGACGTTTACGAAAGATCCGTTGCGGAAAGAATTGCTCGCGCAAATTCATAACGAAACGAACGAAGTGAGTGGAATTAGGGTGTTTGGGCGATTGACCCCAAAAACACCGATTTTTATGGAATCCGTTGTTCACTGGCGGAAAAACCCTAATTCCGCTCGTTTCACTCGCT
>CAYTLK010000225.1:0-1969 GCA_964438515.1 uncultured Planctomycetaceae bacterium
GCCATATTTCTTATATCGGCATAATTCAAGGAAATATTAAATTAATTGACTATAATACATGACAAAAGGCGAGCCGAGCGTTTTTTGCCGATCCCAAATGACGTGCGTTTTGTAAAGTGTGGTTTTCTCGAACCCGCGAGCCGACGCGTCGCCGGGGCCCATGATGGGATTTTTCTCGTAGCGGGTCAGCTCCTTCGCCGCAGCGGGATCGTCGCACCATGCCGTCCCGATTGAGAGCGGGTCCGGCTCGTAACCCTGACGGCTGCCGCCGATGTACGTGAACCAGTATCGGTCATTGATTTCTGAAATTCGTAACTTCCGCCCCATGTGTAATCGACGAGAGCCGTCCCGCAGTCGAACTGCCAGGCGTCCCAGCCGGTTTGGGGGAATGAACCGATTTTTCTCAGGACTTCCCAATGAAGCAGGTCGCCGCTTTTTGCCAGAAACGTTTCGTAGCCGCATTTTACGAGCGAGATGAAAACCATGTACCAGGTTCCATCTTTCCGGAAAATGCTCGGACCGTCCACCAGATTTCCGTCCAGCTGGTCCAAGACGATTCCGTATTTGTAGGGCGTTTTCACTTCCTCATAAACGGCATTCAGTTCCTCCTCGGAGACTGCGTTTTCAATGGAAACGGCTGCGTTTTTGCTTTTGATAGGCGCAGCAAACGTCATCGCTGCAAGTCCGCAAAGCCCGAAATTAAAAGTTCTTCGATCCATGAATTTATTCCTTATCTGACTCCGCTTGAAAATTCTGATTTGGACGGTTACGAAAGCCGTCGTTTCGCGAGATCGCGAGCAACGGTGAAGCGGAAATTCAAAATGCGTTGGGTATAAAATTCAAGAAATTGAGACATTTTCTTGAAAAATGGACTCGCCCTGTTTAATGACGTCTGTTTAATGAGCATCCTTCCATTTTGCGTACTCACGAAGGGTTCTTTGACCTTGACGGAGGTACCAACGGTAGCCGTTTCGTCTCTCGTGCGAAATTTGATCCAAAGAATAGTAAATGACGCTCGTTCGATCTGAAAATATCGGCTTGCAGGTCGGAATTTCGTAAAAAGTCGCCCAATACGGATCGTCGGGGTCTGTCGGCACAACGACTTTATCGTCGCCGCGAGTTTCCTCTTTGACGAACAGTTCGTTTTCCTTCAGCCATTTCACGCCCGCCTCAACAGACTGCACAATTTCCGGGCTGGGATTGGGAAGCGACATTAAAAACAGCAGATTATTCGCGGTTTCGATCCCGGAAATAGAAATCGGCTCGAACGCCCGACCTTCTCGAGGCTGGTACGTTTCCGGATCGTGCTGCGCGCACCAGCCGGTTAAAACATCGTCGATGCGAATCTGACATTTCAGGATGCATTCAATCCCTTTTTGCAAACTCGCCGCGGCTTTCTGCTGCAATTCAGGCGAAAGAAACGCGAAATCGGGTGAATCGGGCAGTTCTTGAAACAGGTATAAAACGTTTACCATCGCGGAATCGTTAAACGTGATGTACCGATGATACCAGCGGGGATTAAAGGGGAACCGCTGCGGCCAGCCGCCGGACGGATACTGATTATCCAGCAGGTCGGCAATCGCTTTTTCCGCTGCTGTTTTGTATTTTTCCTGCTTCGTGAGCGTATAGGCACGTGCTAAAATCCGAATTTCGCCCACCGTTGCATCGTTATCGATCGTATTAAGCAGCTTGGATTTGTTCCCGATAAAGCGATATGCGGCGGTGTCGACATTTTTCGGCCAGCAGCCGTACGGCGTTTGCCAGGAAAGAATATTTTCCAGCATTTCTTCACCTTGTGAGGAGGAGAACCATTCGTTCGGCTGTTCGAGTATTTTCTGCCATGGGATGAACGCCGTCGGAGCATCCTCTTCGTCCTCAACGGTTTTTACCTGCCCGTAGACCGAGCCGCAGCACAGTAAAATCAGCGATAGGAATAATTGAAATTTCATTTGAACTTTCTCGAAAAAAT
>CAYTLK010000226.1:0-1962 GCA_964438515.1 uncultured Planctomycetaceae bacterium
ATTCCACTCACTGCGTTCGTTTCATTACGGGCTTGCTTGCGGTCTAACGTATCAAAAACACCGAGACGATTCCCTGAATTTTAAAGTGTGATGAGTACATTATACCCGATCGGGGCGGGTTCGTCAAGAATCTTCCGGGGAAACTGCGACGACTTTTTAAATTTTCCAGCCGATTAAAGAAAGTCGCTCGTTTTTCGTCCGATTATTCAAAAGAAATATCCGACATGTCCAGCAGTCCGATGAAAAAATAGAGACAGGCGACAGCTTTTGACCAAGCCGCGTCGCCTTGCGCGTCGATCCAGCGGTTTATCAGCGCAAAATGATGATTTTCTTTTATTTTCTGCCCGACTTTCTTCAGTTCCGCCATTTCATCGGACGTCATTTCAAACCTCGCATTGGCGGTTGTAACGTCATCGTAATAGTACGGATAAAACTTTTCGACCGGTCCGCACAGGTAGTATAATTCTTTCGGGAGCGTTTCCCAATCCAGATTTTCCGAACCGCTATTTAAGCTGCACATAAATCAAACTTTTTCGAACAGAAACCCGATGTTTCTCGCCGTCTGACGGTTCACAATCGGGTTCTAAACGTTTGTTTCATTTTAGCTTTTGCAAACCGCAAAAATCAACACTGAATTCCTACGACTTGCTGAAGTTCGATGTTGGGGGCGAGAAAATCGTCCTTTTTCGGCTCTTCTTTTGTGTAGTCGGTACTCAAATATTTTTTGTTGTCGTCGACGAAAACCGTCACGATGGTTGCTTTTTCCGCTTCTTCATTCGTCATTTCGTTAAGAAGTTTGATCGCACCCAAAAAGTTTCCGCCTGCCGAGATTCCGACGCCCAGCCCCAAATCTCTCGAAAGTTTCTGCGCCATCATAATCGCGTCTCCGTCATCGACTTCAACCACGTGATCGAGTTCTTTCAGCTTCAAAATTGCGGGAATAAACTCATCCGAAATCCCCTGAATTCGATGGAAACCAATCTTGTACCCCGTCGAAAGTGTCGGCGAATTGGAAGGTTCGAGAGGATGAATCTTTGCGTTCGGGTTGACCGTTTTGAAATACCGTCCCACACCCATTACGGTTCCGCCCGTTCCGACACCTGCAACGAAGGCGTCCGGCACACGTCCGATACTCGCCAGCTGTTTGACGATTTCTGGACCTGTCGAGCAAAAATGCGCCTCACAATTATCCTCATTATCGAACTGACGCGGCAAAAACACGGTCGGATCGTCTTTCTGCATCTGTTCAGCCTGCGCGATAGACCCCAAAAATCCCCCCTCTTCCTTCGAGACGAGACGAATCTCTGCGCCGTAGGCTTTCATCAGGTTCTTGCGTTCGGCGCTCATCCAGTCCGGCATAAAAATCGTGACGGGATGTCCCATCAGACGTCCGAGTGCTGAAAATGCGATGCCGGTATTTCCACTCGTAGCTTCTGCGATGACCGCATTGGGCTTCAGGGTTTCGTTAATGTACGCTTTTTTAAGAATATGGTACGCCATGCGATCCTTAATGCTTCCGGTGAGATTAAGGTATTCCGGTTTAGCGAAAATGGTTCGGGGATGACCTTTCCAAGTGAAATCAATTTTAAGGAGGGGCGTATGCCCGATGAGACTGACGATACCTTCGAGTCTTTTTAACGGATCCATAATAAGCGGTCTAAAAAGGGGGAGAGATACTTTTAGGGGGAAATCCTTCAAGGATCTGTGTGAATGAAATAACATTAATGAATAAAACGATTATACAACATATCGAAAAAAACGCAAGAGGACTTAAGGACCTGATAGCCAAAAATGGGAAAAAAGATTTTTTATAAAAAAGAGTAAAAAAGGCGTCCGCCCCCCATTGACTATTGTGAGAAATCTGCTATATTAACGCACATCACTCAGACGCCCTCTTCGTCTAGTGGCCCAGGACATAGGATTCTCAGTCCTAGTACGGGGGTTCGACTCCCCCAGAGGGTA
>CAYTLK010000227.1:0-1928 GCA_964438515.1 uncultured Planctomycetaceae bacterium
CGGAGTTTCCGAAAATGGCAGAGGTTCCGCCAGAAGTCGTTGTGCCGCCAGTCACAAGAAGCGAGTTGTTGTTCGTAATGAAAAGAGTATTGTCCGAAATCGTGTTGGTTCCCGACTGGATTTTCAGAACAGAATCGGAACCTGGAGCGACACCGCCCTCCCATTTGGTCGCATCGGCAAACGAACCGCTTCCGTTAGGCGTCCAGATGAATTCAGAGTGCGTGGAGTCGGTATATTTTACCAAAATGTTGTCGAAGTCTGCGTTTGCAACGGAACCGCCGGTGCGTCCGCGAAGAAGGAGCGAACTGTCGAAAGCCGTGAGATTCGAAACGTAGTCGCTCCACGTGCCGATGAGACCGCCGGTCAGCGACGAGTAAAGCGTCACGGAAACATCGGCTCCTGCGTCTCCTGCACGATAATCAATAGAGAATTCCGTTGTGAACCACTGTCCGCCCTTGAGATTGTAAGAGGAACCATTGGAACCGAGGTCGATCGCCCCGATTTCCGCACCGTCCCAGTAGATTCCGACGACATTTTTGTTGTAAATTTCATATCCCAAGCCGAACGACTTTGCGTAAGTCGGCGTTTCCGCATTCGGAGAGGTGATTTTGGTACTGACATCCACACCGCTTCCCGCCAAAACGAGAGAAACGCCGTCTGCGGTCGCTGAGGTGAAACGCAGATCGAATTTTCCCGTCACACTTCCTGTTCCGGCGTACAACTGATTGTTGTACGCTTGGTTATTCAGACTTCCAGTCGTATTAATGAGCCGGAAAATGTTGTTGGAGCCGGAACCATCGTCGATGACGCCGCAGTTTGCCGTGACAAACGTCCCCCAAGTTGCGGGAAGCGCGGAGTCGAAGTCGATATTCACCTGCGCGTCGGTCCAGTCGGTGCCGGAAGTCTGGTAGTATCCCGTTGTGAGGCTGTACTTTTGCGAAAGATACTGCGAAACCTGATACTGTTCGTTTACGGAGAGCGAACGGTCATAAATCAACACTTCCGCCACAGACCCCTTGATTCCTTCTTTGGACGTTGCGCCGCCTTCCGTCGGATTGAGCCGCGAGCCGATGAGCGTCACACCCGCGACGGTGTTCACATCGGTTTTTGTATTGTAACCGCCGTACCAGCCGTTCGTCACGAGCGCGTCCGTGGTTCCGTTGTACGTAATCATCCCGATGTTTCCCGCCGAAGTCGCCGCTTTTGCCCCGTTGAACCCCGTAGCCCAGTAGTGATTCCCGACCGTATTGGTTTGCCCTTTTCGATTGACGGAATAACCGTACGCCTTATTACTCTCAGCCGATCCCATGTGCACCGCGTGCTGGAAGTTCTGTTCCGTGTTCACCGCGTCGGCCCAGACGACGAAAATCGTACGGTCCGCATTCCCAGTGATTCCGAGCGTGCCGTCGAGCGACATGTAGTCCGCGTCAAAATAGACGGCCGAAGCGCCTCCAAGACTGGCGACAGACGACTGATACGTCGGCTGACTGGCTGCCGCGGTCTGCGTAAAAGTGATGGTTTCCGCAGCCGCATTGGTTCCGTTCCATGAAGAAACTGCGTTGCCGTTCGTCAAAGTAGAAAGCGTCGATGTGTCCAGCTGCAGCACCAGACCGTTCGACACCGGAAGCGTCGCAGCGGCAAAAACCGAAGACACAAAAAACAGCGCCAAAAACCCTGCACATCCGCCAATGATTCGTTTCATATCAACCTCGTAGCCCTCTGAAAGTCAGAAGTTTGGTTCAAACAGACAAATACTGTCTCTCAATCTCAAATAATATAGCGACTATTGTACACCAACATTTCAGAAAAGCAAGAAAAAAAGTCGTTTTTTAGCAAAAAAGTTCGAATTTTCTCTCTCTTGAGTGCAAGATACACAAGAGAGAGAAAATGGGCAGACTTTATTACCCCCATCACACCCTCATCGTTCT
>CAYTLK010000228.1:0-1919 GCA_964438515.1 uncultured Planctomycetaceae bacterium
ATTTGACGAAATTTTCCCAAACGAAACAAAAACGGAGGTTTTTAGAACTTCCTTGGAGTCGAACTGAATCGTTGCGCTGCTGGACACTCCGGCTGCGAGCGCCTCCAAATTTTCTGGATTTTCCGACCAGAATTCGACAAAAAACGAGTCCCAGTCGCTCAAACGTTCTTCGGAGACGGGAATCTGGTCGGTCATTTCTTCTGCCGTGCGTTCGGAGGTGAGAACTCCGAGGAGTTCCATCTCGCCGCTTCCTGGAACCACGACGACGACGTCATCAAGGCCGCCTGATTGAAAGTTCATGTCGGCAGAAACGATGGAATGCTTCAAAATGAAGGTTTGTTCCACGTTTGACGCGCTGTTTGCGGAGACGGAGATAGTTTGCGGCACATCCCAGTTTTCGGACGTGAAAACGAGTGTCTGGCAAACGGTTTTGAGGCCGTTCGGCACGGACAGATAAACGGTGACGTCTGCCGTCGGCTGGGAATTCAAAACGATGGTGTAGTTTGCGCTTTCGTCTTTTCGCACGGTAATTTTCGAGTCGGAACTGCTGACCGTCCCAACGGCGGGAACGACGATTACGGACCCGTTGAGCGTCAAAGTCGGCAGATTTTCGTCGTTTGATGCTGCGGAGAGCGTGAAGTTTGGTTTCTCGCCGGCTTCCGTTTTTTCCAGATTGACCCCGGCTCGGACGGTCAAAGACTCTCCGACCCTCAGCACCGAATCGGTCAAACTCACCTCGGCCCCCTCAGCGTCGAACGCCTGAAACCAGAACGCTTTCGTTCCGTCCCCATTTAGCGACCAATCGTTTAGTTTTGCCGGAGCGGTCCCCTCGTTCCGAATGACGAACTCTCGATAATCGACCCCGTTTGCCGCCGCCGCGCCTTGAACCTTACTCCCCCAGTTCACCGAGTTTTCCGAGACGACCAAATCCGGCGCTGTCGTGATTTCGACGGTTCCTGTCAGTACGGATTTAGCCGGATAATGATTTTCGTCATTTACCTGAACGGAAATTTGATACGTTCCAGCCTCCAGTCCCAAAACAGAGAAAGTTGCGGTTCCGCTTTCCAGCTCGCGGAGCGTCGTCACCCACGTGGGCGAATCGTCCAGCAAAACGGTAATTTCAGTATTCGGGTCCATTCCCTGCGTTTCGACAAGCGAAAAATCGAGCGTGACGTTCATTTCTGATTGCGTGAACGCTGCATCCTCCCAGTTTCCACCCATAACCTCAACCGACACCCATTCGCCGTCAACATATTTTTCCCAGCCGCTTTCGATTTCCGCCGCAGCATCCGTCGCCATTCCCTCTGCCGACATTGCGGAGACTGGTGAAATAAGGACTCCGTTTCGGTAGATCGACGTTTTGCCGCCGGAATAGACGATGCTGAACGTGTACGTTTTTCCCAGATGCGTTCCTTGTCCCGTAATGGTTACCCGATCCGAATCAATGAAATTGTACCAGGCGGTTTTGCTGAAAGAGACGGTAGGATTCACCAGCTGAATTTGATTGTCTAGGAACGTATAGACGAAATCTCCCGGTTCCGTACCATTCCAGTTGACTTGCAGAAAGACGTTCAAATCGTCGAACGTATCGGAAAGATTTGCCGCAACGAAATTGACGCCATAATTCGTGTACGAAATTACGCCGCCAAACTTAACGCCAGAAGGACTAACCAGCTTGACGCTGCCCCTTTGGGTTACCCTATTGAGATAATCGTTGATGTTGGTCAGTTGCCAACCGTTGGAGAAAGAGTAAGTTACCGATTGAATTCCGTTTTGCCTTCCCGATTCCACCGAACCCCGAATGTAGGCCGCATCGAAATACGTCGCAAGTTCCCGATAGTGAAAGAAGAAACTGTTGAGCATTGGGGTGGTTACGGTAGAATTGGAGGTTAAATCGACAGGACGGGTTAAATTCTCAA
>CAYTLK010000229.1:0-1710 GCA_964438515.1 uncultured Planctomycetaceae bacterium
ACCACGGCTCCTGCAGTTTTTGTGAAAACTGAATTTCATTGTGGAACCAGCATAAAAGCGTTTCGTCGACCGGAACCGCCTTCCCCTTCAGCTCCACGAGTCCCATAAACACCCCCAGCGTTCGGCTCGTCGGCAAATCGTTCATGAGTCGTTTTTTACGCAGTTTTACGATGTACAGGTCGATCGCACCCAAAAACAGAGCCGAAAACACCACAAACGGAAGCAGCTGATTGATTAAAAAGAAATTCGAGTTCCACGGGAAACTCGAACTGTCGTAAAAATACAGCCGCGCCGCGAAAAGCAGGGTCAAAATCACAAGGATGGAACCGAAAAAGCCGAAATGCGTGAATGTGTCGTTTTTTTTCATAAATACTCGGAGACGTCGAAAACATCTAAATCGTTGAAAAATGTTGAAAAATGTTGAAATTGCTCGTTTTTTGTACAGTTTCCACCTGAATATTTCAGCTTTTGAATTCCCCTCTTGAAAAAAAGGGGAAAATTTTAGAAAAAAAGGGAAATTTTCGCATCAAAACTTGAATTTTCAGGTGGAATCCGTATGGCGCTCATCGGTCGGGAACTTCCAGCCACTGCGGATTTTGACGGACTCCGGGAGCCTCAAGAATCGGCCACGTATTTCGTGACGGAGACGCATACGGCCCAATTTTTTCGAAAGGAATCGGTTCGAAACCCAGTTTCAGCGCCGGAGATTCGGGACGCAAACGATAGTCGCCGTTTTTTGGATCCACAAACAGCGGGTCGGCCGTCACGGAATGCACATCGGCCCCGGCTTTCTTCCACGCTTCCCACTCCGAAAGGGCGCGAACTTCCGTAATTTCAATGTCGCTGATTTCGAACCAGCCGGTCTCGTTCCGCATTTGGAAATGAAGCGTCAGCGCACCGATGCGTTCGTCGAAATCGGCCTCTCCTTCTTTGGGAAAATGGAAAGAAGACTCGCAAATTTCAGTTTCCGGTCGTGCACCGCAGGCGCCGAACGCCTTCCACAAACCTTTTTCTTCCGTCACGAAACGCACATCGACGCCTTGCGTCGCCCCTTCCGACATTTTGACGCGGAATCGCAACCGATAGTCTTTTCCCGCCTCAAGATGGAAGGGGGCTGAACGCACGCACGAATTTTTGATGTATTTCATTTCCGGGTTGTAAGCCGCATAAATACGCAGCGCACGTTTCCCATCGGGGGTCGAAACGACTTTAGAACGAATCGTCGGAAGGGTTTTGCAGTACCAGTTCCAAGAAGCAGCAGCCGTTAGAGAGGGATTTTTCGTTTGTTCTTCTTCCGAAACCGATTGCAGAAAATCGACGTTTTGAATCTGTTTCAACGCGATGTTTTCCGCATCCGGCGTCTTCGTGTTTTTTGAATCTTGTACACTGTTTTGTGCGCCATTCAGCACGTCGTTTTGTACACCATTCTGTACACCCTCTTGCGCACCGACGTTCGTTATTTCTTCGTAACCGCGCCGACCCGTTTTAATCGGCGCGCCGCCCGCATAAATGAGGTTGAAATCGAGGTGATTGTACTCGAAATTCATGTTGCTTGCGCTCGCATACGTCGATTCGGGCTGGTCGGGATAGTAATAAATGTTCCGTTCCACCACGTTTCCGCGCATCATCGTTCCATCCGGCAAAAACGGATCTGCCGGCGAGATGTGCATTCCGCGCAGTTTCGCCCATTCGGGATTGCTTTCGATCAAA
>CAYTLK010000230.1:0-1705 GCA_964438515.1 uncultured Planctomycetaceae bacterium
GAGCAACACCGAGCAACACCGAGCAACACCGAGCAACACCGAGCAACACCGAGCAGCGGAGCATTCCGCACTGCTGGATTGCGATGTAACGGAATCATGGGCGTCCCCATCACCTTCCTCGACAAATACAACCCAAATCAATTCGAAATTGTCGGAAATGAGTACAGTCTCAACATTGATCAAGGTAGAGGATACGTTGGAGGAAAGAGAATGTATAGCAGAATCTTCATCAAACGAAAGTGTAGCGGCATCATGGGCGTTCCGATTACTTTTCTTGACAAATACAATCCTGACCAGTTCGAGATTATTGGAATAGCAAATAGTGCTAGATATATAGGTTGTTTTCCGTGTTATACCATCATTAAAGGTCGAAAAATCTACAATAGAATTCTCATTAGAAGGAGAAAGAATAATGAAAATTGAGCAAAGATCCATCAAAGTTCGTGACGTTTTTGAAAGTTATGCGGATAATGGCGACGACGGCGTTTTTGCGTATGGCGGTCGGCTGGCGATTCGGCCGGCGTATCAGCGCGAGTTCGTCTACGACCAGGCGCAGTCGGAGGCGGTCGTTCATACGGTTCTGAAAGGCTTTCCTTTGAACGTCATGTACTGGGTGCAAATCGGCGAAGACAATTACGAAGTTCTCGACGGACAGCAGCGGACGCTTGCGCTCATGCGTTATTTGAAACATCAGTTTTCGATTCTTCTCGACGGCCAAAAATACTACTGCGACGCTCTGCCCGATGATCGATACAACGCGATTATGAATTATGAACTCATGATTTACATTTGCGAAGGGGAGGAATCGGAAAAACTCGACTGGTTTCGCGTCGTGAACATTGCCGGCGTGCGGCTCACCGATCAGGAACTGCGCAACTCGGTTTACACGGGTCCTTGGCTCTCTGACGCAAAAAAGCACTTTTCGAAACGAAACTGTGCCGCAAAAGGATTATCGGACAAATATATTATCGGAGACCCTAACCGTCAGGAGCTTCTGGAAAAAGCACTCAAAGGGATTTGCGAGCTTCAGGAAATTCAAAATCTGACGGAATACATGGCCCGCCACAAATCGGACGCGGACGCAGACGAACTGTGGCAGTATTTTCAGGACGTGATTCACTGGGCAGAAAAAATCTTTCCAAAGCACTATCCCAACATGAAAGGGCTGGACTGGTGTCATCTGTTCAATAAGTATCATCAGAAGACCTACAATTCCCATCAGATGGAAGAAGAGGTCAAGAGACTGCAGGAAGACGAAGACATCGCGAAAAAAACTGGTATTTACGAGTATCTTCTGTGTCGCGGCACCGATCCGTTTGCCGAGCGGCTGCTGAATTTAAGAGCGTTTGAAAATCGTGACAAACTGGCTGCGTACAGTCGTCAGGAGGGCGTCTGTCCTCTCTGTCACGAACATTTTGAGTTTAACGAGATGGAGGGCGACCACATCCAACCGTGGAGCCGCGGCGGTCACACCACTCCGGAAAACTGTCAAATGCTCTGCAAAGATTGTAATCGTAAAAAGGCGAATCAGTAAGAATCATCGGCGAGTGGCAAGCGTGAAACAGAAGTTCCCTGCAAATCCGGGATGAAGATTAAAATGGGTTTCGTTCTCTGTGCTCATGCTCAACACTCTTTTTACTTTCGTTTGAAATTTTAATTTTGGACTTGAAAAAATGCAAATATTTTTATCCTATTCCCATCAAGA